>NZ_JAINFN010000001.1:0-925721 GCF_026130245.1 Pantoea sp. JK
TCCGCAAGTTTAACCTGTTCTGAACCCAAAGAATCCGCATGGATGGCCGTGATTTCACTGACTATGGGGGTGTTTGGCTTACTGACAGCAGAATATCTTCCTGCCAGCCTGCTGACACCCATGACCGCCGATCTCGGTGTGACCGAAGCGCTCGCTGGTCAGGCTGTGACCGTCACGGCTGTGGTGGCCCTGTTTGCGGGCCTGATGGTTCCCCGCCTGACGCGTAATTATGATCGCCGTACTGTTTTGCTGGGTTTTACCGCGCTGATGATTGCCTCTAACCTGCTTGTCGCACTTTCATCCAGTCTGGCTGTTTTGTTAATCATGCGCATCTTGCTGGGCATCGCGCTGGGAGGCTTCTGGAGCATGGCAGCTGCTGTAGCTATGCGGCTGGTTCCTGCTCAAAGCGTCCCGCGTGCTCTCTCCGTTATTTTTAGCGGTATCGCTGTCGGAACCGTAGTTTCGATCCCGCTGGGAAGCTATTTAGGTGGGCTTTATGGCTGGCGTAGCGCTTTTATCGCTGCAACCGCAGTAGGCGTACTGACTCTGCTCTTTCAGCTGTTTACCCTTCCCGCAATGGCTCCGCGTCGAATGATGGTAACGGCATCTGTCATGGATTTACTCCGCCGCCCAGGCATTGCGGTGGGAATGACGGGGTGTGTAATTGCCCATACGGGTCAGTATGCGCTGTTTACCTATATTCGGCCGGCTCTTGAAAATATTATTCAACTTGATGTGGATCGTTTGTCTTTGATATTGCTTGGATTTGGCGTCGCTAATTTTATCGGAACGCTGCTTGCCGGGTGGCTGATGGAGAAAAGCCTGCGTCTTACCCTGATACTGATGCCAGCGCTTGTTGGTGTGGCGGCATTAAGCATGATTTTGCTGCCACTCAAGGAAACAGGATTGATGTTGTTCGTTGCGTTGTGGGGAATGGCATTTGGTGGCGTTCCCGTTGCGTGGTCAAACTGGGTAGCGCGTTCCGTTCCCGATCAGGCTGAAACCGCTGGCGGCATGGTTGTCGCAGCCGTTCAGTCCTCAATTGCTGCGGGTGCTGCGTTGGGAGGATTACTTTTTGGTCTCAGCGGCGTAACCGGTGTTTTCATCGCCGCTGGTTGCATAATGTTTTTTGCCGCGCTGGTTATTGGACTAAAGGTGAGGGATACGCTGACCTGACCATTTCCTACAACAACGATTTAAATGAAGGCCAGCTACATCCTTTATTGGTTTAAGAATGACGTTACCTCTTGGGAAAACCGTTTTGGCTGATCAAGCATGACAAAGTGAAAGCTATTATCGATGCGCGTGAAATGGATATCGGATGCAGATGCATAGGCTTGACGATACATGGCATCCACGCTGGCTGGAGGAACGCCGAATAAAGCGTCATACGCGTACACGATCTCCATCGGCGCTTTGATACGGGCGAGTTCGGGGCGCAGATCGGTAATCATCAATTCATACACGGCATCCGCAACTGTTTTACGATCAGAATTGAGTCCCGCAGTCACCAAAGCTGGTCTCATCGCCTCAGTCTTCACTAAACGGATGAGGGATGTTTTCTGAAACTCTTTGAATTGCTCCGGCGACTGTCCCAGTAGCCAATCCCGCGTCGCTGTGGCATGCCGTGCAGCAGTCTCGGTGGTCGCCGCGGGATCAATCATCAACGTATAGAATGGCAAGGCGTCGACGATCATCAAACGACTGACCTGGTCAGGATGACGGGCCCCGATCATCAGGGCAATCTCCCCCCCAAGCGAATGGCCAATGATCGCGGGTGCTTCAATGTGCTGGATTTGAATGTAATCAGCGATGGCGTCAACTGCCGGAGCGATGACCTTGCCATCTGGATTGGAGAGGGCAGGTGTGCTTGCAAAACCGGCAAGTTCAACAAGATGAACTCGGTGGCTTTTACGCAAAGTTGCTGCTAAATCAGTCCAAACTTCGCGAGACGACGCCAGCCCCGGAATCAATATGACATCCGGTCCTGCGCCTTGCGTCTCTACAGAGATGCGTTGCGAGTTCGAATGCACTGCAGGTATCGGCTGAGTTTCTGACGCTGAAACTAAGACGGACATCAATAGAAGCGCCCCTCCGAACGTGGCACGTATATTTGCGCCAGGCATGAATGTAGTCCTTTATATTTTATCCCTGATAAACCGGGTTTGGCTGACATAAGAGTATATCATATAAGGTAAAATTATTAAGGGATGGATACAAAGGATTTTAATTTTCCGCTTACAGTTTCGTGCCAAAAATGTGGGTAACTGCAGTATTCTGAGTTGAATAAAAGGGAACAATTCACCCGCCATAAGCAATATGGACTGCACCCGATTAAATAAACGTTTTATCTTTGTCGGTCTCAAAACCCATATATATCGCATTGAGTCGCTTTCTGAACAACACGGGATCGTGTTCCAGGCAAATGCGCGCGAGTGAGTTTTTGGCGCGCTCTGATACGATTTTTCTGTCGCTGATGATTTGCAATATATAGGTTTTCAACTGAGATATGATGGCATTTCTCAGAACGGTTTTGTCCTTCAATGAGGCTACCGTCAGCTCTAACATCGGATTCAGGGGGCAGCGGATCAGCCAGCCGGCATTTTCTGGGTTGATTTCTGGCAGAGCCCTGACATTCGTCGTTATAACCGGGCAGCCGCATGCCTGCATCTCCAGAACGGAAAAGCCGTACGTCTCCTGCCAGGTTGGTAGCAGCCCGACATCAGAGGTCTTAATTAACGCCAGCACCGCGTCGTTGGTCAGCGACGTATGGTGACGGAATATCGGGCAATCACGCAGCTTATCTTCCACACATTTTCTAAAAACGTCGTCATCCTGGAACGCATGGTGAGCCACATTATGCGTTTTGCCAGGATCACCAACCAGATTTACGCGCACGTCGTTCACACTTATCAGGTTTTCCCTTAAAAGCTGGGTAAAGGCCAGCACTACTTCTGCACCTCCCTTGCGATAGAACTCATTACCCACGAAGGTGAATGTCACCGGTCCTTCCTGAACAACCACGCTTTTTTTATGCAGTATCGGCTGCGGAGGATGGAGTACGTGCAGTTTGGGCCCAATGATGGCCTGCTCTTCAGGAAAATGTTCCAGCAGCCGCAGCTGAATCTGCCGTGTGGCTTCTGAGATAGCGATGATGCCCTTACAGCGCGGAGAGCAGACGTACCTGAGTTCCCGCGCCAGCTCGGGGTTGGCAAATTTCTGTATTCCGCCAACGGGCAGAACACGAGGCAGTTCGGTTTCAAAGGTCGCCACCCAGTCGCCCGGCCCCGAAGAGACTTCATTGAAAAGGTGGATAATGTCCGCATCAACGGAAGACATCAGGGGCAGTGGGCGGAAAATAAAGAGCTTGTTTTTATGCAATAAGCGCTGCCTTATAACGTTGATCCAGGTCCAGATGTTTCTGGGACGGTAATCCAGGTAGCGATGTGAAGGGTCTGTAATGATATTTCTCTTTTCCGGGTAGCCATTACCCCCCACGATAATCTTCATTTTTCCCCCTGCTGGCGAGTGCAAAAAATTAACAGGATTAATTGAAATATGCTTGCAATTAAAAATGGTAAATAGGTATTTGCGATCTATATGTAGTTATGATGTTTAAGAAAAGGTCCGTATGCGTCCTGATTACAAAGGTTGTTGATACCAAATAAAAATCCGCCCTATGCTGCTGCTTTCAGACACGCTTAATTATGCACGGATATGCAGACAAAAGACGTGTATTTGCATCTTTTTACTGGCTTTCCAGAATACTTCGGTAGAGAGAGTACCAATGCTAATTAAAAAGTTATGTGGCTGATAACCGATGAAACAGGATATCTGCCTTACAATAAGCAAGAATCCAATCTGTTTTATCAGGTAATAGCAAAATATTATATGAAGAGTGCAATAAGCCTGAAATCTGGCAAAGCCTCTAATTAAATATTGTCCAATCCTTTTGATCTACACAAAAAAAAGAGTCTGCGGATGTTTAGGGCTCTTATCCCCTAAATTCTCAGCGTATCAATCACCGCGCGCAAAGCGGGCGACACATTGCGATGTGGATAATAGAGAAATGAACCTTCCAGACGTTGGCTGTAACGTTGCAGTACTCTGATCAGTTTCCCTTGTTCCAGATCCTCAGATACCAACTCTTTCGGGACATAAGCCAGTCCCAGACCCAGAGCGGCGGCTTTTGCTTCCATATAGCTGTCAGCAAAAACCCATTGGCCTTGCGGCCGATGGGTGATTTTTTTTCCATCCTGATTGAGTTCCCATGCGTACAGGGTGCCATCACCAAACTGGTAAGCGATGCAGGGATGAACGGCTAAATCTGCCGGAACTTGCGGAAAGCCGTAGCGACGAAAGTGTTCGGGCGTACCGACAACGACCATCTCCATGTCGGGCGAAATGCGCACAGCAATCATACCCTTGCCCACTTCTGGCCCCAGACGTACACCCGCATCGAATCTTTTCGCAATAATATCGACAAACCGACTTTCGCTGATGAGTTCCAGTCTGATATCCGGGTAGTGTTGCTTGAACACCGCAAGCTTCGGCAGCAGCACTTTATCAATCGCGTGCTGGCTGGCATTAATGCGTACCGTACCAGATGGCGTCTGGCGATAGTGGGCCAGCGTAGCGAGTCCCGTATCTAAAGCATCGAATCCTGACTCAACGGTTTGATAGAGCTGCTCACCGGCATGGGTGAGCGATAATCTGCGCGTGGTACGAACAATGAGTTGAACGCCCAGTCTTTCTTCAAGCTCACGTACTGAACGACTGATTCCTGATTGCGCCAGGCCAAGGCGTTGCGCTGCGGCGGTAAAACTTCCCTCGCGCACCACCAGCATGAACAAATAGAGATCGTTGTAGTTTTCCCGTTTTGCCATTATCCCGCCCTCGTATCCGCATCGCCATTTAGAACAATTTGATATCAATCTTAGCAAATATTGCCCTCTAATCAGAACGCATACTGCTGACTAAAATGTGCGCATTGCAATAAAGCACAGCAGCGTTGTCGGTATGAAACCTGCCTCTTTTAGGTTTTTTTTAGAAGGATCTTGATGAATGTTTTCACCAAAAAACTGACAGCCGCGATGCCTGCATTGCTGCTATGCGCATCATTTAGTGGAGTCACAACCATGAGTTATGCTGATACAAACAACCCGAACGCACCCGTTTCGCTGGTCAAAAAGTGGGACAAAACCTTTCCTGAAAGTACCAACGTTGATCACCGTAAAGTGACCTTTCAGAACCGCTACGGCATCACTTTAGTCGGGGATCTCTATCTTCCTAAGGATCGCGGTGAGCGAAAGCTGGCAGCCGTGGCCGTCAGCGGGCCTTTCGGTGCGGTCAAAGAACAGTCCAGCGGCCTGCACGCGCAGACGCTGGCTGAACAGGGATTTGTTACCCTCGCGTTTGATCCTTCATACACGGGCGAAAGTGGCGGCTAACCGCGTAATGTGGCGTCTCCAGATATCAATACCGAGGATTTCAGTGCAGCGGTTGATTTCTTGGGTCTGCAAAAAGAGGTGGATCGCAACCGAATCGGGCTGCTCGGTATTTGTGGCCTGGGCGGCATGGCGTTAAACGACGCCGCTATGGATACCCGCGTTAAAGCCGTGGCAACCAGCGTGATGTATGACATGAGCCGCGCGATGGGTCATGGTGTGGGCGATGGCAAAGACCGCTACACCACCTCCGATCGTCGTGCTGTGTTGCAGTATCTGAACGCGCAGCGCTGGAAGGATGCGGAGAGCGGCACTTTCACGGCTGGCAGTCACGACATCTATGTCGACGAAAACGGTAAAGCCAGCGCCTCTGAGCGTATTCTGCCGGAAACGTTACCCGCTAATCCAAATCCAGTTTTGATGGAGTTTTTTGATTATTACCGAATGCCGCGTGGTTTCCATGCGCGCTCGGTTAACTCAACCGGCGCATGGAATGCAACCATGCCGCTGTCGTTTATGAATATGCCGCTGCTGAGCTATGCAAATGAAATCACTATCCCCGCGCTTGTTGTGACCGGTGAAAAAGCCCATTCACGTTATTTTGCTGAAGATGCCTTTAAAGCGATCGGGAGCAAAGAGAAAGAGCTGGTAATTATTCCAGGGGCAAACCATGTGGACTTATATGACAACGTTGCTGGAAAGATCCCGTTTGCTAAATTTGAACAATTTTTTAAATCAAATTTAAACTAACTTACTGAAATAATACATATTTACCATGCCACCTGTAATCCTCGGGTGGCGTTGACCTGTCTGATGTAACGCAGGGAATTGATAATGTCTACCGTAAGTCTTCAACCTCCACACAATAAAATCCATGCGTATTGGGGCGGCGTATTTGCCATGACGCTCTGCGTTTTTGTGCTGATCGCTTCTGAGTTTATGCCTGTAAGTCTACTGACGCCCATTGCCAGCGATTTGCACGTCACGGAGGGGCTGGCAGGACAGGGCATCGCCATTTCAGGCGCGCTGGCGGTGCTAACCAGCCTGACAATTTCCCGCATTGCCGGGGATCTGAATCGTAAATATCTTCTGCTGGGGCTGACAATTCTGATGGCGGTATCAGGAATGATTGTCGCGCTGGCGGCCAGCTATCCGATTTATATGTTGGGGCGGGCGCTGATTGGTATCGTGATTGGTGGATTCTGGTCAATGTCGGCGGCGACGGCCATTCGGCTGGTGCCGCAGCATCAGGTTCCCCGCGCGCTGGCGATTTTTAACGGCGGTAACGCATTGGCCACGGTTGTCGCGGCACCGTTGGGTAGCTATCTCGGGGCGACCGTTGGATGGCGGGGTGCCTTTTTATCTCTCGTACCGCTGGCGATAGTGGCGTTCATCTGGCAATGCATCAGCATGCCTTCAATGGAAAGCGATAATCAACGCAAACCACAGGGATCGGTGCTTCGTCTATTTAGAGTCTCAACCGTAGCAACGGGGCTGCTGGCCTGCGGACTGTTCTTCATGGGGCAGTTTGCCTTGTTTACCTACGTGCGGCCGTTTTTGGAAAACGTGACCAGAGTGATTGCTTCTGGCTTGTCGTTGATTTTGCTTGCTATAGGTGCAGCAGGTTTTATCGGCACCATGATTGTTTCGATCTTCCTGAACGCAAGGTTTTATCCGACATTAATCATGATACCTCTGGTTATGGCAGCGATTGCGGGAACGTTACTCTTGTTCGGTCACAGCATGTGGGTTGTTGCCGTTTTGCTAAGCCTGTGGGGAATGCTTGCGACCGCCGCGCCAACCGGATGGTGGACATGGATCGCACGGACGCTGCCCGAAGATGCAGAGGCGGGTGGTGGCTTAATGGTTGCTGTCATCCAACTCTCCATTGCGCTGGGTTCAACAGCAGGAGGTCTGATATTCGACAGACTGGGATGGCAAAGTGCTTTCGGCTTGAGTGGTTTATTACTGCTTGGTGCGGTCGCAATGACGTTTGTGATATTTCGTCAAGATTATAAGTCACTGAAGAAAGCCGCCGTACGCGACTGAGAGAACAGCAGCGAGTCAGGCACAATTGCACAACGCTTATTACCGGATTAGCGGCTCAGATGTATTGCTAATCCGGTTCATCAGACCAGATACATACTCATCGATATGGCGTAACATCTAACGTCAGGGCATTACGCCATATCATTTGCAAAACACGCCTAGGCTTTTCTCTTACTCTCGTGGTTGTCTAATTGCTGGCTGAACTCTTCCGCTGAACAGCGTTGCTGTAAAGCTTCCAGTAACAACTGCTGTTGTGTTTTGGGGACCAGGCCTCCCAGTGGTGGATCGGTATCCAGATTGGTCGGGAAAGAGTAGCCTTCACCGCTCGCCGCCACAATTGCCTGTAATTCTTCATCGCTCAGATCTTTACTCAGCAGGGTTGAATAAATCGCTTCCATCACTTTAACGTGATTCACCTTCTCCATAGTTTTGCCAAATGCGGAAGAGACCTGCAGCAAATTGGCCGTACGCACGTGATCCTGCGTGATATTATTGCCGGCGGCATGAAACAGGGCCGGATTGAAGAACAGCCCATCACCTTTTTGCAGCGGCAACTGAATGGCATGCTGCTGGAAGAATTCAATAAAGCGCGGATCGCGCCATGCCAGATATCCCTCGGCATACTGCTGCGACCAAGGCAAAAGTTGCGTTGGACCTGATTCAATCGGCATATCACTGTGAGCCACCGCGCCCTGAAGCGTCAGATATTGCGACAGAATCTGCAACGGCAGAGGGAAGCGAGCAACCACGTCATTTACCTGGAAACCGAGATGGTAATCCCGATGCGGCTGTTGCGCTTTACCGCCCGGACGCACCTGATTGACCTGCGCCGTAATTTCATATCCCGGCCCGACCCAGGCTTCACAAATCAGCGCCAGCAAAGGATTGCTGTAGTAATCGATGAAGGCATCAGCATCCCGCTCTGCCACTTTTTGCAGTGCATTCCAGATACGCCCGTTACTGCCCGCTTTGGCAAAGTGATCGCCGCCGCCGCCGTTTGCCGCTTCACTGGCGAGGATATCCTCAAAGACGTTACTGCTGCGATCAACGGCTGAGACATTGCCATATAACCCCTGAACCACCAGAACACCGGGGCCGCTGGACAATGCACGATGCAGTTCAGCCAGCATGTTTTGACGGTCTGCTGTTGCAGCCGCCAGCAGGTCGTCACGATGATAGATCAGCACATTTTTATCAGCCGAACGTGCCAGCTGGAAATCGTCTTTACGCAGGGTTTGCGCGCAAATCGTGGCGAAATCGTCGAGCGAAATATGACTGTCGTTAATGTAGATATTCTTCATTTTTTTGCCTCACAGAGTCAGAGCTTGTGATGGCTGGAAGCCACCGTTATCACCACAACCAACCACACTTTGATCGAAATCGATCACCGCACCCGTCATCATTCCTGACTCCTCAGAAAGGAGAAATGCGACGCCACGCGCGACTTCGGCTGGCTTGAGCAGACGACCAAAAGGCTGCGCCTGCTCAGCGTTGCGAAGCCAGTTTTCATCAGCGTCATGATATTGCCGCTGGATGTCGTGCTCGTGTGGCGTATCCATCCAGCCAATATTCAGACCGTTTACCCGGATGCGATTGCGCATGGCGCTGAAGGCCACGTTTTTAGTCAGTGTGACCAGCGCACCTTTGGATGCGGCGTATGCCGTTAAGAAGCTCTGACCGCCATGAGAAGTCATGGTGATGATATTGACGATGCTGCCTTCAATGCCTTTGGCAATCATCAGTTTGATCGCTGCCTGCATCAGGAAAAAAGGCGCGCGAACGTTGACGGCCATAATCGCATCAAATAATTCCGGGGAAGTGTTGAGGATGGTGCCGCGATCGGACATGCCTGCGCAATTCACCAGCCCGTGCAGGGTTCCAAACGCCTTTTCTGCGGTCGCCACTACTTTTTCGCAGGCTTCTGGCGAGCTGATATCTGCTTCAACAAATATCACTTCACAACCGGTTTGACTGAGAATATCCACCTGTTCGTGTCCGGCTTTAACATTACGACCGCAAATCACAATGCCCCGGGCTCCGCGAATTGCCAGAAGACTGGCAACGGCTGCGCCTAATCCCTGTGTTCCGCCGGTCACGACGAACACTTTGTTTTTAAATCTGCTGCTGTCACTCAGGCTCATTTCATGTCCTTTGTTATTTTGGGTGAGGTAAGGTCTGTCCACTTGCTCACAGTGACCTTAGCAATTACATTCGATTAACAATACGGCGACATAACCTCAAAAAGACCTCAACTTATGGCAAGGTCATTCTCCATTAAGCAAATCGCGGCACAGTCTGGCGTCAGCAAAGCCACGGTCGACAGAGCATTGCATCAACGCGGCAGTGTCAGTCCACGCACTGCCCGACGCATTGCTCAGGCGATCCGCGACCTGGAATTACAGCAGCGCGCCAGCCTGGCAAGCGGTCGCACGCTACCGATCGATCTGGTGATGCACGCGCCAGAGCGATTCAGTTCGTTAGTGCTAGCGGCGCTGCTTAGTCAAATCAACAGCTTCGCGCCTTTCCGACTAACGTTGCGTTGCCACATTTTTGAAGAGATCTCGCCTGAAGATCTGCAGCGTGAGCTGCGCCGCTGTGGCAATGACAGTTATGGCGTGTTGCTCAAAGCAAGCGATCACCCTTTGCTCAAGAATACGATTGCGGAGCTGGCGGCCCTCAACGTGCCGGTGGTAACGCTCGTTACTGATTTACCGTCAAGCGAGCGCATCAGCTATGTCGGCATGGATAATGAAGGTGCCGGTCGAACGGCGGCCTGGCTGATGTCGCGGTGGCTGCCTGCTGCAGTGCAAACGGTCGCCGTAGTGATCAGCAGCACGGGTTTTCGTGGAGAAGAGCAGCGAATGGCGGGCTTCATTCAGGCGTTAAGTCAGCGAGCGCCGTATTTGAAGATTAAAGCTGTCAGTGAAGGTTACGGTATCGATTCACTCACTTTTACCCAGATGTGCACAGCGCTGGAACAGGATCCCTCGATCCAATCTATTTACAGCGTGGGGGGCGGAAATGGTGCCATTTTGCAGGCTTTTTCAGCGATGCACCGCGAGGTAAACGTTTTCATTGGCCATGATCTGGATGAAGAAAATCGCCGGCTACTCGCTGCTGAAGAGATGGATGCGGTGATTGACCATGATCTTCATGAAGATGCGCGATCGGCGTTTAAAGCAATCCTGCGTTTTCACGGCTTTTTGCCCGAAGCCGAAGATGAAACGGCATCATCACGCGTTATTGTCGTCACGCCGTTCAATATTTGAGGCACTAGCGATGGCTAAGTGGCAATATCGACGCCAAACCGCTATTGCTCTGAGGATTTTGATATGACCACCTTTCACCAACTCAATGCCATCAGCCTGCGTGGCCAGCCTATCTCAATGGCCGATTTCACCGGCAAGCTGGTTCTGGTGGTTAACACCGCCAGCCATTGTGGATTCACGCCACAATATGCCGGTCTAGAAGCACTTTACAAAAAGCACGCCGCTCAGGGGCTGGTGATCCTGGGGTTCCCCTGTAACCAGTTCGGTAAGCAGGAACCCGGCAGCGCCGATGATATCGCGCAGACCTGCCAAATTAACTACGGTGTGAGCTTTCCGATGTTTAAGAAAGTGGAGGTCAACGGCGCCGCAGCGCATCCGCTATTTCGCTATCTAAAAGACGAATTGCCCGGCGTGTTGGGAGGGCGCATCAAGTGGAACTTCACTAAGTTTCTCATCGGACGTGATGGCAAACCGCTCAAGCGTTTTGCGCCAATCACCACTCCGGAGAAAATGGAAGCCGCAATCCTTGCTGCACTAGAAAGCTAATAGTGATTCCGTCTCTCGACGTCCGAAATGTGCGAGCTATCACAATTAACAACATTTCTTTTTAAGCACTGAGCCTGTTTCTACCTTAAACATCCCCTGCATGTCACGGTTTGTGACATGATAAACGTCATAAATGACATGCCAGGATGTTTAAATATATGTTTGACGCAAGAAAGTTATCCACTCTAAACGCCCTCGAAAGCTGCGTGCACAATTATATTATCAAAAACATTAATGCCGTTATTTATATGACGATAAGGGAGCTTGCCGATAATTCGGGTGTGTCTACCGCAACGGTTCTGCGATTCTGTAAAAAAATGGATTTCAAAGGTTACTCAGAACTTAAAGCCAGTATGAAGTTACACCTGAACAGAAATAGCACATTACTTATTCCTCATGGCGCTGAGGAAATATTAACCTTTTTTAAAAGCATCAGAAACGATGAGTTTGATGAGATGATTAAGCAGGCAGCAGAGTATATTCGTGATGCAGAACGGGTGTTCTTTGCCGGCGCTGGCAGCTCTGGCACGCTTGGCAGGTATGGCGCCCGTTTCTTCTCTAACATGGGCAAGTTCAGCAATCACATTGACGATCCCTATTATCCGGTGAGCTCGGACATGGTGCAGAGTTCAGTGGCTATCGTGCTTTCTGTCTCTGGCGAAACACCTGAAATAGTGAAGCTTGCCAGACAATTTGTTATTCACCATTGCAAAATGATTGCGATAACCTGTAATCCTGATTCAACCCTGGCAAAACTCGCTGACTTTATTGTTCCCTATCATGTGTCCCGCATTTTAATTGATAACGAATACGATATTACCACGCAGGTTCCGGTTATTTTTATTCTTGAATCAATAGGCAGAAAACTGGTGGTGAATAATGTCAGTGAGATGTCACGTGGTGTGACATTTTTGTAATTGTCGACCGGTTATAACATATTGTGACTTCGTGACATTGCCGAAGCGATTTTCTAACATTGCCGCGATGAGTTCGCCTCTGACGGACTGAATTCCCTCTGGCAATGGAAGAAAACCATGGCAATAAATTATACGGATTCTGCGAAAGAGATCGTAAAGCTGATAGGTAGCGATAATAACGTGATAAGTGTCACGCATTGCGCCACACGTCTGAGGTTTGTGCTTAAAGATTATGCTCTGGTCGAGGTTGAATCACTCAAGCGGGTGAAAGGGGTGATTACCGCGATGCAGGCCAGCGGCCAGATGCAGGTGGTTATCGGCAATCACGTCGGTGATGCTTACCGCGAAGTGCAAAATCTACTCAATATCGATGAAAGTGTTGCGGTAACACCGCCTAATGTCGGTATTGTTAGCCGCGTTATGGATATCATCTCCAGCATCTTTGCGCCTTTCCTCTATCCGCTGGCAGCCTGCGGTGTGCTGCAGGGCATCATTTCGCTGCTGACCGCCATCGGCTGGATGGATCCGGCAAGCGGCACCTATCGCATTCTTAATTTTGTTTCGTGGACCGGCTTTACCTTCCTGCCCGTCATGGTGGCTTTTACCGCCGCGAAAAAATTCAACGTAAATCCGTTTACAGCGGTAATCGCCGCCTGTGCGCTGGTGTCGCCGGATTACCTGAATATGCTGACGGCCAACAAAATACTCACCGCCAACTCAGCCGATCCAGCTGTGCATGCTTTGATGCAGAGCGCGGTTGAAAACCCGGCTATTTCAAAAGTGCTGGTGGAGATTGCTGGCATTCCGCTGGATGCCGCGCCGCTGACCTTTATGGGCTTGCCGGTTCAGTATCTGAGTTACACCTCGTCGGTGATCCCGATTATTTTGATGGTTTGGGGCATGTCGTATGTTCAGCGGTTCTTTGAGCGCCTGCTACCGATGGTGATACGCAACCTGTTCACGCCGATGTTCTGTCTCGCCATCATGGTTCCACTCACGCTGCTGGCATTTGGTCCGGTCGGTAACATGATTGGTGGCGCCATCGGTGGCGTTTACAACACGCTCTATCACCTCAGTCCTTCCGTTGCCGGATTTGTGGTCGGTGCGTTGTGGATGCCGCTGGTTACATTAGGCGTGCATTGGGGCATCACGCCCGTGACCGTCGGCAACTATGCAACCTTGGGCTACGACACCTTTACCGGCTTACAAGCTTCTGCGGTATTTGGCATGGCGGGTGCGGTGCTTGGCGTCTACCTGAAGGCGAAAGATGCTGAGCTCAAGCGTATGGCGCTCTCTGCAGGTGTGACGGCGTTGTTTGGTATCACTGAACCCGCCATCTACGGTGTGGCATTACGCCTAAAACGGCCAATGATCTGTGGCTGCCTCGCGGGTGCTGCAGGCGGCATGATTGCCGGTGCATTCAACGCGGTTTCATGGAGTTACTGCATTCCAGGTATTGCCGTCCTGCCGGTGTTCTTTAAAGAAGGGCACATGACGCAATTCCTCGGCTTCCTGATATCCATTTTCGTTGCATTCGTTTTGGGCATGGTCTTCTCCTGGGTAGCGGGATTCAAAGAAGACAGCCAGCCAGACGTTCGCCCTGTGCCGCAGCCTGGCACCATCTGATCAAGAGATACTTATTATGAATAATCAATTCCCAAAAAATTTCATGTGGGGCGGCGCGGTTGCGGCTCACCAGGTCGAAGGTGCGTGGGATAAAGGCGGAAAAGGCCCGAGCATTGTCGATGTGCTGACCAGCGGGGCGCACGGCGTTGATCGCGTTATCACCTCGGGCATTCAGGATGACTGCTTTTATGCCAATCACGAGGCATCCGACTTTTACCATCGTTATCCTGAAGACATCGCGCTGCTGGCCGAAATGGGCTTCCGCTGCTTCCGCACCTCAATTGCATGGTCGCGTATTTTTCCGCGCGGCGATGAAGCTTTACCGAACCAAGAGGGGCTGCGTTTTTACGATGCATTATTTGATGAGCTGTTGAAATACGGGATTGAACCCGTTATTACGCTGTCCCATTTTGAAATGCCCAATTTCCTGGTCACCGAATATGGCGGCTGGAAAAATAGAAAGGTTTTGGACTTCTTTGTCCACTTCAGCGCAGTGGTTATTGAACGCTTCCAGCACAAAGTAAAATACTGGATGACCTTCAATGAAATTAATAATCAGCGCAACTGGAAAACCCCGCTTTTCGGTTATTGCTGTTCCGGTGTTATTTTCACCCACGAGCCTAATCCTGAAGAGTGCATGTATCAGGTTCTGCATCATCAATTTGTTGCCAGTGCTCAAGTGGTGAAGTTAGGACACGACATTAATCCTGAACTGAAAATTGGCTGCATGATCGCCATGGTGCCGCTGTATCCGTTTTCCTGTCACCCAGATGACGTGATGTATGCCCAGGAAGCGATGAGGGAACGATTCTTTTTTAGTGATGTTCACATGCGCGGTCATTATCCGGCTTATATCCTCAATGAATGGCAGCGCAAGGGATACCACATTGCGATGGAGCCCGATGATGCGCAGATCCTGCGCGAAGGATGTGCCGATTATATCGGGCTGAGCTATTACATGAGTAATGCAGTCAGTAAAGAAAATGCCGGCAGCGGGACCGCACTATCAGGATTCGAAGGAAGTGTTCCGAATCCACACGTTAAAGCCTCCGATTGGGGCTGGCAGATCGATCCGGTAGGCCTGCGTTATGTGCTGAATATTCTCTATGAGCGTTATGAAAAGCCGCTTTTCGTGGTTGAAAACGGTTTTGGTGCCATCGACAAATTGGATGAAAAGGGCGAGGTCAATGACGACTACCGCATCGACTATCTGCGCGCGCATATTGAACAGATGAAAAAAGCCGTCACCGAAGATGGTGTCGATCTTATGGGATATACTCCTTGGGGATGTATTGACTGTGTATCCTTTACCACTGGCCAATACAGCAAGCGTTATGGCTTTATCTACGTAAATAAAAACGATGATGGTAGCGGAGATTTTGCCCGCTCGAAGAAGAAGAGTTTTGACTGGTATCGCCGGGTCATCGCCAGCAACGGCGAAGAACTCTAACAAAATTAGGTGCGACAAGGATGTCGCACCTACAAAATTTTTAAGGCTTCTCTTTCTCTTCTTCAGCCGGAATCAGCGGTTCATCAATGGCGATGGATGAATTAGATTTCAGCAGCTGAATATCCAGAATCACGTAGGTCATAGTGGTAATGAATAACGAAATCACGCTGCCAATCACGCCGCTGGTGGTGAAGGTGAAATAGTTATACATCACCACCCAGGTCACACAAATAAACAGCGCCAGCGCAACGTTAATTGCCGACTGCGAATAATCGGTGGTGCGTGATCCCATTTCATTAATTTGCCGACTGAAATTCGCGCCGCTGTATTTCTCCAGCACAAAAATTCCCTGTTCCCAATTACGCAAACGACGTGCGCCGCTGCGGGTGAGAAATACGTAGAGCAGCGAGACAAATAAACCGGAGAAGGCGATCAGTACCGGCACCGCTTCCAGCGCATAAGCGAGGCTTTTATGGCTGGATGCCTGCGGCGTGAGATCCAAAGTTAATGACGCACCCAGCGCGGCATATAAAAACACAAACAGCAGCAGAAACAGCGCGTTGCGCCGCCAGTCGAGATCGGCTTCGTGATTCTTCTGCTGGCGCGCGCTGTGCAGCGCCTGCTGTAATAACGTGGCATTGGTGGATGCGGTGTCAATACTTTCAATCTCTTCAGCCAATAAGCGGTGAATAAACGGCTGATCGGCCGGTTCAATGGTGATGCGCATAGATTTCTCGGTAACGTAACGATCAAAGGCGTCAGTGTAACGTAAATCGCCTGGCTCGCGCAGAATCTGCGAGTAAGCGCGCAATTTTCCATCTATGTTTCGGTTCGCATCGCACATTATTTGTACAATTGATGGGCGGTTATTACTGACCGCGCAAATCACGACGGAGTAATGAGCTATGTCGTATGTTGATGGTTTTGTCGTAGCGGTGCCGGAAGCCAATAAGGAGGATTATCGTGCCATGGCGGCCAAAGCCGCGCCGCTGTTCAAAGAGTTTGGCGCCACGCGTATCGTCGAGTGCTGGGCAGACGATGTGCCTGAAGGCACGCAGACCGATTTCTATCGCGCTGTAAAAGCCGAAGAGGGCGAAACGGTGGTTTTCAGCTGGATCGAATATCCCTCGCGAGAAGCGCGTGACGCCGCCAATGCCAAAATGATGTCCGATCCGCGCATGAAAGAGATGGGCGAGAATATGCCGTTCGACGGTAAACGCATGATTTATGGCGGATTCGCGATTTTGCTGGAGGAGTAGTTGAGCGCTAAGGCGTTGAGATGGTCGCCATGAATGGCGACCCTACGACTTGGCGCTCTATCTCCGTCCGATATCATTTATGATCTTCAAAATCTGAACTGACCTCTAAGCGATTGGCGCTCGCAGATTATTCGGGTAACGTGGAATGCTTAACTTTGTTACCTACAAATAATTACCGCACGCTAAGTTGCAGGAGAGTCAGTCCATGGCCGTAAATTCAAACATCGTCGGCATTGTCAGCGATGAGTTCACCAATCCCAATACCGTAAAACTGCTCAATGAAGTTACGCGCCAGCTGAATGCACGCGGCTTGATTACGCTGCTGCTCAATGCCAATTCCCGTGAAAGTTATCAAAGCGCGCTTCATAACGCCGCGCAACTTCCTGTCAGCGCTTTAGTGTTTCTGACCTCGCTGTTCAGCGATGAGTTGAGTGTGGCAGCCGATATCCTGCCGCAGGCCAAAACCGTCCATCTAAGCCACAGCGCCAGCGCGGATGCCAACGTCGTGATTGCCGATGGTTATGACGCAGGTGCAGAGATGGGATTGTTGCTGCTGTCGCAAGGTCATCAACGGTTCGGCTTTATGCACAGCCAGCAAAACAGCGCGACTGCGCGCCAGCTGGATGGTTTTGTCGCCAGCCTGCAAGCAGAACAGAAAGAACTGAAAATCGAGCTCTCTGCCGGTGGCAACGATCGCGAGCTGGCTTATCAGGCGATGATGGCGTATTTGAAGAAAACGCGTGCTGCCGAGCGCATCAATGCGCTGTTCTGCGAAAGCGATGTGTTGGCGTTTGGTGCGTTACAAGCGGTGCGTGACTTCGCACAAGGTGCTCATGTTGCGGTGGTGGGTTTTGATGATGTCGATGAAGCGCGCGCGTCAACCTGGCATCTCACCAGTTGGGCGCAGCGTCGTGATTTGCTGGTGGCTGAAGCGTTGAATCGTTTATTGGAGAACCGTGCCGATACCAGTAACGCCTGGCAGCAGGGCGAATTACAGGTGCGCCATTCGCATCACGGCAAACATGTGCCGGGCGAAATGTCGCAGTGCGGATGTGCGATTCGGCATTGATAGCTGAAGAAGAAACGGAAGGAGATGTGGATGCTGTGGCTTATCGCCAAATATGCCATTACTGCCGGCATGGTGGTGCTGATATCTGAAGTGGCTAAGCGTAGCGATCGCCTCGGTGGACTGATTGCCGCGCTCCCATTGGTGACCGTGCTGGTGCTGATCTGGATGAAGCTGGAAGGACAAAGTCAGGCCAAAATTGCCAGCCACGCGTGGTACACCTTCTGGTATGTGGTGCCGACCTTACCGATGTTTGTCGCCTTTCCGTTTCTCTATCAACGCCTCGGATTCTGGCCGACGCTGATTGCGAGCTGCGTGCTCACCATCCTGCTGTTTCTGCTGTGGGCCACGCTACTCAAGCGCTTTGGCATTGAGCTGATGTGAGTTCAGGCCAAGACGTTAAATTAAAAGGGGCGCTAATTCTCTTAATTTTATATTAATTAATCATTTTAACTTTCTTCAATATAATTCAAAAATCCGTTTTGACTCATGTATCCACTATGGGTTGGGAATTTTTTATATTGATTGCTGTTTTTACTCCACCTTAAAGCAGCATAACCGGCCATAATTCTATGGCCAATCCAACGGTCATCAATGATTTTTGGTCCGCCGGGAACATTAATTAATAATAGACTCCCCATGAACTGTATCCATTCTTGATTATTTAGAAGTCGATTCCCATAAGCGTGAAAAGATCTACCGCTATTAAAGAGCGAAAAACTCATATTCCAATATTTAGAGAATTCCATTATTGAGTTTTCTAACGCCCTGCCATCCTTAACTCCAAAATCTATCAAAGGAATATGATATTTGTTCCCTCGATCATAAATGTCAGATTGGAAGGCAAGTTCCTCACCTTCCTCCAAATCCATCAATGCACTCAGCAGAAAAGAGTTGTCAAGTTGAGATTGTGGAATGCTGAAGTTCGTTCTTATATCAAAATATGAACGTGGAAGGTATTTGTACTTGCTGAAAGAAAGTATGGTATTATTAGATAGTATGCCGTCCGATAAATAACTCGATATAATGTGAGACACCCAAATTAGCGGGTGCCTATTTATTTTCATCTGTTTGAAATTATGATTCATAGTGCTCACCTAACACTTATCCCTTTGATTAATTGGTAAATTTCCATTGAAAATTGGTCCGTCATTCCTGAAACGAAATCAACAATCAAGTGCAGGCGTAAACGTAGCTCCGTGTCATCATCAATTTTTTCAAAAGAGTTTATCAAACAATTAGTCTCATCATTAATTTCGTTTAATGGTTTGTTTGCAATTGCAGTTTTATAAGCGCTAACGTGTTTTTTTGGTAATCTATTATATAATCTTCTTTCAATGCTCAGTTTACACTCTCTCATTTTGTCAAAATCTTGAAGTATTAAATGGGAAAATTCTTTCTTAGTTAGAGAAATTAACTTCAAATATTCATCTAAAATGCCTTTTATTATTGCAAATCCAGATAATTCCATTTTTTCTGCTTCATAGGAAGTAAACAGATAAGTAGAAGTATAGTTACGTAAAACATCTAAAATAGCATACTCAATCGTCCCTTTTGAGATTATTTGTTTGTCAATGCTTAAGGAAATAAAATCATTATAAGATTCTACAAATCTTGATGAAACTTTATCAACAAGGAAATTGGATAGCATAGTCTTGAAACCAAGAAAACTACCGATTGGAAATTCTGATTGGTCTTCATTTAGTTTAATAATTAGAGCATTGCAAAAATCGCTATACTCGTAATGTTCATCCTTTACAATCGATAATCCTTTGGAGACTTCATTTTTAAAATGATCCAAAGAAATAATGTTTTTTTCAATCCCATCCTCAATATCACTTACACAATATGAAATGTCGTCTGAGGCTTCCATCAAAAAACCTAGAGGATGTCTTTTGTTTAAATTCATGCCTAATTTTTTCCAGGCTCGTTCTAATACATCTCTTTCTGTTTCAAAGAATCCGATTTTTTTACTAAAAGGTTTACCATCGGAATGTCCACTAGTTTTATCTTTTGAACCATAGGTATACTTCATGAATGCTGCTAATTGGCTATAAGTTAAATTTAGCCCATAAAAGCCATCTTCTCCTTGGAGCTTAGTTAATATTCTAAGCCCTTGTGGGTTACCATCAAAATTAGTGAAATCTTCGAGAAGAAAGTCTAATCTCTTTTGATCTAGTGATTTGTTTTTCAAGGATTTTTTTAATGACTTCTTAATTTCATCAGATGAAGCCCATTCTACAATTGCGGCTTCACCAAAATGACCAAAGGGCGGATTGCCAATATCATGGGCTAAACATGATATTTCAACAACGTTGGCAATGGCTAAGTTATTGTCGAGCCAGTATTTTTTTATTTCACTTTCAAGTTTAGAATTGGTATTTATTTTTGAACAAATGCTAGCGACTAAATAACGTCCAATGTGAGATACTTCTATGGAATGACTTAGTCGAGATCTGACAGCAGAATTACTTTCTAATGAAAAAACTTGAGCTTTTTGCTGAAGCCGTCTGAAAGCAGCAGAATAAATCAACCTAGCCCTATCACTCTGAGTAGCTGAAAGTAAATTGTTATGAGATGCCGTTGATTTTCTATCACGGTCAGTAGTTAAAATCCTTTCCATTTTTCTTCTCCAGAGAATGAACAAAGACGATGTAAAAAAATACATTTATATAATTGGATGCATTAACGTAATGTTTCCAATTATTAGTCTCACAATCATTGATTGGATTGTAATCAATGATGTGAGTCTGAACAAGCATAGTTTTAATATTTTTTTCTTGCTAATCATGCGCATACAATTAATGCAAATTTTTATGCGAATCAGCTATGTGATTTTGTTCACTGTAATGCAATGAAAGAATTTAATAAACATTATTAGCAAATAGGACATAAGCCCAATTTTTATCGTGACTTAGAACGCATATGCTGCGCTTGATACCCGCTGTACGAAGGGCCCAGCCAAGGTTTGATTATGGTGCGCAATAATCTGCTCAGCGCTCAGCACGCCGTTATCCACCGAAGTATGTCCATCCTCAATCAGCACAACGCGAAAACCTAAATCTGCGGCAGCACGACAAGTGGTATCCACGCAGTATTCGCTCTTCATTCCAACAATCACTAACTCTTGAATATCGGCACTTTTCAGGGCTGACAGTAATTCAGTGTCGCGGAAACAGTTGGGATAGCGCTTCACAAATACCCGATCGTGCGATGCATCCATCTGCAGTTCAGGAATCAATTGAGTCAGCGGACCGCTTTCGGCGAAGGGCGATCCATCCGGTCCGGTGTGGCGAGCGAAGAAAACCGGCGCATGCGCTTGATGGGCTAACGCGATCAGCTGATTGATATTGGCTAAAACAGATTCCGCCGCATAGGGCGCTGGCGTAGCGTGAAATAACCCATTCTGCATATCAATGACTAACAAGGCTTTAGGTTGTGGCTGCATGGTGTGTCTCCTTTCTGCATGCTATGAACGGAGACCATTCCCCGTCCAGTGATTGACGGGGCTGAGGATGCTGGAGCTTATCTCTTCGCTACAGATGCACACACGCCGCCGCCATATGCGGTGGTGGTGGTGGTTTCTGTGATTAACGCGTTGAAGATAGACATAAAAGCTCGCCAGAATGTGGTGTGAGCGTTGAATCTAACAGAGTGCCAGAAGAAAACAAGGGTGAAGTGTTAACAGCTATGAAACCAAAAGGCGAACGCGGATTAACCGGCGTTCGCCCAATGTTTAATGCTTGGTGCCATTACCTGAACCGTCACGATTGCGGAAAATATGCGTCACGTTGTCGGTATTCTTGATCGCCACTCCGTTCGACTGCGGTGTTTCAATATGATTCATCACTTCCGACATCGCGCGACTTAGTGCTTGCTGGCGCGGTGGATCGCGCTCAATCGACGCCATCCCACGCAATTTATCCAGCAACGCGCGAGGTGAAAGCGGGCCGGATTTTTTCAGCAACTGTAAAATTGCATCGCCCATGATGATGTCGGTGAGCCGTTCTTCATCACTTCTGTACATAGATTCTCTCTGGTTACCGCGGCAGACCTGCGGCAAATAACAAAGTGGATTCAGTCTTAACCGGGCGCGAATGAGGCGGAAACCACTTGGTTAATTCTCAGGACAGCAGCGCCTGGTTTAGGATTCTCGTTCTACAGAAAACATCAGTCCAATTAACTGCTGATAGTGAATTTCTGCTTCAGTACCGCGCGCTTGTTCCATACGGCACAGCAACTTAGTACACAGCGTTTTACGGCTTAGCGTCCGTCCTGAACGTAAGATCTCAACCACAATTAGTCCCAGCGTTTCCTGCTGCGAAGGCAAAGAGGCTTCTTTGAAGTAGCGCGCAATAGCTTCCGACGCTGTTGAAAGATTGCGATCCTGACGCATGGTTCCATCCTTAAGTTAACGTATGACTTTCGCCATCAAACTTATACAAGTTTAATTAATATGTACAGGAATATGGCGAATCAACTACGCAGCGATTTGGCCAAAAGTGCTAATTTATTGTTAACAATAACTTAAGGAAAGGGTAGGCAATGCTGAGTGTATTCCGCGCAATACTCGTCACTTAAGCGTCTTTAGGTCGCCATGAATGGCGACCCTACAAAGGCTTGGCGCGTTTTTTGTAGGGTGCACATTCATGCGCACCTGCATACCAACGTTTTGATTCCATCAGCCATCCGTCGATCGCGTCAGCGTTTCCCAGCAATCTATCTCTGCGCTTAATGATTCAATCTTCTGCCGTACCAACCCCAAAGCATCACTGCCCAGCAACATATGCGCCGGGGGATTGCTGCTTTCGATCACCTCCAGTATCGCGCTGGCGGCTTTGAGCGGATCGCCCAACTGCTTGCCGCTCTTCTCCTCTCGTGCCTGGCGAATCGGGTCAAACAGCGCATCGTAATCGGCGATGCTGCGTTCACTGCGCACCATGGAACGACCGGCCCAATCGGTGCGAAACGATCCCGGAGCAACGGCGGTTACGTGGATGTTGAAGGGCGCCAGCTCTTTGTTCAGAGTTTCCGAAATCCCTTCCAGCGCAAACTTGCTGCCGCAGTAATAGCTGATGCCGGGCATGGTGATGAACCCGCCCATTGAGGTGATGTTGATAATGTGGCCCTGACGGCGCTGGCGCATAAAGGGCAGCAGCGCTTTAATTATCGCCACCGCACCAAACACGTTGACGTCAAACTGACGGCGCATTTCTTCAAGTGATGACTCTTCCATCACCCCTTCATGACCGTACCCGGCGTTGTTCACCAACACATCAATCGGGCCAACGTGGGATTCAACATCGGCAATCACCGCATCAATGGCGGCGTAATGGGTGACATCCAACTCATAGGCGAAAGCATTTTCCGCATGCAAACCTTCAAACTCAGCCTTTGCCGCAGCATTGCGCACCGTACCGATCACGCGATAGCCACGACTAAGCGCAACCTGTGCCAGTGAGCGCCCAAATCCGCTGCTGACGCCAGTAATGAATAATGTTTTAGCCTTAGACATTTGCGGGTTCTCCTCAAAAAGTAGAGGATGCATAATATTCTGTCGATTGAACGGTTATAAGACCTTATCTTATATATTCTTTGCCTAATCTTATGGAAGTGATGTTGCTGATGAAAGAAACGCTCCAGCAGAAAACGGTAGAACTGCTTAAAACGCTAGCTTCGCAGGAAGGTTACAACCTGACTGCGCTGCCGGACGTGCGCATCCTGCGTTCCGATCGGCCGCTGGCGCGCACGCCGGTGCTGTACGATCCGGGCATCGTGATTGTGTGTCAGGGATCGAAGCGCGGTTTCTTTGGCGATCAAGTCTATCTGTACGATGAGCAACATTATTTGGCGGTTTCGGTGCCAGTGCCTTTTACCATGGAAACGGCGGCGTCAGCGGAATATCCGCTGCTGGCGATTTATCTGCATCTCGACTTCACTGTGGCGACTGAATTGCTGTTGCAGCTGGAGCAGCAGGACGTGACGTTTGAGAGCCAGGCAGCGCAGAGCATGATGTCGAGTCCGATGGATCAGACGCTGCGCGAAACGGTGTTGCGCTTCCTCACCACGCTAAATCATCCGCTGGACGCAAAGATGCTTGGCCCCGCGTTGGTACGTGAACTCTATTATCGCGTGCTGACCGGTGCGCAGGGCAGCGCGATGCGAGCGGCGCTCACCTTGCAAGGTCAATTTGGCAAAGTGGGCAAAGCGCTGAGCCACATTCACGCGCACTATGCGCAGCCGCTAACGCTCGGACAACTGGCAGCGTTGGCGGGCATGAGCGTGCCAACGCTTCACACCCATTTCAAAAGCATCACCCATCAGCCGCCGATGCAGTATGTGAAGTCGGTACGATTGCATCAGGCGCGCATGCTGATGGTGCGTAGGGAGATGACGGCGTCATCGGCCAGCCACGCGGTGGGCTATGAAAGTGCTTCGCAATTTAATCGCGAGTTCAAACGTCTGTTTGGGTTACCGCCTGCTGAAGAGATCAAACGCATGCAGCGTAACTTTGCTGTGCCGCCGGCGCACGAGCCATCGCGGTTCGTTTCCTCACATTAATGCCAGTCTGTGCTATAAATGATAACCATTATCATTTTTGGCGTGAGGCACAGGATGCAGGCAGCAGAGGTAAACGCGCTTAGCGCGGATTGTTGTATCGTTGGCGGCGGTCCGGCGGGATTGATGCTGGGCTATTTACTGGCGCGCGCGGGCTTGCGTGCGGTGGTAATCGAAAAACATCCCGACTTTCTGCGCGATTTTCGCGGCGACACCATTCATCCCTCAACGCTGGAGATCATGCGTCAGCTTGGCTTGCTGGATGAGCTGCTGACCTTACCGCATCAACGCGCGGAGAAGCTGCAAGCGGAAGTGGCTGGCGAAGAGATCACCATGGCCGATTTCTCGCGTTTACCGGTTCAGTGCCGCTTTATCGCCTTTATGCCGCAGTGGGATTTTCTCAACTTTCTTGCGAAAAAAGCTGCTGAATTTCCGGGGTTTACTCTGCTGCAATCCACCGCATTTGATGACTTTATTTATGAGGGTGGCGCAATCAGTGGCGTTAAAACGTTACAGGGTAACGAGCATCACATTATTCGTACTTCATTAGTGATAGGCGCAGATGGCCGCAATTCGCAGGTCAAAGCTAAAGCCGGATTAACCGGTCAAAGCTTTGGTGCGCCACGCGATGTATTGTGGTTTAGGCTGGAGAAACATCCTGACGATCCGCAGCTGGGTATGGGACATAAAGGGCCTAAGCAGAACTTCATTGTCATCGATCGCGGTGATTACTGGCAGTGCGGTTACACCATCCAGAAAAATCAGTTCGACGAGTTAAAACTGGCGGGATTGGATGCACTGAAAAGCACCATGGCGCAGGTGGCACCCTTCAGCGCAGAGCGCATGGCGGAAGTCGATGAGTGGGACAAACTCAAGCTATTGTCAATTCGCATCGACCGCCTTGATCACTGGATGAAACCCGGCGTGCTCTGTATCGGCGATGCTGCGCATGCGATGTCGCCGATTGGCGGGGTTGGGGTTAACCTGGCGATTCAGGATGCGGTGGCCGCAGCCAATATGCTGACCAAACCGCTGCAGCAGGGGAATGTTACCTTACAGGATCTGCAAAAAGTGCAGCGGCGCCGCCAGTTTCCAACGGTCGCCACCCAGTTCCTGCAAATCAAAATGAGCAGCAACAAACGCAAACGCACCACACCGAGCAAAGTGCCACAGATGATCAGCCGCTTTCCGTTCCTGCGCCACCTGTTTGGTCGCTTAATTGGCCTCGGATTCCGTACTGAAAAGCCGCGTTATATATAACCGGCAAAAAAAAAGCCCGCTAAGCGCGGGCCAGGTAAACGTTACCAATCTGAAATTCTCGTAGCAACGCATTGCTGTGTGTTGCGTCGCTATAATAGCAACATAACGCAGGTTGTGCAGGAAATGATCAGCGAGAAAATTTTGTGCTAAGGATAAGCATTACGCTTGCTGCACGCGCGTTGACCACCAGCACATTAGCGATCCGACGCTAACCATCGCGGTGCCTTGCCAGAAAGCGATGGTCAGATGCGAGCGCAATATAAAGACGGCGAGAAGCGATGAGATGATCGGAATGAAGTAGGACGCGGCGGCCAAAATGGTGACGTTGCCATGCAGAATGCCAACATTCCATGCAGCATAGCCAAAGCCCATCGCCATCGCAGCCAGCGCCAGACTGATGCAAACCCCAACGGATAACACAAACGGCGGTTGTGGCGAGAGCAAAAACTTCAGCCACAGCGTCAGCGCGGTCAGGATAAAGAACAGGGTTATGCCATTGCTGCCGTTAGCCATTTTTTTTGTTACCACACAATATACCGCCCAGATCACCGCGCCGCTTAATGCCAGGCCATAACTCAACGGATTATCCATCACGTTATTGGCGATCTCGCTGAATGAAAAACCCTGATCGCCGCCCAAAACGCGACAAATGCCTGCAACCGCCAGCAACATGCCCGGAATAATCAGCGGATGCGCTTGTTGCCGATTCACTATCACCGCTAAAAGGATGGTCAAACTTGGCCACAGATAATTGACCATGCCAACTTCAATCGCCTGGCGTCCGCTGTGGGTAAAGCCTAGTGAAAGCGACAGGCAGAGTTCATAACAGACGAACAGTACGCTGCCGATAATCAAATAGCGGCGCGGAAAAGAGCGCAGTTTTGGCAAGCCAACGGTGAAAATCAGCAAAACCGCGCTGGCGCTGTATATCAGTGCCGCACCGCCCACCGGGCCGAATCCTTCGCTGACAGTTTTAATCAGTCCTACAATCGCGCTCCACAGCAGAATGGCCATTAAACCAATCAGCGTCGCTCTTTTTTGGGGCATGACCCGCAACCTTATTTCGCAAATTCGGGCCAAAATCCTATCAAATCAAATGCGCTTTGTATTTGCTGGATTCTCTGCGGTTTTCGAAGGTCGCCATTCATGGCGACCTCACTCACGGAAACATCCATTACCACTTCATCTCGCCGGTATTCACTTTGGCGCTCAGGTCCAACGAACTCTCCTCCGGCAGATGCGGATAAGCGGCTTTCATGGTCTCGATCACCTGGGCCGAACCTTTATGCTGCTGTAACGCTTTCTCAAAGGTTTGCAGGTAGTTCAAGGTAAAGGTAATCGCCGCATCACCCGCCGTGCGCTCGCCAAGATAATGGCCCGGAATTACTTGCTTAGGTTGCAGTTTTTGCATCTCGCTTAGCACATTACGCCACTGCTGACGAACAGCTGGCGTTTGCGTATCGGCGGTCCAGACGTGAATGCCGGAAGCCACGCCGGTGCCGCCAAGAATCGCTTTGTTGGCCGGGATCCACACGTAGGCGGCGTAATCATTGGCGTGACGCAGTTCCAGCGTTTCACCGTCGACTTTAAAGCTGGTGGCATGCGTAACCTGCGGAACATACAGCTGTTTTGGTGCGCCGTCCTTCATCTGCGGGCCCCAATACGCCAGCTTGGCGGCTTTGGTCGCTTCGATGTGTTTCACCACGTCCGACGTCGCCACAATCTTCACCTGCGGGAACGCTTTTACAATCGGTTCCAGACCAAAATAGAAGTCAGGATCGCCGGAGGTGATAACAATCTGCGTCAGCTTTTTACCGCTGGCTTTAATCATCTGCACCAGCTTTTCACCGTCTTTGGTGCTGAATTGCGCATCAAACAGTATCGCTTCATGCGGACCGGAAACCAGCGTGGAAGAGACCGGGAAAATGCCATTCTCCTGCGGGTTATACACTTCTAGATTGAGTGGTGCAGCGAAGGCAGGCAAGGTGGCAAAGGCCAATGCCAGTGTCAGCGTTTTCATTTTCATCGAATTTTCCTTTATCCGGCACTTCGCCGTATTTGTGGCTCTATTGTAGGGAAATCGCTGGCTGGTAGAATTCCCGAAACTGGATATGATCAGTTTCATAAAACGATCAGATGGAGCCAACATGGACAGAGTCACGGCGGCAACAGTGTTTAACCGCATTTGCGAACTGGGCAGCTTAAGTGCTGCGGCGCGTGCACTGGATATTTCGCGGCCAATGGTCAGCCGCTATCTGGATGAAATGGAGAAGTGGGCTGGCGCGCGTTTACTGCACCGATCATCGCGCAAGCTAACCATCACGCCCGCTGGCGAGAAGATCCTCGAAAAATCGCGCGCGCTAGCCAGATTGGCTGAAGAGATTGCCGATCAGGGCGCGGATAGCGAGCCGCACGGCACGTTGCGCGTCGCCTGTGCGCACTCCACCGCCACGCATATTTTGGGGCCGATGATCCCGGCATTCCTGGCGCGTTTCCCGGCGGTGCGCATCGAGCTGGAGATTAACAATCAGCCGGTGAGTTTGATCGGCGAGCGCATTGATGTCGCGGTGCGCATCACTGACGATCCCGAACCTGGCGCCATCGCCCGACGTTTAGGTGAATGTGTTTCGGTGGTGTGTGCATCGCCGGACTATCTGCAGGTGCATGGTTCGCCGCAATCGCCAGCCGATCTTGCGCAGCATAACTGCCTGCATTACAGCCGTTTCGCCGGGCAGAGCTGGCAATTTTCAGATGCGCAGGGCGAAACGATCAGTGCGGCGGTGCACGGCAATTTCAGCGCCGGCATCTCGTCGGTTCTATGTGATGCGGCGATTGCCGGTTGTGGAGTGGCGATGGTACCGGAGATGGAAGCGCGCAACGCCATCAACAACGGACAATTGCAAACCGTACTGCCGGCTTATCAGCCAAAAACGCTGGCGATCTATGGTCTTTACATGTCGCGTGAACGGCAACCGGCGGCGCTGCGGGCGTTTTTAGATGCGGTGCAGCAGCAGCTAAGCGCCTGAATGTTCGACATGCATCTGGGCTGGAAGGAATTAATCAATAATCAGTGAGTTAGGCAAATAATTCTGGCTACGAAAAGCCGGTTTTCAGCCTGAAATCGCCAAAGTTGTGGCGAAACTTTGTTCAATTGTGGCCGATATAAAATGATGGCACCTGACCGGTGACGCGACGAAACATAGTGGTGAAGGCGGAGCTGCTGTCATAGCCGAGCGAGAGCGCCACCTCGTTAACCGATTTGCCCGCCACCAGCCACGCCAGCGCCGTCACCACGCAGGCGCGCTGTCGCCAGGCAGAGAAGGACAAACCGGTTTGCTGCAGGAAATGGCGGCGGAAGGTGCTGGGGCTCATAAACATCGCGCTGGCCCAGTCATCTGCCGCATCATGAATGGTTGGCGCCAGTAAGAAGTTCTGGCATTGCGCCAACAACGCCGGATGCTGCGGCAGCGGAATATCGAATTCCCGTGCAGGCATCGCCGCAAGCTCCAATAGCAGCAACTGCACCAGCAATCGATCGCGATCGGATGCATATAACAGCGGTAAATCAACGGCTTCAATCAACAGTTGTCGCAGCAGCGGTGAGACGCTGATGACGCTACAGCGATCGCGCAATGCTGCCGCGCAAATGGGCTCGATATACAGGCTGCGCGTCGAGACGCCGACAAACTTCACGCTGTGCACAGTGTTCGGCGGAATCCACACCGCATGCTGTGGTGGTACCACCCATTCGCCCGCCTGCGTTGCGACGTGCATTAAACCCGTCGCACCATACAGCAGCTGCGCGCGGCGATGGCGATGCTCTGGCAGTACAAATCCCTGCGCGTAGTCATTGCCCAGCGCCACCACGTCACGATCAATATAGTCGTATTCATCAATGTGACTATTTCGCATCCCCGACATCCACCGCAAATTGACTGATTTGCAAGGGTAAATCAGCGCTGCGCAAATGGGAAGCGGGCTGCTTGCTGCGTAAGCTGCATCACTCTTTTCATGATGCAGAGAAAGGCGATGAACGAGCTGTTAATTATTGGGTTGGCGGGATTTGCGACCGGCATCACCACGGTGTTGTTTGGTTTTGGCGGCGGTTTTGTGGTGGTGCCGTTTGTCTATCAATTGCTGTTGCAGCAGCTGCTACTGGCGTCGCAGGCGATGCATATCGCGGTGGCAACCTCGACCGCCGTGATGATTTTCAACGCCGGTTGGGCCAGCTATCAAAACTGGCGAGCGGGCAAATTGCATGATGTCCCTTTGTTGCCGCTAATCTGGTTTATCGCGCTCGGTGCGGTGATCGGATCGTGGCTGGCGGGTGTGATGAGCGACATGTGGGTGCGCAGGCTGTTTATGCTTTACATGGTGGTGACTATCGCTGATTGCCTGCTGCGGAAAGGCTTCTTTAGCCGCACTGCACCGCGAATGTTGACGCGGCTGACCGTCAGCGCAGGCGGCACAGTAATTGGTGTGATCGCCGCCATGCTCGGCGTTGGCGGCAGCGTAATGACCGTGCCGCTGCTGCGTCGTCATGGTTATGCCATGCGCGATTGCGTCAGCGCGGCTAATCCGCTGTCGCTGCCGGTCGCCATTTTTGGCGCGATAACTTACGCCATCAGCGGCTGGCAGCAGATTCCTGCCAGCGGTTATCTCGGCTTTATCAGCCTGAAAATTTTACTGCTGCTGGTGGTCGCCGGTTTTATCGGGATGGTGTTTGCCCGCCGCTGTATTCCGGCGGTGCCCGATGTCTGGCATGCGCGTACCTATGTTCTGCTGTTGTGCCTGGTATTGTTGGCTATCGCTGTGTAAACCGGCTAATCGTTAAGCCAATTTTAAGCTTCGCCACGTACAGTGCCCTCATTGTTACAACCATCAGTAAACGAAGTCAGAATTAGAGGGCGATCGCCGAACTCCTGCAGATTGCCCGCGTCTACAGAACGTACTGAGCTTTGAGTTAAGCGCTGGAGTGTTCATTTGTTGCGATTACTGTTTCTGCTGATGGGTGGGCCGGCACTCAGATCCGGCTGGCCGTATCTCGCCGCATTAGGTGTGATTTGTCTGGGGGCCGGTGCCGGGATCGTGATGGATCTGCTGCAACATGGAACGGTCTCCTTTCCCTTGCAGCTCTTAGGCATGTTTTTGGCATTAGAGGGCGGAGCGGAAGCGTTAAATGCGTTTTACGCACCTGCCGGTATCGCCTGGCCGTCATTGATGAAATCGACGGTATTGCTGATCTTTGGCGCGCTGGTGTTTCTCGCTCCCCACGACAGCGGCGTGTGCCTTTCACTGGCATTCGCTACGGTGTTTTTACTCGATGGCGGTTTTCGCGTCATCTCATGTTGTCTGATGCGCTGTCGGCGCTGGACGCGCAAGTTAACGCTCGGCTGTAGCGAACTGGCGTTCAGCGTGCTGATTGCCACCCACTGGCCGCTATCACCGCATGTGATTGTGCCGCTCTGTTTTGCGCTGTTGCTGTTGGGTTGGGGCATCAATCTGCTGGTGATGACGGCACAAATCCACGCCTTGCCCGCCAACACGAGTGTCACTGCATTGCCAATGTTTACGCGTGCCGGTCTGCGTGCGCCGCACGGATTAGGTTATGTGCATCCACCTATGGGGCAGCATGCGCCGAGTACGCCTCTTAACGTCTACATCTGGACGCCGGTGGGTTCCGGCGATGTGGCGGGGCGTCGTCCATGGTTTGATCGCTGGGTGGCGGCGATTGACCATCGCGGCGAAGTCTCTACCGGCCATACCTCGCTGGAGATGGGCGAAGAGATTTACATCAGCCTCTATCCTGCGGATGACGTTTCCCGCGATTTTCGTGGCTTTCTGAAAACGCTGCGGGCGAAAGAGGAGTTTGATGTGGAAGGGTGTTTCCTGCCTTCACTGGAGAAAGAGATCAAGGCGTGGTGCCGGCCCGACAAACGCCTGACGTTGCCACACTACAATCAGCAGGCGCTGCGAAATTTCTGGCTCAGCAACGCCAGCGACACGCGCTATAATCTGACCTCGCGTAACTGCTCCACCAGCGTGATTCAGGCGCTGGATGTCGCCACCGAAGGTTTGCTTGGCGAGCGCGGTTTACAGGGTCTATGGGTGCTGTTCAATCCTGACTTCTGGCTGTTGAGCCTGGTGCGCAGCCGCGCCGAAGGCATGACCTGGACGCCGGGATTGGTGATGGATTATTGCCTGCTGTTGCGCCAGGTTTTGGCACCGGCACAGCGCTTGAGTCGCTATAAAAGAGCGGCGAGTTGGCTACAGCAGCAGCTTGGTTATAAGCATTCGGCTACCGATCCGTAAACGCCATAAAACCGTGCTGCTGCAGAAGCGTTTGCGCCGCAGCGGATGAGAGAAATGCCGCGAAAGGCTGCGCGGCATTGAGGTCGCTAAGCGCAAATCATTCCGGCACAGCAACGATAGCCAATCATCCGCTTGCGTGACAATGTCACGCTTTATGGTCAGGCAAAGCGTATTAGCGGCAAACAATCCTGCTTCTGCTGCGCGTCCCGACTGCAATAGCGCTTCAGGATGCTGTCGATTGGCGGAAGCAAACAAGTCGCACGGTTCACCGGCCTCAATGCGCTGGCGCAGCAGGCCCGCTGGAGCGAAATCGGTGTTGACTTTGAGGCCGGAAAGCACGCTAAATGCCGCCACCAAATCCGGCCACACCGCGCGTAAACTACCGGCGGCCAGAATCTTCAGCATGGTCATGATAGTGTGTCCGGTAGAAGCGCTGATACCAGCGGTCGGCTTGTTGTTGCATATCGATGTCGCGGAATTTTTCCGGGTAGAGCTTTTTCGCCATCCACAGTTCGCCGAGGCCAATCGCTTCTGGCATCGGATAGCCCCAGGCTTTGGCGTATTCCGGCATCAGCCACACCCGATGATTTTTCACCGCGTCAATGGTTTGCCAGCGCGCATCCTGCTGGATCGCCTGCACCACGTTGGGATAGCGATCCTGCACGAATATCACCTGCGGATTCCACGCCACAACCTGTTCCATGCTGACCTGTTTGAAACCTTGCACCGTCGCAGCCGCCACATTGAATGCGCCCGCATGCGCCATCATCAAGCCGGTGTACTTTCCAGAGCCGTAAGTTGTGAGGTCGGGATTCGCCATATAAGCGCGCACGCGTTGCTGTTCTGGCAGATTCTTCAAACGATCGCTGACGATTTTGCGTCCGGCAAAGGCGGCATCAATCAATTCCTGCGCCTGTGTTGGCTTGTTAACCACATTGCCAATCAGCGTGATGCCTTCCTTAATGCCGAGATCGTAAGCCTGATCTTCATTCTGCATGCTGGGATTAATTTTGCCTTGCTGACCGGCGTCATCGTGACGCAGTGAAATCGCCAGCACCGGAATGCCTAAGGCAGAAATCTGGTCGATCATCTCTTTCGGCGCATAGTTGGTGACAAACACCACCTGCGGATGCAGCGCCACCAGCTTTTCCAAATCGACATGCGTCAAATCGCCGAGCATCGCTTTGTGCGTCAGTTCTGGCACCAATTGCGCATAACCCTCACCTAATTGTTGTTTCCAGTTCGCCAAAATCCCGACGATTTTATCGGTGGCGTTGAGCTGCACCAGCAGGTTCAGGGTCTGATGCTGCAGCACCACAACGCGATCAATCTTGTCTGGAATCTCCACCTGACGGCCAATTTGATCGGTGACGACGCGGCTGGCATAGCTGTGCAGGGAGGTAAACGTGAGAAACCCCGCGAGAATAATCCGCTTAAATGAGATGGGCATAAAGGCTCCTGAATACGATATGCACCGGAGTATATAGCGATTGTGTGGAACGGGATATGATTGTTTAATGTGGCACCCACATCAGATAAAGGATGCTGAAATGAATAATGTTTACCTGATTCTCGCTATTTCAATCGTGGCGGAAACACTTGCAACAACCATGATGAAAGCCTCGCAGGGATTTACGCGGTGGGTTCCGAGCGTCGTGGTGGTGGTGGGCTATGCAATCTCATTTTATGGCCTTTCGCAGGTGGTTAAGCAGATGAATGTCGGCATCGCTTATTCTATCTGGGCCGGAATGGGCATCTTCCTTGTCTCCGTAATGTCGTACTTCTTCTATGGCCAGAAGCTGGATTGGCCAGCGATTATCGGGCTGATGTTAATCGGTCTTGGCATTGTGGTGATTCAGTTTTTCTCCAAAACCATTCTGCATTAATCGAGTAACAACAGGGAAGCGCAGGCTTCCCTGCTGGCGTCAAGGGATAATGCGAGCTGCGCGTAATTGCGTAAACAGCGTAAAGAACATCTCATCCGTTGCCTGATAACCGCTAAAACCCGCGCGCCGTAATTGGCTGCCGTCTCCAAACATGTCGTAATCCCAGCCAAAGACAAAATCGGCAAATTGCCCATCATTCAGCTGCAAGATATCCGGCTCGATCAGCTGATTTTGTTCAGCGATGTTTTGCCATCGGTCGCGGTAATCCTGGAAAAGCTGATGAAACGACAGATTTACCGCTGGCGCGCATTCCAGTTCAAACCAGCGGGCAATCGCCGGCCACAGTTCGCTCCAGCGCCACAAGTCGCCATTGTTAACGTTGAATGCCTGATTGTGGACGCCAGGCGCATTGGCCGCCCACAGCGTGGCCTGCGCGAGCAATCCGCTATCGGTGTGATCGACCATACTGTGCCAGGCGAGTGAAGAGCCGGGAAAACGCAGCGGCAAACCCTGAGATTTACACAGCGAGGCATAGATCGCGATGCTCAGCGCCAGGTTCATGGCATTGCCGGGCAGCGCGCTGCCGACCACGCCGGGACGCAAGGCATGCCAGTGCCAGCTTTTACCGCGCTGAAAGTCACTGAGCCAGCGCAGCTGTTCCGCATTGAATTCGGCTCCTGCCACGCCAGCATCGCTCTCACGCGCGGGCGTTTTGAACGGCCCCAAATGTGCCCCATACACTTTGTATCCCTGCATTAAACTGACGCTGCGCAGCGGCGCGACCTTATCGATGTTAACCACCAGATTGCGCAGCATCGTCACGTTAGGCTCGACCATCTCGCGCCAGCTTTCGGCATTCTGCCACGCGCTGTAGAAGATATGCGTCACTTGATTGAGCGGGGCCAGTGCCTGTGCGCTCTGTTGCGCATCCAGCAGATCAACATGGATGAAAGGGATATCGTGCGTTGAGGCTCCGGGCTGGCGCGTCAGGCCGATCACCTGCCAATCCTGCTGACGCAGTACGGTGACCAGCTGACTGCCCACAATCCCAGTTGCGCCTGCCACCAATGCAACGTTATGTGTTTGCGACATCATGATTCTCCTGTGAACAATACAGCGGTAGTGTTATCTATTATTTTTATTGCTGATATCCCATAATTCAGATGTCACTTATCAGAAAAATCATTAAATGAATAACAAACTCAATGCTATCAACACCTTCATGCGCGTGGCGGAAGCCGGATCCTTTTCGGCGGCGGCACGCCTGTGCGGCATGAAACAATCCGCCGTGAGCCAGCAAATCGCCGCGCTGGAGGAGGAACTCGGCATCGTGTTGCTGCACCGCACCACGCGCGCCATGAAATTAACCGAGCAGGGCGAGCGTTATTTACAGCAGATGCAGCCGCTGGTTGCCGCGATGCAGGAAGTAGAGAGCCAGTTGCGTCCGGCGCAGCAAGCGCTGCAAGGTAGGGTGCATATCCAGTTACCCAGCGGATTAGGCCAGCGGTTTCTGCCGCATTTGCTGGCGCTGCAACGCGCGAACCCTGAACTGCATCTGACCATCGCGCTCGACGATCGTGTGGCTGAACTGGTGAGTGAAGGCGTGGATATCGCGTTGCGCCTGAGTGAAACGCCGCCTGAGATGTTTCCGGCGCGCTTACTGGCGCGTATTGAAACACCGCTGTTTGCTGCGCCTGAGCGGGTACGCGCAACACCGATCACCACGCTGGCAGAGTTGGCGGAGCATCCGCATGTCCGCTTCAGCGGCATCGATAAAGAGGCGCCGCTGCGCCTGATATCCCATCAGGACAGCGTGGCGCTGGCGGTGAATACCGTGTTTCGTGCCAACAGCAGCGAAGGGTTATTGCAGGCGCTGCAGGCGAATATCGGCGTCGGCGGCATGCAATTACCGCTGGTGCACGAAGCGTTGCAATCAGGATCGCTGGTGCGCATCTTGCCGCAATATCGCCTGCCAGACCGTTTTCTCTACGCGGTGTTTCCCGATGCGCGCTTCATCCCGCTGCGCGTAAGACGCGTGGTTGAGGTGCTCGAACAGGTTCTGGTGGATTTAATCCCTGCGGCTGATTAAGCCGTTCTCCATCGTGGCGCATGGCTGCGCCATTTTCGTGCTTCTTGTATCCACATCTGTATTGTAAAGAAACATAAGTATTCGATCTTGTATCCAAGAGCGTATCCCATCTGGCCTGGCGGCCTGCACCCTCATTTCTGGCGTTTTTTGGCACGCAAACTGCAACGTTCCCGATAAGTCATAAATCGGGAGTATTCGCATGTTTGATGCACTGTTGGATGAGGATGCCACCACGCTGGCGGCGTTAATCCGGAGCGGCGACGTCTCGGCGCAGGAAGTGACGCAAGCCGCAATCGATCGTATGGAGCAGCGTGACCCGCAGATTCAGGCGTTTTGTACCGCCACACCGCAGTTGGCACTGCAACAGGCGGCTGCCGTGGATGCAAAGCGCGCGCGCGGCGAATCGCTGGGTACGCTGGCGGGCGTGCCGCTGGCGGTGAAAGACCTGATATGCACCGCCGGCGTGAAAACCACCTCGGGATCGTATGCCTACGCCGATTTCGTTCCGGATGAGGATGACATCACCGTTGAACGCCTGCTGGCCGCTGATGCGGTGCTGCTGGGGAAAACCACCGCGCCGGAATTTGGTTACAGCGGTGTCGGGCATAATCCGCTGTTTCCATCACCGCGCAATCCGTGGGATCTCAGCAAAACGCCGGGCGGATCCAGCGCCGGTTCCGGTGCGGCACTGGCAGCGCGCCTGTGTCCGATTGCCTTAGGCAGCGACGGCGGCGGTTCGGTGCGCATTCCTGCTGCGCACTGCGGCGTGTTTGGCCTGAAAGCGTCAATGGGGCGCGTACCTTTGTGGCCGGGTTGTCGCGACGAGCGGTATCCCGGCGTTTCCAGCTGGGAATCGCTGGAACATATCGGCCCAATGACGCGTTCGGTGCGCGACAGCGCATTGATGATGTCGGTGATGGCGGGGCCCGATATGCGCGATCGCCACTCGATTCCCTGCAATGACGTCGATTGGCTAGCCGCGCTGAATAAGCCACTCGGTGGTATGCGCATCGCCTTCAGCGCGGATTTCGGCTACATCGCCGTCGACCCTGAAGTGCGTGACATTGTCACTCATGCTGCGCGTCGTTTTGCCCGTGAACTTGGCGCCGAATTGGATGAAGTCGATCCCGGCATCGCCGATGAAGGTGCCACTTTTGCCGCGCTAGTGGCCTTTGAGAGCGATCTTTCCGGCATGCGTAACATGCAAGCTGAACTCGGTTCACGTATGTCACCGCATCTCAGCGCCATGCTGCAACACGACTGGCGGGCTGAAACCTTTACCGACGCCAACACCACGCGTAAAAAGCTGTGCAATCAGATGTGGCGCTTTATGCAGCATTACGATCTGCTGCTGTCGCCGACGCTGGCGGTGCCGCCATTCCCGCTCAACATGCAGGGACCGGAGATTATCAATGGCCGCATGGTGCGTAGCGATCACTGGCTCTCATTCTGCTTCCCGTTCAATTTTACCGGCCAACCGGCGGCATCTGTTCCCGCGGGCTTTACCGCCAGCGGATTGCCGATTGGCATGCAAATCGTGGGTCGTCATCTGGACGATGGCCTGGTGCTGGCGGCAAGTGCCGCATTCGAGCGCATACAACCCTGGAATCACATCACACCTGTTTCAATCGGAGTTGCCCATGACTAACAAAAATTCACCGGCGTTAGAGCAGGAGTTCGAGCACGAACCGGTTCCGCTCAGCCATCGCCACTCGACCGGTTCGGTGTCGGCGGTGTGGTTTGGTTTCCCGATGATCCTCACCAATGCGCTGTTTGGCGGCATCATTACCTGGCATCTTGGCTTCTGGCCGGCGCTGATTGCCATTCTGCTGGGTAATCTGGTGCTGTTTGCCTATGTTGGCGCGCTCAGTTGGTTCGCGGGTAACACCGGCATGAACTTTGCGCTGCAGGCGAAACGCACCTTCGGCACCAAAGGCTACATTTTTGTTTCGGGCTTTCTCTCAATCGTGGTGATCGGCTGGTACGCCTTCCAGACCGGCTTAACCGGGACGGTGATCAACCAGACCTTTGGCTGGAACGCGCTGGCGGTGACGGCGTTTGCCATGGTGCTGTATACCGCCATCACCTTCCTCGGCGTGCGCGCCTTGTCAGTGCTCGGCATGATCGCGGCACCGCTGTTCGTGGTGTTGGGATTGGTGGCGCTGTGGCTGATTGGGAAGGATCATGATTTCAGCACCATCACGCAGTTTACCGGCAGCAGCAGCGCGGTGGGCGCGATGAGCATGGGCACCGCCGTAACCATGGTGGTGGCCGGTTTTGCCGATTCCGGCACCATGACGGCAGATTTCACCCGCTGGTCAAAAGACGGTAAATCGGCGGTGATTGCCGCGTTCTCTGCGTTCCCGGTGGCGAACGTCATCTCTTATCTGTTTGGCGTGGTGATTGTGGCGGTAGGCGCGGCAGTCGATCCCGCGAGCAACGGCGGCAACTTCCTGCCAATGCTAATGGGTCACGGCATGCTGCTCTCGGTGATTGCCTTCCTGTTTGTGTTTATCAACCTCGGTTCAGTGTGTACGCACTGCTTGTATAACGGCGCGGTTGGTTTTAGCCATCTTTTTAGCAGCAAAATGCGCTTATGGACGGTGATCCTCGGCGTGATCGGCGGCGCGCTGGCGCTGGCTGGCGTGTGGTCCTATTTCCTTGAATGGCTGAGTTTGCTCGGTATCGTGGTGCCGCCGTTTGGCGCGGTGATGATTGTCGATTTGATCTTCATGGCCAAAATCAGCGAACAGCGCAAATTGCGCCGTCTGCGCGGCAGCGCCTTTGCCGCCTGGGCGATCGGCAGCTTGTGTGCGGTGATTGCGCATATCGCTTTCCCACAGTTTGGTGAAGCAGTGATTGGTCTGGTCACTGCCGCCGCTAGCTACACGCTGATTGTGAAACTGAAACGTGAAAGTACGGTAAATGTGATGGAGGAAAAAAATGCCTGATTACGCCATTGATTCAACCCCTTACTCGTGGCCGTATGACGGCCGCTGCAGCCAACAGGATACCGCGCTGATCGTCATCGATATGCAAACCGATTTCTGCGGCAAGGGCGGTTACGTTGATAGCATGGGCTACGACATTGCTTTAACGCGCGCGCCGATTAAGCCGCTGCAGCAGGTGCTGGCAACGATGCGCAAGTTGGGCTTCCCGATCATCCATACACGCGAAGGGCATCGGCCCGACTTAAGTGATTTGCCTGCGAACAAGCGCTGGCGTTCGAAGCGCATGCAGGCAGAAATCGGCGCGCCCGGTCCGTGCGGGCGCATTCTGGTGCGCGGTGAACCGGGTTGGGAGATTATCCCGGAACTGGCGCCGCTGCCGGGTGAAGTCATCATCGATAAACCGGGTAAAGGCTCGTTTTATGCCACCGATCTCGAACTGATCCTGCGCAGCCGGGGCATTCGCAATGTGATCATCAGCGGCATCACCACCGATGTCTGCGTGCATACCACGCTGCGCGAAGCCAACGATCGCGGCTTCGAGTGTTTAGTCTTATCTGATTGCTGTGCGGCGACCGAGCTGAAACACCACGAAGCGGCGCTCAGCATGATCCATATGCAGGGCGGGATTTTTGGTGCGGTGGCCAGTTCGCAGACTTTGCTGGCGGGATTGGCTAGCAAACAAATGTCTGAAGTCGGTTAACGCTCTAGCCACCTTTGATAGTGCTCAGGCCACGCCATTGTCGGCGTGCCGGGCCTGCCCATACCAAATCCATGTCCGCCGTTGCTGTAGCGATGCATCTCCACGGGCACGTGCTGGCGCTTGCAGGCGTCAGCCATAATCAGCGTGTTATTTGGATCGGAAATCGGATCGTCCTCCGCCTGCACCAGAAAGAAAGGCGGCGATTGCGGATTAACAAACTCCTGCACCGACCATGCGGCGTCTTCACTGGCAGGCGCGTTTTTGCCCACCAGAATTTTGTGGGTTGAGGTGTGCGTGTAAGGCGGCTCCAGCGTGATGATGGGATAGATCAGCGCGGCGCGATCGGCGGTGGCGGGCAGGTTATCCAGTGCATCGGTGGCCCTATACGAGCGGAAATCCGCGCGCGTGACCGCCATTCCAAGCAGGTGCCCACCGGCGGAAAATCCCAGCACGCTGACATGCTTTTCACGCTGCCGCACCAGGCGCAGCGCGCGTTGTGCGTCCTGCAGTGAAACCATCGCGCCATCGTTCCAGTCTTCATGCGGCAAACGATAGCTCAGCACATAAGCGGTATATCCGCGTGCCGTCAACCAGGCTGCGGCTGGCCAGGCTTCTTTGCCCATTTCAATGCGCGTATAGCCGCCACCTGCGGCGATCAATACTGCGCGGCCGTTGGGCGAGGGCGGCGTTAATACGGTGAGTGTGGGCTGCACGATATTACGCTGCGCACCTTTGGCTGAAATAACCAAATCGCCAGCAGGACCGCCGCCGCCCGGCGGTAAATCAGGCCACAGCGGTAAAACTTGGGTTGTTACGTTCGCTGAAGCAGCAAAGGTTAGCCCGCTACGTACGGCCAGCGTGGAAAGTGTCAGATACGATAAAAAGTGGCGGCGGTTCATGGCGAATCCTCATGAAATTAGAGGCTTATTGAAGCAGATAAATCAGCAGAGAAGATGAAGAGGGCGTTGCTTTGTATTACCAAATGCGACGGGGGCGAGAATTAAGGGTTGTAGTTACAACATACTTTTAATTGATTATTAATAGTAACATGTAACCATTGTGCGGTGTTCAATTTGTCCAATGATTAAGACGCGAGTTGCAGCTTGAATTTGCGACAAAAGAAAAGGGCGACTAACGTCGCCCTTAAATCAATCTCATCCACGCATCGGTTCAGCGCGCACCGGTTTATCACCGGCAACAAAGTAATCCGCTTCGCTGCGCGGCAGCGGCTGGCGGCCACGAATGTTATCCGCGATTTTCTCGCCGATCATGATGGTAGTGGCATTCAGGTTACCGGTGATGATTAACGGCATGATTGACGCATCCACCACGCGCAGCGCTTCGACGCCATGCACGCGGCCTTCGCCATCAACGACCGACATCTCGTCAGTACCCATTTTACAGGTGCCGCACGGGTGATAAGCCGTTTCGCCATGATTACGCACAAACTCATCCAGCTGCTCATCGGTCTGGCAATCCAGGCCTGGGCTGATCTCTTTACCGCGATATTTATCCAGCGCCGGCTGGTTGATGATCTGGCGCGTGATACGAATCGCATCGCGGAACTCCTGCCAATCCTGTTCATGTGACATGTAGTTGAACAGAATCGCCGGATGACGGCGTGGATCGCGTGATTTCAGGCGCACATGGCCGCGGCTCGGTGAGCGCATCGAACCAACGTGACACTGGAAACCGTGCGCTTCCACCGCGTTCGAGCCGTTGTAGTTAATCGCTACCGGCAAGAAATGATACTGAATATTCGGCCAGCTGAACTCTTCGCGGCTGCGGATAAAGCCGCCGCCTTCAAAGTGGTTGCTGGCGCCGACGCCGGTGCCGTTAAACAGCCACTCCGCACCGATTTTCGGCTGGTTCCACCACTTCAGTGCCGGATAGAGTGATACCGGCTCTTTGCACTCATATTGCAGGTACATTTCGAGGTGATCCTGCAAGTTCTCGCCCACGCCCGGCAAATCATGCACCAGCGGGATATCAAACTGTTTCAGCAGTTCAGCGGAACCAACACCGGAACGCTGCAGAATCTGCGGCGAGGCGATGGCACCGGCGCACAGCAATACTTCACGACGCGCGTGCGCCTGATGCGACGTATTGCTGGAACCTAGCAGATACTGCACGCCAACCGCGCGTTTACCTTCAAACAGAATGCGGTCAGTGGTCGCATGGGTGACGATTTTCAGGTTCGGACGCGTCTTAGCGGTATCGAGATAACCGCGCGCGGTGCTGGAGCGGCGACCTTTCGGCGTCACAAAGCGATCCATTGGCCCAAAACCTTCCTGCTGATAGCCGTTCAGATCGTCCGTGCGCGGATAACCCGCCTGCACGCCGGCTTCAATCATTGCCGCGAACAGCGGATTGTTACCTGGTTTACAGGTGGTGATACTCACCGGACCTTCGCCGCCGTGATAATCATTGGCACCGATATCGCGCGTTTCAGATTTGCGATAGTAGGGCAGGCAGTTCAGGTAGCTCCAGTTTTCCAGACCAGGCTCATTGGCCCAGTTATCGAGATCCATCGCGTTACCACGGATGTAGCACATGCCGTTGATCAGCGACGATCCGCCCAAACCTTTACCGCGTCCGCACTCCATGCGGCGGTTATTCATGTACGGTTCAGGTTCGGTTTCGTACGCCCAGTTATAGCGTTTTCCCTGCAGCGGGAAAGCCAGCGCCGCAGGCATCTGCGTGCGGAAGTCGAAGCGGTAATCTGGGCCGCCCGCTTCTAAAAGCAGCACATTGACGCTGCTATCTTCGGTCAGTCTTGTTGCCAAAACGTTCCCTGCGGATCCGGCTCCGATAATGATGTAATCAAATTCCATTAGTCGTTCCTCAGGTTAAAAGCCAAAATTAAAATACGGACTGAAAACGGGTCATTTCGAGTTGCACCGATTTCACCTGCGTGTAGTTTTGCAGCGTCATCAGGCCATTTTCGCGGCCGACACCCGAATGCTTGTAACCGCCGACAGGCATCGCGGCGTCAGATTCGCCCCAGGTATTGATCCAGCAGATACCCGCTTCAATCTGGTGAATCACGCGGTGAGCGCGGTTAAGATCCTGAGTTACCACACCCGCCGCGAGGCCAAATTCGGTGGCGTTGGCGCGGCGAACCACTTCTTCTTCGCTTTCGTAAGTCAGAATCGACATCACCGGCCCGAAGATCTCTTCGCGCACAATGGTCATCTCATCGCGGCAGTCGGTGAACACGGTCGGTTCAACCCACGCGCCGTTATCGAAGTCCGCGCCGCTCAGGCGTTTACCGCCGCACAGCAGACGCGCACCTTCGCTGATACCGGATTCGATAAAGCGCATCACGTTGTCGCGATGTGCGAAGCTCACCAGCGGACCGAAGTTGGTATCGGGATGGTTAAGATCGCCCGCCTTGATGCGCGCCACGCGCTCGGCGATTTTCGCTTCAAACGCCGCTTGCAACGTAGCCGGGATAAACACGCGCGTGCCGTTGGTGCAAACCTGGCCCGAGCTGTAGAAGTTCGCCATCATGGCGATATCAGCGGCGAGGTCGAGATCGGCGTCATCGAAGATGATCAGCGGGGATTTACCGCCCAACTCCATGGTGACGTCTTTCAGCGTTGAGCCTGCCGCATTCGCCATCACTTTCTTACCGCTGGCGACGCCGCCGGTGAAGGAGACTTTATCGATGCCCGGATGATCGGTGAGCAGCTGGCCGGTGACCGCACCGCGACCGTTCAACACGTTGAACACGCCGTTTGGTACGCCCGCTTCGGTGTAAATTTCTGCCAGCTTCAGCGCGGTGAGCGGCGTAACTTCGCTCGGTTTGAAGATCATCGCGTTACCGGCGGCCAGCGCAGGCGCGGATTTCCACAAAGCGATCTGAATCGGATAGTTCCACGCGCCGATACCGGCCACCACGCCCAGCGGTTCGCGGCGGGTATACACGAAAGAGGTGTCGCGCAGCGGGATTTGCTGGCCTTCCAGAGAAGGAATCAAGCCCGCGTAGTACTCCAGCACGTCGGCACCGGTCACAATATCCACGTATTGGGTTTCGCTCAGCGGTTTGCCGGTATCGAGGGTTTCCAGCACGGCCAGCTCGTCGTTGCGTTCACGCAGGATATCGACCGCACGACGCAGAATGCGCGAACGTTCCATGGCGGTCATCGCCGCCCAAACTTTCTGGCCTTTTTTCGCTGCGGCAACGGCGCGATCAACGTCTGCGCGAGCGGCTTCATGCACGTCGGCCAGCACTTCGCCGTTTGCCGGGTTGATGGTCTGGAATGTGTTGCCTGCCGCAGCGGGAACCCCTGCGCCATCAATATAAAGGTGTTGCTCGGTGAATCGGGACATGATTTCTCCTTCCTCAGTGATTCTGGTCAGCCAATTGCTGACGAATGAATTGGGTGGTGAGCTGTCTGGCGATAGCCAAATCGAACGGTTTGCCGCTGAGCGCCGCGCGCAGCCACAGGCCATCAATCAATGAAGCAAGGCCATGTGCCGCCAGACGCGCCTTTTCGCGCGGAATAACGCGACGAAATTCGGCTGCCAGTGTGGAAAACAATCGACGGCTGCTTACGCGTTCTAAACGGCCCAACTGTGGCTGATGCATGCTGCTGGCCCAGAAATCCAGCCAGGCTTTCATCGCGGCGCTGTGCACCTGCGAATCATCAAAGTTGCCTTCCACAATCGCCAGCAGGCGCGCTTCGGTGCTGGCGCCGGCCAGCGGTTTTAACCTTGCAGCTACCGCATCACGCAGTTGACGGGTTACGTCACGCATCGTGGCTTCCAGCAGACCGTTCTTGTCTTTGAAGTAGTGGCTGATGATGCCTGTCGATACGCCAGCACGTCGCGCAATCTGCGCAATGGTGGCGTCGTTGATCCCGACTTCGTTAATGGTGCTCAGGGTCGCATCAATCAGTTGCCGACGACGTATCGGCTGCATTCCCACCTTTGGCATAACACTCCAGCTCCACTTCAATCTTAGAACACTATTAAAACTTTTTTTGATTGCACGTTCAATATAAAAAAGAAATTTGTTAGGATGCTGTGCTTGGATTGTTACAAAAACGAAGCGGTGGGTTGAAGGGATCTCATCAGGTGTGTACTCACGCGCACCCCACGAAAACCGCACTTCCCTCGTCGGCTCGTCATTTATGGCGGCCGAATCAGGGTTCATTGGCACGTACTACAGGAAATTAACCAGAGGTAATCGATGATTAATCCACCTGCCAGTGAAAAAGACAGAATCAATCCTGTGGTGTTTTACACCTCCGCCGGACTGATTCTGACATTTTCACTTGTCACGATTTTTTACAGCGAACTCGCTGCCAGCTGGCTTCTGACCGCCGTTAATTGGGTCACGTCCACGTTTGGCTGGTACTACATGCTCGCTGCCACGCTGTACATCGTGTTCGTCATCTATATGGCGTGTTCGCGCTATGGCGCTATCAAGCTTGGGCCGGAGCAATCTAAACCCGAGTTCAGTTTACTGAGCTGGTCGGCGATGCTGTTTGCCGCCGGTATCGGTATTGACCTGATGTTCTTCTCGGTTGCCGAACCGGTAACGCAATATATGCAGCCGCCAGAAGGTGCAGGGCAGACCATGGAAGCCGCGCGTCAGGCGATGGTGTGGACGCTGTTCCACTATGGCGTCACCGGCTGGTCGATGTACGCCTTGATGGGCATCGCGCTCGGCTATTTCAGCTATCGCTACAACCTGCCGCTCACTATCCGTTCAGCGCTTTATCCAATTTTTGGCAAACGCATTAATGGCCCGATTGGTCACACGGTGGATATCGCTGCGGTGATCGGCACCATTTTTGGTATCGCCACTACCCTGGGAATTGGGGTGGTGCAGCTGAACTACGGCCTCAACGTGCTGTTCGATGTGCCGGAAGGTTTCACGGCACAGGCCGCGCTGATCGTGCTTTCGGTGATCATCGCCACCATCTCAGTGACCTCCGGCGTAGATAAAGGCATCCGTATTCTCTCTGAATTGAATGTCGCGCTGGCGCTGGGCTTGATTCTGTTCGTGCTGTTTATGGGCAAAACCGATTTCCTGCTCAACGCGCTGGTGTTGAACGTCGGTGACTACGTCAATCGCTTTATGGGTATGACGCTGAATACCTTTGCCTTTGATCAGCCACGCGAGTGGATGAATAGCTGGACGCTGTTCTTCTGGGCGTGGTGGGTTGCCTGGTCGCCATTCGTTGGCTTGTTCCTTGCCCGTATCTCGCGCGGTCGTACTATTCGTGAGTTCGTGCTGGGTACGCTGATTATCCCGTTCACCTTTACGCTGCTGTGGTTGTCGGTGTTTGGTAACGCGGCGCTGTATGAAATTATTCATGGCGACGCCGGCTTTGCCCAGGAAGTGATGGCGCATGCTGAACGCGGCTTCTACAGCTTGCTGGCGCAGTATCCGGCGTTCAAGTTCAGTGCTTCGGTGGCCACCATCACCGGTATGCTGTTCTACGTGACGTCGGCGGATTCCGGTTCGCTGGTGTTGGGTAACTTCACCTCGAAGCTGAAAGACATCAACAGCGATGCACCGAACTGGCTGCGTATCTTCTGGTCGATTGCGATTGGTGTGCTGACGATGGGTATGCTGATGACCAACGGTATTTCTGCCCTGCAGAACGCTACGGTGATCATGGGCTTACCGTTTAGCTTTGTGATCTTCTTTGTAATGGCCGGGCTGTATAAATCGCTGAAGGTCGAGGATCATCGCCGTGCCAGCGCCAGCCGCGACACCGCGCCGTACATTCCGGCCAGTAACGATCGCCTGAGCTGGAAGAAACGCCTGTCGCGCCTGATGAACTATCCGGGCACGCGCTATACGCAGAAGATGATGGAAGAGGTGCTGTTCCCGGCGATGCAGGATGTGGCGAAAGAGCTGGAGCTGCGCGGTGGACGTATCTCGCTGGAGCGTGCCGAGCCAGAAGAGGGGCAGCCGCTGGGCCACCTCGATCTGCGCGTGTTGCTGGGTGATGAGCAGGATTTCGTTTATCAAATCTGGCCGCAGCAATATTCGGTTCCGGGCTTTACCTATCGCGCACGCAGCGGTAAGTCGACTTATTACCGTCTGGAAACCTTCCTGCTGGAAGGCAGCCAGGGCAACGATTTGATGGATTACAACAAAGAGCAGGTGATTATCGATATTCTCGATCAGTACGAGCGTCACCTGAACTTTATCCATCTGCATCGTGAAGCGCCGGGCAGCAATATGACGTTCCCGGACGTGTGATTTGTTGCGCGCCATAAATGGCGACCCTTCAAAACCCTGCACGGTTGATCGCCCTTTATGACGACCAACCGTGCACATTTCCAAATAACAGCTAAGCTTTCAGGCTGATTAAACGGGGGGATGAAATGAAATTAGGCTTTGCTTGTAAGTATCTGGATCAACAGGCTAAACAGCCGTATCCCTTCAAAAGTACCACCCGCACGCGCTTTCTCGGCCTTGACGATGATTCACGCATCACACTGTTGAACCAGCTGGCGCAAAACAATCTGCATAATATCCTTCTCACGCTCGAACAGCTTGCCACTCAGCCGGACGCGCTGCGCATGATGCGCATCGGCAGCGATCTGTTGCCGCTGTATACCGTGCCTGAAGCGATGCAGCTATACGGCGAATTATTGCCCGATCTCACACCGTTATTACGTCGCTGTGGTGAGCTGGCGCGTGCCAATAATATCCGCCTGTCATTCCATCCCGGCCAATATACGGTGCTGGCCTCCGATAATGATGGCGTGGTCGATCGCGCAATTGAAGACGTGGAGTATCACACCACCTGCGCGGTGTTAATGGGTTATGGCCGCCAGTTTCAGGATTTCAAAATCAACATCCATATGAACGGTAAAAAGGGCTATGAGGGATTTCGCGCCGCGTTTCTGCGGCTGAGTCCTGAAGCGCGCAATATGCTGACGGTGGAGAATGATGAAATATCCTGTTCGCTGGACGATGTGTTGCAGGCGCGTGAGCTGTGTCCAGTGGTACTGGATATTCACCATCATTGGGTGAAAGAGAATAACTATATTCAGGCTGACGATGCGCGCATCGCGCTGATTAAAGAGTCGTGGCGTGGTGTGCGGCCCGTTTTGCACTATTCAATTGCGCAGGAAGGTCTGATTCCCGATCACGGTTTCCCGGATCAGCAGGATTTGGCGGTGTCGAAAAGCAAACTTCGCGCCCATGCCGATTATTACTTCAATCAAAGCTTAAATGATTGGGCGCTGTCGTTTAACGCCTTCGATATTATGTGCGAAGTAAAGATGAAGAATTTAGCGCGCGACCGCCTTTATGATTATGCGATTGCGCGCCAGATAATTACGGCGCCGTAATCACAATCGCAACGCGGCGATTTTGCGCGCGGTCCTGCGCATTGTTGTTGCTGGCAATCGGTGCGCTCATGCCTAATCCGCGCGTAATAATATTTTCGCGCGGAATCGCGGCGCCTGTTGCCCATTGTGTTGCGACGGCGTTGGCTCTTTTCAATGACAGCTGCTGGTTGTAATCCGCTTTGCCGTAATTATCGGTATGTCCGTCGATACGCACATGGTGAATACCGGTCGCCGCCAGATTTTTCGCCATCGACTGAATATTCTCTTTACTGGCGGGAGTAAGTTGCGCTTCATTGACGCCAAACAGGATTTTGTCCGATAAGCCTAATCCCCAGCCTTCGCTATTTTGGCTGAATCCGGCATTACGCATCGCCGCAATCTGCTCGTCACTGAAACGTCCCTTTGTCTGGCAACCGACCAGCGCTAACACACACACCATCAGGAAAATTTTCATCTTCATATCCGCACCTTACTCATTCCCTTGTTTTTGTACATGTTCATATCTGCGCGTTCCAGAATCGACTCAACGGTATCACCGTGCTGCGACCAGGCGTAACCAATGGTCACCGAGGTAGAAATCGATGTGCCTTCCGCAATAATGATTTTCTGGCTGATCGACTCGCTAATATCCTGCATCAGCAACTGCAGTTGCGCGTCGCTGGCGCGGCTGCTTACCAACATGGCAAACTCATCGCCACCTAGACGGGCGACCAAATCCTGCTTATAAGCCAATGTTGAAAGGCGTGAACCAATGGCTTTCAGCACCTCATCACCGGCCGCATGGCCCCAATTATCGTTGATGCTTTTAAAGCGATCGCCATCAAGAAACAGTAAAACGAAGCGCTCTTTCGCCAATTGCTGATCGAGCAACTGTGTTAAGCGCGCCACAAAGGCGGCGCGGTTGGCGAGGCCGGTCAAAGGATCTTCCAGCGCTTTAGCCGCCAGCGTGCGGTTATCACGCATCAGAGAAGCCTGCAGCGTCTGCATCTCTGTCAGCAACGAGTTGAGGTCATTCGAAAACAGCTGAAACTCGCGCGTCGGACTTTCTGGAATACGTAAGGAAAAATCACCGGAATGGATGACATAGTGAATCGAGCTGGTGATGTTGCGCAGCGAGGCGAGAATGCCGCGATGGAGGAATTCACTCAGCATGAAGGAGATGATTAATACGCACAGCATGCCGCTAGTCAGAATCATCAGCGAATAACGAATAAAATCCGCCGCGCCGGTCACCGTACCTTCCAACGTCAGCGTACCGACGTTGGTTTCAGAGTGGATAATATTGACGCTAAACGGTTTGAGATAAATCCACTCACGTAATAAACGCGGATACCAGCCGGTTTGTTCCTGTTGATCATGCCAGTCCACTAAAACGGTTTGATCGTCAGTCACTAATTTCGCCGAATCGAACATGCCTTCATTGCCGAGTCGCGCGATTTTATTATGCGCGTCGTAACTGTCTTCAAAAACCGTGGCGGCGGTCAGCGTGGTGCTGAGCGTGGCGGCAATTAATTCGAGGTTTCTTTTCTCGTAGCTTTTAATAAACAGCAGGGAAGTCGAGGAGAGCAACAGCCAGCACAGCAGTAAAATTACCGCCGAGTTAATGGTGCTGATCTTACGCAACTTGTTGCGAATCGATGATTTATCATTAATTGAATTTTCTAATTTCATCTTATTTGCTTCCATTGCGGGACAGCAACAACACGTCCGGACTTACCTTGACGCCGCTCCTGGCAAGCGAATCAAGGTTGACTGAGAACAGCGTGTGATCTGATTTAAAGATCAGGCAGAAGGCGGCGCCGATGGTACATTCCGCATTGTTCTCAGCCAGGGTCAATACCGCTTTACCCTTGAAACGTTCAAACAGTTCAACCTGTTGTTGCGGAGTCTGATCGCCAAAATAGACCGCATCGCAATGCTGCGTCGCCAGTTCGCTCTCGCTGGAGAGATAAACCACGCTAAACGGTACAGATGAAGGCACTTTGTTTTGTGGCAGCGAAAGATGCTGTGCAGAAGAAAATATGCAAAGCTGCGGCGCTCCGGTTAATCCCGGCCAATGGGTAAAACTAATAATGCCGCTGACAATGCGATTGGCTTTATCGTCTTTTATTTCAGCAATAGCTGAGCGAGAAATAAACAGCAGCAGAAAAAGGGCAGTAATGACGATTTTGCAGATGTGGAGCAGGGAAAGCAGCACGTCGGCTTCCCGAAGAATGTGATGTTTACGTAACATACTGCGTTCCCGAAAGTTCTTCGCATTGTTCAGCGCGCAAATATTACCATCGCTGCGGTTAAAAAAGTACACATCTCCCCGGTAAGGTCGCCATTCATGGCGACCTTGCATGCATAAATGCACACCCTGAGAAAATCCCCGCGATATTTGTACCTGTCTCTGCGCGAAATTATTTTATGGATAAGAAGCCAAAAAGGACGTATTTGGCCAAAGTGTGATCCAACACACATTTATTGTCCTGATAACTGATGTGCGTTAAAGCGGCTCAAAACGCTGATGATGGGTAAATTAGCGACAAAACCGCATCTTTCCCTTGTGCTTCCATTAGCAGAGCTTACACATTCCCATCGCAGGCAAATCGCGCCATGAACATGATTTTCGATTGCGAAACAATTCGACATATTTATCGAGGTGAGGCTTTTTCACATTCTGGCAGGATACGCAACATTCAGTACATCCTGGTCACCGTGTCATGCAGTGGTTGTCAAAAAACGCCGTTTTTTTTGCTGTAAAAACCTGTCTGGCCGCCTTTCTGGCACTCTATTTCGCACTCGAATTGAACCTGGATAAACCGGCCTGGGCGGTGACCACGGTTTTGCTTGCGTCGCAGCTCTATTCCGCCTCAACCATTTCAAAATCGGTGTTCCGCCTGCTGGGCACCTTATTAGGTGGCGTATTCGTTTTCTTTATTTTTCCGCCAACCGTGCAGCATCCGCTGCTGTTCTGTTTCTGCATTTCGCTGTGGGTCAGCGTTTGCCTTTATCTGTCGCTGCACGACCGCACGCCGAAAAGTTACGTGTTTATGCTGGCCGGTTACAGCGCGGCGATCATGGGTTTTCCGGAAGTCACCACGCCGCTGTCAATCACCAGCACGGTGATTTCACGTATAGAAGAGATCACACTCGGCATCGTCTGTAGCAGTCTGGTGCATGCGCTGCTGTTTCCGGTATCAATGCGCAGCCTGCTGGAGCAGAGCGTCAGCCACTGGTATCTCAACGCGCGTAAACTGTGCGGCGATTTGCTTTCGGGTATTCCCAGCGACAGCTCGCCCGAGCGTGACGACATTCTGATTCGCATGGCGACCCATCCGCAGCAGGTGGAAGTGCTGATCACCCATTGCGTCTATGAAGGTGATGCCGCGCGGCGACTGATTCGGCTGGTGAGCGTGCAGTATCAACATCTCTCCTATCTGATCCCGACGTTAACGGCCATTGAGATGCGCCTGCAGCGGCTTTCAACACTGCAAGTCGCCTTCCCGGAAAACGTGGCGCAGACCTTTCAGCTGTTTCTGCTGTGGCTCAACGACGGTGAAGCGGTGGGGGAGACCGGCGGCATTCAACAGACGTTGAGCGCGTGTCAGGCTGAACTCAACCTCGCCTGGCAAAACGGCGAATTACCCACTGAAAACTGGCTGCTGTTTACCGGGTTAATGGAACGTCTGGCGGATTTTGTGCGTATTGCGGGTGCTTATCAAAGCGTCGGCGGATTGGTGAGCGATCTGTCGGGCGACACCACACTGGCGCGCGGTAAACGCACGCACCGCTTTTTCGATAAAGGGTTAATCCGGCTGTCAGCGTTAACCGCTTTTTGTGCCACCTTCGGTTCCTGCTTACTGTGGATGGGAACGGGCTGGCGTGATGGCGCATCGGCACCGGTGATGGCAGCGATTCTCTGCTCACTGCTCGCCAGTCAGGATACGCCGCTGACCTCGATGAAGCTGTTTGTGCGTGGCGTGATCGTGGCAATCATTATCAGCGTGATTTACGTGGCGCTTTTGATCCCGCAAGCGACCTCATTCGAAGCCCTGATGATTTGCCTTGCGCCCGGCCTGCTGCTGCTGGCACTGATGATCGCGCGTCCCACCACCAACATGATTGGCCTGAGCGTGGCGATTCAGATTCCGGGCTTTATTGGCCTCGGCCACCATTTAAAACCCGATCTGGTGCTGCTGATCAACAACGCGATTGCCACCATGGCGGGCGTAATGTTTGCAGTGATCATCACCGCCATCATGCGCAACAAACGTCCCTCATGGACTGCGCGCCGCGCCGTGCGACAAGGTCTGCGCGAGCTGTTGCGCTTTATTAAAGAGACCGAGCGCAATGGTTCGTCACTGCTGGGACGTCAACGTTTTATCAGCCTGATGCTGGATAAAGTGAACGTGGTGCTGCCGCGTTTACGCCTCGATCCGCATCCCGATATGCGCTCGGCTGGCATGTTGCTCAAGGAAGTGTGGCTAGGCGTTAACAGCTTTGACTATTACGCGCGCCACAAAGAGTTGCTGCAGCAATATCAGCTGGATAGCGGACAGATGTTTCATGAGCTGGCGCTGTTTCTTAAGCGTCGCCTGAAATCGCTGCAAACGCCGCCGCATGCGGATTTGCAGGAGGAGCTGGATTTACTGCTATTGAAGCTGGAACAACTGGCGAAACACGATGAAAAGGTGCTGACGCCGCTGTTCCATCTGTTCAGTATTCGGCTCTATCTGTTCCCGCAACAAGCATGGCCGATCATTAAGTAGGGTCACCATTCATGGCATGAGTGCGCAGGCCGGGGGCACTTTTGGTCCGGCGGTCCTCGCGCCGCTTACGCGGTCCCTTCACTTCGCTCGTCTGCCTGACGGACCGGCGGAGACGGGACTTCCTTGTCCCGGCTCCGCCTTTCGCCCGCGTCCTGCGGGCTCTCCTGGCTTCCTCGCTTCGTTCAGCGCTGCGGATTGCCTGCCCAAACGTGTCCCCGGCCTGCTCATAAGCTTCAGTGCGCGTTATTGAAAAGGGCACATTTGCCAGAGGCGCTGGCGCGTCTGCTGCGGCAAAAGGGCCAATCGCAGCGCTGAGGCCTTTACGTCGGGCCAGGAGCCTCATGCATGGATGCATGAGGCAGTTCGGGGGCGGCCAGGACGGCCGATCCGCGAACGGTCCGTTGGCACGACATGGAAGCCGAAGGCACCGCGCTAGCGGCGCGAGGACGGCCCGTGACGCAGCAGATGTGTCAGAGCCCGCTACCTATTCAAAGCAAAATGCGTTCTTAACTGAAAAGCATTACGCCATTCATGGCGACCATCTATTTAAATCGCGTCCAGATTCCGCCCGTTGCTGGCGATCACTTGCTTGTACCACCAGAACGATTTTTTGCGGATGCGTTCAAGGCTGCCGTTGCCTTTATCATCACGATCGACATAAACAAATCCGTAGCGCTTACTCATCTCGCCGGTCGATGCCGCCACCAAATCGATGCAGCCCCAGGTGGTATAACCCATCAGCGGAATGCCATCGGCAATCGCTTCGCCCATCGCCTGAATGTGTTCCTTCAGGTAGCTGATGCGGTAATCGTCGTGAATCTCGCCGTCGGCGTTGATTTCATCGCGCGCGCCGAGGCCGTTTTCCACCAGGAACAGCGGCTTCTGGTAGCGGTCATACATCATGTTCATGGTGATGCGCAGGCCGAGCGGATCGATGCCCCAGCCCCAATCGCTGCGTTTGACATGCGGATTGGTCAGCGATTTCACCACGTTGGCGGCGCTGCTGTTTTGCTCGTTCATCTCTGCCGAGGCGCAGCGTGAGGCGTAATAGCTGAAGGAGACGAAATCGACGGTGTGACGCAGCGTGGCGGCATCTTCCGGTTCCATCGCAATCTCCACGCCTTTCTCGCGGAACACCCGCGCGGCATAGGAAGGGTAAGCGCCGCGCGCCTGCACATCGATAAAGAACAGGTTTTCGCGATCCTTCTCCAGCGCGGCCCACACGTCTTCCGGCTTGCACGACCACGGATAGAAGTTGCCGCCCGCCAGCATGCAGCCAACCTGGTTTTCCGGGTTAATTTCATGGGCGATTTTGGTCACCAGCGCGCTTGCCACCAATTCATGATGTGCCGCCTGATACTTCACCTGCTCCGGATTTTCGCCCGGTTCGAACACCAAACCTGCGCCAGAAAACGGGCTGTGCAGCAGGATATTGATCTCGTTAAAGGTTAGCCAATACTTCACCAGACCGTTAAATTCTTCAAAGCAGGTACGCGCGTAGCGGCTGAAAAATTCGATCATTTTACGATTGCGCCACGAACCGTATTCGTTCACCAGATGCATCGGCACATCGAAGTGGCACAGCGTCACCAGCGGCGTAATGCCATATTTCTGGCACTCTTCAAACAGGCTGCGGTAGAAGGCGATGCCTTCCGCGTTGGGCGTCAGCTCATCACCTTGCGGGTAAATACGGCTCCAGGCAATTGAGGTGCGGAACACGGTGAAGCCCATTTCCGCCATCAGCGCGATATCGTCTTTGTAGCGGCGGTAAAAGTCGATGGCGTCATGGCTTGGGTAATATTCATCGCTGCGCAGTGCGAAGCGCTTCTCCTGACCCAGCTTTACCGGCATGCGATGCGCGCCGTGCGGGATCATGTCCACCGTGGTTAAGCCTTTACCGCCCGCCAGATAGCTCCCCTCTGACTGATTGGCAGCTAACGCGCCGCCCCACAAAAATCCCTCTGGAAATGTCACTTCAGACATAAAAACCTCTTTTACACCTTGGATAAATTAACGTTGGCGGGTTTGACATCATCCGTCACCGGCTTTGGCTGTGCGGGCTCGGTAACCGGAATATCTTCAAAGCCGAGAATCAACGTCAGAATGAAGGAGAGCACCACCGACAGCACCATCACGCCGCCGACCCACACGATGCTCATCGGATTGGTGGGATCGAAAAACTGCACGCTGGTGAACAAGCCGGGCGAAGCCATCGAATGGCTGGCGAGTCCACCAATACCGGCTACCGCGCCGCAGATAAAGCCACTGATCAGGCTGGCGATCAGCGGTCGTTTCAACCTGACCGCCACACCATACAACGCCGGTTCAGAAATGCCCGCGACAATCGCCGATGCCGCCGCCGCAAACGCGGTTTGACGCAGTTCTGGGTTTTTGGTTTTGAACGCCACCGCCAGCGAAGAACCACCCAGCGACAGATTGGCGCCAATTTCCGACGGCATCACCATGCCTTCTTTGCCGGTTTCAGCAATGGTTTGAATGATGGTTGGCGTAAACACGCGATGCATACCGGTCATCACCAGCAGCGGCCACAGCGCGCCCATGATCGCCACCGACAACCAGCCAAGATAGCCGTGAATGGTGTAAACCAGCGCCGAAATACCGCTACCAATCCAGATGCCGAGTGGTCCGATCAGCACAATAGCGATCGGCGCAGCCACCAGCACAATCAGCATCGGCTTCAGGAAGTTCTTGGTAACCGCCGGCGTAATGCGGTCGATCCAGTATTCGATGTGCGACAGAATCCACGTCATCACCAACGCCGGAATCACCGTGTAGGTGTATTTCACCGCCGTCACCGGGATATAGGCGAATTCCACCGCCTGACCTTGCGCCGCTTTGGCCATCAAATCGACAAAGTTGGGATGCACCAGCACGCCCGCGATGGCAATCGCCAGCGACATGTTGGTTTTGAATTTCAGCGCAGCTGAAGCGGCCACCATAATCGGCAGGAAGAAGAACGCGCCGTCACCAATCACGTTGAGGATGATCAACGTCGAGGAGCCTTTCTCCAGCACGCCGCTCATCTCCAGCACCATCGCCAGCAGCTTCACCATCGAGCCACCAATGATCGCCGGAATCAGCGGCGACATGGTGCCCACCAGCGCATCCAGAATCCCGGCACCGATGCTACGCAGGGTGATTTTGCGTTTCACAGGCGCCGCGCCGTCGCTGTTCGGTGTGCCGAGCTTCAGGACTTCCTGATAGGCGAGGTTCACGTTGTTACCAATGATCACCTGACATTGCGTATCGGTATGCACGACGCCCATCACGCCGGGAATGGCTTTCAGCACGGCGTTATCAATGTGCGCGCTGTCTTTCACCACGAAGCGCAGGCGCGTCATGCAGTGCGTCACCGCTTCGATATTGTTCAGGCCGCCGAGCGCAGCCACGATGGCGCGCGAGACGTCCGCATAATTTTTAGCCATGGATTTTTGATCTCTGATTATTTGGTAGAGGTACAGCGGTTTTCTGGGTGATTTTTAATCATAAGAAACCGGTTTCACAAAATCATGAAGATGTGATGCAAGCCAGGCAAGAAATTTAAAATTCAATGATTGAAAGTGTGAAGTTGATCGCTGTCAGTGAAAGGGCGCTGATAAGGCGATGGCAGAAAAATTGCCGTACATTTCGTCGCTTAGGTACACTGATGCGATGAGCATCGAAAAAGAGTGAAACATGGCGACCATAATCGAGGTGGCAAAAGTAGCCGGCGTATCAAAAGCAACCGTTTCGCGCGTGTTGTCTGGCAATGGTTATGTCAGCCAGGAAAAACGCGAGAAGGTGTATCAGGCGATTGCTGCCACCGATTTCCGCCCTAACTTGCTGGCGCGCAATCTGGCAACCAAATCCAGCCAGACGATTGGGCTGGTGATTACCAACACTTTGTATACCGGCAGCTACTTCACCGAGTTGATGCAGCACTCCGCGCGCCTGATGGAACAGCAGGGACGTCAGCTGCTGTTAGTGGATGGTAAACACAGCGCCGAAGAGGAGCGCGCAGCCATTCAGTTCCTGCTCGATTTGCGTTGCGATGGTGTGATTATCTATCCGCGTTTTCTCACCACCGATGAAATGGACAACATCATCGCGCAGCATAAACACCCGATATTGGTGATTAACCGTCGTCTACGACAGCACGACAGTTACTGCATCTATTCCGATCAACAGCGCAGCAGCAGCGCTGCGGTGGAGCAGCTGATTGCGCTGGGTCATCGAGATATTGCCTTTATCACCGGTTCGCTGGATTCGCCGACCGGGCGTGAACGTTTGGCGGGCTACCAGGCAGCGCTGACCAAACATGGTATTCCAATTAATGATGCGCTGGTGGTCGAAGGAAAATGGCAGGCGCAAAACGGCATGGCAGCGGTGGAACAGTTGCTGAAGCAGGGCAGGAATTTCTCAGCGCTGGTGGCCAGCAACGATGATATGGCGGTGGGCGCGCTCAAAGCGCTGGCGGCAGCGCAGATTGCCGTTCCTGCACAAGTGGCGGTGATCGGGTTCGATGATATCCCGCTGGCGCCGTTTACTATTCCGGCGTTATCCAGTGTGAAAATGCCGGTCACTGAGATGATTAAGGAAACCATCGAACGTTTGATTTCTATGCTGGACGGCGGCGAAATGCGCAATGACAAAACCTTCTCTGGCGAATTAATTTTGCGTGAATCTGTTGGGCCGGGACCGCATCACAATCTGTAATGGAAAATTTGAGTTTCTAATTCCATTAATTTAGTCATTGATACTTGATGGAAATAGCGTTGTTTCTCCATTAATAAATGGCTTTCTTTTTTAAAGAGACTCTTATTTCAATCTGCGTTAATCAGAATTAGCCTGATTGATTGTAAAACTCTGTCAATGCTAATTTGACTTTACTCATCCAGTCATCTTTCCTGAGGGAATTATGCACGCACGTATAACGCACCTTGATGGTATGCGCGGCCTGGCGATCCTGTTAGTTATCGGTTACCACGCTTACGCACGATGGCCGGAATTATTGCCTTATGTCGCGCAAACACAACATATCCCACTTTTCAGCTTTGGCTGGCTCGGCGTAGAACTGTTTTTCATGATTTCAGGATTTGTCATTTTTATGACGCTGGATAAATCCAACAGCTATATCAGTTTCTTGAAAAAGCGCTGGCTGCGGCTGTTTCCCGCGATGTTTATTGCCAGCATGCTGCTTTTCGCGCTAGGCGGTTTCTTCCCGGAATGGTCAGCCATGACGCCGTACGTCAGGAATCTGCTGCCTGGATTGATATTTACCAATCCGGAAACCCTGACACAATTAACCGGCATTGAATTTAAATCAATGGCGGGATCGTTCTGGTCACTGTATGTCGAAGCGGTTTTCTATCTGATTATTGGTGCCGTTTACTTTACTCTGGGCCGGAAATATTGCTTGCCTGCTTTACTGGTGCCAATGTTGCTATTATCCGCTTCGTCGGTATTAAAATCGCTTGGGCATCCGATGCTTATCGATATAATTTCCAAGTTTGGTTTTATACATTATTCCTGGTTTATGGTGGGTTGCCTGGTTTATGAACGTATGCACGGTCGCGATAAACTGTTCCATTACGCGATTGTCGCCGTGGCGATGCTGATTAACTTCGGCTATTTCGTCAAAAATGCTGGCATAATGACAGTCATTCCGTTGCTGATGGTGCTGGTGTTCTTTGTTGCCAGTTTCTACTCAAAGCAGATGGAGCGCTGGCTTTCGATACGCTTCCTGACGGCTGTTGGATTTGCCAGTTACGCATTTTATCTGATTCATGAAAACCTGATGATCGCCACGCTGATTAAACTTAACGTCTATATCAAGAGTGAAGTTGTCATGCTGCTGATGCCTATCGTGGTGGCCTGCGTGCTGTACTACATTGCTTTCCTGATAACAAAATATGCCGAACCGGCACTGCGAAATATGCTAAAGGGAAAACGCATCCCCGCAGCGCCGCAATCCGGCGCAGGAGCGTAATCTCACTACTTTCCATACATATCAAATCGTAGGGTCGCCATTTATGGCGACCTAAATAATTTTCGCGCAAAGCATTAAATTCATTAAACCCAGACATCAATTGCTGGAGAAAGTAGTCGCTGTCTGCGATTAGCATGACGATGCCCATCACACTTCCTGCATTTCCCAGATCGTTTTTATAAGTTATTTTGAAAAATGATAACCTCGTCAAAATAATCCCACAGATATTATCGCGAATTAAGCTCGCGCATAGTTCAAATCTGTTTTCGCCTTATCAGTTGTGATGAAGTGTTCAACGATATGTCCATCTTCTGCCCATCATTTAGTATTTTCCTCGTTGCTTATCTCTCGTATAAACGTATCCATGGTGGGTAACGGTGAAAAACAACCAAGGGCGTCAAGAATGACAGCACTGAACCAACGACAAAACGGAATTATTGATTTTCTGATCGCAGAGAATGATTGGGTTCCGGCGAATCGGGTTGCTGAATCTCTCGATATTTCTGTCAGTACGCTGCGAAGAGATATTGAAGTTATCAATGAATTTTGTTCTGAAAATCAACGTCGCATCATTAGTAAGCCAGGATTAGGTTTGCGCTTTGATGGCGGATCGGTTTTCTCGCGCGGCACATCAGTTATCTCTGAACAGCATCATGAAATATTGGGCACTAAACGCCTGGTCGGCATTTCTACTGATTTATTGACGCAATCACCCGCGCCATTATCACTCAGCGCGCTGTCGGAGAAATTTTTTGTCAGCCGATCTTCAATTGTGGAAGATTTGAAAAAGGTCGAGGCCTGGCTGGCTACATTCGCTTTGACGTTGATTCGCGACCATTCAGGCACCTATATCCACGGTAACGATCTGAATATACGTATGGCGTTAAAAGATATCATCACCGTAGGTGTATTAAGTCAGTATCAAACAGCGGATAGCCGAATTGACCGTTTTTCCAGAACCAAATTAGTCGATCAGTTTGGCAAGGTGAACGTGGATAATTGCATCTCGCTCATTGGTTTAATTGAAGATGAATTAACCTGTGCCATCAGTGAGCCTTATTACACCAATCTCTTTTCACATCTGCTGGTGACGATTCGACGTGCGGCGGGCCTTACGGCGCAATCGGACGTACAAACCTATACGCGACACAAGGGCAAGGAGTGGACGATTGCCGAGAAAGCCGTGAGCTGGTTGCAGGATGAGTACCGAATGATCTTACCGGCGATTGAAGTGAGTTATATCTATCAATATCTGATTTCATCGGGCCGCCATACGCTGACGTCAGGCGATAGCCTTCCGTTACCACTCAACAGCGAAGCCGATCGCTACGCTGAGAGACTGATTCGTGAATCATCCGAGGATCTGGGCCTTGACCTTAGCCTGGATAAGAAACTGCGTCACGATTTAGCTCAGCATATTAAGCCGATGCTCAATCGACTTGCCTATGGCATCGCTATCCATAATCCATTGCTGGATGAAATTAAAAGTGAGCTGGGTAGCGCCTTTAATGCGGTAAAAAAGGCAGCTGACCGTATTAATCAAAAATATGGCTATGCGGATATCTCGGATGATGAAGTGGCTTATCTGACGATTTACCTACAAACCGCGCTGGATAAATTCCGTGCTGCTAAGAAGATCATTATCGTTTGCTCCAGTGGTGTAGGAACATCGCAGTTGTTATCCAGTCGTATCAATCGTGCGTTTCCCGAATGGGAAATTATTGCCATCGTTCCCGGCAGTCAGCTCTCGAGCACACTGGAAATGAAGGCGTGCGATTTAATTATCTCAACCATCAAATTAGAGGATGTTGAGTTACCGGTTGCCTATGTCTCGGCAATTTTCTCTAAGAAAGATATTGCGCGAGTTTCAGAAAAACTTTTTTCTGATGAAAATATGAAGGAGAAACATCATGCTGGATAAAGTGATCGTGTCAGATATTTTAACCCGCTCATGTGTGGTTACTGATTTAGTGGCGAGTAATAAAATTGAGGTGATTGAGGCACTATCGTCGCTGCTTTATGCTGAGAATATTATTAATGATAAAGCCTTATTTATTCAGGATGTGATGGCGCGAGAAGCGCTGGGGCCAACCGGATTTGATAATCAGGTGGCGATACCTCACGGTAAATCGGTGGCAGTAAATGAAACCCGCATGGCGGTGGCTAATTTACGCACGCCGGTTGACTGGGAAACTGAAGAGGACGTAGCGGTAAAACTGGTGATTTTATTTGCGGTACGCAATGCCGATAGCGGCATTGGTCATATTAAAGTATTAGCCCGTGTGTCTGTGGCATTGGGTGATGATGAGATTGTTGAACGATTAATTAATGCCAAAACCAACGAAGAGTTGTATCGGCTAATCGTCAATAATACCGGAGTATAAACTTTTTACCTGGAGTTTATAATGAAACTGATCGCTATTACCGCCTGTCCGACAGGCGTCGCCCACACTTACATTGCAGAAGCCAATCTGAAAAAAAGTGCAGCGAAGATGGGCATCGACATTGTAGTTGAAACCCACGGCGCGGTGGAGAGTGAATATCACTTCACTCAGGATGATATTAGCCAGGCGGATGCAGTATTGATCGCTGCCGATAAAGTCATCGATTTACGCCGATTTAAGGGAAAGCGCATATTTAAAGTACCGGTGGCGCGCGCGGCGAAAGATGCCAGCGGATTATTAAGCAATATTATGAGCGGCGCGCTAAAGCCGGAGATGAACAGCAATAGCGAAGCGTTAAACAGCGATGATAGCGAGACGCAGAGCGGAAAATCCACCTTGTCGCAGCTCTATATTCATCTCATTACCGGCGTGAATCTGATGATTCCGTTTGTGATAGCCGGAGGCATATTAATTGCCCTCAGCTTTTCCTTTGGTATTACTGCAGCAACGCCAGGCGATGCGAATTTCAGTCCGATTGCAAAAATGTTGTCTGATATCGGTGGCGGTGCGGCTTTCGCGCTGATGTTGCCGATTCTGTCGCTCGGCATCAGTAAATCAATCAGTGGCAATCTGGGTATTGTGTCTGGCGCGGTCGGCGGCATGCTCGCAGTGCACACCGGTGCGGGCTTTCTTGGGGCGCTATTTGCCGGCTTCCTCGCCGGATATATCACGTTGCTGGTAGTGAAATATATTCATCTGCCTAAGGCGATTGCGGGTTTAAAACCGATTCTGATTGTGCCACTGCTTACGGTGTTATTAACCGGCGCATTAATGATTTTAGTTATCGGTCAGCCCATCAGAATGTTGCTGGAAGCGCTGACCGCTTTCCTGCAAAGCATGGGCAACATGAATGCCGCCATTATGGGGTTAATGATTGGCGTAATGGTCGCATTTGATATGGGCGGCCCGTTAAACAAAACCGTGTGCATGTTTGCCATCGGGTTAATGTCCACCGGCATTTATGAACCTATCGCCGCCTGTATGGCGGCTGGCATGGTTCCGCCATTAGGCATTGCGCTGGCTACCACGCTGTTTGGCCGCAAATTCACTGCTCAAGAGCGCGAAACCGGCAAAGTCACCTATGTATTAGGACTGTCATTTATCACTGAAGGCGCAATTCCCTATGCGGTTTCCGATCCGCTGCGCGTGATTCCCGCAATTTGTGCCGGTTCAGGTTTAGCGGGTGCGCTCTCCATGGCGTTAGGTTGCGCTTCACGCGCACCGCACGGCGGCGTGTTCGTCCTGTTTATCCCTAATGTGATTACACATGTATTGGCCTATATGTTTGCGATTGCTGCGGGTGCGGTTTTCACCGCGGTAATCCTGCGATTTATTAAGAAAGACGTAAATGAAACCCTTACCGAAGGAGTGAATGATGTTAATCAACATGAAGAATCTTTTGAGCGTGGCTAAGAATAATAAGTTTGGTGTCGGCGCTTTTAATATCGCCTCCGCTGAGTTTGCTCGTCTGGTAATTGAAGTGGCGGAAGAACTTAAATCACCGGTTATTCTGGAAGTACACCCGGTAGAACATGATTTCGTGGGTGATGCTTTTATTGTTTATCTACGTGAGTTAGGCGCTAAAGCCAGCGTGCCGGTGGTGATTCATCAGGATCACGGTCAATCGCTTGAGCACAATATTAAAGCCATTCAAACCGGCTACACCTCGGTGATGATTGATGCTTCTTTGCTGCCATTTGAAGAGAATATTGCGCTGACGCGTAAAATGACGGAAATCGCTCACGCTGCGGATGTGTCAGTGGAAGCGGAATTGGGCACCATCGGCGTAGCGGAGGGGAGTGCGGAAGGCGGCCACAGCGAAATCCTCTTTACCGATCCCGATCAGGCAGAACGCTTTGTCAAAGAGACCGGCGTGGATACCTTAGCGGTTGCTATTGGTACATCGCACGGGCTTTATCCAGCCGGTAAACAACCAAAGCTGGATATTCCCCGCTTGAAAGAGATTGCCGCACGCGTGGATATTCCGCTGGTATTGCACGGTGGTTCCGGCAATAAAGACAGCGAAGTTGCTGAAGCTATTGAACATGGCGTCAGTAAAATCAATATTTCCAGCGATATGAAGAAAGCCTTTTTTGTCATGCTGGAAGATGAGATTAAACGCGGTGGGCATGAACCGAGTGAATTGTTCCTGAAACCGATTGCCGCTGCAAAAGAGGTAGTCGCGCATAAGATGCGGTTGTTCTCTTCAGTGGGTAAAGCCGAACTCTATGGCTAAATGTACGTAGGGTCGCCATTCATGGCGACCCTTACCAAAACCGCATCAAGCATCCGCTAACGCGTTCATCACTGCATCAGGCATGGAAGGGCGTCCATTCTGCAGGCAGGTGGCAACAAAAGTCGCATCGGCATACACCACGCCATTGACTAGAATCTGCTGTACAAAATTAACGCGATTGCGTTTCTCATTCTTCGCCAGCACACAGGTCACTTCAACCTGGTCACCTTTCACCAGGCTCTTACGAAAGCGCAAGGAATACTCCAGCACCATGTAAATTTTGCCCTGCTTAAACTCTTCTTCCATATCGATACCCAGGGCTTCACGCATGTAAGCATGGCGCGTCCACTCCATATAAAACGGATAGTAGAGGCCATCGACCACGCCCTGAAAATCAATGTGTTTTTCATCAACCTCATACTGCTTTGTAAACATTTTTATATCCTTATCTGAGAGTTAGCTGAAGAAGGAGGGTGGTATACCGCAGAACGCGCGCCCGGTAAACGCCGGTTAAGCGGCTGGTGATGATGATCACAATTTAATGCTAAAAATCATCACCGTGAGCTCCTTCGGATTTTTTAAAGCAACACCTCGGTTAATGCTGTTTTCGCTGCCACGCGTGGGAAGGTATACCTTGCGCAAACCCTTTTCGCATAGCAGGCAAGCATGACCACACATACTCGCATCCGTAAATTCAACACCAAAGAAACCTATCCCAATCAGGCGCTGGATAACGATCTCTGTCAGGCGGTGCGCGCGGGCAACACCGTGTATGTCCGTGGACAGATTGGCACTGACTTTGCGGGCAATCTGGTGGGATTAGGCGATCCCGCCGCGCAAGCCGATCAGGCGATGAAGAACGTTAAACAGCTACTGGAAGAAGCGGGTAGCGACTTGTCGCACATCGTTAAAACCACCACCTACATCATCGACCCACGTTATCGCGAGCCGGTGTATCAGGTGGTGGGTAAATGGCTGAAAGGTGTGTTCCCAATCTCCACCGGCTTGGTGATTTCCGGTTTAGGTCAGCCGCAATGGTTGATGGAAATCGATGTGATCGCGGTAATCCCAGACGACTGGCAAGCGGAATAAGAGGCGGGAGACGATGACGTTATCCATTGTGGGACGCTGTGACGAAACCGGCCAAATCGGCATTGCCATTAGCTCATCCAGCATTGCGGTGGGTGCACGTTGCCCATGGCTACGCTCAGCGGTAGGCGCGGTATCAACTCAAAACATCACCTTACCGGCGTTAGGTCCGCGCATTCTTGATCGCCTGCAACAAGGCGATAGCGCAGAAGCCGCGCTTAAAGCCGGTTTGGCCAGCGATGAATATCACCATTATCGCCAGGTGACGGTGTTAGCCGCGAATGGCCAGACCGCCTGCTTTAGCGGCGATAAAACCCTTGGCATTAATAACACGCAAACCGGTCATCACTGCGTGGCGGCGGGTAATTTGCTGGCTAACCCTGAGGTGATTCCGGCAATGGTAGGCGCCTTCGAGCAGCATTCCGGCCATTTAGCTGAGCGCTTAATCGCGGCGATGCAGGCGGGCATGCAGGCCGGCGGTGAAGCGGGGCCGGTGCACTCCTCGGCATTGTCGATCGTTGATGATCAGGTGTGGCCAATTGTCGATCTGCGCGTTGACTGGACGGAAGGCGATGCGATTGGCGAACTCAACCAGCTGTGGCTGGCCTATCAACCGCAAATGAACGATTACGTGACGCGCGCCATCGATCCAACGAAGGCACCCCGTTACGGCGTGCCGGGCGACGAGTAGGAGTTCCCATGTTTACCAGCCGACAACTGCTTGAAAAGCTGGTGGCGTTTGACACCACCAGCCGTGAATCCAACCTGGCATTGATCGATTTCGTCTGGCGATACCTGAGTGATCTGGGTGTGAGCTGTGAGCTGATCCACAACGCAGAACGCAGTAAAGCCAATTTGTATGCGCGCCTTGGGCCCGCTGGCGATGGCGGCGTGATGCTGTCCGGCCACAGCGATGTGGTGCCGGTGGATGGGCAAAACTGGAGCGTGCCGCCGTTTGTACTGACCGAACGTGATGGCAAGTTATACGGCCGCGGCACCACCGATATGAAAGGCTACATCGCCTGCATGCTGGCGGCAGTGCCCCATTTTCTGGCACAACCCCTTACACAGCCGCTGCATCTGGCGATCTCCTACGACGAAGAGGTCGGCTGCCTTGGCGTGCGCACTTTGCTGGATGCGCTGGCGCAGCGCCCGGAAAAACCGGCCATCTGCCTGATCGGTGAACCTACTGAACTGCAACCGGTGCTGGGTCATAAGGGCAAATTGGGCGTGCGCTGTGAAGTGAAGGGTGCGGCTTGCCATTCGGCCTATGCGCCGCAGGGCGTCAATGCCATCGAATATGCCGCGAGATTGATCCAGCAGTTAACGGCGATTGGCGAGCGGAAGGCACAACATCAGGATTCTCGTTTTGATCCGCCATTTACCACCGTACAAACCGGCATCATCAGCGGCGGCCGCGCATTGAATATAGTGCCCGCCGAATGCGCCTTTGATTTCGAAGTGCGCACCTTGCCGCAGGATGATGCGCAAGCCATCGCCGATGAGCTGGATGCGTTTGCGCAAACAGAGTTGGTGCCACGCATGCAGGCCATCGCAGCGGACAGCGCGATCCGTTTATATCCGATCAGCGGCTATCCAGGATTATTGACTGATGCCCAAAGTGAGGCCGCGCGACTGATCGCCTATTTAACTCAATCCAGCGACTTCAGTACCGTCGCATTTGGCACCGAAGGCGGCTTATTCCATCAGGCCGGTATTCCCAGCGTGATTTGTGGGCCAGGCAGCATGGCGCAAGGTCATAAACCCGACGAATTCATCAGCATCGCGCAGTTAGATGCCTGTGACGCCATGTTGCAACGCTTAGCCGCATGGATGAGTCAATAATTTCCGTGACGTTGTCACGCAAGACAGTTTTGGAGAGTTCATGGTCAGTGCAGAAATTACCCGATTCCCGCAGCCCGATATGCCGCATCTATCAGCGAAAGCCAGTAACGTCGCCGTGCAGTTAGATGGCGTGCTGAAAAGATTTGGCGACGCTATCGCGCTGCACAAAATTTCCCTGACCATTGAAGAAGGGGAATTTATAACGCTGCTCGGCCCGTCGGGCTGTGGCAAAACCACGCTGCTAAACCTGATGGCTGGTTTTGCGGAAGCCGACGGCGGCGAGATTTTTATTGATGGTGAGTTGGTGACCGAAATTCCACCTTACCAGCGTGAAATCGGCATCGTATTCCAAAACTACGCGCTGTTCCCGCATATGACGGTAGAGAAAAACGTCGGGTACGGCCTGCGTATGCGCGGCGTGCCTAAGGCCGAAATCGCCGAGCGGGTTGAGCAAGCATTAGCCTTGGTCAAGCTGGCAGGTTACGGCCATCGCAAGCCACGTGAACTCTCCGGCGGACAACAGCAGCGCGTGGCGCTGGCGCGTGCGCTGGTGATCCGGCCCAAAGTCTTGTTGCTGGATGAGCCGTTTTCCGCGCTGGATAAAAATCTGCGTTTATCAATGCAGGTCGAACTGAAAGCGATCCAGCGCAAATTGGGCGTCACCACGGTGTTTGTCACTCACGATCAGGCCGAAGCGCTGAGCATGAGCGATCGCGTGGTGGTGATGTCAGCGGGGCACGTGCGCCAAATCGGTACGCCAGATGAGATCTATCGCCAGCCGCGCGATCCTTTTGTGGCGGGCTTTGTCGGTGACGTCAATATTCTGCCGGGACGTTATGCTGGACGCGATCACGCGGCGGTGCTTGAGCTGGGGGGCAACGCGCTGCGTCTGCCACCAGAGCGTGTTCAGGCGAATGTTGGCGAGCGTCTGGATGTGTATGTGCGCCCGGAAAACATTCAGTTGGGGTCGCTGTCTTCGCACTCCTTCCTGAGCGCCACGGTGATCACCCATGTGTTTCAGGGCGATCACGTTGACGTGCATCTTGATGTGCCGGCGCTCGGCAGCGCATCGCTGTTTGCGCGTCAGTCTGGGCTCGATTCCCTGACGCGCTGGCCGGTTGGCAGCGTGCTGGGAATCACCTTTGATGATGAAGGCGTGTGCGCTTTTACCACCGCTAAGCAGGGATAAGCTCCGATGTTGCCTGAAATGATGAAAGCAGTAATAGCCAGCCAGCCGGGTGGCGCAGAGGTTTTAACGGTTGTGGAGCGTGCTGTGCCACAACCTGCGGCGGGCGAAGTGCTGATTCGTGTCGCCAGCGCGGGTGTTAATCGTCCGGATATTATGCAGCGCAACGGTATGCCCATTCCGCCGGGATCGACAGATGTGTTAGGTCTGGAAGTGGCAGGTGACGTGGTGGCGTTGGGTGCAGACGTTATTGGCTTCGCCATCGGTGACGCGGTGATGGCGCTGCTCAACGGTGGCGGTTATGCCGAATATTGCGTGGCGCGCGCTGAGTTGTGTTTGCCGCTGCCCGATAATCTGCCGTTGTCGCATGCCGCAGGCGTACCCGAAGCGGCGTTTACCGTGTGGCACAACCTGTTTGAGTTGGGGCGCTTAGCACCCGGCGAAACCGTGCTGATTCACGGTGCTGCTAGCGGCGTCGGCACTTTTGCCATTCAATGTGCGCAGGCCTGTGGCGCGCGTGTGATTGCCACCGCAGGCGGTGCTGACAAAATCGCAGCACTGCAACAGATTGGCGTCTGGCGCGCCATTGATCGTCATAAAGAGGATTTTGTCGCGGCGATTGCAGCGGAAACCGCAGGTCGTGGCGTGGATGTGGTGCTGGATAACGTCGGCGGTGATTACGTGGCGCGTAATCTTAGCGTATTAGCGCAGGGCGGACGTCATGTGAGTTTGTCATTTATGCAGGGCGCGAAGATCGAACTCGATCTGCAATTGGTGATGCGAAAAGGATTGAGTTTGACTTCTTCCACGCTGCGCCCCAAAAGCGCGGCTGAAAAGGCGCGCCTGGCTGAGTGCATCCGCAAGCATCTGCTGCCGCTCATCGCCGCAGGCAAAATCGTCCCCACGCTGCATCAAGTTTTGCCGCTGGCGCAGGCGGCCGATGCGCATCGCATCCTTGAAGCCAACGCCAACATTGGCAAAGTGCTGCTCAGCGTGGATCAGCCGGGAGCGCTGACATGATGCGACTGTTTTACGCCACTACATCCGCTTATGTGCGCAAAGTGATGGTCACTGCACATTGTCTTGGGCTGACTCATGAGATTGAGCTGTTAGATTCCGCGGCACATCCGATTGAACGTGACGAGCGCATTGCCACCTTTAATCCGTTAGCTAAAGTGCCGGCGCTGCGCACGGAAGAAGGGTTGTGCCTGTACGACAGCCGTGTGATTTGTGAATACCTAATTACTCGCGCGCAGGGCGATTTGTTGCCATCGCACGGTGACACGCGTTGGATCACCTTATCGCGGCAGGCGTTAGGCGATGGTTTGGTCGATGCCGCTTTGCTGGCGCGTTATGAATTCAGCGCGCGTCCAGCGGAAAAGCAGTGGCAAGGTTGGGCCGATGGACAATTGAAGAAAGTCAGTGCCGCGTTGGCGGAAATTGAACGCCATGTTAGTGGTTTTAGCACTCAGCCTGACAATCTTGGTGTGATTGCTATCGGCTGCGCGCTCGGTTATCTCGATTTCCGCTTTGCCGACCTTAACTGGCGAACAAACCATCCGCTGACTGCCGCCTGGTTTGCCCTGTTCGATGCCCATCCAGCGATGGCCAGCACGCGCCCACATTGATCCCTGTAAATCGTCATTCGGTCACCATAAATGGCGACCCTACGAATAACAGGCCCTTTAACCGTAGGGTCGCCATTTATGGTGACCACCGCATAGCGACTTAGGAACTCACATGAATCAGCAAATCTATTTCCTCAACGGCCCGAACGCTAACCTGTACGGCATGGACAAAAGCGGCACCTACGGCACAGAAAGCTTTGCCAGCATCGGTGAACGCTGCCAGCGCCGGGCGGCTTCGCACAATATCACGCTGCAATTTCGCCAGAGCAATCACGAAGGCGTGTTGGTTGACTGGATTCAGGAAGCACGACAGCAGGCCGCCGGATTGATCATCAACGCCGCTGGTTTAACCTACAGTTCGGTGCCAATCCTTGATGCGTTACTGATGTTTGATGGCCCGATCATCGAAGCGCACATGAGCAACATCTGGAAACGCGAGCCGTTCCGCCATCATTCAATGGTATCAAAAGCCGCCACCGGCGTGATTGCCGGCTTGGGCGTGATCGGTTACGAACTTGCGATTGATGCGGTGGTCGAGTTGATTAAGGCGCATGCGGCATGAGTGCCTTGGTGTTTTACAGCGAGTTCGACAGCTTTGAACAGTGGTCAGCGTTGCTCGCGCCGCATCTGCCGGGCGTGAATATCTGTCGCGCAGAAGAGGTGCAAAACGTCGAGGAAGTACATTTCGCGTTGGTGTGGAAACCGCCGCACGGCTTTTTCGCTGCATACCGCAACCTGAAACTGTTGGTGAATCTGGGTGCGGGCGTTGATTCGCTGGTCGGACGCGATGATTTGCCGGATATCCCGATTGTTCGTTTGTCTGACCCGCACATGGCGCGCATGATGGCCAGCTTCGTGCTGTTTGCCGTGCTGCGTTATGTGCGCGATATTCCGGCGTTTGAGCGGGCACAACGTGAACGGCGCTGGCATTACGTGCATCCGCGTTCACCGGAAACCGTGCGCGTTGGCGTGCTGGGATTGGGTGAGTTGGGCGCGCACGCCGCGCAGGAGTTGGTGCGTCAGGGATTGGATGTGCGTGGCTGGTCGCGATCGCAAAAAACCATCGACGGCATTTCCTGTAGCAGCGGAATAGAGGCGCTGGATGATTTCCTCGCCAGCAGCGATATTTTGGTGGTGATGCTGCCGCTCACGCCGCAAACTCAGGGATTGCTGAGTGCTGAACGGTTAGCACTCTTACCGCCCGGTAGCGCGTTTATTAATGTGTCGCGCGGGGCGATTGTCGATCAGGTGGCGTTAACACAAGCGCTGCAGCGTGGGGATATTGGTCAAGCCACGCTGGATGTATTCGACCGCGAACCGTTGCCGCCGGAAGATGCGCTGTGGGCGATGGATAATGTGTTGATTACGCCGCATCTGGCGTCGGTCGCCATTCCCGCCAGCGCCGCACCGCAGGTTGCCGAAAATATCCAGCGCGCCGCGCGTGGTGAACCGGTGTTGCATCAGGTATTCCCGCAGCAGGGATATTAATCGGTGGTCGCCATTTACGGCGACCAACATCATCACGCCACCCGCACCACTTGTGGATCGAAATAACTCGGTGCCGCCATGCCGGGAATATATTGGTCGGAAATAAACATGCGGCAACGCTCGGCAAACGCGCTCACCACCATGGATTGCTGTACGTGCGCCATGGTGGCATAACCCAACTGCATCGCCTTGTTAACGCCCGCCAACCGCACGCGAATCAGGCGTTTACCATCCTGCGACAAGTGCGCTTTGGGTCTCACGTTGGCGATACCAAAGCCAACACCGTTCGCCACCATCGCGCGCACCGTTTCCATACTGCTGGATCGCATCACCACATTTGGCGTCACACCGGCTTCGCTGAACAAGCCAAGAAAATATTCCCGACTCCACGGCATATCCAGCAGCACCATAGGCACTTCAGCCAGATCCTGGATCGATACCGCAGATTGCGTGGCGAACGGATGATGCTCACCCACCATCACATAGGGCGGCAGCTGCGCCAGCGACTGGAAAGTGACATCGCTGGCGGGCACCAAATCATAGGTAAGGGCGATATCGATATCGGCTGAGCGCAGCTGTTTTAACAGCAACTCATGATTGCCCTCCACCAGCGAGATGCGCACGCCGGGAAAGGCGCGGCCAAAACCAAACACCAGTTCCGGCGTCAACATCGGCGCTAGCGTATCAAGGCAACCAACGCGCAGCGGGCCGCGCACGTTGTTCATCGATTCCGACGCGATGGTGTAGAGATTCGACATCTGTTCGAGGATCAGTTTGGCCTCTTTCAATACCTGATGGCCGATTGCGGTGAGTGAAACGCCTTGGGCGTGGTGACGCACAAACAGCTGCACGCCAAGCTCAGACTCAATATGGGTGATGGCTGCGGAAATCGACGGTGAGGAGACGTGAATACGCTCCGAGGCGCCAATAATGCTGCCCGCTTCACCGGAAGCGACAAAATATTCCAGCTGACGCTGGGTGATGCGACTGAGCATGCAGGTTCTCCTGAGATCGCTGACACGCTCATGTCGCGTCAGTCATTCTAATAGTGTCGATTTAGCTCAAGCATTTCTCATGCCAAATTCCGACTCACAGCATAATCACCTGTTCATGCGCCAGCGCCCATTCGCTTCTACCTCACTACTGCTTAAGAAAATCCTTGCTAAGCAGGCCGCTTTTTTAGCCTCAGAAATTCTGATGCAACAGCGAGGGAAATGCTGTTTTACCCAATCTCAACGCAACGGCATTATCGCTTCAACACCCGAGAACCGCCTTCGCACTGTTTTAGTGCATTGCGACGCGATGGACCAGACGGTGGTGCAAAGCAGCTATAACAGCCATTTCATTCATTGGGGACGAAAATATGTTGCGTAAGATTGGTGCCTTAACGTTATTGACCACGTGTGTATTGAGCGCAGGGAATGCGATGGCCGCAGATAAGCTGATTGTCAGCACCTGGGGCGGCAGCTTTAAAGATCTGATTGATCAAACCATCGCCAAAGAGTTCACCAAAGAAACCGGCGTAGAAGTGCAGTTTGTCACTGGCGGCACCATTGATCGCCTAAATAAAGCCAAGCTGGCGGGCGGCTCGCCGGAAACCGACGTCACCTTTACCACCGCGCATGTCGGTTATCTGTATGCCAACAGCGGCCTGTTTGAAAAGCTCGACATGAGCAAAATCCCTAACGCGGTGAATCTGGTCCAGCAGGCCAAAGTCAGCCCGTATCACCTTGGCGTGTGGGGCTACGTTTACACCATCGGCTATCGTCCAGATTTAGTACCGAAGGGCGAAGAATTTACCAGCTGGAACGATCTGTGGCGTCCAGAACTGAAAAGCTCGATTGCGCTGCCAGACTGGGATCCGAGCCATATCATTGCGGTCTCCGCCAAACTCTCTGGCACTGATGCCGCGCACTGGGAACAAGGTCAGGCCAAACTGAAAGCGCTGATCCCGAACATCAAATCCTTCTATACCGATGATGCCAACAGCCAGCAGCTGATCTCCACGGGTGAAACGCCGGTGCAGGTGATGCTGTCGATGAACGCCTACAGCATGATTGCAGAAGGCGTCAACATTAAGCTGGCCATTCCAAAAGAGGGTGCAATTTTGGGCGTTGATACCGTCGGTATCAACAAAGGCACCAAACACGCGGAACTGGCCTACAAGTTCATGAATATCGCGCTGAAACCGGAAATCCAGCAGGAAGTGGCGAAGATCTATCGCGGCAGCCCAACGGTGACCAATGCGCATATCGATCCGGAACTGGCGAAACTGCCTGGCATGCTGACCACGCCAGAACAGTGGAATGCCACCATCAACACCGATCCACAACTGCGCGCGGAAAAAACCGCCGAGTGGCGTCAGTGGTTCTCTGAAAACATCATGTCGCATTAATAAATAGGGGCGGCCGTTTGGTCGCCCGGTTAGTCGCAACACTTTATTCAGGCAGCAACGTCTATGACGAAAAAACCGACATTCTTACCCTGGTTCATTATCCCCGCCACGTTTACGGCGCTTGGGCTGGTGGTGGCCATGTTTGCCGTGATGCAGTTTAGCGTGCGGGCCTATATTCCCGGATCGCTTGATGTGGGTGGATTCACGCTGGCGAACTTTAACGGGCTATTTAAGAAAATTTATGCCGATGCTTTTATCAACACGGTGATGCTCAGCGCAAAAACCGCGATTTTTGGCCTGCTGATGAGTTATCCGCTGGCGTATGCGCTGGTGAGAACGCGCACCACCTGGATCAAATCCACCATTTTGATTATCGCCATTACGCCGCTGTTTCTTGGCGAAGTGGTACGCACTTATTCGTGGATCATCGTGCTGGGCAATAGCGGCTTCCTCAATAGCCTGCTGCTGGCAATGGGGCTGATTAACAAGCCGATCCAGTTCATGTTTACTCAAACCGGCGTGGTGGTCGCGCTGGTGCATGTAACCATGCCAATCATGGTGATGATGCTGGCGACTGCGCTGTCGCACATCAATCCCGATTATGAGAAAGCCGCCACCAGCCTGGGCGCAGGGCCGATTCGGACCTTGCTGACGGTGACCATTCCGCTGTCGATTCCCGGTATCGTTTCCAGCCTGACCACGGCGTTTGCCTGGACGTTCAGCGCTTTCGCAACCCCGCAGCTGATTGGCGGCGGACGCGTTAGCACCGTGGCAACCATGGTTTATCAGCTGGGCTTCTCTTCAATGAATTTTCCGTTTGCCGCTGCGCTCAGCATTGCCGGTTTGATTCTGACCATTCTGCTGTTGATGGCGCTGAAACGTATGAGCCGCTTCATCCATGCGATGGGAGAGCACTGATATGACCCGCTCCCTCAACGATAAATTGATCACACTGGCGGGACGCGCGCTGGTTATCGCGATTTTGCTGTTCGTATTACTGCCAACGATTGTGGTGTTCATCTCCTCGTTCAGCAATACCTCAGTGTTGTTCTTCCCGCCAAAAGGCTGGTCGCTGCGCTGGTTCGAACGTGCGGTGAATTACGATGACTTCCGCCACGGTTTCTATTCGGGATTGATTGTGACGGCGTGGGCGTCAACGCTGGCGGTGATTATCGGTGCCACGCTGGCGATCGCCATTGAACGTTACAGTTTCCCTTGTAAACAGGTGCTGGAAGGTGTGCTGTTGTCACCGCTGTTTATTCCGCACTTCACCATTGGTCTCGGCTTACTGATGCTGGTCTCTCAACTGGGCATTGGACGCGGTTATCCGCTGGTGATCTTCTGCCACATCGTGCTGGTGCTGCCGTTTGTGCTGCGCAGCGTGTATGTGTCGCTGAAAAACCTCGAACAGCGTATTGAATTAGCTGCTGCAAGCCTCGGTGCTTCGCCGCTGCGCGTGGTGTGGACCATTACCGTGCCGCTGATTTTGCCGGGCTTGTTTGGTGGTTGGTTATTTGCTGCCATCCTGTCCTTCAACGAATTTACCGCTTCGCTGTTTATTACCACGCAAGCCACGCAAACCTTGCCGGTGGCGATGTACAACTATGTGCGTGAGTTTGCCGACCCAACGCTGGCTGCACTGTCGGTTATTTATATTGCGGTGACGGCAACGATGTTAATTATCGCGAATAAGTTTTTAGGTTTAGGGAAAATATTAAACGTCGAAGCAGGGCATTGATGTATTAACACTGAATGCTGTGCTTATTTAATGGCGCAGCATTTATTAACCTGAATATCAGTCATACGGCACCTGATTACTCTTTTCCATGAAAAGAGCGGGGGCGATCATCTTTAGGGATCTCACATGTCAGTAGAAAAAATTAATACCGTGGTGGTCGGAGCGGGTCAGGCAGGTATTGCGATGAGTGAACATCTGTCATTAATGGGCGTGCCACATGTGGTTTTCGAGCGTAGCCGTATTGCTGAACGTTGGCGTTCAGAACGTTGGGATTCATTGGTTGCCAATGGCCCAGCCTGGCACGATCGTTTTCCTTCAATGAAATTCGATAATATTTCCCAGGAAGCCTTTCCTCCGAAAGAGCGCATGGCGCAATATTTCGAAGACTACGTAAAAATGCTCAATGCGCCGGTGCGTACTGGCGTGGAAGTGTATTCGGTTGAGCGCCTGCCGGAACGTAGCGGTTTTAAAGTACTGACCTCGGTCGGTGAATTTGAAGCTGACAATGTGGTGGCGGCAACCGGTCCTTTCCAGAAACCCGCTTTCCCGCAGATCGTGCCGGAAGCCGCTGCACTGCATCAAATTCACTCATCGGCCTATAAAAATCCGCAGCAGCTGCCGCAGGGCGGCGTGCTGGTGGTGGGGGCAGGCGCTTCAGGCTCACAAATTGCGGAGGAATTACGTAAATCTGGCCGTGAAGTGACACTTTCCATCGGTGAACATTACCGTCCGCCACGTTCGTATCGCGACCGCGATTATTGCTGGTGGCTGGGCGCGCTGGGCTTGTGGGATGAAGTCAAAATCAAGCCAAAGAAACAGCACGTTGCTTTTGCCGTAAGTGGTTATGAAGGGGGAAAAACGGTCGATTTTCGCCGACTGGCACATATGGGAATTACGCTGGTTGGTATCACCAAAACCTGGAATAACGGCGTGCTAAGCTTTGCCGATGGTTTAGTGGAGAATATTGCTGAGGGCGACAAAGCCTATTTTGACGTGCTGCGTGATGCCGATGCTTATATTGAACGCAATGGCCTGGATTTACCGCCCGAACCGCAAGCATGGGAATTACTGCCGGATCCAGAATGTTTAATTAATCCATTATCAGAATTGGATCTGCAGGCTGCAGGTATCACCAGCATTATCTGGGCCACCGGTTTTAAATTTGATTTCAGCTGGCTGAAAGTGGATGCCTTCGACGCTAATGGTATACCGTTCCACAAGCGCGGTATTTCAGCGGAGCGTGGTATTTACTTCCTTGGCTTACCTAATTTGGTAAATCGGGCATCATCGTTTATTTACGGCGTATGGCACGATGCCAAATATATTGCCGACCATGTGGTATTACAAAACGCCTACACTGATTATAAAAAGTCGTAAAAATATCTGCTTCTGCACGGTGCGCATAAATGCGCACCTTACAATATGTGCAGCACGGTCGTAGGGTCGCCATTCATGGCGACCTCTTCCAAATATTATTGGAAAATCCTCAATGGTCATTACCTGCATCGAAGAGTTACGCCATTTAGCCCGTAAACGCGTACCAAAAATGTTTTATGACTATGTCGATGCTGGTTCATGGACGGAAAGCAGCTATCGCGCCAATGAAGCCGATTTTCAGCGCATCGAATTTCGCCAGCGTGTAGCAGTGGATATTTCACAGCGCAGCACTGCCAGCAGCATGGTTGGGCAATCCGTGGCGATGCCAATGGCGATTGCGCCCACCGGCTTAACCGGCATGATTCATCCCAACGGCGAAATCCTTGCTGCCCGCGCGGCGAAAACCTTCGGCATCCCGTTTACGCTTTCCACCATGAGCATTTGCTCATTGGAAGCGGTGGCGCAGGCCACAGACCATCATCCATTCTGGTTTCAGCTTTATGTGATGCGCGATCGGCAATTCGTCGCCAACCTGATTGAACGTGCCAAAGCCGCCAACTGCAGCGCTTTGGTGCTAACGATGGATTTGCAGGTGTTTGGTCAGCGGCATAAAGACATCAAAAATGGCTTATCGACGCCGCCCAAATTGACGCTGCGTAATCTGCTCAATATCGCCGGTAAACCACGCTGGTGCAGAGGGATGCTTGCTACAACGCATCGTAACTTTGGCAACATCATCGGACACGCCAGCGGCGTAGACAGCATTGATGCAATGATGGCGTGGACACAGCAGCAGTTTGATCCCTGCCTTTCCTGGCGCGATGTTGAGTGGATTAAGCAGCGCTGGGGCGGCAAGTTGATCGTCAAAGGCATTATGGATGTTGAGGATGCGCGTCTGGCGGTGGAAGCGGGCGCCGATGCGATCATTGTCTCGAATCACGGAGGCCGCCAGCTGGATGGCGTCTCTTCGTCGATCTCACTGCTGCCGGAGATTGTGGCAGCGGTGAACAAAGAGGTTGAAGTGCATTTCGATGGCGGTATTCGTTCCGGGCAGGATGTACTGAAAGCCATCGCGCTTGGCGCTCAGGGAACCTATATCGGCCGCAGTATGCTTTATGGTTTGGGCGCGCTAGGCGAACAGGGTGTAACGACCGCGTTGAATATCATCCGTAATGAGTTTGATCTTTCTATGGCGTTTTGTGGCAAAACGAATGTGGAGTCGATTGGCGCAGATATTCTTCGTTTGTGAGTCGGTCGCCATAAATGGCGACCCTACAAAAACGCGCCAATCCTTTGTAGGGTCGCCATTTATGGTGACCGAAAGACGCTTAACTGAAGAGTATTACGCCCATAATGGCGGCCTACAAAAGATAATAAAAAAAGCCGGACATTGTCCGGCTTGATTCACTTCTGGCGTGGATTACAGCGCCATATCCTGTTTGCCTGATTCCGCACGCGGCTTAGCCTGCATCGGTGCAACCGCTTGATCACCCATGTTGATAACCGGCGGCTTGGTCAACAGCAGCGTCGCTGCAGTGTTATCCCAAACTTGCTGGGTCAGCGCGGTGTTGCCGTTCAGCTTCTGGCCGAAGCTAGGCACGATTGCGCGGATCTTCTGCTGCCACTCTGGCGAAGCGAACTGCTCTGGGAACAGCTTCTTCATCACGTCGAGTGTGATTGGCGCAGCAGTAGAAGCACCCGGAGATGCGCCCAGCAGGGCAGCCAGGGTTTTCTGCTGATCGGTCACGATTTCGGTACCCAGTTTCAGCAAGCCACCTTTTTCCGCATCTCTCTTGATGATCTGTACGCGTTGACCAGCCTGAATCAGTTTCCAGTCCTCTTTACGCGCGTTCGGATAGTACTCTTTCAGCGCAGCAAAGCGGTCGTCGTCATTCAGCATCACCTGCCCAATCAGGTATTTCACCAGATCGAAGTTGTCGATGCCCACATGCGTCATCGGCATGATGTTGCTGGTGGTGGTCGCGCTCAGCAGGTCAAACAGCGAACCATTTTTCAGGTACTTGGTAGAGAAGGTGGCGAACGGCCCAAACAGCACCACTTTCTTACCGTCAAGGGTACGTGAATCGATGTGTGGAACCGACATCGGTGGCGCACCCACAGAAGCCTGACCGTACACTTTTTCCAGGTGACGGTTAGCGATTTCTGGGTTCTCGGTCATCAGGAACGAACCGCCGACCGGGAAGCCGCCGTAGTTGTCTGCTTCCGGAATACCGGTTTTCTGCAGCAGCTTAATCGCGCCGCCGCCAGCACCGATGAACACGTATTTCGCATCAACCGAACGCTTATCGCCGCTCTTCACATCTTTGATGGTGACGTGCCAGGAATTATCGCCGTTACGTTTGAAATCAGTGACTTCAGATGAAGTTTCCAGCTTGAAGTTCTGATCTTTTTTCAGGCTACCGATCAACTGACGGGTAATTTCACCGTAGTTAACATCGGTGCCGACTGGCGTCCAGGTTGCCGCGACTTTCTGGTTCGGGTCGCGACCTTCCATCACCAGCGGTGCCCATTGCTGGATCTGCTGATGATCGGTGGAGAACTTCATGCCCTGGAACAGGGTGGTTTTCTGCAGCGCATCGTAACGCTTGGTCAGGTACTCGACGTTTTTGTCGCCCCAGACGAAGCTCATGTGCGGCGTCGAGTTAATGAAGGAGTGCGGATCGTGCAACACACCGCGCTGCACTTGAGCAGTCCAGAACTGACGAGAAATCATGAAGGATTCGTTGATTTCCAGCGCTTTGCTAACGTCGATTGAACCGTCTGCACGCTCGGGCGTGTAGTTCAGCTCCATGTTAGCAGAGTGACCGGTACCGGCGTTGTTCCAGCCGTTGGACGATTCCAGCGCGACGCCGTCCAGCTTCTCAACCATCAGCTGTTTCCAGCCCGGTTGCAGCTCTTGCAGCCAGGTGCCGAGCGAGGCGCTCATGATGCCGCCGCCAATCAGCAGCACGTCAGTTTTTTCCGGTGCGTCATCAGCGCGTACCGCTGAAGAGACAAGCAGCGCTGCCAGCGAGAGGGCAGACACAATCTTTTTGGTGTGAGTCATTCCAGTCCTACTTATTATGCAATGCAGGTGAACGTTAAAAATTCGGATTGCACATTAAGAGATTGTTACTAAATGATTAACTTGTTTTTAGTTAATAAAGTATTGGTGTTAATTAATTAACTTACGAAACAGAAAATAGCGTGAAATATAAGCAGAAGAGGAAATAAATCGGGGATAAACCGCTTAGGCAGCGCGGTTATTCTTTATATCGGGAGACGCGACTTAGGTCAAATGAAACTCACGTATCCTTCGCTGCACATTCCATAAAACATCACTTCACGAAGCGTGTTCATTGCCCGCACACAAACTGGTTTACCCTAACGTCTCTAATGACTTGTTTTACTTTCGCGTGGGCAACGGCATGACTAACAAAACACTGTATGAAAAACTGATCGATCAGCATGTGGTTCGTAAGTTAGACGATGAAGGGCATGTGCTGCTCTACATCGATCGCTCGATTCTGAATGAATACACCAGCCCGCAGGCGTTTAGCGGCCTGCGCGATCACCAGCGTCCAGTGCGCAATCCGGGCACCATTCTGCTGAATGTCGATCACGTCAACCCGACGCGACCCGAGCGCGATGAGGCGATGACCGACGCGGGCGGGCAGCTACAAGTCGATTACTTCCGCCAGAACGCCGCGCATTTTGGCATCGAACTGTTTGACGTGCTTGATCCGCGCCAGGGCATTGAACACGTGGTGGCGCACGAGCAAGGTTTGGTAATGCCCGGCATGGTAATTGCCGCTGGCGACAGTCATACCACCACTTATGGCGCGTTTGGCGCACTCGGTTTTGGCATCGGCACCTCGGAAATCGAGCATCTGCTGGCGACGCAAACCCTGATTTATCGCACGCTGAAAACCATGCTGGTGACGGTGAGCGGCGAGCTGCCGTTTGGGTGCTCGGCGAAGGACATCATCATGGCGCTGATCGAACAGATTGGCGCATCGGGCGCGACCGGTTTTGCCATTGAATTTGCCGGTGAAGCCATCGAAGCGCTGAGCATGGAAGGGCGCATGACGCTGTGCAACATGGCGGTGGAAGCCGGTGCGCGCGGTGCGATTATCGCGCCGGATGAAAAAGTGTTTGCCTATATTGCCGGCAAACCGCAAATGCCGACCGGCGAGCTGTGGCAGCAGGCCATTGCGGAGTGGCGCGATTTGCGTAGCGATGCGGACGCGCGCTTTGACAGCCGCATCGCCATCGATTGCAGCGATCTTGAACCGAAAGTGACCTGGGGCATCAGCCCGGATCAAGCCAGCGCCATTACCGGTCGCGTGCCCGATCCGGCGCAGGAAAAAGATGCGGTAAAACAGCAGACGCTGCGCAGCGCGCTGAAATATATGGGGCTTGAGCCCGGCACGCCGTTAGCGGAAATCGCCATCACGCATGCCTTTATTGGTTCCTGCACCAACGGCCGCATTGAGGATCTGCGCGCCGCCGCCGCGATTATCGATGGACACAAAATCGCGCCGCACGTACGCGGCATTATCGTGCCGGGATCGACGCAGGTGCGTCAGCAGGCAGAAGTGGAAGGTTTAGCCGCGATTTTCGTTGACGCCGGTTTCGAATGGCGTCAATCGGGCTGCTCGATGTGCCTGGCGATGAACGAAGATGTGTTAGCGCCCGGCGATCGCTGTGCATCTGGCACCAACCGCAACTTCCCTGGCCGCCAGGGCGCCGGTGCGCGCACGCACTTAATGAGCCCGGCGATGGTCGCCGCCGCCGCGATTGCCGGTCATCTGGTTGATGTCCGCAAATTCATGATTGCAGAGGTTTAATATGGAAGCATTTAACAACCTGACTGGCACGCTCGCGCCGTTACCGGCTGCCAATATGGATACTGATGTGATCATGCCCAAGCAGTTTCTCAAAGGCATCGATCGCCGGGATTTGGATCGCGGCGTGTTCTTCGACCTGCGCTTTTTGCCCGACGGCAGCCCGAATCCCGATTTCATTCTGAATCAGCCGGGCTGGGAAAACGCCGTTTTCTTGCTGGTCGGCGCCAATTTCGGCTGTGGCTCCAGCCGCGAACATGCAGTTTGGGGACTCAATCAGCTCGGCATCCGCGCCATTATCGGCACCAGCTTTGCCGGCATCTTTGACGATAACTGCCAGCGCAATGGTGTGCTGACGCTGACGTTAAGCGAAGAGGATTATCAGCGCCTGTGTGCAGTGGCGAATGATGCCGCTAACAACCGCATTACCGTGTCGCTGGAACAACAGGCGATCCTTTTCAATAATCAACGCATTGCCTTTTCGGTCAGTGCCCTGAAGCGCGAGATGTTATTGGGCGGCGGCAGCGCGGTGGACTGGACGTTGCAATACGAATCCGATATCACCCAGTTTGAAGCGCAGCATTTTGCCCAGCGTCCGTGGCTGAAACGCGATCAAATCGTACAGGATGCCCAAGCATGAGTGAGATAATGCCACGTGGTGATTCCCCCTTTATTAACGGCTTTAGGCTGAGTGATGTGCGTTTGGCGAATGGCGTGACGTTGCGCGTCGCCATCGGCGGCGAAGGCCCGCCATTGCTAATGCTGCACGGGCATCCACAAAATCATCTGGCGTGGCGCAAAATTGCGCCCCAACTGACGCAAAAATATCGCGTGATCCTGCCGGATCTGCGCGGATACGGCGACAGCGACAAGCCGTCGAGTGATGAGGCGCATCGTGCTTACTCGAAACGCGTGATGGCAGACGATATCGGCCTGTTGATCGACGCGTTAGGCCTGGAGCGTGTGGCGTTTGTCGGTCACGATCGCGGCGCACGCGTGGGCCATCGGCTGGCGCTCGATCATCCGGAAAAACTCTCCTGCTGCGTGTTCGTCGATATTGCGCCGACCGCCACCATGTATGCGTTAACCAATAAAGAGTTCGCCACGCGCTATTTCTGGTGGTTCTTCCTGATTCAACCTTATCCCTTACCGGAAACCATGATCGGTCACGATCCGGCATTATTCCTGCGTAAACACATTGATGGGCAATTAAAAACGCCGGGCGCCACCGAAGCGGCAATATTTAACGATTACCTGCGCTGTTATCAAACGAAAGAGATGATTCACGCGGTGTGCGAAGATTATCGCGCTGCGGCGACAATTGATTTAGACGATGATGCGCAGGACAGCGATAAACGCATTGAAGCGCCGCTGCTGCTGTTATGGGGAGAAAAGGGCACGGTTGGCCAATTATATAACGTGGTGGAAACCTGGCAGGATAAAGCGCGCGATATTCAAGGCCACGCATTACCTTGCGGTCATTCACCGCATGAGGAAGTGCCCGACCTGTTTTTAAGCCAGCTTCAGCCCTTCCTGGATTCTGTGTTATAACCGGCTAAATTTCTCTAACGCTGTGATGGTTATGAAGATGCTGCTTGCCGGGAAAAGTTATCAGAAGCCGCTTGAGGGGTGGCCGTCGGTTGAAGATCTGTATGTATTTATCAATGTGGCGCGCTATGAAGGTTTTGGCCGCGCCGCCATTGAACTCGGCCAGTCGCCATCGTATATCAGCAAGCGTATTGCCATCCTTGAAAAGCAATTGGAAACCCGGCTGTTTTTCCGCACCAACCGCGTGATGCGTCTGACGCCAGAAGGTGAAAAGGCGCTGGAAGGCGCGCTGCAAGTGGTGCATGAGATGGATTCCTTCCTCAATAACTTCCAGCAGTGGCGCGGCGAACTGACTGGCGATCTTACCGTGGCTTGTTCATTTGGTTTTGGTCAGGATTATTTGTCCGATGCGATTGCAGAATTTATGACGCGCCATCCGTCACTCAAAATCAAACTGATGCTCAGCGATCGCGATATTGATTTATTGCAATCAGGAACCGATGTGGATATTCGCGTTGGCAATGATGTTAATCATTCCTACATTGCGCGAAAATTAGCCGCCAATCGGCGTATTCTTTGCGCTTCAGCAGATTATTTAGCCCGATCGTGTTCGCTGGAGACGCTGGATGATTTAATCGATCACAGCTGCCTTATTATTAATGAAAATAACAACACGTTTGGCCATTGGACGTTAACCGATGGCGAAAATAAAATCGTCTGTCGTCTGAATAGCCATTACTCATCGAATAGTGGAAAAGTGATTTTGAACTGGGCTTTAAAATCACACGGCATTGCATTGCGCTCGGCCTGGGATGTCGCACCCTATTTAAGCGAAAATAAATTGGTGCAGGTTTTACCGCAATGGTACCAGGAAGCGAATGTTTGGGCGGTTTACACGCAACGCGCTTCTGAATCGCCGCGCATTAAAGTGTTTATTGATTTTCTCGCTGACTATTTTGCAGAAAAAAGCCTGCCGATGATGAAGGGCAGGCTGTAAATTCCAATAAATTAAACATTAGCCATAGGCCACTTTACTGTTGATGTGGTAAAGGGTGGCGGTAGCGGCCATGACGTGCTGACCATCGTGCGCCGGCTCGTGGGATTCCACTTCGGTGATGTGATAACCCACCGCACCGGCGGCAACGGCTTTCTGCACAAAGGCGTCATTCAGCTCTTCCATTGAGGTCGCCCAGCTTACCGAAGTAAATCCTACCGGATGAATTGATGAAAGTTCGCGATGAGTTAAATCAGCGCGAATTAAAACGGGTTTAACAGATTGCGGTGTGAAAATAGATATTACGTCATTAATTAATTGTTTCATGGCGATACTCCTCGCAAATAGTCGCTGAACCCATGGCCGCAGCTACGAATCTTTCAATTGTTGATAATGCGCTTAAACCCTAAATGTTCACGACAGGTGATCATTGCCGGTGAAGTTAATAAACACCTTTTCAGGTTAAGCGTTTTAGCTTTAATTGCTAATTAGATGTTAAGAAAGATTCAGCCACAACTCATTCAAACTTACGCGACTATTTTTGCATCTGGTTACATTTGGCGGAAAAAATAAGGTCGCCATGAATGGCGACCCTACGGTTATTTCACGGGATTTTGTAGGTGCGCCATTCATGGCGACCGACTAAAACTCGCGCTGCCCGCCCAGCTCGATGACCCGATTCGGCGGGATATTAAATTGCTCATGTGCGCGCTGTGCATTGCGCTGGCAGAAATGAAAAATACCGCCTTTAACCCGCATCAAACCTTTTCTCTTCTTCATCACCAGCGTGTCGTGCGAGGTGAAGAACGAGGCTTCATTGACGGTACAACCCAATCCTTCCAGCCCGCACAGATGCAGGATCTCCGCCATCGAAGGCGTCTCGCGCCAGCCGTAAGCGGCAGTTACTTGCCAGAACGACGGCGACAACTGGGTGATGCTCAGGCGCTTCTGGTTGTAGACGCGCGGGATATCGGTGGTGCGGATATGCAGCAGCACCACGCGCTTATGCAGCACGCGGTTGTGTTTGAGGTTGTGCAGCAGTGCCTGCGGAATCTCATGCTCTTTACGTGAGAGGAAGATGGCGGTGCCAGGCACACGGCTTGGCGGGTTGGTTTCCAGCGATCGCACCAGCGCCTGCAAGCTTTCAGGATCGTTATTCAGTTTGCGGATCAGGCGATTACGCTCGCTGCTCCAAATCAGCATCAATCCCATCATGCTCAGCGCCAGCAGTACCGGCACCCAACCGCCGGAGAGCAGCTTCATCAGGTTGGCGCTGAACAGCGGCACATCAATGCTTAACATACACAGCAGGAAAACCAGCGCCACCGGCAGCGGCCACTTCCAGTTACGCAGCGCTACCACACCCGCCAGACAAGCGGTAATCACCATGGTACCGGTCACCACAATGCCGTACGCGGAAGAGAGCGCCGAAGATTGACGGAATGCCAGCACAATCACCGTTACTGCCACAAACAGCAGCCAGTTCACCACCGGAATATAGATCTGACCGGACTCAGTATGCGAGGTGAATATGACGCGCATCGGCGGCAGGAATCCCTGACGAATCGCCTGATGCGTCAGCGTATAGACGCCGCTAATCACCGACTGCGCCGCAATCACCGTCGCCAGTGTAGACAGCACAATCAGCGGAATTTGTCCCCAGCCCGGCGCGAGATTAAAGAACGGGTTATTGATGGCTTGCGCATCGGCAATCACCAGCGCGCCCTGACCAAAGTAGTTGAGCACTAGCGCGGGCATGGCGATAACCAGCCAGGCCATGCGAATCGGTGCTTTGCCCAGATGTCCCATATCGGCGTACAGCGCTTCCGCACCGGTCACCGCCAGCACCACCATGCCAAGCGCGGCAAACGACAACGCTTTATGGCTAAGCAGGAACGTCAGCGCATAGGAAGGATTCAGTGCATACAGCACCTCAGGATTGAGCAGGATGCCGCGAATACCTAACAGGGCAATCGACACGAACCAGACAAACATCACCGGCCCAAACACTTTACTGACCTTTTCGGTACCGTGTTTTTGAATGATGAACAGCAGCGTGAGGATCGCCACCGCTAGCGGCACCACATATTTATCCAGCTCAGGCGACACCACTTCGATACCTTCAATTGCCGAAAGCACCGAAATCGCCGGGGTGATTACGCCATCGCCGTAAAAGAACGCGCCACCAATTAAGCCTGCTAACACAATAATATGTGACGCTTTGGGTCCGACATGCTGGCGCGCCAGCGACATTAGCGTTAACACGCCGCCTTCGCCATCATGATCGGCGCGCATCACGAAGCAGACATATTTCAGCGTCACAATCAGCGTCAGCGCCCAGAAAATCAGCGACAAAAATCCCATCACTGCGGTGGTGGAGATCGCGCCGTTAGGCAAAATGGAGAGACACTCTTTGAGGGTATACAGCGGGCTAGTACCGATATCCCCAAACACGATCCCTGCGGCCGCCAGCATGCCAGCAGGCAAGGATTGTTTTTCACTCTGACTCATAGATTTCCTGTGGTTTATCAGGGTTGAAGCTAATGAGGGCGAACATACCTGTTTGCGACCGATGCGAACAGTGGCAGGCGAATTTACGTACAGCATTTTTACGCCAATGACCGATATTTTTACACCATTTTTATATGGCGCTTATTTTATGAACTGAGCCTAGCTGATTAACGTGGGAAGTCGCGGAAGGATGGATGTTGTCAGTTAAGCGGAAAATCGGTCGCCATGAATGGCGACCCTACGGTGGTTTGGCGGGTGTGCATTGATGCGCACCGGCATACATAGGCTTAATTAAACCGTAAATTACCAGCCTTTAATAATATCGCCTTTGTAAATCTCGTTAGCTTTATCCAGCACTTCCTGCGACTGGAAAGCTTGTTTCAACTTCTGCACGTTAGCGCTGTCTTTATTGTCTTCACGCGCCACAATCGCATTCACGTAAGGCGAAGCTTTGCCTTCCATAAACATGCCGTCACGCGAGGCGGAGAGATTAACCAGCGCGGCGAAGTTGTTGTTGATGATCGAAATATACACCTGCGGATCGTCCAGCGTACGCGCCAGCTGCGGCGTATCGACTTCAACAATTTTCAGCTTCTTCGGATTATCGGTGATATCCAGCGTGGTTGGCAGCAGGCCCGCTTCCGGTTTCACTTTAATTAAACCCTGCGCCTGCAATAAAAGCAGGCTGCGGCCAAGGGTGGTGGCTTCGTTGGAGATGGTCACGGTCGCGCCATCCGGCAACTCTTTCAGCGATTTAATCTTGCGCGAGTAACCGGCAATCGGGAACACAAAGGTGTTGGTGACCACGGCAAAGTGGTAGCCGCGCTCTTTGGATTGCATCTCCAGATAAGGCAGGCTCTGGAAGGCGTTGGCATCGACATCTTTGTTGAACAGCGCTTCATTCGGCTGCACGTAATCATTAAAGGCTACCACATCGACATCCAGCTGATATTTGTCGTGCGCAACCTGCTTCACGGTATCCCATAGCACCTGATCAGGTCCGGTGTTAATGGCCACTTTGATGTGATTTTCATCGTCTTTATTACAGCCACTCAGCAGCGCCACGGAAGCAGCCAGCAGAGTCGTGAGTAAAATTTTCTTCATTGCGCAGATCCCCTCTTAACGTAGGGAACGGACTATAATGGATGTTTAGACGTCTGTACATCCATATGCGGCGCGTTTGCTCACTATTCGTTCAGGCGTTCAAGCAGGCAACATATTTCTCACCCGACTGCATTACGATTTGCTGCGCATCAGCGAGAATTTCACGTTGCTCGAATGCGCCATAAAGCCGCGCAAATTTCAGCGCCGCCAGACGACGTGTAATATCTCTTACCGAAGTGACTGATAACGGGAGCATATTCGGATAGCTCCACATAAATGACACCGCATTAGCGCCCGGCGTAACTTGCACAATATCGCCGCTCAGCAACACGCCACCCTCCTGCGCCCAATACAACACGCAGCCGCCGGCAAAATGTCCACCAAGACGAATCAGCTTCACATTCGGCACAATTTCCAGCTCATCATGTTGCCAAAGCCTAATATGCGGGCTTTCGCGCACAATCCATTCACTGTCGTTGGCGTGCAGATAAATTGGCGCATCGAACGCTGCCGCCCAATCCTGCATGGTGCTGTAGTAGTGCGGATGCGAAATAGCAATGGCGTGAACACCGCCGAGCGCGGAGACAATCGCCTTAGTGGCTTCATCGAAATTAGCGATGCAATCCCACAGAATATTGCCGTGCGGCGTTTGCAGCAGAAACGCGCGTTGATTAATGGCGAAGCTGGGCACGGTTTGCAGGCTAAATAAGTTGGCAGCATGTTGCTGCCATTTATTGCAGTGCGTGGATTGCAAGCTATTCAGTGAAATCCATTTTTGCCCGCTGGCCGGCACAAATTGCCGTTCGTCTTCACAGATTTTGCAGTGTTCGATTTTACTCTGCTGTTCATCGTACGATGTGCCGCATGCCGTGCAGATTTTGATCATCATGAATTCCTCTCGTCTATTTGAGATTCATTCTAGAAGCCGAAATCAGAACATGCGCAGATCACCATCGATTGTATTAAGGGCGTTGCACCTCATTTGGGGTGGAAGAGGAAAGGGTGAAATTTCCCGTAGGGTTGCCATTTATGGTGACCAGGTGCGCATGAATGCGCACCCTACGAAATCGAGCTGTGAAGTTATAGTTGCGGCTGCAACTGATAAATCCACGCCGTGATCAGCTCGCCATTGCTGGTGGTAACATCCACTTTCACCCGATCGTAGCCATCTTCGAACTCATCCAGCATCGGCCAATGTGGCTCGAGCTTGTCAGACACAAACAGATAACCCGGTACGCGCGGGCCATTGTCCTGCAACACAATGCCGGGGAAATCCGCCGCTGCGCCCCAGCCGCGTGCATAGAAGGTGCCGCGAACCGATCCCGCCAGCCATTCTCCGCCGATATTTTCCAGAATATGCGCATTTGATTGGCCTGGCTGCAGCGTGCCGTAAACAAATAAACGTTTCATTTTCCCTCATAAAATCAAGCAAAAGGGTGACTTTACCTATTGGCGATGACGATGTCATCAATCGCCCAATATGCGATGTGCGATGCCTTAAAAGTGGCTATTCTGAAGGACCCGCGATGAGAGGTAAAAGATCAATGTTGAATAGTTCGAGCATTTCTCGCTGCAATATAAAAAGCTACCCGCAATCCGCTCAGTTCGATGGCAAAAGGTTTAACAATAAGATCCCACGCCAGCAGTTAGGATTGACTGAATTCGCCAAACTATTCTGGGATTTTGCCTTTAATAAACCGAAAAATACCGCACCTGAAGCTGCACTGCCGTTAAAAAAACTCGACGCACAGCAGCTTGCCGCGGCGGCGGATAACAGCGTATTTCGTCTGGGTCATTCGTCATTGCTGTTTAAAATGCAGGGCAAATATTGGCTAACCGATCCGGTATTTACCCAGCGCGCCTCGCCGTTTAAATGGTTTGGTCCCAAACGCTTCCAGCCTGCACCAATTGCGCTTGAAGATTTACCGCCGATCGAAGGGATCATCCTTTCGCATGATCATTACGATCATCTGGATTATCACACCATTTTGCAGCTCAAAGATCGTGTGCGCTATTTCCTCACACCGCTTGGCGTGGGCGATTTGCTAGTATCCTGGGGTGTTGCGCAGGAAAAAATTACCCAGCTGGATTGGTGGGAATCAAAGAGTATCGGCGGGATTCATTTTGTTGCGACGCCATCGCAGCACTTCTCTGGCCGTGGAATTTTCGATAGCAATAAACGTTTGTGGTGCTCATGGAGCCTTATCAGCGATGATTTCCGCCTGTTTTTTGGCGGTGATTCCGGTTATTTCGACGGTTTCAAACAGATCGGCAATAAATTCGGCCCATTCGATATGGCCTTTCTGGAAAACGGTGCGTATGACCGTCGCTGGGCGGATATTCATATGTTGCCGCAAGACACCATCAAAGCCTTTATCGATCTCAACGCGAAATGGCTGTTCCCGATTCACAATGCCGCTTTCGATTTAGCATTCCATCAATGGAACGATCCGCTTAATCAAATCATGGCGCTGGCGCAGGAACAGCAAATTAACCTGTCGATGCCGCAGATCGGGCAGGGCGTGCAGTTTTTAAAGCCGCAGCAAGAGAAACAGTGGTGGTAAAAAGAGGCCCGATTGCCAGGCAATTGGGTTATCCGGTTATTTCGTCATACAGGTTGCGCAGTCGCGTACGCAGAAATAAAACCGCTTTGTGCTTGCGCGATAATAACGTCTGCACGCTGCTGCCGCTCTCTTCAGCCAGCTCGTTATAGCTGTAGCCGAGCAGTTCGGTTTTCTCGAACACCTCACGCTGTGCGTCCGGTAATTCGGCTAACGCCTCCTCCAGTTCTTCCCACAATAACGTTTTGAGATATTCATCTTCCGGCGTTTGCGGCACGCCAAATAAGGTTTCAGCCAGCTCATCTTCCGGGAAATCATTCTCTTCACTGCCGCCGAAAAAATCGGCCAGCGGCCGCTCACGCTTTTTTCGTGCCCGATCGGTCATCTCATTGCGTGCCGCCCGGAACAGCCAGGCGGCGACATTCTCCACCGGCTGCTCCACCTGCATCAGCTTATAAGTGACTTCCTGCAAGATATCGTCGGCATCTTCACGCACTGCGGTTCGTCCGCGAATAAATGCATTTAGCTTGGTGCGACAGGCGGTGATTGCCGACATCAGCAGGGAATTCTGCGGCATCTCGATTACTCGGCGTCGCTGGATTTAGGCGGGTTATTCTCCGGCTGTGGGCGCGCTTCGCCTCGCTCATCACGACGACCATGCCAGTCGCAACGATCGCGGTGGCCACGATGACCAAAGCGATTGCGGCGATGCTGCATAAATTCTTCGCGCTGTTCCGGCGTCATTTGCATCCAGCGCTCGTGCATGCGGCGGCGCGCCATGCCGAACATGCCCGGACGGAATCCCAAACCGCCAAACAAGATGCGGCACAACGCCAGCAAGCCCAGCGCCTGCCAGAAACCGATGCTTTTCACGCCGATGATGCCCGGCAGCAACGCATTCCACAGCGACATCACCAACAAGCCCAGTGCGGCGATAATCACCGCGCCCATCAGCAGCGGTTTCGCCAGGCGATGCCCACCAAAATGATCCCGATGACCGTGTCTGTGCATATCAAAATCTCTCATTGTTTTTTCCTCATTAGATTAACGGATAAGTGCGGGTGATGAGGTAGACGAATGAGAGGTGAGAATATTGCTAAAAAATTTGAAAAGCGAAATAGGCCGCCGGATGGCAGCCTCGAATTGCGGGCTATTTGCTAAGGAATCAACGTTTTGCTTTATCCCTCCGTGGTCTGATTACAATATCGGCGATTTGCGTGTCTTCCGGGCTGTCAACGATAAAGCGTACGGCGCGTGCCACTGAAGTCGCGTCGAGATACTCCTGCGGATTGATCGGCGCATGGTTGCCCGCGCGGGCACGCGAGGCTTGGTTCATCGGCGTATCGGTTGGGCCAGGCGCGACTGTCGCGACCCGCACGCCATGTTCGCTCTCTTCGCTACGCAGCGCATGCGCCAGCGCGGTGAGAGCAAATTTCGAGGCGGAGTAAATGACGTGTCCTGCTAACGCCAGCGTTCCCGAACCGGAATTGATAAATACCACTTTACCCTGCGAGGCGCGCAGGGCTGGCAAGGCTAAACGCGTGAGTTCAGCCGGCGCGATGACGTTAATATTCAGGTGCTGTTGCCACAGTTCTGGCGTGGCGGAGAAGGTGGTGCTGAGTATCGAGATCGCCGCTGAATGCACCAGCGCGTCAATCCGTTCCAGCGTGGCGATGAACGCGGCCACGGCGGCAAAATCTGTGATATCCAGCGCAACCGGAATGACATTGGTGACCTGTTCCAACGCCTGCAAAGTTTGCTGATTGCGACCAATGGCGTAAACCTGATGATCGGCCGCCAATAACTTCACGGTTTCCAGGCCAATGCCGCTGTTGCCGCCGGTGACAATCGCCACCGGTAATGCTGATGCTGTCATAGGTTCCTCTCCTGTTGATGATTTCAAGCTAAGGAAAAGGACAGCCGCAGGCAAATGCCTAAACTGACTATGTTTACCTGGTGCGCATGAATGCGCACACGTTGTAGGAGTGCCATTCATGGCGACCATCATCGGTATTTGCAAGGCGTCTACATCTTCGCCAATCCACCAAACGTCTGCTTACCGTTATAGAACGTCGCCATTACCGGCGCGATGTGCGCAACGGCTTCCGCAGAGCAACTTGCTTTAACCAGCATCATGGTGGCGTGATCCTGTGCTTTCGGCCATTGCTGTTCGCCGTGGCTATTCAGCGGCAACACTTCGTTAGTAGCGATACCTAGCGCGCGACTGAGCGAATACTCATCCGGCCCACGATAGAGTTGCGAATAGACGTTGGCTTTTTCCAGCATGCTGCCGCTACCAAACGGCTGCCAGTGATCGGCTATGGTGTCAGTGCCCGACCACACCGGCACGCCCGCGGCGCGCAGCTGCGGCAACGGCATGATCACCCGGCCAATCGGCACGGTAGTAGCGATGCTGAACTGCTGCTCTTTCAGTTCCTCAGTCATTGCCGCCAATTCGTTACCCTGTAACGTACCCAGCGCAAATGCGTGGCTGATGGTCACTTTGCCTTTCAGCTGCGGATTATCGCGCACCGTTTTCAGCATGTAGCGAATCGCTGCTACGCCGTGCGGCTCGGTTTCATGTAAGTGAATATCGATCGGTGCGGCGAAATCGAGCGCGATGCTGAACATGGTATCCAGCGACTTCTCCATCGCGCCGTCGACGTTGGTCGGGTCCAGCCCGCCAACATAGTTCGCGCCCATTTTCATCGCTTCGCGCATCATGCCTTCGACGTTTGAGCGCAGTAATCCGTGCTGCGGGAAGGCGACAATCTCCGCGTGAAAATCGTCGCGATGGTTGGCAATCGCCTGCTGAAGATGTTCCAGACCTTGTAACTTGCTGACCGGATCGATGTTGCAATGGCTGCGTGCGGAACTGCTGCCTTTGGATTGCAGCAAGCCAATCAGTTTCTCGGCACGGATTTCAGAAGTCGGCACCAGTTCGGGCAGGATCTGCTCTTCCTGGTGAATCATATCGATCACGCTATGACGCGGCAGCGGGGCACGCCAGCCTTCGCCGTAGAAGGTTTTATCGAGATGGATGTGCATATCGCGCGTGGCGGGCAGCAGCAGATAACCGGCGGCGTCCCATGCGGGCAGATTAAGTTTAACGCCTGCAGGATGCACGGCGGCGATGTTGCCGGCATTCACCTCGACATCATACAAACCGGTGCGCGTGGCGGTAATCACGTCCTGTTTGCGGATAAAAGCTTCTTCCAGTCGCACATTACGCAGCAGATAGTGCGTGGCATCCACACGGCTGGCATTGGCGGGTTGGCAGGTTGCCGCCGCCTGAGCGCTGCGGCTCATGCCCGCGCTGAGTAAGGTGCCTGCGGCGGTGAGTTTCATGCCGGCGGAAAGAAAATCCCGGCGATTGCCGGGTGATAAGAGGCTCATGAGTCATTCTCCTTGTAGGGGAGAATTACCCTAAAATAGACTCTGGCAGGGCGCTGTGATATTTCCCACTGCCGGCTATGGTGAAAACTAATGACCGCAGTGATTGCTACTCAGGGAGATGAATTCGTACCTGATGAATCCCAGCTTCACCGCTGAGCGTGATGGCATCATCCGCACTTAGCTCATCATCCAGCCACAGCTGATAACCTTCGGACGTACGTAGCATCTCAATTTCATAGCGCGCGTCACCTTCATGATAAATCACCTTCGCGCCCGGCCACGCCTGAGGCAGACGTGGACGCAGTTGCAATTTATCGCCGTGACGCGTGATGCCGAGCAGGGTTTCGATAATCAGCTGATAGGTCCAGCCCGCCGAGCCGGTGTACCACGTCCAGCCGCCACGACCTTGCTGATTATCGGCGCTGTAGACATCCGCCGCCATCACATAAGGTTCGACTTTGTAGGTTGCAACAGCATGCGCATCAAGGCTGTGATTGATCGGATTAATCAGCGCCAGCAATTCCCAGGCGCGATCAACCTGGTCCATTTCCGCGAACGCCATAATTGCCCACAGCGCGCCGTGCGTGTATTGCCCGCCGTTTTCGCGAATGCCGGGCAGATAACCACGAATGTATCCCGGATTGGGACCGATGCCATTAAACGGCGGCGTCAGCAGCTTGATCAGGCCGTTATCGCTGTCAACTAACTGCTGATCGAGCGCCTGCATTGCCGAGACGCATTTATCGTGATCGCCTGCAGCAGAAAGCACCGACCAGCTCTGCGCGATAGCATCAATGCGGCATTCGGCGTTGCGCTGTGAACCGAGAGTTTCACCGTTATCGAAGTAGCCGCGCAGGAACCATTCACCATCCCAGGCGCGCTGATTCAGTGCCGTTTTCAGCTTTGCAGCCTGCTGTTGGCACAACGTAGCGGCTTCCGCTTGCCCGATACGTGTGGAGAGCGCGGAAAAGCGCGTGAGCACGCTGTAGAGGAAAAAGCCCAGCCAGACGCTCTCGCCTTTACCGGCAATGCCGACTTCGCTCATGCCGTCATTCCAGTCGCCAGAACCCATCAGCGGCAAACCATGCTCGCCAAATCTCAGGCCATGCTGGATGGCGCGCAAGCCATGCTGCCACAGGTTTTCCTGCAGCTGACTGACGTTGGGCAGGCTGTAAACCGACTCTTCTTCGGCCGCAAGCAGCGGCGCTTCAAGATAGCTAACTGGCTGTTCTAACAGCGCGACATCCTCGGTGGCGGTGATGTAATGGCAAAGGGCAAAGGGCAGCCAGAGATAATCATCCGAGCAGCGGGTGCGCACGCCGCGTCCGGCGGGTGGATGCCACCAATGCTGCACATCGCCTTCGAGGAACTGACGGGACGCGCACAGCACCAGCTGATCGCGCAGCAGGTGTGGCGCGGCGTGGGTCAGCGATAACGTGTCCTGCAATTGATCGCGGAAGCCAAACGCACCGCCCGACTGATAATAACCGCTGCGTGCCAGCAAACGGCTGGCCAGCGTTTGGTACAGCAGCCAGTTGTTCGCCAGCAGGTTCACCGCTGCATCGGGCGTTTGCACCTCGACTTTGTTTAACAGACCGCGCCATTGCTGCTGCACTTTTGCCAGCTCGGCTTCCGCCTGTTCGGAGGGGAGAAATTGCTGCATCAGCGCCAGCGCAGATGTGGTATCTTCCGCCGCGCCTAATACGAACACCAGCGTGCGCGTGTCGCCATCAATTAAGCTGGTCAGCGTTTGTAAGGTGGCGCAGGGATCGAGCCCCGCGCCGGTGTTGCCCGATAAGCCACGCGCTTGCATCATCGCGGGCTTACGCGTTGAACCATTGCGGCCCAGACACTCAAGGCGATTACCGCTGAAAGCAATCTGATTACCTGATGCGGCGAAGAACGCGGTGCGCGCCGATCCGGCGCTGGTGTACGGATTCATCGCCAGAATGGCGCTGCCATCGGCCACGATCGCCGATGAAGTTTGCACGTGGCGGGCAGATTGGCTCATCAGCTCACCCAGCACCCATTCGACGTAGCCGGTGATCGACAGATGTCGCGTTTTGCCCGACAGATTGCTGAGTTGGATTAGCGTGATTTTCGCCGCCTGCTCGGCTGCGACAAAGGTGGTGAGCGTGCTGCGAATGCCTTGCTCCTGATGCACAAAGCGGCTGTAGCCCATACCGTGCTGCGTCAGATAATCACCGTTGCCACGCATTGGCAGCGGCATCGGCGACCAGACATCGCCGCTCTCCTCATCGCGCAGATAAAAGGCTTCGCCCGACGTATCGCTAACCGGATCGTTGTGCCACGGCGTCAGGCGGTATTCGTGCGCATTTTCAAACCATGTGTAGGCCTGACCACTTTCCGAGATCACGCTGCCAAACTGTTTATTCGCCAGCACGTTGCACCAGGGCGCGGGCGTCTGAAGATGTTGGGACAGCAGAATGTGATATTCAGTGCCATCGACGCTGTAGCCGCCGGTGCCATTGAACAGCTGCAAGGTTTCCGCTGCGGCGAGGCGAGCGGGCGTAGGAAAGGCCTGTTTATGCGGCAGGAAGCGGGAAGGCGGCGCAACCGGCTGCGGTTTTAACAGCACCGTCAGCTGATCGGCCAGGCTGCCATTGCGTCCTTCCAGTACCACGGCTGCCACGCTGAGTAACAGCGTGACGTCCTCGGCGGCAAGGTGATCGCTTTGGCGCAGGAAGATGCCGCCCGGCTTGTCGGCCAGCAGCTGAGTTTCGCCGGATGAAATCATCTTGAGCAGTTGATTCTGCAATAGCTGCTGATAACCGCCTTGCTCGCCGTTAAGGATCACCAAATCCGCCGTCAATCCTTTCTGACGCCAGTATTGATGCGCCTTGATCAGATTGCTCACCAGACTAAGCTGCGTACCGTTTTCGATGCGTACCAGCACGATAGGCAGATCGCCTGAAATGGAGTAGCGCCATAGCGAGGTTTGCCCGAGACGATTCTGCTGCATACGCTGGCTGTCGCCGCGCATTTCAGGGCTGGCAAAAATCACCGCGCTGGCGAGTTGGTTATACAGACTGGCATCTTCGGCGAGGATATTCAGCTGTCGCAGCGCCACCTGACTATGCGACGCCGTCATTTCAAATACCCGATTGGCATAGACATTGTTGCGATACTTCTCAATCAATCCAAGGCAGGCGTCACGCTGCGTAGTGACGCCGTACACCAGATCGAGGGTGATGGATTTACCCGGGTTGAGCGCGATTTTCTGGCGGATCGACATCAGCGGATCGAGCACCGCACCGGCGCTGCCGCTGAGTATGCCTTCCGCTGTAATAGCTTGTGGATCGGCGCGGGTCCTGCCGCGACCAATAAACTGCGCGCGGTCGGTTTCATAATGCGTATCGCGCTCGCTGGTGCCGTGAATCAGCAGCGCGTGGAACATCCACACCGGTTCGGTTTTCTCATCACGCGGGCGGCGATGCGCCAGAATGGCTTCCAGCTCGGTAACAATTTCGGTTTGCACAAACAGATTGCTGAACGCCGGATGCGCCATATCGCTGGCAGCGGAGGCGAGCACCACTTCCGCATAGCTGGTGATATCCATCTCACGCAGCTGGCGTGAATGGTTGGTGAGGACGATGCGGCGAATCTCCACATCATCTTCTGGCGACACCACCACCTGCATGTGGGTGCTGAGGGTTTCAGCGCGCGACTCAAACTCCGCGCCAGCATCGGTGAAGCGCGCAATGTGTTGTGGCCGCGTATCGCCGCTCGGCTGGAACGTCGGGCTGATCAATTCGCCGGATTGACGATCGCGGATATAGCAGAAGATGCCGTGCTGATTGCTGGTGCCATCGGCGCGCCAGCGGGTTAACGTCAATCCTTTCCACTGGCTGTAACCGGTGCCGGATTGCGTCACCATCACATGATAATGGGCATTCGACAGCAGTTGGATCTGTGGCAGATGAGCCGCCGAACCGCTGTATTCGCGCAGTTCAGGCGTGTCCGAACGTGGCTTGATCTCGCGGGTATCAATGAACTGACGACGCGGCGTATACAGCTCAATGTCGTCCGGCATGCGCTCCTGCAGCAGTAAATAAGAAGACTGGAAGCGTGCGCTGGACATAAACCGCGCCACCATCGGCGCTTCATGCAGCAGATGCGAAATCGCCAGAAAACCCATTCCCTGGTGATGCGCCATGTAAGTTTTCACTGCGACAAATTGCTGACCGCGCGCCAGCCGATGCGCGGTGAAATCAAGCGCTTCGTAGAAACCGTATTTCCCGCAGGCACCCATTTTCTTCAGCTTCATCAGGTTATCGGTAGCCTGATGCGGCAGCACCATCAACGCGAGCAGCGAGGCGTAGGGCGCGACCACATGATCATCGTTGAGGCCACGCTTCAGCCCTAACTCGGGCGTACCGAAGGCTTTGTATTGATAGTTTTGGCTATCATCGAAAGCGGCATACGCCGATTCGGAAACGCCCCACGGAATCTGCGCGGCGTCGCCGGAAGCGATCTGCTGCTTCACCGCCGAGAGCGCCATTTTCTCCAGCAGCGTATCCGGGTAGACCGGCATCACCAGATGCGGCATCAGATACTCAAACATCGAGCCGCTCCACGACATCACCGCAGGTTTGTTATCCAGTTGGGTGAACAAGCGGCCCAGCACGAACCAGCTTTTTACCGGCAGCTGATTGGCGGAGATGGCGTAATAGTGCGTCAGGCGCACTTCGGAGGGGAAGAGATCGTAATGGCCTTTGTCGAGTAGGCCGCTATCGAGGTTGAAACCGACGCTGAGCAGCGCGTTTTTTTCAACATAGAGAAAACGGAAGTCCATTTTAGCGTGATCTTCCAGACGTCCTTCCAGCTCCAGCAAGGTCGCCATGCGTTCTCGCGCGGACCACATCACGGAAGCGGCGAGCTGAGCATTAAGACCGGGGCGATGGAGCTTTAATTCACTCAGCCACAGCAACGAGGGCAAAGCGTCCGGCAGCACATCATCCGGCCCGATCCAGCTGAAATAACGCATCCACTCTTGCTGGAAATCGCTGAGCTGATGGATAAAGCGTTCAAACCATTTCACCTGCGACGGCGGCAGTTTGAGCTGCGCCAGCAGAATTTCACTCAGCGCGATCAAGGATGAAAGATGATTGGCAATCGCGGCGGGTGCGACTTGTTGCAGCGCAACAAACTGCTCGGCTAGCTCATCCCAGCGATCGTGACGCTCTGTGCCCATTTGCGCTTTGGCCAGCATCAAGGCGTCATTCAGACCAGCCATGATCACCGGTAAAGCGATTACTGGCAGATGCTTCCACTGCACAAGGCCCGCTTGCAAAGTGGCGAGGTGCGCAGCGAGGTTGCCGCTATCGACAGTAGAAACGTAGCGTGGATTTAAAGGTTTTAGCGTGTAAGTGTCGTACCAGTTATAGAGATGACCACGAAAATGTTCCATGCGATCAAGGCTATCCAGCGTGGCGAGCGAACGGCTAATTACCTGCTTCTGCGTGATGTAGCCAAAATCCCACGCGGTTAAATTAGCCAGCAGCGACAGGCCGATATTGGTCGGCGAAGTGCGGTGCGCCACCACCGGCTGCAACACTTCCTGGAAGTTATCCGGCGGCAAGTGGTTATGTTCGGCGATGACAAAATCTTCAAACCATGCCCAGGTATGGCGCGCGGTCTGGCGCAAAAACTGCTGCTGCTCTGCGGAGAGTTTTTTCTGCCGCGATTGCGCCGGTTTACTCAACTGCCATAACAGCCACGGCGTGAGCAGCCACAGCAAGGAAAGCGGCAGCGCTAACGCGATCAGTTGTGGATTGATCAGCACGGTTAAAAGTGACAGTGCAACGCCCGCCGCCGGATTAAACCACATTGCCTGATAAAAGTTCCGCAGTGACGGCGTGGGCGATGAACTGCCCGCCGACGCGCTTTTCCATTCGTGGAGAAACAGCCCGCTGACGTTCAATCGCCACAGCGTGACGATAATCGCTTTCAGCGACCAGTAACTTTCATGCGGCAGCGCAGCCAGCGTCAGTCCCGCGCGGCTCAGGCGCATTAACGCGTCAGAAGACAAGATAGTGAAATGATGTTGCCAGGCGCGCTTCTTGCTTTTGCGCATACCTTCCATGCTCAGTGCGAGCACGCTCGGCAGCAGCAGGAACAAGGCAATGCAGCCGAGCCAAAACGGCGGATTCGCTACCCAAGTGAAAGCCAGAAACATCAGCAGTAGCAAGGCAGGAGCCACCAGACTGCGACGCAGGTTATCGAACAATTTCCAGCGCGAAAGCGCGCTCAGCGGATTGGCCTGATAGCCGCCATCCTCCAGACGTACACGCAGTTTTAACCAGTTCAGCAGCTGCCAGTCACCGCGCACCCAGCGGAAACGCCGCGCGACATCGCTGAGATAGTTATCCGGATAGTGTTCATACAGCACCACATTGCTGACCACGCCGGAACGCGCGTAACAGCCCTCCAGCAGATCGTGACTCAGCACCAGATTTTCCGGGCAGGTATTGCGCGTCGCGCGGGTGAAAGCCGCCACATCGTAAATGCCTTTGCCGACAAACGAACCTTCGCCAAATAGATCCTGATAGATATCGGAAGACATCGATGAATAGGCATCGTTGCCCGGCACGCTGCTGGAGAGCCGCGCGTAGCGGCCTTGTCCACAGGGCGGGATCTCTTCGGCCAGACGCGGCTGCAGAATGGCGTAACCTTCCACCACGCGGTTGAGGCGATCATCAAATACCGGCGCATTGAGGGGATGCGCCATGATACCAATCAGCTTGTGTGCGGTTTCGCGCGGCAGAATGGTGTCGGCATCAAGGGTGATGACGTATTTCACCGTGCGCATCTGCGCCTGGCTGGCACCTACGATCACGTTAAACATCTCCGCTTCACCTTGCAGCCAGCGATTGAGCGCATGCAGTTTGCCGCGCTTGCGCTCATAACCCATCCAAACGCCCTGTGAAGGATTGTGAACCCGGTTGCGATGCAGCAGCGAAAACAGCACATCGTGGTGCGACTTGCTGCTGTAATGGCGGTTGAGCGCCTGAATTTTCAGTACTGCGTAACCGATGATTTCATCATCATCAACCTGATGTTCATCCACGCTGTCGGTGAAGTCGGCCAGCAGCGCAAAAGTGATGTTGTCGAGCGCGTTGCCGAGATAGCTGGTTTCCAGCGAGCGCAGCAGCGTATCGGTGCCGTGTTTGCTGCTGATTAAGCAAGGGATCACCACCAAGGTGCGATCGCTATCCGGCACCGCCAGCTCGTAATCAAGTCGCGGAAGGGGAACCGGATGGCGGGTGCGGGTTGTCACTTCGCTGAGCAGTTGTAAGGCGAGCTGGCTGCTGATAATGATCACCGCCGGTACCAGCAACAGCCACAACACCACCGACATACCGGCCTGATGGGTGAAAAACAGCGCTTCGGCGCTAAAGGCGGTGGTCAATAAGGTGAGGCTGCCAAGCCAGGAGAGCAGCGGCGTTTGGCTGAGATGATGACGCGCCTGATTGAGCCAGGAACGGCGCGGCTTTAACTGTTGCTCAAGCTGCGCGCGTCCTTTATCCAGCAGAAAGTAACCAATATGCTGCTGGCGCGACGGCAATTTGGGCTGACGACTCAGCGCCAGCACCTGATTGGCCACGCTAAGCTCGTCGAATTCGCTCTGACGCGCCAGCTCTTCCACCACGTGTCGGTACTGATCGCGGCTGTCAAAATGCATCTGCGGATAAATGCCAGCAGGATCCTTGAGCAGTAGTTGCTCAACCAGACTGAGTGATTCGACTAAATCCTGCCAGTTGATTTCGCCGAGCTGGCGTAATCCGGCAATGCTGTTGCTAACCGAAAGCTGGCTCAATGCCAGCTGGCGGTTGAATTGTTCAATCACATCCGCGGTATTGCGCCCGGTATTCAGCAGATGTTGCTCCACCCACGTCAGCGCCAGCGAGTGATTCTGACCATTCAGCTTGCGCGCCAGTTCGGCGACAAACGCGCCAGAAAGCTGGCTGTTTTTGTGTGCCATATCGGCAATCACCTGAATCACCCGCGTGGCGTCTTTGGCGGAGTGATGAACGATCTCATTAATCCACGCTTCGGCCTGGCTGCGCTCCTGATGGATCTCGGCAACGCCTTGCGCAATGCGCGCGAGGTTATCGAGCAGCGCAAAACGCAGCATGGCGGGAAGCGCCCAAAGTTCTCCCATCAGCAGCGGCGTAATCCTCTGATAAGCATGAATAAAAGTCGCCAGCACCGTCGATTCTAAGCGGCCGTCGCTGTGACTGATCAACTCATCAGCAATCGCCTGAATACGTAACGCGTGGGTGGGCTCTTCAAGCGCGGGTAAACCCTGACCAAATTTGGTCGGCAACAGATGGCGTACCATGCGAATTTGTTCTTCGATGATATAAAAATTATCTAACAGCCACTCGCCAGCCGGCGTCAGATTACGCTTATCACCGGTACTTAATATTTCTGCACTTTTTATCAGCGCCTGTTCGTTTTCACTTAGTCGCTGCAATAACTTATAGTTTTTTTTGGCGTCAGAAAGATGATGCGTTTTTGCCAGTCGCTCGCCATATTTTGCCATTTGCTGTTCGGAAAAAACGTCTGGCCGGTTCGCCTGATAGATGCCGCTGTCAGGCAATAATTCAAGACTGGCGCGTGCGGTTGCTGGAAGCGCACTACTGCCGATGATTGATCCGGTGGGAATTTTATTTTTCATAATGGCGTCGCAAAAAATCCAATGGATTATAAAAGTCAGCACTATCAACAGGAAGATTGACGGTATAAGAGTGGGCGAGGAAACTGTTCTGTCTTTATTGAGTATAGCGTTGAATTTATTTGACGGTTGGCTTTATATAATTAAAGTAAATTTAAAATATTTAAATGAGTGTAATGATGGGGTTGAAGATCATTAACAATGTTGTCAAGTGTTAGTTGCAGTGAAAAAAGTGAGGTGTGTTAGAATAAGTTAACTGAAAAAGGAAAAAATCATGAGCTGGTTAAATCAATTTTTAGAAGGTTTATCGCGCCGGGAAATAAAAACGCAGTGTCCAGTGTGTAAAAAATTCTGCCCGCAATCTTCCTTAAAACAAGCGCGCGGGCAGGCTATGTTGTGCCCGCACTGTAAATCACTGTTTATTGCTGAGGTATAGACACATGCGCCATATTCTTGAATGGATTGATTTAAATGAACAAGCGCCGGGCTACAAGCAGGAGTGCATCGTGCAATTTGATAATGGCGAAGTGCAGGGGGGCTGGCTTTACGGCGGGCAGTCGCGCAGCGGTGAGCATATTTTTCTTGAGTCACACGCAGAATATGAAACCAGCATGGGGGTTGATTTCTGGATGTCATTGCCACCCGCGCAACCGAACCATCTTGCCACTGTTCACTCTATAATATGAAAACGAAAAATAAATATTACCGCTCATATTCGATAAATGACCGCTGCGCTTCAGCCCGATCGACAAACTGAAACCCCAGTGGATGTATTAATTTTTCATCACAATACCAGCGATCATTTATGCGTTTAAAAATGTCACCCTGATGAAAGGGTTGATCTTTATCCAGGCGCATAACGGCATATTTGCCGTTATTGAAGACGACTTCGTAAAGAGAAATTAAACCGAGCGGGAGTAAAGTACGTTCGTGAATAATTTCACCGCTGAGTTCGGGTTGTCTTGGTTTTTTCATGATTATGTCTCCGATTAACCTGCTTTAATTCTGGCAATGAATTAAACAATGCGTGGTGTTTATTTTTAAGGCTTCGCTTGTGAATTGTGTAATGTCCGCCAGGATTAAGTCAGTCTTATGTGTCGGCGCAATTTATTATTCCTTCTCGCCCACGTTTTACCTACCTGACATCCTACTTTATCAAAAGGCAATATTATGACGATTAAAACACTGCACGATCTGTTTGTGCATGATCTCTCTGATATTTACAGCGCAGAAAAACAGATCACTAAAGCGTTACCAAAAATGATTCGTGCAGCCACCGATCCTAATCTGGTCGCAGCCTTTAAACAGCATCTGGAAGAGACACGCGGACAAATTGAACGTATCGATCAACTGGTTGAACTCACTGAAGGTGTGCAGATCAAACGGATGAAGTGTCATGCGCTGGAAGGATTGGCTGAAGAAGCGCAGGAGATCATCGATGAAGTGGAGAAAGGGCCGGTTTGCGATGCCGGACTGATCGGTGCTGCGCAGAAGGTTGAACACTATGAGATCGCCACCTACGGTACTTTGCGCGCGTTAGCCTTAAAACTGGATTATCAGGATGCCGCGAAGTTGTTGGGTGAAACGCTGGAAGAAGAAAAAGCCACCGACGAAAAACTGACGCTGATTGCTGAAGAGCAGGACTAATCCACCGTGGAGGAGGCTAATGCAGCCAGCCTCTTCCAACCTGAAAAATCCGCTTGCGAATTCCTGGGTTAAAAATCACTTCATTCTCAGTATGCTAATGCCTCTTTTCTCAAACTCACGTTTGAACACGGTTATGAAAACAGAGGATTTGCATGCCTGCCAACGGTCACTCCGCAGAGCCCAACACGACCTTACGTGCTGGGCGCTTCTTATTGATGCAGAAACTACTACGCCGCGACAAAACGCCCGTCGCGCTGTTGCTGCTGGCCGCGCTGGTCGGTGTGTTAACCGGCCTGGTTGGCGTGGCCTTTGATAAAGCCGTCAATTTTGTGGTGCATACGCGCTTAAGCTGGCTTGAGGGTGCGGGTGACAATCTGCTGGTGAAAATCGCCGGCGCGTTTATGCTCTCTGCGCTATTAGGCGCTGTCGGCTACTTGCTGGTGCGACGTTTCGCGCCGGAAGCGGGCGGATCGGGCATTCCCGAAATTGAAGGCGCGCTGGAGGAACTTCGTCCGGTGCGCTGGTGGCGCGTGCTGCCGGTGAAATTTATCGGCGGCATGGGTGCGTTAGGATCAGGCATGGTGCTGGGTCGCGAAGGACCGACCGTGCAACTGGGCGGCAATATCGGCGGCATGTGTGTTGATCTGTTCCGCGTAAAATCTTCTGAGTCTCGCCACACGTTGCTGGCAACCGGCGCTGCAGCTGGTTTGTCGGCCGCTTTCAACGCGCCGCTGGCCGGCATCCTGTTTATTATCGAAGAGATGCGTCCGCAGTTTCGCTACAGCCTGATTTCCATCAAAGCGGTGTTTGTTGGCGTTATCGTTTCCAGCATTGTTTTCCGCGTGTGTAATGGCAACGAAGCAATCATTAATATTGGTCAGCTGCAGGATGCGCCAACCAATACGCTGTGGCTTTATTTAGTGTTGGGCGTGTTATTTGGTGGCTGCGGCGTGGCGTTTAACCGCTTCATTTTCCTCGCGCAGGATCAGTTTCAGCGTTTGCATAAAGGCCGCGTTGCACCCTGGGTGCTGTGGGGAAGTTTGCTGGCGGGGATGTGTGGCGTGATTGGTCTGTTTCTGCCACAAGCGATTAACGGCGGGATTGCGCTGATTCCTGATTTCTCCAGCGGAGCTTACAGCGCGCTGGCGCTCTTTGCCATTTTCGCACTGCGCACGTTGATAACTATTTGCTGTTTTTCCTCCGGCGCGCCGGGCGGTATTTTTGCCCCGATGCTGACGTTGGGCACGCTGTTAGGTACCTGCTTCGGCCAACTCTGCATGCAGTGGTTGCCGGGTTTGTATCTGGAGCCAGCAACCTTTGCCGTGGCTGGTATGGGCGCGCTGTTTGCGGCCTCGGTGCGTGCGCCGCTGACCGGCATTGTGCTGGTGCTGGAGATGACCAACAATTATCAGCTGATTTTGCCGATGATCATTACCTGTCTCGGCGCGACGCTGGCCGCGCAATTCTTCGGCGGCAAACCGCTGTACTCCTCAATTCTTGCGCGCACGCTGGCGAAAGCGAAACAGATAAATGTGCAGTAGGTGAATCGGTCGCCATGAATGGCGACCCTACGACGTCTGATGCGCATTCATCAACCAATCTGAAAACGCCGTCATTGCGGTGCTTTCAGGTCGCGACTGCAAACGCGTTAACCAGTAGCCGCCGAGATCGATTTCTGCGGCGAAAGGGCGCACCAGCCTCTCGCTTTGCAGCAGGTGATTGAAAATTTTCACCGGTGCCAGCGCAATCCCCGCGCCCAGTAATGCCGCTTCGATCATCGTCAGGGATGAGTCAAAAATCATCACCGGATGCGCAGGTGATGGCGCATGTTCATTAATGCTGTGCAGCCATTGGCTCCACTCATCACGGCGGAACGATCGCAATAGGGTGAATTTGTGCACGTCTGCAGGCTGCTGCAACTGCCGGGCAATGGCGGGATTACACAGCGGCGATAACGGGGCTGAACAAATAAACTGCGCTTCGGTGCCGTGCCAGGCGCCGCTGCCAAAGCGAATGGTGTAATCATGGCCCTCGGCGGCTGGATCGACGCGATTGTTGTGGGTGGAGAGTTGCAGCTCTATGTGCGGATAGCGGCGGTTAAAATCTTCTAAAAGCGGCAACAGCAAACCGGTGGCAAAGCTTCCCACCGCGCCGACCTTTAATTTCTCGCGCATCTGACCCGATGAGAAGCGATCCAGCGTATCGGCAATGCGATCGAATGAATCGTTTAATACCGGCAACAGGCTTTCGCCTTCGGTGGTCAACATCAATCCGCGCGATACCCGCACAAACAGCTGGCAGCCGAGCTGCTGCTCCAGCGATTTCACCTGCTGACTTACGGCTGCATGGGTTACATGCAGCTCAATAGCAGCGTTAGTAAAACTTAGATGACGTGCGGCGGCTTCAAAGGCTCTGAGCGCGTTAAGTGGAATATAAGGGCGAGTCATGCGGTGACCTGTAAGAATTTCTATTGTCTGACGCTAAAATTAACAGTTTGTTGCTGCCTGTCAAAGTGGGCAAACTGCCCGCGGAACAACAACCCGGAAGGTTAATAACAGTGAAATTGATTTCTCAAACTTTGATAGCAACAGCACTGACATCGGCGTGCTCAATGGCGTTCGCTGCGACGCCTGATGTGGACGCCATCGTTGATCAGGCCATCACACCGCTGATGCAGCAGCAAGCCATTCCCGGCATGGCGGTGGCGGTGGTGGTTAAAGGCCAGCCGCACTATTTCACCTGGGGCATGGCGGATGAAAAACAGCAGCGTCCGGTCACGCAAGATACGCTGTTTGAACTGGGTTCGGTGAGTAAAACCTTCACCGGCGTGCTGAGTAGCGTCGCGGTGAACAAAGGCGAGATCGCACTGAGCGATCGCGCCAGCCAATACTGGCCAGCGCTGAATACGCCGCAGTGGCGTGACATCACGCTGCTGCAATTGGCGACGTACACCGCCGGCGGCTTGCCGTTGCAGGTTCCTGATGTCGTGACCGATGAAAAGGCGCTGGCGAACTTCTATCAACAATGGCAACCGCAATGGGCGCCGGGCAACACGCGTCAGTATGCGAACAGCAGCATCGGCTTGTTTGGCTGGCTGGCGACGAAACCCAGCGGGCTGACATTTGAGCAAGCAATGCAGCAACGCGTGTTTACGCCGCTGCAGCTTAAGCACACCTTTATCACCGTGCCGGACAGTGAGAAGGATGCTTACGCATGGGGTTACCGCGAAGGCAAGCCGGTGCGCGTGTCGCCGGGCATGTTGGATGCCGAAGCCTATGGCGTGAAGTCGTCAATTAAAGATATGGCGCGCTGGATGCAGGCCAACATGGATCCGCAGCAGGTAAAAGACCAAACGCTGCAGCAGGCGCTGAATTTCGCGCAAACGCGTTTCTATCGTACCGATGCGTTATATCAGGGATTGGGGTGGGAAATGCTGAATTGGCCCGCTCAGGCAGACATGGCAGTGAAGGGCGCGGATAACAAGGTAGCGCTCGGTCCGCAGCCGGTAAGGGATGCGAAAGCACATCCGCGTGTCACCGCGTCGTGGGTGCATAAAACCGGCGCAACGGGCGGATTTGGGGCTTATGTCGCCTTTATTCCAGAGAAGCAGGTCGGCATTGTGATCCTGGCGAACAAAAATTATCCCAATACCGAGCGGGTTAAAGCGGCGATGCAGATCCTGAAAGCGGTGCAGTAAGCGGGTGGGGCGAACTTTTCGCCCCATTTAGATCAACTACACTTAATGGGTGATTAACCAAGGAGCTGCAAATGAGCCATCACCCAAAAGATAAACGTGACGTGAATGATGAAAAACATCCCGCTAAGGACAATCCCAGTGAACACGGTGAGATTCCCAGAACGCGCGATGACAGCGAAGATGACAAAAAAGATCCGTTTAACGACGAATAATCAACATCACCAGTAACGGCAGGGCGGCAAACAGTGTTAATACGGTTGACGCGCCTGCCTGCGCATAGAGTTGTCCGAACAGTAGCGATCCAATGACCTGGCCCGTCGCCAACATGAAGAACAGCATGCCTACGCCGATGGCGGGGACATTTTCCGTTGATGCTGCGCCCCACACCAGCAATACGCCCGAGAGCGTGACGTACGCGGCGCCACCCAGTGCCACGGCGGGAAATAGCCAAACTGAGTAGTGATGGCTGAACGCCAGAAGCAGCAAGGGAACGGCGAGGCAGCACTGCCACGCAGTAAGCGGCAAAGCTGCAGAGCGGCGTTTTTACCGGCTTCGCACGCCTGCGAAGCACCAATAATTAACGCTGAAGTGAGAACACCTTCAAACATCAGCCAAATGGCATCGGCTAACGCCAGATGATGCTTGCCGAGCGCCTGTTGAACAGCCCGCGGATCGTTTTACTTTTGCAAATTTCAGGATGCTGTAGTTTTACTTAAGGAATAGTTATTGCTGACTCCAACCGGTCCAGCGCAAACAAAATGCCGTAACGCCGTGCGTTTTTTGCCTCTGGCAGCGGCAGCCAGATATCGGCCTGATTCGCCAGGTCTAAGGTCTGCGCACAGAGCGCGATCACCGGCGTTTTTTGAATATGGGCATGGTGTACCGTGCTGAGCACGTGGCTGTTAACCGCGTCAGGCGCGAGAATCAGCAACAGATCATCCGGCTGTAAACGACTCAGCGTCATGCTCAGCAGGTTGTCATCCTGAATCCATGCGATGGGCAATCCAGCGCCTTGCAGGCGTTGATGGACTTCCGCAGACAGCGCAGTTTGTAGGCCCGACGCGCCAATCAGCAGTACGCTTCTGGCCTTACGTAACATCTCTGCGGCACGTTGCCAGATTGCGGTTTCCGCTTGCGCGTATTGCTGGGTTAGCGCTTGAATAATCGCCTCTATAGGCGCAATCGCGTTACGGGTTCGCACCTGTGGCGCACGCGCCAGCCGCATGCGCAAATCGCGGATATCTTCGCAACCCAGCGAACGGGCAAAGCGGGTAATAGTGGCGGCACTGACTTCGGCACGTCCGGCAAGTTGTTCGATGGTGGCGGATGCGGCAAAAGCGGTATCGCTGAGAATCGCTTCGGCCACACGTTTCTCCTGCTGGCTCAGCGACGATTGACGCTGACGGATGACATCAATAAATTCGACATCCTTCTGCTGACCGGCTTTACGCACCTGATGTAGAAAATCATCGAGATCCTGACAGCCTGCCGACGTGGCAAAGCGTCGCAGCACATCCGGACTCACGCCAGCCTGCGTGGCGAGACTTTCCATGGTGGCCTGCTCAGTCGCACCCAATTTAGCCAGAAAAAAACGCGCCAGCCTCGATTCCTGCGCATCCGCGCGCTCCGATTGCTGCCGTAATTGCCAGACAATATCCATCAGCTCATCATATCCTCATTAGCGAGCGTCCATCATGCATGAAATAATTTTTCATGTTGAGTTTTTTTTCATCGAAATACCATTTTTCATCGCCGATTGTCAGGGTTGTTACTGTTAAATTACGGTTAAGATCACACTCGTGAAAAATATTTTCATGATGTATTTTGTTATATGTCTATGATTTATATTAGTAAATTATCAAACCATCAGAAAATCATCTGCCCGCAGCCACTTTACAGCTTCTCTGAGACGGGTCTTAAATGGCCGGGACAAATCACAGGAGAAGAAATTATGCGCATCGTACTTTGCTGTGCTGCAGGCATGTCCACCAGCATGCTGGTGAGCAAAATGCAGCACGCTGCTTTAGGTCGCGGTCTGGAGATCGATATCAAAGCTGTGCCGGTGGCGGAATTCGAACGTATTCTGCCGGATGCCGATGTCGTTCTGCTCGGCCCGCAGGTGCAGTTCGAAGCTGCCCGTCTTACCGCCATTGCCGCGCCGCAGGGCAAATCTGTCGCCGTCATCGACATGATGGATTACGGCATGATGCGTGGCGAACAGGTGCTTGATAAAGCGCTGGCGTTACACACCGCCTAACTGTCCGTTTTAACCCATCTAACCGACATTACACGGCTTGTGCTGTGGGGGATTTTGCATGTCTGAAATCGTGGCTATCGAGTTTGAAGAGGGAATTATGCTGCTGCTGGTGCAAGCCGGCGCAGCGCGCAGCGCGGCAATCAGCGCGCTGCGGCTGGCACGAGAAGGGCGCTTCAGCGAGGCGCAACAGCAGTTGGCGGCGGCGAGTGAAAGCATTAGTGCGGCGCACCAGCAGCAAACCGCGCTGATTGGTCTGGACGAAGGCAGCGGCAAGTTGCCCGTCACGCTGATTCTGGTCCATGCCCAGGATCATCTGATGAACGCCATGCTGATTCAGGATCTGGCAGGCGAAATCATTGAACTTTACCGCCGCACTGCGGCAGGAGGCACGAATGCTTAAGATGGCCATTATTGGTGGTGGCAGCAGCTATTCTCCGGAGTTGGTAGAAGGGATCATCAATCGTTATGCGCAGCTGCCGGTGACGGAACTGGCGCTGGTGGATGTCGAGCAGGGGCGTGAAAAGGTACATGTCATCGCCGATCTCACTCGCCGTATGTTGCAGCAAAATGGGCTGGAGCAGGTGAAAGTCAGCGTGCATTTTGAACTCGATGAAGCGATTCGCGGCTCCCGATTTGTGCTGACGCAGCTGCGTGTGGGTCAACTCGCCGCGCGTGCCGCAGACGAGCGCCTCGGGCTGAAATATGGACGACTCGGCCAGGAAACCACCGGCGTGGGCGGTTTTGCCAAAGCGCTGCGCACCATTCCGGTGATGCTTAAGGTGGCGCGCAAAGTGGAAGAGTTGGCGCCAGATGCCTTTATCATCAACTTCACCAATCCGGCGGGGATGGTGACGGAAGCGGTGTCGCGCTACAGCAAGGCGAAAATTATCGGCCTGTGTAATGTGCCGGTGAATATGCACCACATGATTGCCGGCATGCTCGACGCGTCCTGGGATGAGGTGCAACTGCGCTTCGCCGGGCTCAATCATCTGGTATGGGTGCATCAGGTGACCTGTCGCGGCGAAGATGTCACTTCACAGGTGATTGAACAACTGTGCGATGGCCAATCGCTCACCATGAATAACATCAAAGATATGCCATGGTCGCCGCAGTTCCTGCGCGCGCTCAAGGCGATTCCGTGCCCGTATCATCGCTATTACTGGCAAACGCCGCAGATGCTGGCTGAAGAGCAGGAGAAAGCGCAAAACGGTCACGAAGGCACGCGCGCGGAGCAGGTAATGAAAGTGGAAGCCGAGCTGTTCGAGCTGTACGCCGATCCGCATCTGGCGCACAAACCTGAACAACTGAGTTTTCGTGGCGGCGCGTATTACTCCGAAGTGGCGGTTGAGCTGATCAGCGCGATTCATAACGACAGCGGCAACAATCTGGTGGTGAACTGCCGCAACAACGGCGCGATTCATGGTCTGCCGGATGATGCGGTGGTGGAAGTGAACTGCCTGGTAGATGCGCAAGGCGCGCATCCGCTGGTATTTGGCGAGTTGCCGCCGCTGATGAATGGCCTGACGCAGCAGATCAAAGCGTTTGAACGTTTGACCATCGAAGCCGCCGTGCACGGCGATCGTCAGCAAGCGCTGCTGGCGCTGCTCGGCAATCCGTTAGTCGGTGATGTCGCAACCGCCGAAGCGTTGCTGGAAGAAGTGCTGACCCTTAATAAGCCGTGGCTACCGCAGTTCGCCACGCCATAATCCGTTGCGCCACCGAGCCAGAGGAACACTTATGTCTAATCGTACTTTTATAGACCGTTATGTCTTGCCCGTCGCACTGAAAATTGCCAGTCAGAAGCATGTGCTCTCCGTGCGTGACGGCATCATTCTCAACATGCCTTTTATGCTGATTGGCAGCTTCTTCCTGATCTTCGCCTATCTGCCGATTCCAGCGTGGGGCCATTTGATGGCGGATCTGTTTGGCGACACGTGGCGCAACAAATTGCTTTATCCGGTGCGCGCCACCTACGACATCATGGCACTGATCTCCAGCTTCGGTATTGCCTACCGTTTGGCAGAGAAGTATCGCACGCTCGATCCGCTCACCAGCGGTGCGATGGCGTTAGTGGCATTTGTGATGACCATTCCACAGCAGACGCTGTTTGCTCCGGTGGAAGGCGCGCCGACGCAGTTGGTCACCGGCGTGTTGCCGATTTCGCTGATTGGCAGCCAGGGCTTGTTCGTGGCTATCGTTATTGCACTGCTTTCCACTGAGATTTATCGCTTTGTGCATAACCGTAATCTGGTGATCAAGATGCCAGAAGGCGTGCCGCCAGCGGTGGCGAAATCCTTCCTCGCGCTGGTGCCGGGTTTCTGTGTGCTGGCAGTGGTGTTGATGCTTCGTCTGGCGGTGGAAGCCTCACCGTTCGGCGATATCAATAACCTGATTGCGACTGTGATTGGTCTGCCGATGCATCACGTCGGTGGCACGCTCCCCGGCATGATTTTCTCAGTGCTGCTGATTGGCATTCTCTGGACGCTTGGGCTGCACGGCGATGCAATAGTGCTGGTGTTTATTCAGCCGGTTTGGCTATCGAATATGAGTGAAAACCTTGAGGCGTTTCAGCATAACCAACCGATCCCGCACATCTTTACCCAGCAGTTTTACGATTTATGGATTGCGCCGGGCGGCACCGGCGCGCTGCTGGGATTGGTGATCTTTATGCTGATCCGCTCACGCAGTCGTCAGATGAAGCAGCTCGGTAAAATTGCCGCTCCAGCGGCGCTGTTCAACATCAGCGAACCATTGGTGTTCGGCATCCCGCTGGTGATGAACCCGTATTTGTTTCTGCCTTTCATCCTGACGCCGGTGGTGTTGGTGATTGTGTCATGGGCGGCGATGAGCACCGGTTTAGTAGCACCGCCAGCGGGCATTGCGCTGCCATTTACCACACCAATTTTCGTTAGCGGTTATCTGGCAACCGGCGGGCACATTTCTGGCACCGTATTGCAGGTGGTCAATCTGACGATTTCTCTAGTGATTTACTATCCGTTCTTCCGCGTCTGGGATCGACTGAAGTTCCGCGAGGAAGAAGCGAGCCTGCAGCAAGCGAAAGTGGTAAGCGAAGCGGTAACACCTTGAATTAATAGGCAGAAGCGCATGAATGTGTGCTTCTGCCTCTCAGAAAGTGGTTGCCCGAAATGCAAATTAATCACGGGAAAGGACTAATTTACAATTCTCTTTGAGGTCTAACTATCACGCAACTGACTGTTATTGCTGATTTTATTTCAAATGATTAAATTTAAAACGTTTTTCCTAAAAGAAAATTCTGTACTCTTATTAAACCTTTGTATATTTTTGTCGGCAAGCAGTGATGAGACAACTATCCCACTGAAATTTACGCATTCAATCATTAACCTCAGCAGGCTCTCTTGATAGATTTTTTTTCCAAAATTAATAACAACCTCTTTTTATCAAACTCAATCAGTTTAGTTAGATCACTATTGGTCTTTCTTTTCAGAACATTCCATTAATCTTAACACCACTAAATAAAATGCTGGCACTAATGTCGCCAGGGGAAATGCATGCAAAAAATGAATATCAGTACCGATTTTATCGCCTATTTTAATTGCGGTTCTGCACAGCTAAAATCTGAAGCCGAAATATTGGGTTCAGTCATTACGGCGATCATAAAAGACAAAAAAACTGTTACTAATAAAAGCATTATCGCCTATCTGCTGGCAGAACTTGAGAGCACCAATGATGTGATTTTCCAGGATTGCTTGCGTAATACCCTGCAAATCGTGCTCGGAAAGACGCCAGACGATGATGGATTTTCAGGCTAAGATATTCTCCCATTAATAGGATTATCAGTATTAAACTGGTTTTCAATTTCAAAAGTTCAGGAATTATCTGACAGTATTAAACCTTGAGAAAAGCGTTATAATGACTGGACCGACCAGAATAATCTGGCATACAGATAAATCCATCAACAAGTGATATTTTATGAATTACAGCAATTTTTCTGCAAAAGTGAGTTTCTGGCCAAATATGCATTTCACCGCAATAGAAATTCAGCAGTGCGGCGATCTCTATGAGATATATGCCACGGATATTTCCCGTCTCGCTAAAAGTAAGCTTTTCGTGGGGCGTACCCATGATCAACATCTGGCAGATTCCTACGCCAAACAGTTCGAAGAATGGCTGCCAAAAGTAAACCGTGAAATGAAGCTGCGAGAAATTACGCCTTTAGCCAGAAACACAGCTTCCTCGCGGATAAACCACCAAACAGAACTTGAAATTCTGCCGGGCTATTTGCACAACCAACGTGGGATGTAAAAATCTGCGAGCCATTACAGGCTGATTATTGGTCTCCTGCCATGAATGGCTTTTGCTTGTCAGCATGACACAGGTTTCCCAACGATAAATTCGCACAATGGAAAGCTTCTCTTTCCAGTGCGAGGAATGGTTGTGGACAACATTAAAGTCGGACTTTTTGGTATCGGACTTGAAACCTACTGGCCACAGTTTGCTGGGCTCAAGGAGCAACTTGAGCACTATCTTGCTGTGGTATCCCGGCGGCTACGAACTTACAACGCTGAGACTGTGGATGCCGGCCTGATCGATAACAGTGAGAAAACCGAGCAGGCGACGCAATTGTTCTTTAAGGAGAATGTTGACGTTGTGGTGTTATACATCACAACCTATGCGCTCAGTTCTACCGTGCTTCCGCTGGTGCAAAGCCTTAACAAGCCGGTTCTGATTTTGGCTTTGCAGCCGGAAATGTCGGTGCCTTGTCAGCAAATCAATCTACTCACCAAGCGCGAAGACCGCACCGGCCAATGGCTGGCGCACTGAAATATCCAGGCAGCCCGAATTACGTAAGGATATCCAGCAACGCCGTCCTCTGAAATAAAATCTTACTCACTCAACGGTTAAATCGTATACGTTCAACCAGACCATTGCTTTCGCATTCTAAAAAACTGAACCAGGCTAAATAATCCATCGTTATTAATGGGCCAGTTTATTGGATATAAGTGAGGAAGGAATGGATTTTGTACAACGCACCATCGAGTTAGCCATGAAAAATGTTGAAGAGGGCGGTCGCCCGTTTGCAACGGTCATTGTCCGTGATGGCAAGGTGATCGCTGAAAGCGCAAACAGCGTAGCTCAGACCAACGATCCCACCGCTCATGCTGAAATTCTGGCCATTCGCGAAGCCTGCCGCGAAACAGGCAGCGAAAATCTCACCGACTGCGACATTTATATTCTCGCCAGCCCATGTCCAATGTGCTTAGGCGCGCTTTATTATTGCAGTCCAAAGCAAGTTATTTACATCACTAAACGCGAGGAGTATTCAACCTATTATCGCGACGACCGCAAATACTTTGAACTTGACACTTTCTACGACGAATACAGTAAACCGATTGAACAACGTCGTTTGCCGATGAAATATGATCCACGACCTCAGGCATTAGATGTGTATAAACGTTGGCAAATATTAAATAAGTAATAAAGGATATTCACGCGCAGCCCGTGCTGCGCGTTGCCCCGGTAATGAACGCTGCTCAAACCGCTCTACCGGCATATACATGCGCCTTCTCTACTTGTCGATGCTGATTTCAGCACTCAAGAGTACAAATGCAAAAACGTAAATCAGGAACTTAGGAACGGGCGGTCTGGAAGTCTCTATCCTGGAGTTTGGTTGCATAGGACTAAAATTTGGATATGGCGCAGCATTGGATTTCGATGAAAATATTGGCGGCGCGGCGTTAACGCTTAGTGCGGCGGATATTACAGAGATTGAAACATTACTGGCAAAAATGCCGGTGATCGGCCACCGCTACTTAGCGCAGATGCAGGCAACCATCAATCGCTGATCGCCAAAGCGGTTGTAATGCGTGAGTTGAGCTGCCTGCTGGCGCAGGCAGCTCAGGTTATTACTTAGATTGCTGCTGTTTACTGTCTTCTTCTTTCTGCTTTTTATTCGCCATATGATGACCAACGGCACAACCGGCGGCCGCGCCAGCCACGCCGTGATGCGCCATGTGGCCCGCAACACCGCCGACTACCGCACCTTTAATACAGCCCTTGGCTTCAACCTGAGAAGTGACCGACAGCAACACGCCCGCAGTCAATACAATCAGAGAAAATTTACGCATTGGTTTACTTCCTTATTCATTATCGACATGCTGATTGTTGTTATCCTCGGTGAACTTAACGTATTAAACTGTAAGCAAAAATATTTTTATGCCATAAAGGTTTTAACAAAAATGATCACATCATCAGCAGGCATTTTAATCCTCGCGGCAGGTCAAGGTTCGCGCTATATCGCCAGCGGCGGCAGCGGTAATAAATTGCTTGCCAGCATGGGCGATGAGGCGAAGTCGGTGATTGAAACCGTCATCGAACAGGCGAAGCTGAGCGAATTGCCGGTAGCGCTGGTGACGCGTCCAGATTATCTGGCGGTGCGAGAACATGCTGAACGCGCGGGCGTGCAGCTTGTGCTGTGTGAAAGCGGCGGCAGCGGTGAATCGATTGCGGCGGGCGTAGCGATGACCGATCGCTGGAATGGATGGATCATTACGCTGGGAGATATGCCGTGGCTAACGGCGGCGCATCATCGGCGAGTCAATCAGGCGCTGGAGCAGGGCGCGGCGCAGGTTCGTTTTACTTACAAAGGAAAACCCGGCCATCCGGTCGGGTTTGATCGGCGCTACGCTGAGGCGTTACGCCATTTGCGCGGCGATGAGGGCGCCAGAGCGCTGCTGGATGCGCGCTTACTGGTCACCCTTGAAGCGGATGCCGATGTGCACCGTGATATTGATGTGATAGCTAAATCACGTTGAGCCGGGCCGCCGCGACATCGGCAACAATTGACAATGCCAGCGTGCGAGCATCTCTCGCCTGCGCAAAGATGCCAATCGGCGCTTTGATGCGCGCAATCTCATCTTCACTAAATCCCAGCGACAGCAGTTTCTCAACGCGCGTTGCATGCGTGCGTAGGCTGCCTAATGCACCGATATAGAAGGGCGCAGAACGCAGTGCCGCCAGCAGCACCGGCAGTTCACGATCCAGATCGTGATAGAGCAAAATCACCGCCGTGAAGGGATCGAGATTCTGCGTCTGCACATCCTCGCCGGATAGCACTTCGTAGCCGGCGGCATGCGCAATCGATGCGGTCGCTAGCGCTTCGACTGAACGTCCATATACCGTGACACGCGTTTTTGGCAGATAGCGGGTGATAAAGGCATCATCCTGCCAGCCGGATATCTCAGCGTAATCCACGTTAGCCAGCCGCTGAAATTTCGGCAAATAGCACAGCGCAGCGGGTTGCCGCTTTGCCAGCAGATCCAGCACGTTTCTCAACGGCTGCGCATCTCGTAGCCGATGGAAAGCCAGCGTGATCCCACCACCACAGGGCAGCACAATATCCAGATAAGGCGATCCTTCGCCATAGCGTACAACGCGATCTTTTCCGCTGGCGATAACCTGCAACGCTTCGTAAGCAGCCGCTGCTTCTACGCAGCCGCCGGAAACATAGCCGCAATAGCGGCCATCTTCCCGCACCACCATTTGCGCACCCAAGGCGCGCGCCGCGCCGCCGCGGATTTCAACCAGGGTGATCAACACGACGGCGAAATCCGCCTCCATTGCTTCTAATGCAAAGCGCAGAATGGTTTCGCTGTCATCGGTCTGCAAAGCCTGCTGCGGCTTAATCTGCGGTTGCAGATCGTCATCAATCAGTAGCTGATGCACTGCGCTTCTCCTCAGCGTTAGACAAGGGCGGGCAAGCCTTTAAGTAACTTATCCAGCGTGACCGGATAGTCACGCACGCGCACCCCGGTGGCGTTGTAAATGGCATTGGCGATTGCCGCGCTGACGCCGCACAAGCCCAGTTCACCGACGCCTTTGGCTTTCATCGGTGATGAGATGGGATCGGTGTCATCAAGGAAAATCACCTCCTGCTGCGGGATATCGGCGTGAACCGGCACTTCGTAGCCCGCCATATCGTGGTTGACGAAATACCCGAGGCGCTCATCGACGAACAGTTCCTCCATCAACGCGCCACCTAGGCCCATCGTCATAGCGCCAATCACCTGACTGCGCGCGGTTTTGGGATTGAGAATGCGTCCGGCGGCACAAACCGCCAGCATGCGCCGCACACGCACTTCGCCAGTGGCGACATCCACGCCGACTTCGATGAAGTGTCCGGCGAAAGTGGATTGCTGATATTGCTCGTCAAGATCGCCAAACTCGATGGTGTCTTCCACGGTGATGATGGCTTCGGCGGCGGCCTGGGCGAGCGTCGCGCTCTGGTTGCCGTCATGCACCTGACCCTCGCTGAAGGTGGCGCGTTGCGCGTCAAAGCCCAGTTTGCTGGCGACCGCTTCACGCAATTTCACGCAGGCGGCGTAAACGCCGGAGGTTGAGGTGTTCGCGCCCCATTGGCCGCCGGAACCGGCAGAAACCGGGAAGTCAGAATCGCCTAAGCGAACCACCACGCGCTCAATCGGCACGCCCATCATCTCCGCCGCGGTTTGTGCGAGGATGGTGTAGCTGCCGGTGCCGATGTCGGTCATGTCGGTTTCAACGGTGATGATACCTTTACCGTCCAGATGCACGCGCGCACCGGAAGACGTCACCATGTTGTTACGAAAGCCCGCTGCAACGCCCATGCCGACCAACCAGCGCCCATCCTTAACCATCGCCGGTTTAGCGTTGCGACCTGACCAGCCAAACCGCTCGGCGCCGGTGTTCAAACACTCAACCAACTGACGTCGGGAGAAAGGGCGCTCGGGTTTGGCCGGATCGACCTGCGTATCATTGAGAATGCGGAAAGCGATGGGATCGATCCCGACTTTTTCCGCCATTTCATCGATGGCAATCTCCAGCGCCATCAATCCCGGCGCTTCGCCCGGTGCGCGCATGGCGTTACCTTCAGGTAGATCCAGCGTGGCCAGTCGTAATCCTGTAAAGCGGTTAGCACCGGCGTAAAGCAGTTCCGTCTGCTGCACGGCAGTTTCCGGTGTGCCATCCGGCAAATTACCGGACCAGCTTTCATGCGCGATGGCCTGAATCTTACCGGATTGATCGGTGCCGATGCGGATGTGCTGAATGGTGGCCGGTCGATGCGTGGTGTTATTGGCGATGAGTGGCCGAGGCAGCATCACTTTGACCGGACGCTGAACGGCGCGCGCGCCCAACGCAGCTAACACCGCATCGCTGCGCAGGAACAGCTTGCCGCCAAAGCCGCCGCCGATATAAGGCGACACGATGCGGATCTTTTCCATCGGCATGTTGAGCGTGGCGGCCAGATCGGTGCGGCACCAGTCGATCATCTGATTCGAGGTCCAGACGGTGAGTTTGTCACCTTGCCATGTTGCCATCGAGGCGTGCGGTTCCATCGCGGTATGACTCTGGTCCGGCGTGGTGTAGTGCGCATCCAACTTGACGCCAGACGCAGCAAACGCAGCGGCGAAATCACCCACGGCCTTGTCAGGCGTGTCTTCGGGAGAGGAAGTGACCTCCGGCTTTTGCTGCGCGAGATTATAAACACCGTGCTCTCGCTGATAATCCACCTTGACTAAACTCGCCGCGGCACGCGCCTGCTCAAACGTCTCGGCAATCACCAATGCGACCGCCTGATGATAGTGTTCGATGGTATCTTCAGCCAACAAACGGGCCGTATTTTTATCGCCTTTACCCAGTTTTCCTGCGTTGTTAGCTGTCACCACCGCTAAGATGCCCGGCGCATTTTGCGCGGCTTGCACATCAATGGCGGTGATTTTCCCTTTGGCGATCGGCGCGCCGACCACATAGCCGTACGCCGCATCGGGCGCTTCGTTATGCCATTCGTAAGCGTAATGCGCCTGGCCGGAGGTTTTCAGCGGTCCGTCGATACGATTAAGTGGTTGACCGACCACTTTGAGCTGATCAATCGGATTATTGCCTGCGGGTTTTTCGAATTTCATCAGTTATCCCCTCGCTTCTGCCAATACGGAAGCGAGCGTGCGCTGCGCCAGAATGATTTTGAACTCGTTTTCAGCGGTGGGTTGTGCCGTGGCAAACAGCCGATCGCTCACCGCCTTAGCGCCCTGAATCACTGCGTTATCCGCCTCTTCCAGCCGCCACGGCTGATGTGCCACGCCACCGAGCGCCACGCGACCGGAGTTATCCGGCTGAATGATGGCGGCGACCGAGACCAGCGCAAAAGCGTAGGAGGCGCGATCGCGCACCTTACGGTAAATGTGTGTGCCGCCCAGCGGTGCCGGCAGTGAAACCGCAACAATCAGCTCGCCAGGATTGAGCACGGTTTCCAGATGCGGCGTGTTGCCAGGCGCGCGATAGAATTCAGCAATCGGGATGTTGCGCTCACTGCCATCCGGGCTGACCGTTTCTACCACCGCATCCAGCAAACGCATCGCCACTGCCATATCGCTCGGGTGGGTGGCGATACAGTCTTGACTGGTACCGACCACCGCATGCTGGCGACTAAAGCCGTCCAGCGCCGCGCAGCCGCTGCCGGGCAAACGCTTGTTGCACGGTTGGTTGGTATCATAGAAGTAGGGACAACGCGTACGCTGCAGCAAATTTCCTGCGGTGGTCGCCTGATTACGCAACTGACCGGAAGCGCCAGCCACTAACGCGCGCGACAGCACGCCATAATCGCGGCGAACGCGCGCATCGGCCGCCAGATCGGTGTTACGCACCAGTGCGCCGATGCGTAATCCGCCATCCGCCGTGGCTTCGATTTTGTCCAGCTCAAGGCCATTCACATCAATAAGATGTGCGGGTGTTTCAATCTCCAGCTTCATCAGGTCGAGCAAATTGGTGCCGCCCGCGATGAATTTGGCATTGGTATGTTGCAGGGCGCTGGTAGCGGCTTCGGCCGGGGTTTTTACCCGCTGATAGGTGAAGGCTTTCATGATTCCAGGCCCTCCGCGTACTCTTCTATCGCCGCAAGAATGTTGGAATAGGCCCCGCAACGACAGATATTGCCACTCATACGCTCGCGGATTTCAGCCGCGGTGAGTTGCGGTGCGGAGACTAAATCGTGGGTGACGTGGCTGGGAATGCCCGCTTTGATCTCTTCCAGCACCGCCATCGAGGAACAGATTTGCCCCGGTGTGCAGTAGCCGCACTGGTAACCATCATGCTTAATGAACGCCGCCTGCAAGGGATGCAGCTCGTCAGGATTTCCTAAGCCTTCAATGGTGGTGATTTCCGCATCCTGCTGCATCACGGCGAGCGTCAGGCACGAATTGATGCGACGACCGTTGACCATTACCGTACAGGCGCCGCATTGACCGTGATCGCAGCCTTTTTTGGTGCCGGTCAGATGCAGGTGCTCACGCAACGCATCCAGCAGCGTGGTGCGGGTATCCACATCTAATTGCTGCTGTATGCCGTTGACTTTGAAGCTGATTGGCAACATTGCAGGCGCGGGTGTTGTTAAGTGTTGGCTGCTCATGCCAAACCTCCAGTAAAAGGGTGAAATGTTGAGGTACAACTTATTTTTGTATGGTTTTAGAAGGGTAAGCATAGTCGGCATCTGCAAAAGCACTATCGGCAATCACTGAATGGGTTTATGAGCGAGAGTAATAAAAGCAGGAAGGGGCGGTTAAATGGGAGTGAAAAGCCTATGACAAAATGGGGTCACGATGACATCGATATAAATCCAACATAGTGTGTTTTATCGGCCTCAAGTGGCTTTTACACCCAATATGTTGGATTTAAGTTTGTCTTAGACGAGCTGTTGTTCCAAAAAGGCGATGAACGCTCTTACCTTGGAATTTAGCGCCGAACGCTCGTTAACACAGGCATAAATATTCATTGGCAAAGCCGCAACATCGCTTTTATCTCCTTGATCTGAGTGGAACAAAGCTATGAGTTGGCCCCGCTCAATCAACGGTTGAGCGATAAAACTCGCCAGCCGGGCAATGCCACCGCCGTTTTCGGCGATTTTCGCAATGATATCAATATCGTCACTGATGAACTCTGGATTGAGCTTTGCGTTCACCGGCTGGCCGTTGACCATAAACGTCCACGGAAGAAAGCGTCCATCTGTCGGATAGCGGAAAACCAAACAGGCGTGCTGGCTCAGCTCTTCAGGCATTTTAGGAATGCCCGCGCGCGCCAGATAAGCGGGTGCAGCGCAGAAAATAAAGGGTAATGAGGCAATTTTACGGGCGATGAGTTGATCGTTTAGTTGCGCCTCAATACGAATACTGACGTCGACGCCTTCTAAACGGTGATCGACATTGCGGTCGGTACTGATCAGTTCGATATCAATATCGGGGTAAGTTTGTTTAAAAGCGGGCATCAGCGGGGCAAGAACGTGTCTGCCAAAAGCGGCCGTAGTGGCGATGCAAAGTGAGCCCTGCGGTTTGGTTTCAATCGCCGCAGCCTGCGAGGCAAGGTCAATGTCTTGGGGAATATGTCGGACTTTTTCAAAATAGCGTTTACCGCTTTCGGTTAACGTCATACTGCGGGTGGTGCGTGAAAGCAACCGTACGCCTAAATGTGTCTCCAGACGTGCAACGCTCTGACTGACCGCCGCTGGACTCATTCCTTTCGCGCGCGCGGCGGCGGCAATGCTGCCGTTTTCCACTACGCGGATAAACGTGTTAATCAATCCCAGTAAGTCCATACATCCCTCAATATGCGATTCGTTGCTTTTACTTAATAATGATTAAAGCAGCAGTGTTCTACCCGCATCATGATTCGCTTGATAGGTTACCGGCTGTTTTGCTTAAACTGACTAAACAGGATAGCGTTATGACAGCAGCCATTGAGAAAAATACCGCACGCAGACGCCTGCCAAAACATGTTTCACCTTACATCTTTGCGCTTTACATGGCGACCATCATGGCGTTTCTGATGAGCCTGGTCATCACCTTCGCCGAGTTTGGTATCGGCCCGCATTATATGGAAAATGTGATGAATGCATATCAAGTTGCGATGCCAGCAGCTTTCGTTTGCATACTCGTGGTACGCCCGATTGTGGTCCGGTTAGTCGGGTTGACGGTGCATGGTCATTGAAGGGTTTGCAACTCGCTCGTGTCAGTTCTCATTGAGCGCATACAACTCTGTTTTGCAAAAAGTCGATGAACGCTCGTACTTTTTCAGGTACATGGCGAGTGTTGGGGTAGAGCGCATAAATTCCCTGGCGGGGAAAATGATGATCTGGCAGTAGTTGGATTAACTTCCCCAGGCGCAACTCTTCCTTTACAAGCCACGCAGGTAAGAGGGCAATGCCAGCCCCTCCTAGAGCAAAAGCCAGGAGTGATGCCGCATTGTCGGCCATGATTGTGGCGGGACTATGCACGTTGAAAATCACGCTTTCACAGGATGGTGTTGTAACTTGCCAGCTCAATGGTGCTGACAGACGGCTATGTGCAATCCATCTCGCATCAGCAAGTTGCTCCAGAGTGGTAATGGGATGGTCTTTCACAGTGTTGAGATAGTCTGGGGAAGCTACGGGATAAATATCGAAGCGATCGATGAGCCGTGCATGGTGACTTGAATCGGCAAGTTGGCCAAGCCGGATTGCCACATCAAAACGTCCAGAAATAAGGTCGTCATTCTTTGATGATGAAACGTGTTGAATACGCAGTTGTGGATGTCTGGATGAAAATTCTGCCAGAGCCGGCACAACCACTCGCGATCCATACTCGGGTGTAGTGGTAATGCGTAATAATCCAATCAATCCGGTATGATCGCGTCGTACTTCATCAAGGACGCGTTCAGCATCCTGCAGAAGTTGCCGGCAACGCTGATAAAACCTTTCTCCACTGTCCGTAGCAGACACACGTCGCGTGCTACGAGTCAGCAATGAGACACCCAGCTCACCTTCAAGCTGTTTAATATTGAAGCTGACTACCGCTTTAGTCAGCCCCAGCGTATCGGCTGCTTTAGTGAAACTACCGGCTTCTACCACTGCAACAAACATCTCAAGACGCTGCAGATTAATCATCAGTTACTCCCATTAAAGAATCCGACTGTCAAAATATCTTTGACAGTGTAACAACCGAATGCGCATTTATCATGGTAACTAATGTTCCTATAGTTCACGCATTATGCTGTTTTGATGAGAAAAAGATGACTTATCGTGTGCGTGTGGGCTGTGTATATTTGCTAGGATTTTTTATCGACCTGGTAAACATGTTTATTGCCAATGTTGCTTATCCTGAAATTGCTCGTGAGTTTGACTCGCCGGTGAATCAACTGGCGTGGATAAGTAACAGCTATATTCTGGCGCTTACGCTGGTAATACCGCTTAGCAATTACCTGGCTAAACGTTTTGGCACTAAGCGCCTGTTTATGGTTTCCCTGATGATTTTCATTATTGGGAGTTGTGGTGTGGGGTCGTCTTCATCGCTAGTACAGTTGATTACCTGGCGAGGGATACAGGGAATGGGCGGTGGCATGTTGATTCCTCTGGGGCAAACAATGACCTATGCGTTGTTTAAAAGTCATGAACGCGCACGATTATCTTCTGCTGTGATGTTAGTAGCGTTACTTGCGCCAGCACTCTCGCCAGTTATCGGAGGGATATTGGTTGAAAGCCTCAGCTGGCGCTGGGTATTTTTTGCAAGTGTACCGCTGTCAGTTATCGCCCTTGCATTAGCCGCATGCTGGCTTAAATCAGACCAACGTCGCGAAAATCATGAGAGCCTGGATGTAGGAGGTTTGATCGGCGGTTGTACAGGATTGACCTTGATACTTTTTGGACTGACGTATCTGGGTGACTCTCAGCATTTCCAGCAAGGTGGTCTACTGCTACTGTTGGGCTCATTCATCATGGCCGGATACGTATGGAATGCCATGCATAAAACGCATCCTCTCCTAAACTTGCGCCTGGTAAAAGATCCTCTCTTACAGACCGCGATGCTGATTTACCAGTTCATACCAGGTTTATTCATGGGAGTGAGTATGATCGCTATGCTCTACCTGCAAAACCAGCTTGGCATGCATGCCTCATTAGTCGGAGCCATGATGCTACCATGGTCACTAGCATCGTTTGCGGCGATCACGTTGACCGGCAAAAAATTCAATACATTTGGGCCAAGCCCGTTATTTATTTCGGGTTGTCTGATTCAGGCGACAGGCATTGGGCTACTGGCCATGTCAGGTCATGATGCTGATGTTGTGATATGTATATCGGCCTTCACACTGATGGGATTCGGTGGGAGCTTATGCAGTAGCACGGCACAAAGTTCTGCTTTCATTCAAATAGCAGAGAATGAACTTGCTGATGCCAGCGCCATTTGGAATATCAATCGTCAGCTCAGCTTCTGTCTGGGCGTTACCCTCATCAGTCTGTTATTTAACGTTATAGCCGACACCGGGGTTCCAACATACCAAGCCTATCATCTGTGTTTTGCCATAGCGGCATGCAGCGCCGTTATACCCATAGCATGTTGTTTCCGCATAGCTAATCAGGACATTATATTTACTTTAAAACAGGAGCAAAAATGAATCGTTATTTCAAGGAAGTAATGGATGCGCATGAACTCATCCGCAATTGGCTGGGAAATTCAGCAGCGGATGATGAGGTTTGCGAGAAATTACTCGCTCGCTTTAGTCCAGCGTATTCGATGATGACGACGGGGGGTGTATTACTCAACTTCAACCAATTGAATAGTTTCTTTCGCACTCAGCGTGGCGCACGACCGGGCCTTAATATTGAAATCACTGATTTGCAGATTGTTGCTGAGAGTGAAGGGGGGGCAATTGTAACCTATAAAGAAAGGCAGGAAATTTTCGCACAGGCAGCCACACTTCGTTTTTCAACAGTTGTGTTTGAACTAAATCAGGATGGAACGGTGATCTGGCGGCATCTACATGAAACATCGATGCATCTCGATTAAGCTTTATTTTGTATTTAAAATGATCAAGGAGTTATCCAGTGCGTACCCGTGATTCGGCCCGTTTGCTTATTATCAATTCTCTCAATCAGGTTTTATTGTTCAGGTTCAGGCATGAAAATGATGAGCTGGCCGGTAAAGCATACTGGGCCACCCCCGGTGGAGGCGTGAAATCAGGAGAGACTTTTGAGCAGGCAGCCATCAGGGAGCTTAGAGAAGAAACAGGTATCTATGTTAATGATGTGGGGCAGCCGTTAACGGAGAGAACTTTTGAAATGACTCTACCCAGCGGTGAGGTGGTTCTGGCAAATGAGCGATTTTATTTAATTAAAGTCGCTGATGAAGAAATCAGTACCAGCGGATGGACTGAAAATGAAAAAACAGTCATTGATGATTATCACTGGTGGGATCTAAATGAACTGCGGAATAATGACGATGTGGTTTACCCCTCAAATATTCCCGATATCTGCTTAATGCGGGGTTAACTAGCTATCAGGTGACATTATCAAATTGGATTCTCAATTAGGTGCGCATAATCATGATTATGTTAAATGAACTCTCTACGCGCGCATTCAAATCACCATCAGCCCATCACCTGCCTTTAATCACCTCAATCAACAACAATCCGTCACTAGCGATAATTCTGGCAACGGACTGTTGAACTAACGATGTCGTTATCTGCGTCCTTTAATCACTGATGCCTTCCAGTTGAAGTCACTGACTTCACTCTCTTTCAGCGATTCCGGTTTCTTCCTGCGCGTTGGTGTTTTCTTTGCTTTATCAGCCAGCGCTTTCTCTTTGGCCAGTTTCATCGTCATGATTTGCTGACGGGCTTCCGCCGTGAACTCTTTCTCTTTCTTCGCATCCGGCTCTTTGCCGGTGCGCTGGCGATACTTTTCCATCAATCCTTTAAACGCTTCTTCTACTGCAACGCGTTCATTGAGATTGAATTGATCGATGGAAATCATTTTCTTGTCGTTCATAGCGTACCGTCCAATAGTGATTTTCTGGCAACAAGTGTACCGCATTTACCGGCAATGAAGATCGCACCATTGCCGCTGGCGAGGCTTTCTTGTAACCTTTGCCGTCAACATTTTAAGGATTTCCTATGAACGATCATCGCTCCAAAGATCCCTTGCACGGCGTCACGCTTGAGATGCAAATTAATGCGCTGGTCGCCCATTATGGCTGGGCCGAACTGGGTAAGCTCATCAATATCAACTGCTTCAAAAGCGATCCGAGCGTCAAATCGAGCCTGAAGTTTTTGCGCCGCACACCGTGGGCACGCGCCGAAGTTGAAGCACTTTATCTCGATTCACTGGATGATTTTACTGCGGATAAAGCGGATGTTTCAGCACCAAATCCCTGGACGATGGGCAAAGATAAGTAGTTATTGATGATAAAACAGGCAGCGCTACGTCAATTCTTGGAAGTTTCTGCCCTGCTCCTTTCACAGAATTCACGTAGCGACGTCATATCAACTTCCCGATTTTTCCTCCGTTCTGTCACTTCATAACTTCCCAACCTTGCCCGCGTCATCACATTTTCCAATGACCGATCGTATTGTAAGTTTCCATTCTGCATGACAATATCGCTACATGTATATACATGTACCACCAAGAGAAGCCACATCATACTAACAATTATTCGCCCTCTTTAGACGCTTCAGCGAGGAAACTATGTCAGCCGAATCACCTGCAGCAGATTACGCCGGCGCAGAGAAACAGCGCCTGTCAGAAACGCGATCCATTGATTACATTCCTCCGAGCGAACGCCACGGACATCCTTTTAGCCAGTTCACCTTATGGTTTGGCGGTAATTTGCAGATTACCGCCATCGTGACCGGTGCGCTGGCGGTGGTATTGGGTGGCGATGTAGTGTGGTCGATCATCGGCTTGCTGGTTGGGCAAGTTGTCGGTGCGACGATCATGTCGCTGCATGCCATTCAGGGGCCGCGCCTCGGATTGCCGCAGATGATCACCAGCCGCATGCAGTTTGGCGTTTATGGTGCGGTAATTCCGTTAGTGTTGGTGTGCATCATGTATGTCGGATTTTCAGCCAGCGGCACGGTGTTGGCCGGACAGGCGCTGGCCAAATTGATCAATAGCAGCAATGCTTCAGGCATGATCCTGTTCAGCGCGATTATCGTGGTCATCGCGGTGCTGGGATATCGCGTGATTCACAAGCTCGGTAAAGTGGCCAGCGTGATTGGCGTGCTCGCCTTTGTTTACCTGTTTATCACGCTGCTCTCAACGCATGATCTTTCTGCAGTATGGCAAAACCAGCATTTCACCGTCGCTAACTTCCTGCTGGCGGTTTCGTTGTCGTCATCCTGGCAGATTGCTTTTTGCCCCTATGTTTCTGACTATTCGCGCTATTTACCGGCCAACGTCTCAGCGAAAAAACTCTTTAGCTGCGTTTTCTTCGGTACCGTTTTAGGCACCCAGGCCTCCATGACGTTGGGCGTAATTGTCGCGGCGATTGCCGGTAAGGCTTTTTCTGGCAACGAGGTTGGCTATATCGTCAGTTTAGGCAGCAGCGCCACGATGGCGATGGTGATTTACTTTGCGATCTGCTTCGGCAAAATCACCTTCACCACGCTGAATGCTTACGGCAGCTTTATGTCGCTCACCACCATCGTTTCAGGCTTTCGGCAGAAAACTTCACTGAGTCGTGGCGGCCGCATTCTGTTTGTGGTGCTGATGGTGACGATTTCATGTGTGATTGCACTGATCAGCGAACCCGCATTCCTGAAGTCTTTCACTCATTTCCTGCTGTTTTTACTGGCCTTTTTTGTACCGTGGAGCGCCATTAGCCTGACAGATTTCTACCTGATCACCAAAGGCAAGGTCGATGTACCGGCGCTTTCTCAGCCCAACGGACGCTACGGTCGCTGGAACTGGGCGGGCATAATTGTCTACTTCTGCGGCGTGCTGGTGCAGTTGCCGTTCATTGATAATCCACTGCATCACGGATCGTTAACCTGGATTTTTGCCGGTAACGATGTATCGTGGATTATTGGCTGGTTTGTCACCGCGCTGCTGTGGTTAGCCGCCAGAAAGTTCGATCGTCGCGGAATGTTAGCGCACTCTGTTTACCCCAATCAGTGACAATGTCACGCACCCTGCATTAATGAATTGCGCTCACAAGTGTTTGCAGCTTTGAGCGCATTATCATTCAGCCATCGCGCCGCTACACTTTAACCATGCTGCACTGACATGGAGATAAAGATGAACGACCAATTTGACGGCAATGGTATCTTCCCGAAAGGGCCTAAAAACGACGCGTTTGCGCAATACTTCACCGGTACCAGCTATCTGAGCATGCTGACGACAGAAGGCGTCAACATCGGCAACGTGGTGTTTGAACCCGGCTGCCGTAATAACTGGCATATCCATCATGGCGGCGGGCAGATTTTGCTGGTGACTGGCGGAACCGGCTGGTATCAGGAGTGGAATCAGCCGGCGCGTCAGTTAGTGGCGGGCGATGTGGTAAACATTCCGGCGGGATTGAAGCATTGGCATGGCGCGTCGGCGGATAGCTGGTTCGCACATATTGCCATCGCAGTACCGGCTGAAGGCGCTTCTAACGAGTGGCTGGAGCCGGTTTCTGACGAGGAATATCAGCAACTGTAAGGTGCGCCTTTTGATAGCGGTCGCCATGAATGGCGACCCTACGGGATTATTTGTAACTTACTACCGTCACCCAATTGGCATCTCCGCCGGCTGGCGCCTCGCCAACGCGTTTCAGCGCCCCGCTTTCCTGATCAATGGCATAGCTGCCGGTAAGCGCACTCTTTTCGCCGCTGGCAATCAGCCAACGTCCGTCAGCGGTAATCGCGATACCGCGCGGCTGCTTCTCGACTTGCCAGCTATCAATCAGCGTCAGTTTGCCATCATCTTTATTGATCCGGTATCCACTGATGGTGCTGCTGGTGCGTTCGCTGACATACAGAAAACGGCCGTCTGGCGTGAGACGAATATCGGCTGCCCAGATGCGCGGCGTAGTGTCGCTGTAGCCCGGCGGTCGCTCTTTACCGTGTTGCAGCTTATATTTCTCAGCGACGGCATTCGGCGTCTCCGCCACTTTCACCAGCTCACCGCTGGCTTCACGACGAAACTGCGTAATGATGCCGCCCATTTCACCGATGTTGTAGAGATAGCGATTATCTGGCGACAACACCGAATGACGCGGTCCGTTCTCTGTCGCCGTTTTAACATAACCGTTGCCCAAGCCCGACAGTTCGCCTACGGCGTTTAGCTTCAATTGCAGCACGCGATCGGTACCGAGATTGCCGACATAAGCGTGTTTTCCGCTCGCATCGACAATCACCGAGTGCGCGGCATGTCCGGTTTTGTAACTACCGACCGGCGGTGCCATCAGCTTGCCATCGTTATTGAGTTGGTAAACGTGCACCACATCGCCGTCGTAGGACGCGCCCAGCAGAAAACGCCCTTGCGGATCCGTGCTGATGTAGGGATAACTGGCCGCAGCGGAGACGGTATTCAATGGGCTGAGATCGCCCGATTTGCTGTCGATGTTCCAGCTCACCAGTTGCAGCGGTTTGCTGCGAATCGCGGCGTACAGATGCTTATGATCGGCGCTCAACGCCATCGGCATCACTTTGCCACCGGCTTGCGTGCGTCCCAACAGTTGTAATGCACCGGTTTGCTCGTTCAGCGCGTAGCGCGCGAGGGTGCCATCATCGGCTTCTGAGACGTAGACAAAAGTTTGCGCCAGTAACGGCGCACTGGCAGCCAACGACGCTAACAGCGTCGCCGTGCGTAATATCTTCTTCATGCTGCTTCCTTAGCGTACCAATGACGGACGTTTGGCGTCATAGCGCCAGTTATCGATCAAAAACTGCATCCCCAGCGCATCGTTGCGATTTTTATCCGGCAGCGCGTTGTAGAGCGCATGCGCTTGCTCAACGCGATCCCTATCCAGCTCGATGCCCAATCCCGGTCCTGACGGCAACTCCAGATAACCATCGCGAATTTGCGGCGGTTGACGCGTAAGCTGCTGGCCATCCTGCCAAATCCAGTGCGTATCAAAGGCGGTTTGACGATCGCCCGGTGCTGCGGCGCCAAGGTGCGCGACCATCGCCAGCGAAATATCAAAATGATTATTGGAGTGGCAGCCGGTTGTCAGCCCCCATTCGTTGCACAACTGCGCCACCACGTTGGCGTTACGCATCGTCCAGAAGTGCGGATCGGCGAGCGGGATATCGATGGCATTTAGCTGCAGCGCATGATGCAGCTGGCGCCAGTCGTTGGCGATCATGTTCGTCGCGACCGGCACGCCAGTGGCGCGGCGAAATTCGGCCAGCGTTTCCCGGCCGGAATAGCCCTGTTCAGCGCCGCAAGGATCTTCCAGATACGGTACCTTCCCGGCTAGCTGCTTACCAAAGCGAATCGCCTCATCCAGCGACCAGCTGGCGTTGGGATCGACGGTGACGCGCGCGTCAGGGAAGCGTGCCAGCAGCGCTTCAACCGTTGCCACTTCCACTTCGCCTGCCTGCACGCCACCTTTCAGCTTAAAATCGCGGAAGCCGTATTGCTCAACCGCCGCTTCGGCGAGTCGCACCACGGCATCGCTGTCCATCGCCGCTTCATGACGCAGACGGAACCAGCCATCTTGCTCATGCTCTCCCGATTGATAGTTCATATTGGTGCGCTGGCGATCGGCGATGTAGAACAAATAGCCCAGCACTGGAATGCGGTCGCGCTGTTTGCCGCTGGCGAGTAGATCCGCTACCGGCAGATTGAACAGCTTGCCCTGCAAATCCAGCAACGCCGCTTCAATCGCGGCGGCGGCGTTATAGAACTTCTCCGGATTCATCTGCGGGATATGAATGTCATTGGTGTGCGAGGTTTGTTGCTGACGCGCCTCGCTGCGAAATAACTGGCTCAGCGTCGCGTTGAGGCGCAGCAGCGAACTGCCTTCGATCAACGGACGAAACTGTTCCAGCAGCTGCAAGGTGGATGCATGACACGGCGTTTCGCCCACGCCGGTTTGCCCGGCGGAATCGGTCAATATCACGATGATGCGCGTGAAATAGCAGTTATGGGCGCCACCGATGTTTAATAGCATGCTGTCGTAACCGGCAACCGGCACGATGCGCATCGATTTAATGACTGGACTGTCTGACATGGTTTCTCTCCGTGTGACCGAATGCGGGTGGAACAGGTTTGCGACGCAGCAGCAAATAGAGTCCGGTAACCACGGATACGCTGGTCAGCGCATAAAGTCCGCCGGTGGTGCTGCCGGTGTGCATTTCGAGGTAGCCGAATACCGTGGGCGCGAAGAAGCCGCCCAGGTTGCCAATCGAGTTGATCAGCGCGATGCCGGGTGCGGCAATCGAGGCGGGTAATTCACTTTGTGGCATCGGCCAGAAGAACGCCGCGCTCACTTTGGAGCCAATACAGGCCACAATCATCGCCACAAAACCAAACCACGGCGTGCCCAGCGTGGCCATAAAGGTGCCGCACGCGGCGATCAGCATGGCGATGCCGAGCCCTCTATCCAGCTTATCGCGATAGCGGTCGGTGGCTTTGCCCAGTAAAAACAGCGCGACAATGGCGAACAGCCACGGAACGGCGGTCAGCAATCCGGTTTCAAAACTGTTGAAGCCCTGAATACGCTGAATGATCTGCGGAAGCCAGAACACTAACGTGTAGCCGGTCATGGTCATGGTGAAGAAGATCAGGCAGTAAGACAAAAGGCTGCGATCGGTGATCAGGCCCCAGCGGCCGTGTGTCACCGCGTGCTCTTCACGCGCAGCATCTTCCAGCGCTAGCTGCTGAGCCAGCGCCTGCTTCTCCGCGTCGCTGAGCCACTTCGCGCCTTCCGGTTTGGATACCAGCACAAAGGCGGCCAGCAAACCGATCACCATCGATCCGCCGCCTTCCATAAACATCACCCATTTCCAGCCCGCGATGCCGCCAACATCGTGCATCATCAGAATGGCGCCGGTGAGCGGACCGGAAAACAGAAAGGCGCTGGCGGTGGCGCTCAACACCATCGCGGTGGCGCGTCCTCGCCAGGCATTCGGCACCCATTGACGGAAATAGAACAGCACGCCAGGAAAAAAGCCGGCTTCCGCCACGCCAAGTAAGAAACGCAGCAGATAGAAATGCAGCGGCGTGCTGACAAAACCGGTAAGTACCACCACCATGCCCCACGTAATCATGATGCGCGTCAGCCACACGCGTGCGCCGAGTTTCTTCAGCATCATGTTGCTCGGCACTTCAAACAGCGCATAGCCGATAAAGAACAGTCCCGCGCCTAAGCCGAAGGCGGCGGCGCTGATGCCCGCATCCGTTTGCAGTTCGGCTTTGACGAAGCCAATGTTTGCCCGGTCAATCTGGTTCACAATTAACATCAGCGCCAGCATCGGAATGATGCGGCGGAAGAACTTGCCGATGGCTGAGGCGATATGCGCGTCATGATCGGGCGAGAGTGCGTATTGTTGTTGTGTCATGCGTCACCTGTAGGGAGAAAAGCATCGCTATAGGTATACGCAGCAGAGTTGGCTCTGGTGTATGTGGCATTGCCCGAGACCGCTTAGGCAAATGCCCTATGATTGTTAAAATTCATGGTGTTATATTAATTCGCGTCGAAAAGTTTACGCTTGGTTTGTGCGCTGGCTCACTACGGGGGAACTCTTAGCTCTAGACATCAGAGTAAGGAATCCGTTTTTCGTTTCTTTGTACGTTTAACATCGGTTTTCAAAAAAAGATTATTCGTCGCCACACTGCGTGTCAAAGAACGGGCAATGGACTCTCGCATCTCAGGGAAGTCGGCGTATATTTCATTTCGATTTAAATCATCATTGATGACATCGGCAAACTGTTCCATCACCATGGCTGGTTTGATAATTTTCAATTCCCTTGCAAGTTTAATCAGACTGTCTCTATCCGGAAACTTTTTGCTTTTATTCAACTTTAGGGCCAACTCACCATCGGTAGTTGGATAAATATGTGTATTCACCACATCATATAATGGCGATAATCTTGCGGTGCTACTGTCCGTTGCAGAATATAATAATGAGAAATTTTTTAAATGTGCATCGCCATTTCCCACCATGCAACTAAACAATACATAACGCCAGTAAAGTTCTACCTGAGACTGATCGCGAGTAAAGAGACTGACGATCTTACCACCGGTTTCATATGAGCCATTATATTTGTGATCTGCTGACTTACCCGAAAGCACGCAAAAATCTTCCATCGCTAATCGTTTATCATTCTGAATATCAAAACGTTCCATGATAAACAGCTCTTTGTTATCCGAGAGCCAAAAATCAGCAACGGGTAACCCACACGATCTGGCTAACGACATACAGATAAACTCATTTTCTGCCAGACGCGGAAACTCCTCATCACCTGTTTTAGCTATTAGATTTGGATAAAGAACGGTTCCGCGATTTTCTGTGCTGATCATAACTTTCGGTTGAACACCAGAAATCGAAGTCTGCAATAAATATTTATTTAACAGATATTGAAATGCACTCTCTTTATGATCCCAATGAAGTAAATCATCTAATTTTTCCGGCGCTGGACACGGTAGGTCAATATCACTCTTGTAAGATAACGCACCAATACCGGTATCCTGTTGTAATGCTAAGAACAGCATGTCGCTAACATTACCTACATAACGACGTAATCGCTCGGCAATATGATAACGAACATAGCCTTCCGGAATATTCATCTCAAAAATATTAAATAAGCGGCTGGAATTATAGCTCAGGCGGTTTGCGGGTTGCATGGTCATTGAAGCAGCGTGGACATCAGAACTCGCATAGCTGAAATTATAGCTGCCGTGTTCGTGCAGTAATCTTCCGCTTAATTCCCCACCGCTGTAGACATCAATATGGCGAATTGGCCTGGCAAGTTGATTAAAATCAGTCATCATCAAACAACGTCTCCAATTCATCCATCTGTGGTAAGCCAGCTGACTGCACGGACAACACCAACTGAAGAGCATTAAGATACAAAGTGAGCGCTTTTAGAGAACCTGAATAGACGCCGTTTTCAATCTGTGAAATAACCGTGCGATGTATACCTGCACGTGTCGCGGCGTCGGCTTGAGTCCAACGGTTAGCCCTACGCCTTTCCTGGCATTTGGCTCCTATTGCTTGCAAACCAGGCAACATAAAACCTCCGGTGTTGTTATATAATAACAATCTCTATATCTTTACTAAAATGTTATTATATAGCAACACTTCAACTTCTGCATTAGCGATCCATTATCTTTTCCTCGTCTACACTTGCCTCACGTGAAAATGCTAATAGAGGTAAAAATGTCGCAATCTACTCAACGTAATCAAGCTTGGCTATTAGCCTCACGCCCGCATGGCGAACCGGTAAAAGAGAACTTCCGCCTGGTGGAGCAGCCCATTCCAGAGGTAAAGGACGGTCAAATCCTGCTGCGCACGCTCTATTTATCGCTCGACCCGTATATGCGCGGGCGCATGGATGACAGCAAATCTTACGCTGCGCCAGCAGAACTCGACCAACCGATGGTCGGCGGCACAGTGAGCGAAGTCGTGGAATCTCAACACGCGGATTTCAAACAAGGCGATGTGGTCCTCGCGCAAAGCGGCTGGCAAAGCTATGCGGTTTCAGATGGAAATGGCGTGGCGAAACTGGGCGATCTGCCCCATCCTTCCTGGGCGCTGGGCATTCTCGGTATGCCGGGCTTCACCGCCTATATGGGCTTGATGGATATTGGTCAGCCAAAACAGGGGGAAACCTTAGTGGTTGCCGCCGCTACCGGCCCGGTCGGTGCCACGGTGGGCCAGCTTGGCAAACTCAAAGGTTGTCATGTGGTAGGTGTTGCGGGCGGCGAAGAGAAGTGCCGCTATGCGATTGAGAAACTCGGATTTTCTGCCTGTATCGATCACCATCGTGAAGACTTTGCAGAACAGCTGGCGGTGGCCTGCCCGGACGGCATCGATATCTACTTCGAGAACGTCGGCGGCAAGGTATTCGATGCGGTGTTTCCATTGTTGAATACTGCGGCGCGCGTGCCGGTATGTGGTCTGGTTTCTGGCTACAGCAGCCGCGAATTACCGCCGGGCCCGGATCGCACCCCACAAATCATGGGCGGCATTCTTAAGCGTCGTATTCGCATGCAGGGCTTTATCATCTTCCAGGATTATGGCGATCGTTACCCTGAATTCCTCAAAGCGATGACGCCGCTGGTGGAACAGCAGAAAATCCACTACCGCGAGCACATGATCGACGGGCTGGAAAACGCGCCGCAGGCGTTTTTCGATATGCTAAAAGGTAAAAACTTCGGTAAAACCGTGGTTAAAGTCAGTTAACGCTTTTCAGGGCGAAAGGGATCTTCGCCTGTTTATGCCGAGTTAAGTAAAGATACTGGTAATCCATACAGATAAGGTTCAGGATGGACGCTCATCCTGGATTAGCACCCACGGCCATTCACCCTCTGTCTGAGGGCTCGTAATGAACTTTTATTCAACTGAAACCGTTTGCGCCATTACCGGTGCCAACCGCGCCAATCTACGTCGCTGGTTGCGCGGTGGATTAATTTCTGAGAATCACGTCAATAAGGATTGGAGCCGACATCAGGTTGATGAAGTGCTCGCCATGATGGCATTAACCGCAGGTGGCGCCACGTTGTGGCAAATCTATCAGGGCAGACACTGCGGGCTTGATTACTCGTCGTCTGGTTGGATGGCACGCCGTGGCGATCTGTTACGTCAACTAGAGCTGGGTTCTGACCGTGAACTGACCCGTACCGTACGTAATCTGGCGGGCGATTACAGCAGCGACGATTTCGTCAATGTGCTGTTGAAACCGCTTAATCGCTGGCTGCGTGATGATACCCGTCGTGGCGCATCGCGGCGCTTAACGCGCTTTCATGAGGCGATCGTTCATCACAGCGACTGCGTAAAACGCGCATCAGCCCGTCAGCAGCAGATGCCGTTGTTGTTGGAAGTGGTCAGCGCCGGCGATGAAACTGAAGTGTGGCTGGAAGCCATTCGCCTAACCGGACAAGGATTCTGCGTCGATGTCGATCAAACCTCACAACCGATGCTGTACGGTTCAGAAAGCCGTCACGATCATCACCTGTTGTGGTGCGGTGCCGGCATCAGCCATGAACGCATGACCCAATTCCAGCGCGGATTACGATCCGGTAAACCGGTGATGCTCAGCGGGCCAGATCGCAGCGTTCATCCGGCGGTCGTTGCAGCCAAAGTCGCTTAACCGGTGCTTTATGCACCGGTCTCACCGCTTATCGCATTCCGCACTTTGCTTATTCAAAAGAAGTAGTTAGCCACGGCAACAACGGTTAAGTTCGATCTATCCCTTTTCTGTTACGCTCTCGCCTCCCAATCAGGAGGATCCATGAGTTCATTTATCGATATTTTCACCAGTCATAAAAGCGATCGCAGTTTTACCGACCTTCCCGTTGAGGATGGGGTGCTGGATCGCATCATTTCGGCCGCCTATCGCGCGCCAACCTCGGTGAACTCGCAGCAGGTCTCTTTGGTGGTGACGCGCGATGCTGAGAAACGCGCACAAATCTCACAAATTGCCGGCGGCCAACCGTGGATTGCCAAAGCGCCGGTGTTTATTACCCTGGTGCTGGATATGCATAAATCGCGTCTGGCGATGAACGCGATCGAACGCGAGCAGATCGCCCAGCAGAGCATCGAAAGCATTGTGTCGGGCTCAACTGACGTCGGTATTGCGTTGGGTTCGATCATGGCGGCGGCGCGTGCGGAAGGTTTGGGCATTGTGCCGATTGGCGGTATTCGTCGCGATCCGCAGGCATTAATCAGCTTACTGGATTTGCCGGAATACACCTTCCCGGTGGCGGGCGTGGTGATCGGCCATGTCGACCAGCCTGCGCATCAGAAGCCGCGTCTGCCGCTGGCAACCTTCCGTCATGAAGAGCGCTATCAGCGTGATGGACTGGAGCAGCACATCGCCGCCTACAATCAGGAGATGGTGCAGCACTGGAAAAATACTGGACGTGATGATGGCGAGAGCTGGAGCGAAAGCGTCAGCGGTTATTATCATAAGATTTACTTCCCGCACGTGCTGGACGCGCTGAAGAAGCAAGGATTTGGCAACGACAAGTAACTACGTTTCCCCGCGCGCTCTGCGCGGGGAATGAAAAATTAACGCCCTTTCTTCTTACGACCCGGCTGCGCGAAACGCTGGCGATTAGCCGGTTTTGCGCCGACTTTCTCACCTAGCTTAGCGACGGCAACGGGTTTTTTCGCGGCGCTGGCCGGTTTCTTCTTCGCCTGCGTCTTCTGCGTTTTTTGATCTTCGGACGACGAGTCTTCAATCAGTTTGAACAGGTCGATCAGCTCATCATCGGTTAAATCACGCCATTCGCCGAGTGGGATCCCTTTCAGACTGACGTTCATGATGCGCGTACGCTCAAGCTTGGTGACTTCAAAGCCGAAGTGCTTGGTCATGCGACGAATCTGACGATTCAGCCCCTGAACCAGAATGATGCGGAAGACAAAGGTCGACTCTTTTTTAACTTTGCACTTCTTGGTGACGGTGCCGAGCATCGGCACGCCCGCGCCCATTCCAGCAATAAATTCATCGGTGATCGGCTTATCGACGGTGACCACATACTCTTTTTCGTGGTTATTACCGGCACGCAGGATTTTATTCACCAGATCGCCGTGGTTGGTGAGAAAAATCAGTCCCTGAGAATCTTTATCCAGACGACCAATCGGGAACACGCGTTTGCTGTGATTGACGAAATCACCAATGTTGTCACGCTCACCCTCTTCCATAGTGGTGATGATGCCAACCGGTTTGTTCAGCGCAATCAGCACTAAATCTTCTTCGTCACGCGGCTCAATCAGCTGCCCGTTCACTTTGACTTCATCCCCCGCAAACACCTGCGCACCGACAGCAGCGCGTTTACCGTTAATGAAAACGTTGCCTTGCTCGATGTAACGATCGGCATCGCGGCGTGAGCAGATACCGCTCTCGCTGATGTATTTGTTCAGGCGTGTGGATGAGTTAGGCAGCATGGTTCCTCCGAAAAAAAACGGACTATACAGCAACCTTAGGCGTTGGTTAAGCATCGCGACAATCATCAGCATTTCTCTTACCACGATATAACAGCACACTAACAATGTGGTTGTTGTCAGCGGATCGATCAGCGACAATTCGCACCCATCGTTTTTTCTTATGACAGAGTGATTCCCTCATGACAAATCAGCCATCGGTGACGTGGATAGCCTTCGTGCGCACCTTTCTGGCCCGCCTTTGGCCCCATCCGTTACCGGGCGGCAAAAAGCAGATGGTCATCGCCAGCATTGGCGCGGGATTGGGTTTAATGATGACCAGCCTGATCAGTCACTGGCTGCTGGGCGAAGTAAATCTGTGGTTTGTCGCGCCGATGGGCGCTTCGGCGGTGTTGCTGTTTGGTCTGCCGAACAGTCCGCTGGCGCAGCCGTGGTCAATTGTCGGCGGCAATCTGGTGGCGGGCGTTATCGGTGTTACCACCGCACTGTTTGTTCCCCATCCTGCATTGGCGTGCGGCATCGCGGCCTGTTTGACGATTGCGTTGATGTTTCAACTGCGCTGTCTGCATCCACCGAGCGGCGCGGTGGCGCTGACCGCGATTTTAGGCGGTAGCGGCGTCCAGCAGCTGGGTTATCACTTTATTCTGACGCCAGTGTTATTGAACTCGGTTTGTTTGGCGCTACTGGCGTTGGTGTTTAATAATCTCGCCGGACGTCGTTATCCGCATCCGCTGGCGGCAACCGAAACCAAAGCATCGCCTGTGGTTATCGACGTACCGATTACGCGTGAAGACCTGCATCAGGCGCTGGAAAGCGGTGAAGTGCTGGATATTGATGAAGATGATTTGCAGCAATTGCTGCAACGCGCCGAAGAGATTGCGATTCTCCGTCAGCGCGGGCAAATGCGGGCATCATCATGAGTGGTCGCCATGAATGGCGACCCTACACCGTATTCTTTGACGCGTACTTCATCACTCTCAATCTCAACCACCGCAAACGGCACCACCTCTGCCCCATCCAGCATGCCTTTCAGCGTATAAAAGCCTGTTTGACCGATGCGCGCAAAGCCGCCGCGGTGATCGTGTCCAGAGAAACAGCATTGTATGTTGTAACTAGAAAGCAGATCTGCCAGCACGCTGCCGTTGAGCAAGTTGTGGCTGTTGTGCGGCGCCAGCGGATAATGGCCAAACACCACCACTTTCTCCCCTTGCTGCTGGGCCTGTTGCAGCTGCTGCTCAATCCATGCCAGCTGCTGCGTGCCTACCGCGCCGTTCCACGGTTTCGCTTGCGGCTGTTGGCGCTCGGTCAGATCCACCAGCATCGCCTCGGCCAACGCGCGATCGTCACCGTTCTGCATGTTGCAATAGAGGCTAATATCGTTGCCGTCATAAACAATAAAACGCCAGCCCTGCAGCCCAAAGGCGTAATAGCTTTTCGGCAGCGCAGCGGCTTCGTTGAGATGCTGCGCGATGGTCTGCGCATCGTGATTGCCCAGCACCACCGCATGCGGATGTTCGAGGCGATCGTATATCGGCAATATCGCCGCGTAGCTGCGCCAGTCGCGATCAACTAAATCCCCCAGCGTGACGACAAAATCCAGCGGCTGCTGATTCAACGCTTCTATCGCCTGCGGTAACTTGCGCAATGCATGACGATAGTAAAGATTTTTCGCCATATCGGCGTCGATGTCGGCATATTGTGGATCGGCAATCAAACCAAAACGCAGCGTACTACTCCGCGGCGTGGAACGCACATCAGGTAAGGCATAGAGCTCGGCGACATCGCCCAACAACTCACGCTGTAATTTTGTCAGCGGATGCGGATTAGACACGAAAAGCACTCCTTAGCGAATACCGGCACGCATAAACGATTGAATAAACTGACGCTGGAAAATAAGGAACAGCACCAGTAGCGGCAAGGTGGTCATCAACGTAGCAGCGCCAATCAGCGCCCATTGCACGCCCTGCTCTGGCGCCGAAAACAGTTGCAAACCAACGGTAAGCGGCCGCACATTGACGGAATCGGTAATTACCAGCGGCCAGAGGAAATCATTCCAGTGGAAGCTGATCGACACCAGCGCAAACGCCACATAAATCGGCTTCGCCAGCGGGATGTAGATCTTGCGCAGAATGTAAAAGCGGCTGGCACCTTCGACAATCGCCGCCTCTTCTAATACCAGCGGAATGCTTTTAAAGGTCTGGCGCAGCAGAAAGATGGCGAAGGCCGAGGAGAAATACGGCAGCGCGATGCCGGTCAGCGTATCGCGAAAACCCAGCGCACCGATGGTTTTATAGTTATTCAGAATCAGCACGTCGGGACTGATCATCAGCTGCAGCAGAATCAGCGCGAAGATCGCGCCCGAGAATTTCAGGCGGAAGCGCACTAGCGCGTAAGCGGCCATGGTCGCCAGAATCAGCTGCACCACCACAATCATCAGCACCAGCAAGCTGGTATTGAGGAAGTAGCGACCAAAGGGCGCGGCATGCCAGGCATTAACGAAGTTCTGCAAGGTCAGCGGCGAAAACAGCGAAAAGCTCGCCTGATCGGATGCCGGATGAATCGCCACCCAAAACGCCACAAGAATCGGTAAAAACCACAGCAACGCGGCAAGCCCAATGGCCGTATTCAGGCACAGGCGACCAAACGTGATTGTCGGCTTCATTGGTAATGGGCTCGCTTGTCCAGCAGGTTGAATTTAAGCAGCGCAATTGCGGCGAGGATCACCAACAGCACCACCGTCATGGCCGCTGCGGCGGGCATATCCCAGAAGCTGAAAGCGGTGCGATAGATGTAGAACAGCAGCAAGCTACTGCTGTTATTTGGTCCGCCGTTGGTCATGGCGATCACCTGATCGACGATGCGAAACGCATTCATCGACGCATTGATCAGCACAAACAGCGTGGTGGGCATCAGCAGCGGCCACTGCACGCGACGGAAAAAATAGCGGCGTGAGGCCCCTTCTATCTGCGCGGCTTCACTGAGGCGCGGATCGATCTGCTGCAAAGCGGCGAGATAAAAGATCATAAAGAAGCCCGCTTCGCGCCACACCGAAACCGCCATCAAGCAGTACAAGGCGCTACCCGGTTCGCCGAGCCAGTTAATCGCCGGCAGGGAGAACAGCGCCAGCAGCTTATTCAGCAAGCCCAACTGCGGCGTGTAGAAGAACAGCCACAGATTGGCGATGGCGATCATCGGCAGCAGCGAAGGAATAAAGAACGCGGTGCGCACCAGCGCATTGGCGCGCATATGGCGATTGACCGCCAGTGCCATCAGCAGCGCCAGCGTGACCGCCAGCGGAATGGTGATCAGCGCATACAACAGATTATTCCACAGCGACTGGATGAAGATGTCGTCATCCAGCAGCGCGAAATAGTTATCCAGCCCAACAAAGTGGGCTGGACGACCATTACGCGCCGCGCTGAACAGGCTTTCCCACACTGTCGCCACCGCCGGATAATGGGTGAACAGCAGTAAAAAGCTCAGTGCTGGCAAAATCAGCAGATAGCCATACAGCTGCATCGACCATAACCGGGGACGACGAACCGGCGCGACGACGAGAATCGTGCTCATGATTATTGGTATGACTTCAGCAGACGATCGGCTTGCTTCTGCGCACCTTCCAGGGCTTCGGCTGGGGTTTTCGCCTGCGTTACCGCCGCTTCTACCGCGTGATTGAGCGCATCCTGAATCTGCACGCTGTTGTAAGTCGAGAGTTCTGGCTGCGCATACTTCAGCTGTTCACGCGCCACCAATGCCTGAGGAACCTCTTTAACGTAATCCTTCATCACCGTGGTATCCCATGCCGCCGGAGAGGTCGCTACATAACCGGTGGCGATACTCCAGCGCGCCGCCTGCTCGGGTGAGGTTACCCAACGGATAAACTCCATCGCCGCTTTCTGCTGTTCTGGCGAGGCATTTTTGAAGACATACAGGTTGCCGCCGCCGGTTGGGCTGCCGCGCTGGGTTTTCTCCGGCAGCATTGCTACGCCGAACGGGAATTTCGCGTTATCACGCACGTTGGTCAGGTTGCCGGTGGTGGTCACCATCATGGCGGTTTTGCCGCTGATAAAGTCCTGCGGCGTGGTACCCCATGCAATCGCACCCTTCGGCGACACCTCCTCTTTCTGGCCGAGATCGGTCAGCCACTGCAGCGTTTCCACATTGCCCGGCGTGTTGAAGTGCACCGCGGTGCCTTTGCCGTTATCCAGACGACCGCCGTTGGTGGCGGACAAGCCCTGGAAGTTCCAGTAGCCGTTTGGCGTGGACGGAATCTCGATGCCCCATTGGCTGACGCCGTTGGCATCTTTTATCGTGAGTTTCTTACTGAACTCGACCACTTGCTGCCAGTTGGCCGGTGGCGTATCGGCGTTCAAACCGGCTTTCTCAAATGCCTGTTTGTTCCAGTACATCACTACGGTTGAGCGCTGGAACGGTACGCCCCACACTTTGCCGTCAATGTGGCGCAGAAACGCCGGATAGAAACCGTCGATCCATTTTTTGCCTTCATCGCCCTGTGCTAAATCGCTGGCCGCCACAATCGCACCGGCATCGATCAGAGAATAGGCTTCGATATCGCCGATCACCGCCAACTGCGGCGCGTTGCCACCGCGAAATGCGGTCAGCGCTTTGGTCACGGTGGTGGCGTAGTCACCGGTATACACCGGCTGAATGCTCACGTCCGGATGTACTTTCTGGAAATCCGCCACCAGCGTATCCACGGTGTGGCTCACTTTGCCGCCCACCGCGATCGGGTAATACATTTGCAGCTTGACCGGTTCAGCCGCAAAAGCTGAGGTGGTAACGGCGAGGACTAAGGCAGAAAGACGTGAATAACGAATCGCAGACATGATTTTCCCTTGGGCAAATGACAACGGTTAAACGGCGTATTTTTTCTGTGAGGCAAACATTTGTTGTTCGGCTGGCGCGCAGCGTTTGCCGCTCTCGCGATGAAACAGATATTGCCGCGCGGCGGACCACTGCAATCCCACTTCGCTGCCATCGGTGAAGCGCTGCATGCCTGGCACTTTGACCGTCAGCGGCTCGCTGATGCCGGCAAGCTGGCACACCAGCAAGGTATCAGAACCCATATATTCGGAACTGATCACCCGCGCGGTCAGCGCTGCCTGTTCTGCGGCAATCAGCTGGATATCTTCGGCACGCAATCCAAGACTCAGCGCTGCATCGTGGTATTCCACCACCGGCGCGGTGAGGTGCATCAGTGTGTGATGTGCGCCGTTGCGCTGCAGCGGCAGGATATTCATCGGCGGTGCGCCAATGAACTGCGCGGCAAAGACGCTGGCGGGATTGTTATAGAGATCGTCTGGCGTGCCGTGCTGTTCGATGTGGCCCTCGTTAAGCAGGATAATGCTGTCGGCCATGCTCATCGCTTCGGTCTGATCGTGCGTGACGTACAGCATGGTCAGACCGAGTTTTTTCTGTAGCGCGCGGATTTCACGGCGCATGCTTTGGCGCAGCTTGGCATCGAGGTTCGACAGCGGTTCATCCATCAGGCAAAGCGTATTATTGGCGATTACCGCACGGCCCAGCGCCACGCGTTGCTGCTGTCCGCCGGAGAGCTGCGACGGCAGACGATCCAGCAGCTTATCCAGCTCCATCAGCTTACTGACGTTATCGAGGCGTGCAGCAAACGACTGTTTATCCTCACCGCGCGCTTTCAAACCAAACAGCAGGTTTTCACGCACGTTGAGATGGGGAAACAGCGCGTAGGACTGAAACACCATCGACAGCTTGCGCTGCGACGGCGGCAGATGAGTGATGTCGGCGTGTTTAAAGTGGATCGCCCCGCGATTGGCCGTTTCCAGTCCGGCGATAGTGCGTAGCAGCGTCGATTTACCGCAGCCCGATGGACCGAGCAGCGCGACAAACGCGCCTTCTGCCGCGTCGAAGCTGATGTCGTCCAGGGCGATTTTCTCGCCCCAGGCTTTAGTGATGTGATGAAGCGAAAGGTGGCTCATGCATCCGCAATCCAGAAATCAGAATGGCGGTAAGCTAGCGGAAGGAAATGAAGGATTTATGTCACTGCGGTGACCGGGCGGTTAAAGGGAGACATTGGCGGTCACCATAAATGGCGACCCTACGCGCATCACTGATCAAAATAATGCTGCTTCAGAATCGCGGCCCCATCATCAATCGCTTTCATCAAAATCCTCTCACTGGTAACGCCATCACCCGCCTGCAACGCTTCCAGCAGATGATCATAATTATGATGCCCATTCACCACCTCGGCCGGCTGCGGATAGAGATAGTTAAAGCACGGACCGATCTGCACCCAAAGCTGTTCAATCAGCGCTTCAAGCGTAGGCATTTGCGCATAGCCATACAGCGTAAAACGAAACGCGCGATTGGCTTCGAGCGCCAAGGCTGCATCACCGCTTAACTTGGCCTGCATAAAGCTGACGCAGAGTTTTTTCAGTTCAGAAAGCTGTTTTTTCTTCACAAAGGGCGTTGCCGTTCTCACCGCTAAACCTTCAAGCTGCTTACGAATTAGTGTGATTTCCTCGAAGCGCTGCAGTGACATTTCCGGCACTAAAAAGGCGGCGGCGGGTGTGGCATCCAGCGCGCCGGCAGAAACCAGACGCAATAAGGCTTCACGCACCGGCGTGATGCTGGTACCCAATTGAGCCGCCAGATCGCGCGTCACCAGCCGTGCGCCAGGTTTTAACTTGCCGACAATCAGCGCGCTGCGCAGTGACGATTCCACCTGCGCGGTCAAACTCATGCGCTGCGCTTTATCCATTTCGATCATTTTTTGTGAGCCCTTTACCGAAATCCGCAAATGGTAAGTTATTTTTAATGTTTTATTGCCAACTGGCCAGATTATAGGATATATCATGTATTACAAATAAGCACAGTCTTGATTCTGGCCGCAGCCACTCTTTTCACTACCTTGCCCTGGCAATTTTTGGAAAACGTTATGAGACTACCTGCAGTGAAGTTTGTCACTACCGCGTTGCTATTTGCTCTGATGCCAACCGTCCAGGCGGCAGAACTGACCATTGGCCAACCCACGTCTGCCACGGCGATGGATCCCGGCTTTCTTAAAGAATCTGCCACGCTGGTAGATAACATCTTCGATACCTTAGTGCGCCGTGCCGATGACATGTCATTGCAGCCGGGCTTAGCCACTGAGTGGAAAGCGATTAACGAAACCACCTGGCAATTTACCCTGCGCCAGGGCGTGAAATTTACCGATGGCGAGCCGGTGAACGCCGAAGCGGTGAAATTCTCCATCGATCGTATTTTAGACCCCGCCAATCACGCGCCGACGATTTCCTATATCCGCACCATCAAATCGGTGGAGGTGATCAACGATTATCAGGTGCAGATCCATACCAACGGCCCGGATCCTCTGCTGCCAACGCGCATGAGCCGCTACCCGGCTTACATTGTGCCACCGGCGTACGTGAAGAAAGTCGGTGCCAGCGAGTTTGCACGCAAGCCAGTGGGCAGCGGCGCTTACAAGCTGGATAGCTTTATCCCGGACGAAAAAGTGGTGATGGTCGCCAATGAAACTTACTGGCGCGGCAAACCGGCGATTGATCGCGTCACCTGGCGGCCCATCCCCGAAGCCACCGCGCGCCTTACCGCGCTGCTGACCGGCGAAGTGCAGCTGATTGAAAGCGTGCCCGCCGATTTAGTCCCCGCGTTGAAAAATCGCCCCAACGTCGAGCTGGAACAGGTGAAAGGCGGCGGATTGACGATTTACCTCGGCCTTAAAGATGATGAGAAACCGCTGAGTGATGTGCGGGTACGTCAGGCGCTTTCGCTGGCGTTGAATCGCCAGGCGTATACCCAACAGCTGCTGCACGGTTTCGGCACGCCAACCGGCACCATGGCCGGAGCCAATGACTTTGGTTATCTGGCGGTTCCGGCTACCGCGCAGGATGTGGCGAAAGCCAAATCGCTGCTGGCTGAAGCCGGTTACGCTAACGGCTTTACCCTGCGCTTCCAGGCGCCGCGCCGCTATATTGCCAGCGCCGATGTGGCACAAGCCATCGTGCAGGATTTAGCCGCAATTGGCGTAAAAGCCGAGCTGGAAGTGCCGGAATGGTCGGTGTATACCCAGCAGGTCGCATCACAGAAACAGGCGCCGATGTATATGCTGGCGTGGGGCTCAACCCAAACGCTGGATGCCGATGCCGCGCTGTTCCCCATCCTGCGCAGCGGCGAGCCCTATTCCACCGTGCATGATGCGGAGCTGGATAAGCTGCTCGACCAAAGCCGTCAGATTGTTGATCCCGCTGCGCGCAAAAAGGTGTTAGAGCAGATTCAGCAACGCGTCGCTGAACAACAGCCGCTGCTGCCGCTGTATCGTGAAGACACCTTGTATGCGCACAGCACCTCACTCAACTTTAAAGGCCGCGTCGATGCCCGCATCCCGCTGTTTGATTTGAGGCTGAAATGATTTCACCGGGCACCGTGCTGCAGCGCCGTCCGCGCCGCCTGATTTACGGCGATGCGGTGATCGGCAGCCTTTTGCTGATCGTGGTGATTGCCGCAGCGCTGCTCTCTCCATGGCTGCCGTTGCCCGATGCCTTAAGTAACAACCTCAGCGAGATGTTTCTGCCGCCGGGTTCACCCGGCGCGCAAACCACGCATTGGCTTGGTACCGATCAACTGGGCCGCGATCTGCTGGCGCGTATTCTCTCCGGCACGCGCTTGTCGCTGCTGGTGGTATTAGTGGCGGCGGCGATTGGCGCGGTGATTGGCGTCGCGCTCGGCATGATTGCCGGTTATGCCGGCGGTTGGGTTGATGCGCTGATCATGCGCCTGATCGACATCCAGCTGGCGGTGCCGTTTATTCTGTTGATTTTGTTGGTGATTGCGCTGATGGGCGCCTCACTCACCAACATTATTGTGATTATGGGCTGCACCAGTTGGGCGATTTATGCCCGCGTGGCGCGTGCCAAAACCTTAGAAATTCGTGAACTGGAATACATTCAGGCGGTGCGCGCCATGGGCTTTTCGCCGCTGCGCGTGCTGCTGCGGCATATCCTGCCCAATCTGCTGACGCCACTGGTGGTGCTGCTGACGCTGGATATCCCACGCTTGATCGTGCTCGAAGCCTCAGTGGGTTTTCTCGGCATGGGCATTCAGCCGCCCACGCCGACGCTGGGCAACTTAATTGGCGAAGGCCGCTCTTACATGCTGCTGTCGCAATGGCTGGTGCTCTATCCCGGTTTAGTGATTGCGGCGCTGGTGATTGGCTGCAACCTGCTCGGCGATGCGCTGTTACGTCGCACGCATACAAGGCTGGATTGAGATGCTGAACATTCTGCTCAATCGCCTTGGCCAGTCGATATTAGTGCTGCTTGGCGTGTCGCTGCTGATTTTCTTTAGCCTGCACATGACGGGCGATCCGGCGGCGCTGATGATGCCGCCCGGCTCCAGCCAGCAGGAGATTGATACGTTCCGTCACAGCATGGGCTTTGATCGTCCGCTGCTGTGGCAATACAGCCACTATCTTGGCGGTGTGCTGCACGGCGATTTTGGTGAATCATTGCGCTACAGCCAGCCGGTGTTGGCGCTGATTGCCGAGCGCTTGCCCGCCACGGCGCTGCTGGCGGTGAGTGCGCTGGCGTGGAGTTCGCTGCTTGGTCTGCTGCTGGGCATTATCAGCGCCCTGCGACCGCACAGCATGTGGGATTTGCTGTGCCGCCTGCTGGCCTTCTCCGGCCAGGCGATTCCGGTGTTCTGGCTGGGGCTGCTGCTGATTTTGCTGTTTAGCCTGAAGTTACAGTGGCTGCCTTCCAGCGGTTACGGCACTTTCGCCGCGTTGGTGATGCCCGCACTCAGCCTTGGTGCGTTTTACATGAGCGCCGTAGCACGCTTGACGCGCGCCAGCCTGCTGGATGTGCTGCAACAGGATTATATCCGTACCGCGCGCGCCAAAGGGCTCAGCGCCTGGCGCATCGTGGTACGCCACGGTTTGCGTAACGCACTGATTCCGGTGATCACCGTGCAGGGCATGTATTTCGCCTCGCTGCTCGGCGGCGCATTGGTAACAGAGATTATTTTTGCCTGGCCGGGCATTGGTCGTCTGGCGATTCAGGCGATTCAAAACCGCGACTTCCCGCTGGTGCAGGCGATTGTGTTGCTCGCTGCGGTGGTGTTTGTGGCGATCAATTTGCTGATCGACCTGCTCTATCTGGTGCTGAACCCGAGGATTCGTTTATGAGTCGCCTTGATGCCACGCTTGAACTGCTGAGTGAACTGACGCGCTGGCCGAGCGTGGCCGGTCAGTTATCCTCGCAGCGCGGTTTGGCTGCCTGGCTGGAACAGTGGATGGTGGAGCAACTCGACGCCAGCGTGATTTATCCGGTGGCGGCGCAAACCGACAATTCTCCGCCGCTGGTGCATGTGCGCATTGATAACGGCAGCGCCAAAACCGTGGTGCTGTACAACATGTATGACGTGATGCCTGCGGATGATGCCGGTTGGGATGTGCCGCCGTTTGTCGGTGGCGTGTGTCACTGGGACGATCTCGGCGCGGTCTTTGTCGGACGCGGCGCAGAGAACAATAAAGGCCCAGTCGCCGCCCTGCTGGTCCTGCTGCGCGAACTGCAGCAGAACCAGCAGCTCGATTTCAATATTGAAATCCTGCTCGAAGGCGAAGAGGAAATCGGCAGCGGCGCACTGCGACGTTATCTGGCGCAGCAGCCTTGCCCGATCGCGCCCGCTGAAGCGGTGCTGTTCCCCTCACTGTGTGAATACGGAGGCGGCGCACCGCGCGTCTATCTCGGCTTTACCGGATTGGCCAGCGGACGCCTGAGCGTCAGCGGTGGCGCATGGGGCGGACCTTCCTCAGCGATTCATGCCAGCAATGCCGGTTGGATCGCCAATCCGGCGTGGCGCTTAGTACAGGCATTAGATGCCATCGCACCGGCCGCACACAGCGGCGTGCTGGCCTGTAACGCCACGGACGATGAGGCGAATCAGTTATTGGCGACCTTAGCCGCCGAATTCAGTATTGATGACGAACTGCAGTTCCGTCGCAGCCAGCGCCTGATGATTGAAGGCGACACGCTGAGCTGCTTGCAAACGCTGCTCTGCAGCGCGGTCTTGACGCTGGCTGAACTGCACAGCGATCCGCCGGGCGGACGCGGCGTCATCCCGTTCCGTGCCAGCGCGGAACTGGCGTTTCGCATTCCGCCGGGTTTCGATCAGGACGCGATGATTGAAGCCGCGCAGCAGCGCCTGGCGCAACCCGATTTAGCTGGCAGCGAACTGCAACTGTTTGATCGTTATCCCGGCGTGCGCTTTAGCCGCAGCGCCAGCGGCGTCGATGCCTTAATCGCCAGCTATCAAACGCTGGGCGCGACACCGCAAATCTGGCCGTGGGCACCGGGCTGTGCGCCCGCTTACGCTTTCGCGGCCGTCGCGCCCGCCTTTCTGATTGGCGGATTAGGCCACGGCGGCAACGCCCACGCCGTCAATGAGTTTGTCACGCTGGCGGGACTCGAACGCTTCCAGCAATCCATGAGCTTATGGCTCAACGCATTCAATGATTCGGCCATTGGCCGGGTCGCGCCACACCAGGGAAACACCGCAGTACATAAAAATATAGGTAACACACAATGAAATCAGTTGAAGAGTTTGAACGCGTTCCGCTCGGCTTCTTCCCCACGCCTCACGAGCCGCTGCCGCGGCTCAGTGAGGCACTTGGGATTACGCTGACGATCAAACGTGATGACTACAGTGGCTTCGGCGGCGGCGGTAACAAAGTCCGCAAGCTGGAGTATCTGATGGCGGAGGCCTGCAAAACAGGCGTGAATGTGGTGATCACCACCGGCGGGCATCAGTCGAACCACGCCCGCATGGTGGCCGCCGCCGCACGCAAGTTTGGTATGCGTCCGGTGCTGGTGCTGCGGGGCAATCCGCCCGCAAGCTGGCAGGGTAATCTGTTGCTGGACAAGCTGTTCGGGGCCGAGGTGCAGTTCCTCGATCCCGACGGCTATTTCACGCAGATTGAAGGGGCGATGCAGGCGCACGCTGATGCGGCTGTCGCGCAAGGTGAAACCCCAATGATTATTCCGCTGGGTGGCGCAACGCCACTCGGCGCATTGGGCTATGTGCGGGCCGTGGAAGAGATGGCGGCGCAGCTGGCACCCAGCCAGACGCCCGCGCCCGATTTCATCGTCGCGCCCACCGGTTCCGGCGGCACGCTGGCGGGATTGCATGTGGGTACGCGCCGCTATTGGCCCGATACCAGGGTGATTGGCGTGAGCGTTAGCGCCAAAGCCGACTGGTTCCAGCCACGCATTGCCGGCATGGCGCAGGATTGTGCCGATCTGCTGCAATGGCCGCAGCAGTGGCAGCCGGAGGATATCTGGATTGAAGATGGTTATGTCGGTCAGGCATACGGCGTGCCATCGGACGGCGGCATTGCCGCCATCTACCAACTCGCCCAGCTGGAAGGCGTGCTGCTGGATCCGGTTTACACCGGCAAAGCGATGCACGGCCTGTTCTCGCTGGTCGAACAAGGGCGCATTCCGCAAGGATCGCGCGTTACCTTTGTGCATTGTGGCGGTTCTCCGGCGCTCTATCCCTTCGCCGATCGCCTGCTGGAGCAGTAATGGAAGCGTTATTGCGTGTACTGGATGAAGCCACCGTCGCGCAATTAGGCGGCGGCGATGTCGCTCTGGCGCTGGAAGACGTCAAAGCGGTGATTCGCCTGATGCGTCTCGGCGAGGCGCAAATGCCCGCTGAAAATCACATCGATCTCGGTACGCCGCTCGGTAAAGCTTATGCCTTGCCAGCGCGCGTTGGCGGCACCTACAACGCGGCGGGCGTAAAGTGGACGGCACATCGTCCACAGCGACCGGATGCGCTGCCCGCCGCCTTAGCCTTAACCCTGATTAACGATGCGCAAAGCGGTATTCCGCGTGGTTTGCTGGCCAGCGGCGCATTAACCGTTGCGCGCACCGCGGCGGTGAGCGCGCTGGCGCTTCAACTGGCCGCGCCGCGTCCGGTGAAACGCGTGCTGCTACTTGGTGCCGGTTTGCATGCTCAGGCGCATCTGCGCATGTTGCAGCAGCTGTTTCCGCAGTTGGAACAGATTGGCGTGTGGAATCGCTCGCCTTTTAAACTCAATGCGTTGCGCGAAGTACAGATCGAAACTGATTTGCAGCTCGCTCTGGCGCAGCCTTATGACGCGGTGCTGACCTGCACCAGCGCCGACAAGCCGATTATTGATGCCGCAGCGGTCCAGCCTGGCAGGATCATTGTGCAGGTGGGCTATCACGAAGTCAGTTTCGCCGCCATCAAAGCCAGCAGCAAGGTGGTGGTTGATGCGTGGGGCGATTTTGCCCAGCGCAGCGCCAAAAGCCTGTTCCAGATGTTCCGCGCCGGTGAGTTTCTTGAGCAGGATGTGGCGGCCGATCTCGCCGCGCTGCTGCTGGATAACTGGTGTCCACAGCCCGATGACAGCGTTTATTTCTCCTCGTTTGGCCTCAACGTGTTTGATATCGCCCTAGCCGCCCGCGTGTTGCAGGCCGCCGAGCACGACGAACTCGGTTCGTTGCAGTCGCTGTTTTCAGGAGTTCTGCATGATCATTGATGTGCTTTCACTGCATCAGCGCCAGGCAAAAGGCGAAGCATTTCTGCTGATCGACGTGCGCGAGTTCGCCGACTGGCAACGCGCCACCTTGCCCGGCGCGCAGCACTGTAACGTCTACGATTATTTTATTGAGGATTGCAGCGAGGCGGGTTTAGCGGTGATGGCTGCAGAAGCCGCCACCGCGCTGCAACCGATGTTTACCGCCTATCCCAACGCCACGCCGGTGTTTTTCGAACAGCAGGTTGGCATGCGTTCGCCGCGTGGGGCCTGGTTTGCGTGGTTGCTCAAGCGTGATGATGCGCTGATTCTGGATGGCGGCGTGGAGGCGTGGATTGCAGCAGGCTATGAACTCAGTCCGGGATTGGGATTAAGCCGCACGGTGGCGCATCCACCCGCAGCCCACGCTCCAGCGTGGAATCGCGAGCTGGTGTGCAGCCGGGAACAGGTATTAGCAGCAGATGGCGTGAATGTGGTCAACGTGGATGCACGCCGCCCGAGCGAGTTTGACGGCAGCTTTGCGCATGCCTGCTGCCAGCGCGCCGGACGCATTCCGCATTCTCAGCTGCTATTTTGGGAGGATGTCATTGCCAACGGCCATTTCTTAGCAGCGCAGCAGATTGCCGCACGCGCCGAGGCGGCAGGATTGAGTAAAGATGCGAAGTTGCAGGTTTATTGCCATCGCGGTGCCCGCGCCGCCACGGTGTTGGCGGCGTTGAAGCTGGCGGGCTATCCCCATGTTTCGGTGTATGTCGGTTCCTGGCACGAATGGGCTGAACATCACGAACTGCCGCTGTTACACGGCAGCTGATCGCAGCGCCAGCGCCTGCTGAACGTCCGGCGCAGCGGCGAGCAGTTGACGGGTGTAATTGTCCTGCGGATGATTAATCACACTGGTGGTCGTGCCGGACTCCACAATCTTGCCGTGATACATCACCACCACGCGATCGCACAACTGACGCACCGCGCTGAGATCGTGGCTGATAAACAGCACCGATAATCCCAGCTTGTGGCGTAAATCATTAAACAGCGCCAGAATCTGCCCGCGCACCGATAAATCCAGCGCCGCCACCGCTTCATCCGCCACCAGCAACTTCGGCTCCATCGCCAGCGCGCGCGCAATGGCGATACGCTGACGCTGACCGCCGGAAAACGCGCCCGGCAGACGCCCGGCATGTTCGGCCTTCAATCCCACCAACGCCAGCAACTCTTTGACGCGTTCACCCACCGCCGCGCCTTTGCGCAGCTGCCAGACGCGAAGTGGTTCAGCGATCTGCTCACCGACTGGAATTTTGGGATTCAAACTGGCGTAAGGGTCCTGAAAAATGATCTGCGCGTGACGACGTAACGTATTAAGCTGACGCCCTTGCAGATGCTGACCCTGAAAATGCACCTCGCCGCCATCCGCTGTAATCAGGCCAATCGCCGCGCTGCCCAGTGTGGTTTTGCCAGAGCCAGATTCGCCAATCAGCCCGACGATTTCGCCCTGCGCAATCGACAGATTGGCCGGATGCAAAACGGTTTGCCGTTTGGCAGGCCACAGCGGGATGCGGCGCGGCAGCGGATAGCTTTTACTGATGTCACGCAGCACCAGCAGCGGCGGCTGTTCAACCGGCGCAATTGCCTCCGGGATTTGCGTCGCTGAAGCGGCAATCAATTTGCGTGTGTAAGGATGCGTTGGCACGCCGAGCGTGCTCAGCACCGCGCCCTGTTCAACCAATTGCCCTTGCTGCATCACGCAGACGCGATCAGCGTAGCGCGCCACCACCGAGAGATCGTGGGTGATCAATAAGATCCCCATGCCCATCTCTTGTTGCAGTTCCTGCAGCAGCGCCAGAATCTGCGCCTGAATGGTGACGTCCAGCGCGGTAGTTGGCTCATCGGCAATCAATAATTCCGGCTGACCGCTAATGGCGCTGGCGATCATCACACGTTGCCGCATGCCGCCCGACAGCTGATGAATATACTGACGCGCGCGCTGTGCAGGATTGACGATGCCAACGCGATCCAGCAGCGCAATCGCTTCCTGCTGCGCCTGTTTCCAGCTGAACTGACGATGCCGCACCAGCACTTCGGCAATCTGCTCACCAATACGCAGCGTGGGATTCATGCTGGTCATCGGCTCCTGAAACACCGTGGCGATGCGGCAACCGCGCAATTGTTGGGTCTTACGCGCATCCAGCGGCTCGCCATTAAACACCACGCGGCCGCCACTCTGCTGCACGCCCGTGGGCAGCAAGCTCATCAGCGCCAGCGACGTCAAGGTTTTACCCGAGCCCGACTCGCCGACTAACGCCAGGATTTCCTTGCGATCGAGATCAAAAGAGACGTTATCCACCAGCAAGCGCTGATCGTGAGTGTGCAGCGAGAGATTTTCAACCGAGAGCAAGCGCGCATTAGTCATCTGGCAGGGATTCTCAACAAGGAAAAATACAGGATATATCCTGAACATAGCACGAACAAGACCGTTCGGTTATGGCACTGCGCGTTGCGGAATAAGGCTGTTCATTGAGTTTAAAATATTCCGTATTAACGGCGATGAACGCCGTTGAATCGTAAAACGGTAAACTTTTTCGCGGAATGCTCGTTAGTTAAGCGTCTTTCGGTCACCATAAATGGCGACCCTACAAAGGGTTGGCCGTTTAACTACACCTTTTCCTGCGACAAACTTAATATGGTGCGAATGTTCTGCGCGGTGGTGGCAATGATATCGATCGCGCCAGTACGCAGTGCGCCGAGGATCGCCATCGCTTTGGTATTTTCTGCGGCAATGGCGATCACACAGGGGATTTTGCGCAGCTCATCGATGCTCAGCCCAATCACGCGATCGTTCATCACGGTATCTACGTGTTGGCCCTGCGAATTGAAGAAGTCATAGCCGGCGACATCGCCCGTCACGCCCTGATTAACACTGGCGTCGATGATTTCGTGCGGTGTGAACCAGCCGAGCTTCACCATATAGCTGTTTTCATTCATGTCACCGATGCCCACCAGCGCCACATCCGCTTTGCGCGCGCGGTCCAGCGTCTCTTTGATGGTGCCGTTTTGCATAAAAGCGTCGCGCAGCGCGCGGTTCTCAACATAGGCAGGCGCATACAACGTTTCGCTGATGCCGCCAAACTTCTTGGCCAAACGACGGCTGATATGGTCAGCATTGATGGCATCGCCTGGACGATGCGTGCCGCCAATGCCGCTAATGAACAGGCAGTTACGCGTCGGTACCTGGCCGGGATAATCGGCGACAGCGGCCACGTTACGCCCTTGCCCAACGGCGACAATGGCGTCGTCTTTCAGCGACTGCGCTAAATGTGATGACACCAGCGCGGCAACCTGACGACGCTGCTCTTCCTGATCGGGCTGATCGAGCGCTATCAGCGCACGTTGCAGTTGTGGGAAGCGATTTTGCAGCTGTTGCTCGAGGCGGGTGCTGAAGACGGGATGGTAACGCACGTTGATTTCGACGATGCCCTCTTCGCGTGCGCGTTTGAGCAGTCGGCCGACTTTAATACGGGAAATACCAAACTTACGCGCAATCTCCTCCTGGGTGATTTCGTCCTGATAATAGGCGACAGCTATTTCCGTCAGCAGCTCGGAGTCCTGAGAAAGCGTGTTTTTTTCCATCCGTAACCTGTCTTTTTGGTGTTATTTGAAGAAGTTGTGACCACTCCATGTAGGGTGCGCATTCATGCGCACCTGGTCACCATAAATGGCGACCCTACAAAATGGGGCAAGATCTGACTTTGGGAAGGAGTTATATCATTGATACGACTCGCTTCGCCAGACCACAGCGCCGCGAGTCGATCGAGCATCACGCTTAGCGCTTGATGGCGTCGATTTTCAGCATACGGGCAATCACGATATCCAGCTCTTTCTGATCGAAGATCTGCTTCCAGTCCGGTTTCACAATCTTCTCACGGCCGTATTCCATGGCGATCATGCAGGCATCCGAGAACGGGTTGGTGGCGCGGAACGCCACGGCAAGCGCGATTTGAATATGGCCGTACAACATCGCTTTGGCCGCTTCTTCCGGCACGCCGCTGTGTTTCACGGTTTCGTCCAGCGCTTCTTTCATAAACGCGCCGACCATGCAGGCCACGGTTTCCACCAGCGTGGGTTCCAGATACGCCAGCTGCGTCACGGTTACCCAATGCACTTGCTCCACCGGCCCGTACATCACGCTGATCACCTTGCTCAGCTCGGCTTTCTGCTCATCAGAGCCGGTTTCATATGACGCCGCCACGTGCTGAACCGCCGCGATACCGCCGAAGGCATCAGCATGTTCTTCCTTGGTGTAACGCTCCAGGAATACCGATGGATGGCAAGGATGCGCCACCGCGTATTCAATGCCATCGCGATGGGCGATCAGATTGGCGTAGGCCGCCGCCGGATCCAGCGTCAGCAGAATCGCGCCCGGTTTCATCTGTGGCACCACGCCTTCAGAGACTTTGCCCAGTACGATATCCGGCACCGCCAAAATCACCACGTCGCTCAATGGCACCACGGAGGCCGCATCAGAGAGTTCGCGCCCCTGCGCGCTCACCTGCTCTTGTGCCTTGGGTGAGTTCTCACAGTAAAACACCTGGTAATCGCTTTTCTGGAAGTTGGCAGAAATACGCATACCCATTTTGCCGCCCGCGCCAATCACGGTGATGGTTTTCAGTTGCACGCTCATGTTGTTACTCCTGATCTTGTTTACTACGTAAGAATTCAACGGTGCGGCGAGTCCATTCGGCTTCTCGCTCGCAGGTCAGCGCGGCATCGTCCTGCCACGGCAACCAATGTTCGACGATTTGGTTAATGCCTTTATCCACCGGGCGCACGCTGGCGATCATCCGGTCGTAATCCAGCAAGCCTTCGCCCATCGGGCAGCCAGCAAAGGTAAAGCCGACCCAGCCATCACGACGCGTGAAGGCAAAGTCTTTGATGTGCAGATTGCCGACGCGCGCGGCGGTGTTGGCAATTACCTGCTCTGGCAATTCGAGTCCAGCGACACAGTTGGCGGGATCGAGACACACGCCGAGCCACGGCGACAGGAACTTGTTGATCACCGACATCATCGCGCCGCTGTTCACCTGCTCGTACGTCTCCAGACAGAGACGCACCTGTTGGCGGGCAAAATCCGGCAACACTGCGCCAATCAGCGCGGCGGCTTCGTCGAGGGAAGGACGATGATCGGCGGTGTAGAACATCGAACGTATTACGCGCGCATCAAGGATTTCCGCCATATGCAGATAACGACGCAGATGCTCTGTGCCAAGTCCGCGCGTGCCGAGTTCCAGCGTGATACCGAGCGCATCGGCCTGCTGACGTAGCGTCAACAGCTGTGCGTCAGACCAGCTTTCAATCGCCGGATAGTCGCAGATTTGAAACACCGACACATCGAGATCGGCGGTTTGTTGCAGCATCTGCTCCAGCGTCAGCGGGTTGGCTACTTTCGACGACATGCGCCAGAAAAAGGCGTAGGTGCTGAGTCCGATACGGCTCATGAATCGAGCTCCTGAGCCAGCTCACTGGCTTCATCAATAATTTTTGCCAACGCGTTGGGATCGTGAGCAAAGCGCCCCAGGAACAGGCCATTTACGTCCGCGCCAAGGCGCTGAATCAGTCCCGGCCCCGCGCTGCCGCCGTAGATGATTTTCAGCGTAATGCCGGGCGGAGTGGCGAGCTGCTGCAACCCGGCGCACACTGCGCGGATGTAGCTGTCCGGTGCCGGTTGCGGCGCACCAATCGCCCACTGCGGTTCGTAGGCAAAGAACACTTCGCCCTTTAAGCCCTGCTGCGCCGAGTCGGCCAGCGCTTCGGCCAGCTGCTGCTGGCACAGTGCGATCGCCTGCTGCGGTTCTGCCTGCACTTCTTCGCCAATGCACAGCACCGGCGTGATGCCGTGACGCAGCGACATCGCCACTTTGGCGGCGATTTGCACTTTATCTTCGTGGAAATGACGACGGCGCTCAGCGTGACCAATTTCAGCCAGCGAGCAGCCTAACTCCTGCAACATGCTGGCGCTGACTTCGCCGGTCCAGGCACCGTTCTCCGCCTGGCAAACATCCTGGCCGCCGAAGCGCACCGGTGTATTAGCGAAGATCTCTGCAACCGCCGGAATCGCCGGATAAGCCGGTAACACAAACAAGCCCACGTCGCCGTTTTTCACCGCAGCATGGTCGGCTAATGCCGCCACATCGCGACACCATTGCAAGGTTTGCTGATAGCCGAAGTACATTTTCAAACTGACGCCGAGCCAGATTTTTGGCTGAGACATGCTTCAAGCTCCTTGTTCAGAGGCACTGTGTTCTTTTAGCAGATCGCCGACGGTATTGACGATCAATGCCAGCGAAATCGCTCCGGCATCCGGCGTGCCAACACTTTTTTCTGCCAGCGGACGCGCGCGCCCCATTTTTGGTACCAGCTGCGCAGTGTCCTGCGCGGCTTTATCGGCCACCTGCGCCGCCTTCAGCCAGGCGTCGGTTAACGACGCGCCAGCGGTAACCGCTTCGTTGAGGCTGTCGCTAAACGGCACCAGTACATCAACCATGGTTTTATCGCCGACGCGCGCTTTACCAAAGTGCATGATGCCTTCTTTCGCTTCACGTACGCCGGTGGCCACGCGCTGCGCATCTGGCGTCTGACGATCGCCCAGCGCGGTACCCAACGCGGTAAGCGCCACGCCCCACAATGCGCCCGACGTGCCACCGGCTTTATCGGCCCAGGCATCCGCCGCGCGGCACAGCAAACTGCCCGCACCGGCACCACGCGCCGCGACTTCACGCGCTTTCTCAACCGCGCCCAGCACGCCGCGCTCCATGCCGATACCGTGATCGCCGTCGCCGGCCACCGCATCGATATCACCAAGACGCTCAGCGTTACGCTGTAACATTTCTGCCACGGCCTCGAGCAGCTGCAGCACGCGTTTCGCGCTCTCTTGCGATTCGGCTGTAGCTGATGGCAAGGCTTCTTCGGTGTTTTCAACCCGTTCAGCAGCGCTTAACGGCTCGGCCACCAACACGCTGCCTTTACGGTAAGCGGGCGTATTGGTCGGCGCACGCCACAAAGTTTCCAGCTGATCGTCCAGCCACATCAGCGTCAGTGATGCACCGGCCATATTGAAGCTGGTGACAAACTCACCGACGTCCGGCTCAACCACCTGCAGCTTAGCCGCCGCCAGCAGTTGCGCGACGCGACGATAGACGACAAACAGCTCTTCATATTTCACCGAGCCCAGCCCGTTGAGGATCACCGCCACGCGCTGACCTTCGGGCTGCGGGATATCGGCTGGCAATTCATTGAGCAAACGCTCCACGAAGATTTCGGCCAGCTCATCCGCGCTCGGCATGTCGGTCTCTTTAATCCCCGGCTCGCCGTGAATGCCGAGTCCCAGCGCCATGCGCCCTTTTTCCACTTCAAACAGCGGATGCGAAGCACCCGGCAAGCTGCAACCGGAAAACGCCACGCCAAATGTACGCGTGCGGTTATTCGCGTGCTGTGCCAGCTGTAACACCTGTGATAAATCGTGACCCGCTTCAGCTGCGGCGCAGGCGGCTTTGAACACGCAGAGATCGCCTGCCACACCGCGACGCTTCTCCAGCTCATCTTTACCCGCGCTGGAGATATCGTCAGTCACCGCCAGCACGTCACAAGCGATGCCTTCCGCGCGCAGACGCTCGCAGGCCTGGCCGAAGTGCAGCACATCGCCAGCGTAGTTACCGAACATCAGCAATACGCCCGCGCCGTTATGGGCCGCACGTGCCACGTTGTAGATCTGCTGCGCCGACGGCGACGCGAATAAGTTGCCCATCGCCGCGCCGTGCGCCAGACCTTGTCCAACCAACCCGGCGAATGCCGGATAGTGGCCGGACCCGCCGCCCACAATCACCGCCACCGTATTCGGCTGGCTGCGGGTGCTGCGCACCACGCCTCCGGCGACCTGACGGACTTTATCGGCATTGGCGGCGACAAAGCCTTCGATAAGCTCAGCGGCAAAGGCTGATGGTTGGTTAAACAGGTACGTCATATTAATGCTCCTGAGCTAAAGAGGTCGGCTGAGACGGCGAGCGACGGCGATTAAGTAACAGCATGAGGAACGCTGACAGCAGCATGAATCCACCCACCACAAACATCGGCAAGGCGTAGCTGTTGGTGGCGTCATGCAGTGCGCCGGTGATGTAGCCCGCAGAGAAGCCCGCTACGTTTCCTAAGGTGTTGATCAAGGCAATGGCTGCGGCGGCAGATGCGCCGGTCAGGAATTGCGTCGGTAAGGTCCAGAAGTTCGGCAGTGCGGCGAAGATGGAGCTGGCGGTAATCGCGATCACCATGATGGTGGTGAACGGCGAATCCATATACAGCGCCAGCGGGACGCTGATACCGCCTGCCAATGCCGGAATGGCGATGTGCCAGGTTTTGCAGCCGCGACGTGTGGCATCTTTCGACCAGAAGAACATCACCACCGCCGCGATCAGGTACGGCACGCCGGTAATTAGCCCTTTCTGCATCACGTTAAAGGTGGTGCCGAACTGCTGCTGGAAGCCGGCGATGATGGTCGGCAGGAAGAACGCCAGCGCATACAGACCATAAATAAAGCCGAAATAAATCAGGCACAGCATCCAGACGCGGCCATTACCCATCACCGAACGCAGGCTGTGTTTTTGATGGCCCTGCTTCTGCTGATGCTCGGCTTCCAGTTCGGTGGTCAGCCAGGTTTTCTCTTCAGCGGTCAGCCACTTGGCCTGACGCGGCGAATCCACCAACCAGAACAGCGCGACGATACCAATCAGAATCGCGGGAATGGAGACACCCATAAACATCACGCGCCAGCCTTCCATGCCAAACAGACCATGCTGCTGAATCAGTGACGCGGCTAAAGGCGCGCCGAACACCACCGTCAGCGGCTGCGCAAGATAGAACAGCGACAGGATTTTGCTGCGATGACGTCCCGGCACCCACATGCTGAGATAGAGAATCGCGCCTGGGAAGAAGCCGGCTTCGGCGATACCCAGCAGCAGACGCAGCGTATACAAGCCTTCCACACTGCTCACCCAGGTGAACAGCAACGAGACAATGCCCCAGCTGATCATGATGCGCGCCAGCCAGCGACGCGCGCCGAACTTATGCAGCGCGAGGTTGCTTGGCACTTCCAGCAGAATGTAACCAATAAAGAAGATGCCCGACGCCAGGCCAAACTGCAGCGCGGTGAGGCCGAGGTCTTGCGTCATGCCGTTGGGGCCGGCAAACGAAATCGCGGTGCGATCGAGGAAGTTGATAAAGAACATCAGCGCCACGAACGGCACTAAGCGCCAGGAGATTTTTCTGATGGTGGATTGTTCCACCGCCGTCATTGTTTGTTGGTTCATAACGCACCTCCACGACGTGCGTGAGTGATCATTTCTTTATGTGGTGTTGACCAATCGCCAAAGAGGCGCTGGCTACAGGAGTACTGAGAGGTACGGTGTAAATGACACATGTTCGAGTCCTCGATGGGTCTTCTTGTACATTGGTATAGTCATGCGAACATATGAACACTACACGGATAATTGTGCATCTCTCAACTGCAACACGCGAAAGTGTGAGCGGCTTCATGAGATTTGATTTTGGTCAATTTATCGGATAACTGCGCCCATAAGGCGCGGCACAGGCGGTTTAACAGGGTTTTTTGAGGAATTCAGGCGCGATCCTGAAGGCAATTCATATGAACAACCATTGAACATATGATTGAATTTGTGGCAGGCTAACCATGAACATCTTCTCGCCTGCTGAACAAACGTGCAGGCGTCATTGCACACCCTGCTGGAGAACGACGATGAAAACTATCGCAATTGGCGCCGATGATGCGGCTATCGAATTGAAAAATGTGATTAAAAATCTGCTGGAAGAGAAAGAGTATGTGGTGACGGATTACACCAATGACGCGCAAAACGACCGTCCGATGTACCCGGATGTGGCCTTTGCGCTCGCCACCGCCATCCAGAAGAACGAATTTGAGCGCGGCATTCTGCTGTGCGGCACCGGTATCGGTGTGGCGATTGTCGCCAACAAGGTGGAAGGCGTGCGCGCGGCCCAGTGTCACGACACCTTCTCTGCCGAGCGTGCTCGCAAGAGCAACAATGCGCAGATCATGACCATGGGCGCGCGCGTCATCGGGCCGGAGCTGGCGAAGAACATCGTGAATGCCTGGCTGGCATCAGAGTTTGAAGGGGGCGGCTCAACCGCCAAAGTGGAGAAGATCGGTTACTACGAACAAGTCTCTCACGCTAAATAAGCGCCGACGTCGCACCTCTGGAGAACCTTATGTCTACACGCCGGGAAAGAGCCAACGCCATCCGCGCTTTGAGTATGGATGGCGTACAACAAGCCAATTCGGGACATCCGGGCGCCCCGATGGGCATGGCGGATATCGCTGAAGTGTTGTGGCTCGACTTTTTACAGCACAATCCACGTAATCCCAACTGGGCTAACCGCGACCGCTTCGTTTTGTCGAACGGCCACGGCTCCATGCTGATCTATAGCCTGTTGCACCTGAGTGGTTACGATTTGCCGCTCAGCGAATTAAAAAATTTCCGCCAGCTGCACTCTAAAACGCCGGGGCATCCGGAATATGGCTACACGCCGGGCGTTGAAACCACTACCGGCCCGCTCGGTCAGGGCATTGCCAACGCAGTGGGGTTTGCGATTGCCGAGCGCACGCTGGCGGCGCAGTTCAACCGTCCGGGCCATGACATCGTAGACCATAACACCTACGTGTTTATGGGCGACGGCTGCATGATGGAAGGCATCTCACACGAAGTCTGCTCTATCGCCGGCACCCTGAAGCTGGGCAAACTGGTTGCCTTCTATGATGACAACGGCATCTCCATCGACGGTCACGTTGACGGCTGGTTCACCGACGACACCGCTAAACGCTTTGAAGCCTACGGCTGGCACGTGGTGCGCGGCGTGGACGGCCACGATGCCGACGCGATTAAGAAAGCGGTTGAAGAGGCCAAAGCGGTTTCCGATAAGCCTTCGCTGCTGATGTGCAAAACCGTGATTGGCTTCGGTTCACCGAACAAAGCCGGTACGCACGACTCGCACGGCGCGCCGCTGGGTGCCGATGAAATCGCGCTGACCCGTAAGCAGCTGGGCTGGAATCACGGTCCGTTTGAAATCCCTACCGACATCTACGCGCAGTGGGATGCCAAAGAAGCCGGCCAGGCGAAAGAGTCCGCGTGGGACCAGAAGTTTGCTGCCTACGCCGCTGCACATCCTGAGCTGGCTGCGGAGTTCAAACGCCGCGTCAACAACGAGCTGCCAGCTAACTGGGCCACTGAGTCGCAGAAGTTTATCGAGCAGCTGCAGGCCAATCCGGCGAAAATCGCCAGTCGTAAAGCCTCGCAGAACGCCATCGAAGCCTTCGGTAAAATCCTGCCGGAATATCTGGGCGGCTCCGCTGACCTGGCGCCAAGCAACCTCACCATGTGGTCCGGTTCTAAGCCAATCAATGAAGACGCGGCGGGCAACTACATCCATTACGGCGTGCGCGAGTTCGGTATGACCGCCATCGCCAACGGCCTCGCGCTGCACGGCGGTTTCCTGCCGTACACTGCCACCTTCCTGATGTTCGTCGAGTACGCGCGCAACGCCGCACGTATGGCCGCGCTGATGAAAATCCGTCAGATCATGGTCTACACCCACGACTCGATTGGTCTGGGCGAAGATGGCCCGACGCATCAGCCGGTTGAGCAGATGGCCAGCCTGCGCGTGACGCCAAACATGAGCCTGTGGCGCCCGTGCGACCAGGTTGAGTCAGCGGTGGCGTGGAAATATGCCATTGAACGTGTTGACGGCCCGTCGGCGCTGATCTTCTCGCGTCAGAACCTGGCGCAGCAGGATCGCAGCGCTGAGCAGCTGGCGAACGTGGCGCGTGGTGGTTACGTGCTGAAGGACAGTGAAGGCACACCAGAGCTGATCCTGATCGCGACCGGTTCAGAAGTGGAGCTGGCGGTGGCTGCTTATGAGCAGCTGACGGCGGAAGGACGCATGGTGCGCGTGGTTTCTATGCCATCCACCGACGCCTTCGACAAGCAGGACGCGGCGTACCGTGAATCCGTGCTGCCGAAAGCAGTTGCCGCACGCGTGGCGATTGAAGCGGGTATCGCAGATTACTGGTTCAAATACACCGGCCTGAACGGGGCGATCGTCGGCATGACCACCTTCGGTGAGTCAGCGCCTGCGGATCAGCTGTTCAAAGAGTTTGGTTTCACCGTTGAGAACGTGGTTAACACGGCGAAATCGGTTTTGTGATTTGAGGTCGCCATCAATGGTGACCCGACAAAATTAAGGGCGGCTCTGTTGCGTCGCCCATTTTACTATGCGGTGATACGAATAATTTTTTGCGTCATGCTCATGGCAGAATCAAACGGGCTGGTATTGCGCACGATTTTCACCATCACGCTGGCGCCCACCCACAGCTGATACAGGCTTTCCGCCACACGGCTCGGTTGGTCATCAATAACTAACGAACCTTCCTCAACACCCACTTCTAATGCGTCCGCCAGTCGCGCAATGATGCCTGCCGTTCCGGTTTGTAGCGTGCCGCGCATGCTGTCCGACAAATCGGCAACTTCCGCGCCCAGCTTCACCGCCAAACACTTGCCCTGACAATCGGAGAAGGATTGCGATTCCCGCCACAGCTGCCAATAGTTCATCAGCCGCTGCGCCATCGTCAGGCCCGGCTGGCTTAATGTCGCATCAAGCTCAGCCAGATAATCATCGAAATAGCGCGCCAGCATATCCACCCCAAAAGCCTCTTTCGAGCTGAAGTAGTGATAGAACGAGCCTTTGGGCACACCGGCATCGGTGAGGATTTCATTTAATCCGACAGCCGAAAAACCCTTGCCGGCCATAATGCGTTGGCCAGTGGCAAGGATGTGATCGCGGATTTCATTGCTATGCAATTGGGATGAAGTAGTCATAGTGGTAGATTACCAAATACTAGACCAGTCGTCTATGCACTCAACATGCGTTTACTACTGCGATAAGCTGCGTGCTGCTTTCTCGATCACCGCCGCAATCTCTTTTGGCTGTGAAGCATAAATCGCATGATTTCCCTTTAGCTCCGTCACGCTGCTATGCGCACGTTGCGCCATAAAGCGTTCTAGCTGCGGATTGATCGCGCGGTCTTCGGTTGCCACCACCGCCCAGCTGGGTTTGGTTTTCCAGGCTGGCGCACCGGCCGGTGCAGCAAAGGCCGCGACAGCAGGCATCACCTGAGAACGCACAAGCAAATCGGTCTCTTTAACGGGCAGATCGGCAGCGAAATCAGCGTGGAATTTTTCCGGTTTCAAATAGAGATAATGGTCAGGCGTTTCGGCGATGGATTGCGCGGCGGGCGGATATTTTTTCGCCAGACTCAACAGCGAATCCCCTTGTTCTGGCTGGAACGCGGCGATGTACACCAGGCCAGCAACCGACGGATCGTTACCCGCATCGCTGATAATCATGCCGCCATAACTGTGTCCGACCAGCAGCGATTTACCCTGCTGCAGCGCCAGAACGCGTCGGGTGGCCGCCGCGTCATCGGCCAGCGATGTTTGCGGCTCCTGCACAATCGACACTTTATAACCGTCTTTATCGAGAATGCGCGCCACTGGATTCCAGCCCGAGCCATCCACAAACGCACCGTGAACCAGCACGATGTTTTTCACCGGCTCAGCCAGTGACGACTGCGCATATACCGACAGCACTGCACCTAACGCTAACGTGGTTAATGATTTTTTAAACATGATTTTGCTCTCCACACTTTTCACGATGCAAAACAAAGGAGGCGAACCGCGGCTCGCCTCCCGATGCGTTTATTGCGCCAGTTGCTTGATCAATTGTTGCGCCGTCTCTGCTGAAGACGTTGGGTTTTGTCCGGTAATCAGCAGGCCATCGCTAACCACATAAGAGCTCCAGTCCGCGCCTTTCGAATACAGACCGCCCTTCGCAATCAGCTCGTCTTCCACCAGGAATGGCACCACCTGAGTCAGGCCGACCGCTTCCTCTTCGCTGTTGGTAAAGCCGGTGACGTTACGGCCTGCTACCAGCGGTTTGCCTTCCGGCGTTTTGACGTGACGTAGCACGCCCGGCGCATGACACACCAGCGCAACGTGCTTATTCGCGGCCAGGAAGCCTTCAATCAGCGCGATGGAGTGCTGATCTTCTGCTAAATCCCACAGTGGGCCGTGGCCGCCTGGGTAAAACACCGCATCGAAATCGGCTGGTGATACGCTGTCCAGACGCACGGTGGCGGCGAGTTGCGCGGTTGCTGCGGCATCCGCTTCAAAACGATGCGTTTGCTCAGTCTGGAAATCCGGCTCATTGCTTTTAGGATCTAACGGCGGGTTGCCCCCTTTTGGCGACGCCAGCGTGATTTCTGCGCCAGCATCTTTGAATGCGTAGTAAGGCGCGGCCAGCTCTTCCAGCCAGAAACCGGTTTTACGTCCGGTGTCACCCAATTGGTCGTGTGAGGTTAAAACCATAAGAATCTTCATCATCAATCTCCTGCCATTTGAATTTAAACATCTAAACTAGACCAGTCGTCTAGCGCTTGAATTCAAAGTAACAGCTAATAGACCAGTCGTCTAGTGGCTAAATCATTTTTTTACTGAAATGAAATGCGCCGCTGTTTCTTATCTTTCCACTAGCTTAAGCGTACTCTATCCCGATTTGCCCTTTCTCACGGAACCGAAAAAATCATGTCCACCCTACGTTTACTCATTTCTGACTCACACGATCCCTGGTTCAACCTGGCGGTAGAAGAGTGTATTTTTCGCCAGATGCCGACAACGCAGCGCGTGCTGTTTCTCTGGCAAAACGCCGAAACAGTGGTCATGTGATATAATTCACACATAGGAATTATTATCATTTGGATTATTGTATGTCATCACTCACTGTTCATGTTTACACAAGGGTTTCAAAGACTTACCAGCAGGAAGGTAGCGGTATTGATGAGCAATTAAGTCGCATCAACACTTATATAGAGTCCAAACCAGAACTCAAAAATTGCGAAATTACATACTGGCAAGACATTGGTTTGAGTGCATACCGCAATAAAAACATCTTAGATGGTGAGCTTGCTGAGTTTCTTAAACGTGTTGAATCGGGTGAAATCTGTGAAGGTCACCATCTCGTCATTTATAGTTTAGACCGCTTATCCCGCCGCTCTTCTTGGGACGAAGATACAATACAGAAAGTAGTGAAAAGTGGTGTAATCATCCACGATGTTTCTACCCCTGTTGTACTTAGAAAAGATGACCAATTTTCGAAAATTATCATGGAGCTTATAATTTCACGTGGTAATAACGAAAGTAAGATTAAATCTGAGAGATCAATAGCTGGTTGGGAAAAGCGTCTAAGAGAGACAACAGAGCAAGGCAAAGTTTTCACTAAAAAGTTACCCCGATGGTTGACCACAGATGACAACGGTTATGTAGTTATCCCTGAACAAGCACTGATCATTAAGCGAATTTTTTCTGAATATACAAATGGACTTACAAGTCCAATGATTGCTCGCAGACTCAATGAGGAAGGAATCAAATCCACAGGTACTTCATTGTGGCGGCCTAATACAGTCACCAAATTAATAAAAGATGAACGCCTTAGAGGTAACCTTAGACGTAATGGCGATAAAAGTCTTATAGCAAATATATTTCCCGTTATAATTGACAATGAGCTATTTGAAATCGCCAATCGTATTCTCGAAGTAAACGCGGCAGGTACGAAAGGACGTCCGAGAGAAAATAATGTAAACAGAGAGGTTCACAATATACTTACAGGCATGATCAGATGTGGTAAATGCGGTTCAAGAGTGACGACATCTAAAAACATGCGTGATGTAAGATATGTCGTGTGCCGAAATAGGTTGAACTTCAGAATTTGTGGACAAGGTAGTAAACGCCTAGATCTCCTTGAGAAAGTCATCATCAATCATATAAAAAAGATAGACATGAATAAAGTTTTTTCATATCAAGAGGTTGACACATCGATAGATGCAACTTTAAAAAGTGAGTTATTAACATTAGAAATAGAAGCTGAAAGCTGCAAAGTAAAAATAAATGAACGAAAAAAAGCAAAAAAAACTCTTTCTTTTTCTCTTGCAGAAACCTTGACTGACATTGAGGATAGAATTGTTGAGATTCATAAGCAACTCCAAGGATTGAATTTGACTGATCCTCTTGTGAGCATAGAGGACTTCGATCTTGAAATGTTAATGGATTACAATAATGTCGAACTAAGAATGAGCCTTCGGAAATTTTTAACACAAGTTATCGAAAAGATCTCTTTTCAGAGCATTGAGAAGTATAATTTAATCGAGATTAAGTACAATCAAGATGTTTATAGACATGTTTTAATAACTAATGAAAAGCTAACTCAAGTAGAACATGAGATTACCATTCAAAAAATCGCCGAAACTATAGATTATAGAACTGCAAGCTTTTCAATAACTGAAAACATGGTTTATGAAACATGTACATTTTCTGATGTTCTAAAAGCAAACTTGAAAGACTATTTCCTACTTGCAAACTATCTTAGTGGTATGGAAGGAAAGCAATGGATTGTAGACCTGATGTACGAAAATAATAACATGAGTCTTGTGACTTCAAATACTTAACATCAAACCCCCAAACGGGGGCTTGATGTGTCTTAAATGTACTCAAGAGTAACCACCTCGCACACCACGTTAGTCCCATGCCACTGATCCCGATAGATTGACGTATCAATCCCACACCCTGCTTCAAAGTGAAAACCTGTCTGTTCGGCAAACTTGCTGTACTTCGTCGATTCACGGCGTTCATAGCACCTTACCCCACTATAGACAAAACCAGCACTGCCCTGTGGAACAATCCATACGCCATAAGGTGCCAACGATGCACCGTGAGTGATAACCTTGTATTCAAACTCAGAACCTCTGTAAGAGCCTGTAGCAGCTTCTGAGGTTTTGATCTTACCGAATGGTGGATTGCCATAAACAATGTCGTATGGTTGTTCTGAGACGCATGTAAGAGCATCCCCAACGATCCATTCAGCCTCTGGCAGTACTCGCATCCCCACTTGAACGTAATCGGGATTGAGTTCAACGCATGTAATATGTTGAGGTTTACATCTGGTGTACTGACAAAAACTTAACGCCCCTATCCCCGCACATAGTTCAAGGCAACGCCCCGATGAATAGCTATCAATGGTGAAATCCCAAGCGAACATTTCAGGAGTGAAGAATGCCCCTGTTGAACCAATACCATCACCCTGATAGTTCCAAAGAATGAATTCCTTTTCTTCAAATGAGAGTGGCTTGTCTGAATGAACTAAGTCCATTACCTGTTGATGTAGTTTTGATTGTTGTTTTGTAATGCGTGCCATAAAATACCCATGTACTGATTTCGTACAGGTATTTAGGAATTAAGAATGAAAAATTTAATTATGATTCTTTTCCCTCTGGCTTTAGTTGGATGTGCTCAAGTGCAATATAACGATGGTGAAAAAGTGAGTATTCAATCCGATGCGTGGTATGGGTTAGATAGCCTACAAAAGACAGCTAATGCAGCCTGTGCTCAGTACGGTAAGAGTAAGGCGAATTACCAACATAGTGCAAACATGAATCCGCACTTACCCGCCGGGCAAGGTGTACAGAATACTATCTGGAAGTGTGAGTAATACTAAATCAGGAAAAACATATGAAAAAAGCAAAAATAATAAAAAAAATAATTGGAAATTTTGAATTATCTCATCTTATGTGCCTGGCGATTGGAGTAATGATCCCAATATATGCAGATACTATTTTTTTATTGAAGATTGATAGCAGCTTAATATCCGCAATAATGGATACTGTAACTGCCGTTGTTGCTGTAATGGCAGCAATTAGCGTCAAAGACTGGTTAAGTGATAAAGTAAAATCAAAAGCTGTTGACCACGCCACATTATGCTTGAGAAAAACAGCAGAAATTAAAAACAGCCTAAATATGCTAGTTTCTTACACAGCAGCAGCATACACAAGTAATGTCACGGACAAAAACCTTTTAAACAAATTATCCGAAGAACTTACAAATAGATTCATACATAATATGAACTCATTTTTTAGCATTACAATTGAATTTGATGCATTAAGGCAATGGAGTTTATCCATAAAAAGAAACCAAGAAGAAAATTTCAAATCGTACCTTAAGAACATAAAAGAATTATTGGATATTACCAACATCCTGATCAAAGACTTTAGCAACATGGATATAGCCAGCCGAAATAAATTGTGGAATGAATACAACAACCTCATCCATCAAAAATATCAAGATATGAAAAAATGTCACGACAAAATGACAATTCCTTTCGATGACTTTTTTGAGTACATTGAGAAGTAAAAAACAAGTTTGAGAACAAATAAAAAAGTGAAACTACGTTCATATAGGAAAATAAAATGACTGATGAAGAATTCAAAAAACAGTACCCGACGACTCAATTCGATTATGTTCGCACTGGTACAAGAACTAAAGGACATTTGGGGCAAACTGAAATCGAATACTATGACATTAAAGATAAGATTACAGGTGAGCTAGTACGCAAAGCTACATATACTGAACATACAAATGTTCGAGGATTAGATTCCAAAGAATATTGGGATTAAATCATTCGCTCAAAAACCTGCATAACTTTTTAAGCAGGTTTTTGGGGTTAAATTAGAATAAACGTATAAATTTTCAATCCACTCATTTAATTGAAAATGAATACATCGTTCAAATCCAACTTCATCCCTTGTACTTCTTGAATTTTAGATTGTACTTTTTTGAAATAAAAAGTAACTGATGTTATAGTTTCATCAAGTTTTGGAAGTTTCTTCTCTACCTCTCCCTGATTGATAAACTCCCCCAAAACATCATCTATTTTAGGAGCTAAAACATAGCTGAGGTCTTCTTGTAATTGCATCATTTTAATAGTTAGATAATTGTAATCACGCATAACATCATCAAATATAGTTACATCACTTCTAATCTTGCAACCAACAATTGATGCCTTAAATATATCTTCTCTCATCAAGCCTACTTTATCAGACATATTTTCTAATAATTTTGGTAGCTTTTCATTGCATGCTTTCAAATTGGCAATTACTCTTCTTTCCTCTTCATTAGTTGTTGCCTTATAGAATTGTCTTATTGCCTGCTCTATGCCGTAAAGAATGTAAAATACATCCTGTGTCTTTGAAAGGCTCATCACGTCCTTATGAAGAATTTCTATAGCAAAGTTACTAGCATTCCTTTTTCTTTCTTGCCCTAAGAAGTCCTTGGCATAATAAAAAGCATAAATGGCAATTACAAGTGATAACATTGAAGAAACTGAGCTTATGTAATCAGTGATTTTTACATCTTTGAATAACTCAGGTGAAAAATGATGGAATCCTATAATCATCAAGAAAAAAACTAACGTGATGGATATTAACAAATAAAAATGCTTCAAGATTAACCCTCATGAGAAACTGTTTATGAAAGAATTATTGTTATATAAAATTAACTACCACCAATCAAGATTATCAGTACTTTCCACACATCAGCAAGAGGGATTATGGGAAGTAAAACCCCAAACAATGCCAGTACAGGGATCGCTACATAGTTCCATGCGATGATAAACGTAAGCACATAGCCCAATGCCTGACGCCATGTGAACCCTTTGCGTGTTTCTTCTAACGTGATCTCATTTTGTTGTTCTGAGTTCTTAGCAGCTAACTCTTCCTTACTTTCCTGCCTTGTAGTGAAGTAGCCTACTGCTGCCTTCACCAAATCAATGATTGTCCCTAATCCGAACATTTTACTAATTCCTTTAGTTGTACGACGAATAGTTGTACCCATACGCCCTTGATGAATACCTTACGTTTACGTAGGATTCTGCAAGGCCATTCTTCATCGTATCGTTTCCATACTGAAAACTGACCAGGTTTAAGTGATGGTTCAGCACCATCCATGAATGCTATATTCATACACATTCCCGCATTGGGATTTACTGAGTGTTCCCCCGTATGAAATTCAGGTGCCATATCAGAATAGTGAAACATATAGCTGTTCATAAGTGGTTGAACATCACCAAGTGCCAAATCTTCGTTTTCTTCTTTTGTATAATGTTTTTCCATTACTCGATCCTTTTTGTGATTTTATAGTTCCCTTTGATATCTGAAATTATTAACGTTGCCCCGTCTTCTGCATTTTTGAAGAAGTCGAATACCATTTTACGTTTTTTCTTTTCCTTAACACCAATGACACGTTTCTTATGTTGTTTCTTCGATTTCTTGGTCGTATCGATTAAGTACTTCTTACCCTTCTCTTCAACTACAATTAACCGTTTGTTAGCAAGCCCTTTCTGCAATCCACTAATGTTCCCCTGTTTACTTAATCTGGCATTACTTGTAGGGATAAGCTTTTCATACAGTTCATCAGCATCTGAACTATTAATAACTGTTCTTAGATATGCTGCCTGAGCACCACGGACAATGATTTGATTAGTTCTGCTGCCATTAGCGTTACGCTTGAAGTTAAAGAATATTGCTCTGTTGGTAAATGCTACTGGACCACCTGCTATATCATTATTTAATTGCTTCTGTAGATCTTTAGCGAGTAGACGCATTCTCAATGTGATTTCAGATTGCGTCTTATTACCAAAGTCTGTACCAGTAGATCGCAAATGTTTAATTGCTTCGTTTGGGCTTCTGCCGGACTTCCATCCACTCATGTTAACCATCCTTGTATTTCTTGTATTACGCCAAATAGACGGCGGCGATCTTTCGCATTAGGTAATCTTGCTTTATGCATCAACGCGAGATTGATACACGATGGATGTAAACCCACTGATAGAATCAAAGCTGCCTCAACAAGTAGTGTTTCCTTCATACTTTTGAAAGGCCAAAGGATTATGCGTGTGTAGCCAATGCCTTCTTCAATCTTAGCGTTAACGATCTTTGAACTTGATGAATACTCACGCCAGCCGTTTTCCGTACTTGTATCCTTCAGTTTGCTCGCGTCCTTAACACGCTTGTAAAGGTGTTTAGAACCCACATACCACGATCCATCTTCAAAATGAAATGCGTAGACAAAGCCAACATACCCGCCGCTAATTAATTCTTCTTCAGTAACACCATCCGCATACTTCCACGGATTCATAGCTCATCCCTTCAACACGTCATCAATCATTTTGTTAACGCGATTGGGTGTTTGGCGATACCAGTTCGAATTCTTCACCTCTGCAATAGCTGTTGCATAGTTGCCAGCACGTAATGCCGTGATGAATTTCTTGAATTGTAGTGTTTTAGTGATCCCTAGTTGGAACACCATAAGCACCATGAAATCGTTCCAGATACTTCCAATAGGTAGGTTTAAACGTAATCTATCTACTTCAACACGAGCATTGCCAATATCAACAAGAAGCAAAGCATCAGCTTCTTTATCAGTTAATCCATTCTCGAAATTTTCATCAGATTTAACTAAGTGACCATAGCCGATAGTGTCATAACCTAATGAGTCTTTATAAACCCGGAACTTTCCATTTTTGTAATATCCCTTGTACATTTGATAGGCTTTTGTACCCTCATATTCTTTTAGTTTTGCAATAATATCCATTTTTTAATTCCTTTTATAAAATGGTTAACTTCTGAAGTATTTATTAAGAACATAAAAAAAGGCCAGATTATTGGCCTTTTGAAGTTCTCTCTTCGAGCAGTGTCAGTACTCGAACTAAATCCATCTGGATTTGCTCGATCTTCTCACTTAGCTTTTGTATTTCCGTTACATCACGTTCAAGTGTTTCAAGTTTTGTCTCTGCGATTGTGACACGTGATTCAAGTTCATAAAACCGTTCTTCATTTCTATTAGAATCATCTAAGCGATCTCTATAGACTGTGTACAACCAGATAACGATAGGTATCAGTACTGAGGCTAATAGCCATTCCATAATTGATCGTCCCTTAAAGGTTATTAATTTATATATTGTATTTATTAATAACCAGTAATATATGCCAAAGGAATACGTAGGCCAACTGAACCAAGTGCAGTATTATATGTGTTCTGTAGTTTACTTACATATCTCACTTGGATTTGTGAACCTGTCCATCTTATACATATACCCGAATAGCCAGTAACAGTACCATCATCACTGATGTTTCCTGGACATGCATTCTGTAAGAACCAAGGATTATAACTAAGCGACTTCACATAGGTGTTATTTTGAAGATCATAGCCAGGTGGAATATCGATGAAATCTAATATGCGTGGCACACTCGCAGCACTTACTGCTGACCAGATTAGGGAACCTGAAGCATTATATACATCGAGATAGCCACTACTGACCGCAAGCGATTGAGTACTGATCATCATTTGACCTGAGTTGGGCTGGAACTGATCAGCACCGGGAAAGCAGTATTTACCCGAATTCATCCTTACCCATCTTGTACTTACATTAGGGTAAAAATTCTCTGGAAGAAAACCAAGGTCATAACCACCATTAGTGGTAAACGGGCTTTCAATCTGATAATAGCCATAATCAGTAACTGACGTAATTTGTTTGTATTGACTGATCATTGCTGGTTTGTTTGTTCCATCAACGGTGAGAGCACCCGCACTGTTGAAAGCTTGAAAACCACTCATTCATACCTCCAAATATCGAAGGTAATACTTCTTGTTGTGAGTAAAGTACCAGATGGTAAATGTGAAACTCTGTAACCACCGTCATAGCAACGAACCGCGAACACTTGCCATAAATTGCCAACTTGTGGATAGACGATCCAACCGTCGGCAGTCATACCTGAATAGGCAAAATTCCATTGGCTAACACCAGTGTTCAATGTTTGAGTCTGTGACCCCACATAACGCAAGTTGTAATCTTGCAAATCTACAATTAAAGTGCCGGATGCGTTCCAGCACTGTAAACCTTGAGCCATATTAAAATAATCCCATTCTTACGCGTAACACGTTGTTAGCGTCATATACCAATATTTGTGTGTTATTTATTACCAATCGACCATTTCCATTACCATTGATATAGAAAGTACCAGCCTTATTGATTTGCCAGCCTGATTGGTTAGCTACATAGTTGTTACTCTGAATAGTGTTAGCTATCTGGGCTGAACCTATTGATGCGTCCTGTATCTTCGCGGCGTTGATTGAAGCATTAGCGATCTTCGCGTTAGATACTGCCAAATCTGCAATTTGTGCCGTACCGATTGCCGCGTTTTGAATAACTGCGGAATTCAACCAAGTGACACCGTTCTGTACCACAAAGGGATATACTTTAGTTTCATCCCCTGCCGTTGCAGAACTAATCAAACTGAATCTATCTGCAATGATGGTAAACACTGAGGTTTGTTCTTCACCATCAACTTTAATACCAATACCAGCAACATAGCCATTAGAGTTAACAGATAGGTAATAACCAGTACTTCCCACTTCTTCAATGATTGATTCAACCACTGAATTAAATTCTGAACTTTCAAGTATTCCATCAATTACATCATCATTTAACTGACTAAACGGAATCGAGGTTTGTTGATTGAATGGAATCATATCAGTATAGATAATGCCATCCATCCCAAACACATCATATTGACCTGCTTTGATGTAATATTGACCATCAGGTACTGTTACCCATTCGGTGTACCATTTGTCAGTTGTGAAGTACTGCACACCTGTTGAGAAGTCTTCACTTGAGGACACAAGGAACAAGATCCCGGCATAGTCATCTGGTCTGTTCGCATCATCCCAAGTGAACACAATTTGACCAATAGCAGATCGAGCCACGAAGTTTTGTAATTGTGGTGCCTGTGGGTTATTGACCGATAACTGTACTTCCGGTGAGTATGTACCGCTTGTTGCACCCCATGCCACGACACCGATCTTAACGTTACGTCCAATGTTGTCTGACTTGTTCATTGCCAACGTGTACGTAAAGTTGTTGTCCTGTGTGTAATAGGACTTCACCTTAACACCGCTGGTGTTATAGATGATTACTTCATACTTGGTGAAGTAGGTAGACCACGGCTTACCATTGACGGTAAGTGATGCCTGAGAATCCCATGAGAAAATGAAGTCACTACTGTTTGTCTGAGTAAGTGAGCCTTCGGCATTCACAAGACGTAGGCCAGTGATACCCGGCAACGTAAATTCATAGTCTGGAGTAACACCGCTGATAGTTAATTTGCTTGAGATAAAGCCAAGGTTGTTAAATGCGGCAACAGCAAAGTCATACTGCTGGTCAGCCTGTAGTGAGTATAATTCAAAGCTTGTAACGTACTGGCTAACCTGCCCCGCAAATGACCAGGTATCTGTACCTGTGATTCTGTAATACACATAATAGCCGCGTAGGTACGGATCAATAGATGCATCCCAATCCATCAGTACAACCTGCCCATTGGCAACCGTACCGCCTACTTTCGTAACCTGTAAGTTAGTTGGTGGAACAACATTCACTACTTCACTGATTTGACCATCAACGGGGAAGACACCCGGATCATCACCCTGATAAATCTCGTTGTGGTACTCAACCGCCGTTAGCTGAACTAAGCCGATTGAATCTTGAGTTGTAGCAATATCCTTACTGATGATACGGAATAGCTTGTTGGTATAACCCACTTCAGTAAATGAAACATTGATAATATCCCATACCTTGAGATCCCAACCATCCATTGTTGAAAAGCTAATCTGCGATTGTGAGTACTTCAACTTGAGCAAATCAATGTTGACCATAGCTGCCACTGCGGTTTTATCATATGACCACGTATAATCACGTGCTACGGTAATGATCTGACCATCTGATAGGATAACTTCATCTTCAGTAATATCTGAAGGAATACGTAATACATCATCTGAATAGCTATTGTTAACGTTTTTCCAAGTTGCATCGACTGTGTTTGCATAATCTGACATACCAGTTGTTGTTACTTTGAAATCACCATATATGTTTGATTCATTGAAAGTAGCAACTGAAGTACCCTGAACATCAACAGTCATATACATCTTACCAGCGTGAATATATAGAATACCGCCGAATGTCTGTAGGATTAGCTCAATATTACTCTTATAGGTTTGTGAGTAATCAATAGCACCATTGCTGTAATATTCAAAGTTTTCGCAGTACTGAGCACAAGAACGGAAACTATCTAAATCGATAATGTTCGGATCTAATCCCATACCAAACTCAGTGTTAGTCACCAGGTCATAAATCTGACTAGGGCCATTACTTGCACAACGCATTTGCATATCGACTAAATCACGGATGATACGGCCTTTCGCAGTACAGGTAAGTACATAGTTATCATTAACTAATAGGCTATTTTCAAGGCTCTTTTGAGTTTTCTTTATGACTGAATAAATTTGTACAACGCCGTTGCCGTGGAATGTGTCATTATTCCAATTAGCACCTGCGTATTCTCCTGCCAACACCTTTGGATTTGTATAATTTGACTTACCAAAGTACACTTCAAGTTGAAGATAATCACGATACTTACTCGCGATCTTTTCAGCACTAACAACACCTTCAGTAGTGATAGGTTGTGCAAGTACTGGTTCATCATCGAAATAGATTTGTTCAATGATGTTTGTGATTTCACCCATTGCAATAGCGTGAGATGTGAATAGGTATTGTGATTCATTATTCTGTACGTTATACCAGTTAACAATGCTTCCCGTTTTGATATAACATCCATTGTTTAAATTAGGCTTATCACCACCATACAGAATAGGCATACCTGAAGTTGGGGCTGTTGACCTGCTTAAAGTAGTTGCTGTATCACTTGTTGCCGCAAGCCCTAATTGGCTTAACATACTTGTTGCGACGTATGAAGCAACGCCCGCTGCTGCACCATATGCCGCTGCTGCATACATGGATGCACCTCCAGTGTATGCCGCCGCAAATACTGCAACTGCGGTTATAATCGCACCTAGAATTCCATTTCCACCCGATCCCATTATTATTATCCTTTTATTGCATAAAACACTTTATCCCTGAATTCAGAAAGGCGTTTAACTTCAAATTTTTTAGTGGTGTGATTTACTGCAAGAATTACATCATTGAGTACAATACTTGCGTTGAGGTTATCAATCATGATATCCCCTATAACTGGATATTCAGTAATGACACCATGAGTAGCAACTAATGCTTCGAGATCATCAAATCCGTTATCTGTGAAAATCTTTAGTCCGTCTTTAACGGTTGAGTACTTCCCAAATGCGATAGGTGCATATTCTGTATCACATAGAATATCAATTACTCTTACAACGATAATGTTACAGTCATTTATACCTAATTCGTATGGGGTACTTAATACTTCCTCAGCAAGAGCAAGTAAGTGTTTAATTCTTTCTCTTTTATTCATTATTATTTGTATTTCCAAACCTGATTGGCATTAACAATACCTAATAGACTAAAGTATGCATCGCCCGGATGCGTTGATTGATGCACTGAGTTTGCCGCACTGGTCTTAGTCTGTACGTCAAGTTTCTTCCAAACGCTGTTAAGGTTAACTGTCAATTCATTAGTGATGTTATCTGCGGTGTTATTACTTACTGATTCAAAGTAATCAATGTATCCCGCATAGATTAAATCATGTACAAGTACTGAATTATCAGCGGGGCTAAGAATTGTAAGATAGACGTTTACCTGTGCTGATTTGAAAGCACCACCAAGAGCAAGCACTCTAAATGAACTGTTTACGTTGCTTACCTTGAAGGCGATTGAATCGTTGCTAATGTCCTTCTGCTCAGTGAATGTTGGGAAACTATCGTTGATAAAATCGGGGAAACTTGTGTAGTTGATTCCACTCGCAACAATGTCTATATACCCATCAGTAAGGTGAATTGCATTAACACCAGTTCCCTGCTGTGGGTAAACATCAACACATTTAACATGAACGCCCATAGACATTAACTGAGCAAGATTGAGTACTGTTAGTGTTGTTCCATGCGTCATATTGTAATAACTGAGTAATGCTGCATTAGTGAATATAGCTGAATTCATAATTAGATATCCTCAGTTGCTTTCAAAGTAATCTTCATTATGTTCTCAACATTGAACTTTAGATCATTATCAACATCGAGCACAAATGAACCCTGTAAATTGTTATATGTGACAGTTTCATTAATAGCTACTGATGCACGTAATGGTGGGAATACTGTCAGTACATTACTTGCGTTATTGATTACGCGATAAATCTTCTTATGGTTTTGGAATTGAATCAGAGTTCCAACCTCAAGGGTATTGGCACTACATGATATAGCTGATACGCCCTTAGCGGCTGCTGCGGTAGCACGTACTGAAGCAGTTTGTGAACCGTAATAGGTACTCAAATGTCCTAAGTCCATACTGAAAGCTGCACCTTGCCCGTACTTCGCAATGAAACTTTGATATTCCTGAATGTCCTTTTTATTGAAATTCAGAGTGAATTGGATCTCGTAGTATTGGATGCCAGTACTTCTCTGGAGCTGTGAACCCGTCCAACTACGGTTGCTGTAGCGTGGTTCTTGTGATGACAAAGTAAAGTCACCAATCTTGATGTTTTTTGTGAAGAGTGCCACTATTGAATACCTCATTTAATTAATACATGTATTTATCCTATGGAAAACTACTCTTCTATATTTAGCCTTCTACCTGCACCTTTTGGTTTCATTGCTGCTGTAATTGTGTTGCTATTCGTATTTCAATACATTCGAAACAAGACAAACTCCTCTTACGGATTACTTGATAAACTATGGGGACTATTGATAGGTGGCAAAAGCTTCAAAAACAATTCGATTTTAGAGTTTCATGAGGAAATGCAGGATATCGATAGATTTAACCTAATCTATAATATGAAAGCCAAAAACACGGAAGAAATAACCAAGATGAAACATTGGCTTAAGGAGAACAACTATGATATTAGAGATCTTTCAAAATTAGGTTCATTCTTTGACATAGGTGAGTTGAAGATTAAAAAGCCCAAGAAATTAGGCTCTTTTGGGATTTTTCTTTTACTGATTGCAATGATACCTGTTGGTTTTTTATGTTTTGTCCCACTAGTGAGTTTTGGTGCAATAACTAAAACATCTGATAGCGACACCTTGATGGTTATAAATGCTGAAAAAGCCATAGTGCTCGGTGAGCATTTTGCAATCCACAAGGATGATTGTAGTTTTAAAAAAATCGAGAAGGATAGATTATCAACCTTTACCAAATTATCTCCTAATGACATAGACGATATATGCGAAGCATTTAATGATGAGGCTTTTAAAAGAATCGTTGTGAGTTTAAAAAGAATTGAAAGTATATTTTCAATCTTCGGCTTTGGCATAGTTTATTTTTTTATCATTCTCTTTCTTGAACTTAACCGTAGAATGTATGCATCAACTTTCATTTCAAGGCATAGTGTCTCGTAAGCTTAATCGAAGTTAGGAATTCCGTTTCTGTGCCGAACGTACTGACTGCAATACGCTGTTAGAATGTTTTTTCAGCATCGAATTCATCTGAGCGTCACTCATGTTGGTACTTCCTTGCACGATGAGTGGAGCATTGACGTTAATCGGTGTATTGCCTGTATTACCATTCGAATTAGCATTTGATAGGTATTGAGTAAGATCACGGTTGTTACTCCTGGATAAAACACGCTCACCAGCCTGTAATATCCAGGTACTTTCATCTTTGCCGCCCATTGTTGGTACTTTATCAATACCGCTGTGTGCCTGACCTTGTGCCGCCCCCTTTGCAGTAGTGATAATTGAAGCACCCATTGATAGGATTTGTGCGTAATTAGCAATGTTCGCCGGGAATGGCGTAGCAAGTGCCCCCGCTAAAGCTTCCTGAATCTTCATTACAGTACTGGCAATACTCAATCCGCGTTGGATAGCAAAAGCGGCTTCTGCGGCCTTTGAACCTTCGCCAAACGCACCAGCCATAATCGTACCTATATCACCGGCTGCACCTGATAAAAGTTGCATTTGTGACTGTGTATTTTCACTGGCTACATTGAGGATCTTTTGATTGTACTTGGCCTGAATAGCGGAACGTCTCTTTTGATATTCCTCCTCACTTGTCCCAAGTTTCTGATGAAGAATATCCGACTGTTGAAGTTCCAACTGCTGCTGTTCCTCCAGTTCCTTACGCTTCTGATCCAGTACATTACTGTTGTCATATGGGTTACTTGCATCATTACCAGAGCCTGAGAGGCCAATACGCTGATCTTGTTGCATCTGTAATTGGTTAGCTTGATCTGTACTGAGATTACCGCCTATAGCCTTTAACGCTTCTGCTTGGTCTTTGAGTCCCTGATTGGGGTCTGTATAACCAATCATCTGATCAACCATTGCTTTGTACTGTTCTACGCGGGTTTTGTATGCCGCTGCGAGGTACTTATTAGTTTCGGCTTCATTGAGCTTTAAGATCTTCGCGTTGTCTTTAATCTTCTGTACAAGTACGTCCTGTTGATAGCTAAACTGACTTAGCTTTGTTGCTGCGGTATTTTCACCAGTACTGGCAAGAATTGCCTGTAGTGATTTCTGGGCTTGAGTTTCTTTCGCAAGACGTGCCTTTGAATCTGCATCAGCTTTCTTTGCTGCTGCCGCTGCTGCCGTGTCTTTCTTCTTCGCTTCTGCCGCATCACTCGCATTCATCTTGTCTACGAGGGATTGACGCTTTTCGGTGTAATCCTTGGTCAATTTGTCCAATGCTGCATTCTGTGCCTTAACGTCACTTCCATATGCACTGATTAACGATTTCTGAATTGCTTCTTTAGTCTGCTTGTACTGTGTCTCAAGTAGGTCAATCTTCTGCTGTGCTGCTTCTTTGTCAGTCTGGAAAGGTTTCATTGCTGCATCAATTGTACTTTTCTGAAACCCAGCATCGTATTCTTTCTTGAGCTTGTTCAAATCACCTTGAAGAACCATTGCCTGATCAATCTGAGCTTTTAAGTTCTTCTGTTGTTCTTGTTGTTTTTGTACTTGATCACTGACCATCTGTGATCCATATATACTGGAGTTACCCACTACTTGCTGAACGTAACCTTTATTGTATTCCTTAACATCATTAATACCCTTCTCACTTACCGCTGCGGCGGCTGCTGCGACGGGTTTACTGTTTAGAATAGAAGTAATTAAACTCAGAATTTCGGCAAGGCGACTTGCAACAGGTGCAAGTACTGAATGATTCCATGATTCCCATGCATTACTTAATTGTAATGTCGCTGCCCGGTATTCTGCGAATTGTTTTGATTGTTCTTCAGTTAGTGTGATTTGTTGTTGACTGAGTAAATTATTATAGTCTTGTTCTGAATTGTATTCTCGCAGGACGGTTAATCTTTTGGTTGCATCACTACCCATTGTTTCAAACATATTGACCATCTGTGATGCAGAAAGCCCCTGTGCCTTTGCTGCAAAGTATATTTTTGCATACACGTCTTCACCACTATCAGCCATTCTTTGAAGTTCAAGAATATTCAATTTCAATGGTTGAATAACATCAGTATACATACTGCCCGCTAGGTTAGTCAGTGCATCACCAATCCTGTCCTTAATATCCTTCTGTTGGTCTGCAATGTTTTCCATATTTAAACCAACACTGGCATACATATTTGCCATTTGTTGGATCTGAGATAGTCCCATCTGGCTTAATGACGCAGCCTGGAAAATTTCAAATGAACGTTCTGATGCCTCAGCTACTTTATTAAATGCAACGGCAATACCAGCGGCGGCGATACCCGCCCCGGCTGCAAGACCGAGAAGGCCAGTACTCATACCACCTACACCACCCGCTACACGGTTCAGGCCATTTGATAAATCACCAAAGATCCCCCCGGCTTCATCTCCAAACTGACCAAGTGCATTGCCACCCTGTGCAAGTGCTCGTCTTAGTCCAGAGATATCACCATCAACTTCAAAAATCATCTGTCGATTATTATTTGCCATTATTCTTACCCTTTAATGCGGCTTCCTTAATACTTTCTGCAAGTGCATTAAAGCTGCGTCTGTGTTCGTCTTCTTTTGCCTTCTTCGCTTCTTCATCAAGTTCTTTAACTGTCTTATTACTGAGTAATCCGAATAGATCCCAATCAGATACTTTTGCAGATTTCATACCCTGTTCAGTGAGATTACCTGACGACATAAGAATTAAGTGACAAAGGTTAGCAAATCGGATTTGCTCAATCCGAGCACCATTAGGCTCAATAACTGCGTCATATAGCATTAATGCCTGGAACAGTTCTGGATCGAGTTGATCGAGTTCATCCGGTGAAAGCCCCCGTTTGTGTATCATCTTTAGGCAGAAGTTAATACGGGGATCACCGGATCTTATTTTTTTTCTACTTCATCCTGTGGTGAAGCAGATTCATAGAGTTTTAGAACTGCCATGAAAATCTCATTCGCAACTACAGCGTCAAGTTCATTAATGTCAATTTTTCCAGATTCTTCACCATCGGCGAATACGTGATAACCCGTTTCATCAGTTACACATAGAATGAGTGTAGCCTTTGCAGTACTGCACTTTTCGTAGTCACTAAGTGTTGGGCGATGTGCGTATAATTCAACACCACTTTGTAAAGTAATCTTATGTAGTTCTGGCTTCAATGCCGATTTTAGTTGTTCGATATTCATTTTAAGTTCCTTTTATTATGAATGTAATTAGGGGCTATTGATTATGCGATTGGAAGCAAACCACTTGCGACCGGCCCCTGGTCCACTGCAAATGTGAATTCGCGAGTAATTACCGAGTCCTTATCGCCAGCCAACTGATCACCACTAATATAACCATTATAAATCACATAAAACCCTTCGGTTTTGGTTGGATTCTGGAAGTATTCGAGTTTCAATTGAATACGAGTTTGGTTTTCATTAGCATCAACTAATTGCTGGTGAACTTCATCATCTGCAAGATAGTTAACAGTGATAGCAATATCCGCAATACTTTTGGTTCCTAAAAGCTTACGGTTATATGGGCTATTAAAAGTGACTACGTCAATTACTGTTGAAGTACCGCCAGAAGTGGTAAATGATGCCAATTCAGGAATTTCGGTGAAAGTAGTTGAAGAAACATTACCTGCTGTACCAATAGATGCAGTAATGGTGGCTCCGTTTTGAATATTAAATGCCATTATGGATTATCCTTAATTTATTACACCCTACAAATCCTGTGTAGGGGTTTCATATTATTTATTGTTTAGTGAGTCAATTTGAGATTGTAGATTAGCTATCTGTAGGCTCATTAACTGTATAGTTGCCACCATATCAGCCATGATTGCACGATCTTCTAGACCCCAAACTATATCAATTTCCAATTGTTCATCAGTTGGTTTTACTGCGTAACGCTCATCAATTACGTATGCATCCTGGGCGAAGAATCCACGTCGAGGTTTATCCAGTATATTTTGATCGTTGGTGAACTTCTCATTCCAATAAAATTCAACTGGTTTAAGCTTGCTAATTCTTATCGCCGCATCTTCTGGGGAAACATCACCAGTATAATTTTTTAGATTCTTATCTGAAGTTGAAACTGTGATTGTTCCAGTACTGTTAGGCAATGTTTGTACTAGTTGACTGCTACCATTGATATCACCTGCATAGAACCGCCTTGAGTTGCCTGATGCAAGATTGACCATACCAAAACGAACACCAACTGTTGTATCAGCATTAGAATTGAAAATAGCAATTTCACCATTTGTGCCAACTTTAGCGGAGTTCACTGAAATGTATTGACCAACAAAGAGTTGACTTAAGGTTCCTCTTAAGTGTCCAGTGAGGTTAACACCTGAAGCATTTAAATCAATTGCTGAAGTGCTATCCGAGTTTTGAATTCTAGCAGTACCGTCAGCACGCAAACGCATTGATGCCGATCCAGAGCTATACAAACCTAGTTCACCGCTTATACAGGTAATGTCTCCCCCTAAACCACTGGAGCCGGATGCACCGTGCCTAAAGGTAAATGCGGTACGAGCTTCAACACCAGTTGTGTTATCTATGATATCCATTCGGGAAATAGATGATCCACCAATTGTAGAACCGGAAACTAATGTTGTTGAAACATAATTAGCACCTGCAACACGATAATCAGAACGTAGACTACCACCATAAACGGTTGTACCTGTTGCTGGTAAAGTTGTATCCGAGTTAATTACATTGAATGTGGTATTAGCAGCACTGAAAAGGCCATTAACACGAATTAACCAGATACCAAATGCAGAAGGTGGACGTACTTCACCGCCACCATCACGACCATAAATTGGGTTTGAATCTGATGCATTGAAATTAGCATTAGCCATGCGTGCTCTATCTGTGCCACCAGAAGTACCTGCCAAAAGGTTTATTGCTCCACTCAAACCAGAAAAAGCCCCAGTACCGCCAGAGAAGAACCCATTTAGTCCCGCCCCGGTTGTTGCAGAGAACGATCCCACAATGTTAGGTAATGCACTGTCGCGAATTGAACCCGCTGTTAGACTTGATGAAGTACTTAGACCACGCAAGTATATGTTAGCAAGGGAACCACTCTGAGAACCATTTAGATCTGGCATACGGAAAGTTGTTGAACCATCACCCGTTGAATACATACCACGGTTACTAAATGTTGCCCCACTTACACCGCTGTTCTGCCAAAGTGCCTCTGTTACACTATTTAAAATACCACTTGAAATAGCTGCCCATAAATCAGGATAAGTAGCACGGCTAAGTAACTGTCCATCTGCGGGTAAGTGGCCCCCAGGCATAGCAGCACGTGTACCAACAAACCATTCAACAGCACCAAGGAAATTATTCATAACCCCGTTAATGGTAGCGGTGCCTGAACCAGAACTTGCCTGTAGTTGGCGTAATGTTACTGCGTCATATGCCGCTGCCGCATCGGCACCTAAGCGAAGTGGGCCAGATAAGGCAGTTAACGAAGTAATATCACTGTTATCACCCGATTTAGCTGCACTGATATTAGCCCGGATAGTTACTGGTGTTCCTTCGCTCAAGTTATTAGCTATTGCGAATGATCCAGTATCAGTACTGGTCAGTGTGACGTCATCAGATAAAGGCTTGCCGTTTACTGTACGCTCGATAGGTACTGCTTCATCTTTTGAATAAACATCCAAATTGGTGCGGGCAATTGCGGTATCAGTTAGATCAGACAGATTATTACTGGTCACTAACTGTACAGCATTCAAAACGGCATCAAGCCCTACATCAGACTTATCAAGTACAACATTATCAGATAGAGGTTTACCATTTACAGTACGCTCAACAGGTACAGAACCCGTATCGGCATATGTGAGTGATACATCATTAGATAGAGGTTTCCCGTTTACTGTACGGGTTGTTGGTACTGCTCCTGTATCGGCATATGTCAGTGACACATCATCAGATAGAGGTTTCCCGTTTACAGTACGGGTTGTTGGTACTGCCCCAATGTCAGTGCTGGAAAGTGTGATATTAGAACTAAGTGCCTTCCCGTTAACGGTACGTGACAATGGCACATAGGCAGCATCACTACTTTCTTTGCTAGGGATCTCAGTCCAGCCGTGATCGGTGTTCTTGATATAGAGGGCAAGGTTTCCCGTTTCAGGCATTGCCAGTTGTGCGGTTTGATCACCTCCATTATCTACAAATGCGATGCCACCCATATCTGTACTGATCGGGTTATCATCACGTAATGCCGGTACTTTGATGAAACTGTTACCTGTGGGGTATAATGCTTCATATTGCGGGGTAGTCTCTCCGTCAGAGCCAACGCCATAATCCCCAACACGCAATTGTGCCGGATCGGTAGCCGTACCTCTGCCAAGCAATTCTTCTGCCGTGAAGGTATAGGTACGATCATACACTGCGTTCTGGTCTGCACTATCCTGATAGCCGCTGATGTAACCGCTAAGTATTACATAGTGCTGACTCAATGAGTCCTGAGATTCATATAGAGCAACTTTAATTTGGAAATTTGTACCATTTGTATATGCCGTATCAAGGTACTGATGCGATTCGTTATCTGCGATGTAATGAACTACAATTGAGACTGAATCAATTGTCATGTTGCCTGAAAGTACTGAAGTCCATTCATCATTATAGGTTTCAAGTGTTGTATTACTTGAGTTGATTTTTACTTGTGGGAATGTACCTAACTGGTCGATATTCTTATACGCAATGTTATTCGGTTGCGTGTTATCGGCTGCTTCATTATAGAAAATGTAGGTATTCCCTCCGTGGAATACTGACGACATTAATTTACCTCGAAATATAATTTAACTGAATTGTTAACATCATGGTATTTATGCCGGATGTTGTATCTGTATCTTCCGTGATGGAAATGACTGTAATTGTACTGACTGATATATCTAGTTCAGTACTGAAAGACTTCTGGAAATCTACATTACGGACAAGATCATAAATCTGTGTCATAACGTCCTGTACAGTACTTTCATCCTTTGAAGTACATGCGATATCCATTGTTAGGGTACTGTAATTCTTAGTGCCCAAAGGGATATTTTCATTTTGTTCTAATAGATTGCTGAATACGAGGATGTACTCTGCCGCGTCCTGATTGATTGAGGTTGCTTTTCTTACCTCAAGCCCCAACGAAAAAAGGGAATCACTTACATGATTCTTAATTTTGATAAGATTCATTAAATTGACTCCCGAAAGTAGACATTGATGATCCCTGACAGGTCATCAACAATGTTATAGACAACCTGAAGATTTCCCTGATACGTGAAAGTACTGGAATAATCCATCAAGCCTTTTTTTGTTGTTAGATAGGTTTCTTGTGTTTCAACAAACCCTTCAGCAGTATCAATAGCTACTGTTATGGATTCGAATATAACGTTAAGTTGTGAACCATCAGTAAGTACTAATGATTCACCGAAAGCATCAATCAGGACGTTCAACTGTGAATTATCAAACGCCCTCATGATTAAGCACCCGGATGGATGATTTGGAAACTTTCTGGACGTGCAACTTTGTGATCCATAGTTGCCCAAACACGTAGGTACAAACCACCACGGTTACGGGAAGTTGTTAGATCGCGATCAAGTTCAACATCACTTCCCCACTGTGCGATAACGATTTGAGAGAAATCACCAAGGATGATTTGACCATCAGCAACAAGGGTTGATTCGATTACAGGGATTTCACCCGCTAATAGTTGTGCGTCACCCTGGCCTTCAACTAAGAATTTAGCAGCGGTGTTACCTTTAACAATTTGTTTACGGCAAGCAGCACGGGTAGCAGGACTCATCACAGCAACAACAGAACTTGATGCTACGTTACGTGAACCCAATGCACCCATTGCATCAACTACTGCGTCAAAATCCATTACACCAGAAGTTGCTCCAACAGTTACGTTGCCAGCAGTAGTTGCTTCAGTAACAACACCAGCCAATACAGCTTTTTCAAGTTGAGTTGCTGCACCCTTGATCATCGCGTCTGTAGTGTAGCGTTCAGCAGCACTTGCAGACTTCATCATGATACGTGTTAGGTAAACTGAACCAGTGAAATCAGAAGGTTCTAAGGTCACTTTGCCGAAAGCTGGAGTTGCTTCTGGTGAAGTACCATCTTCAGCAACGAAACCAAATGAATCGGTGAAATCGCTGTTTAGAGCTGGTAGAGATAGCTTACCGTCACCTTCCAAACCTGAAATTACGGTTAGAGGGAATTTAGCAAGTACAGAATTAGCACGAAGAATATCGATGTATGAATCATACGCGATTGTTTCTTGATTTAGGTTTGCACCTGTCGTGGTATTCACAGCACGGATTGAAGTAACTGGTACTTTAACGCCGCGAGTACCCATATCTAAGCCTTCAACTTCAGCGTCAAGATTAGACATAGCTCGAATGCTGTTAGAAAGAGAAAATTTATTTTCCATAATATTATGTTCGTCCTTGATAGGTTCTTTTAGTTGACGTTTGAAATCTTCAACGCTAATTCCTTTAGCGATTGCATCAGATACGTCTAATTTTAAAACGCGAGCCATTCCATTTAGTTCGGCTATGCGTTGTTCTTCATCTTTATTTATCAACTCTGAAATTTCAGATTTGACTTCTTCAATAACTTCTTCAACAGTGTCCACTACTTCAGAAATTACGTCTTCGACTTCCTCAATTACTTTTTCAACAATTGATTTATCATCTTCAACTGCATCAGTTACTGTTCCTTGTACTTCTTCAGTACTGGTTTTATCTAATTCAGGTTGTTCACCATGAATTGAACGTCCTACACCAACGAAATCGTCAGCAGGTACTGAAACCATAGAGATTTCATAAGGTGCCCAATTGGTAACAATTAGATTATCCCCGTCAATTTGATAATCATTGATTTCATAACCAACAGAAACTTTACGTAGCACTCCCTCTTTTACTTGTGAGTACTTTTCATCCCCCATACCAACAGTAGAGAAACGCACTAATGCACGTCCTACTTTGTCAGAATCAATATTCGCATCTTCAACAATGCCAATGTGCTGATTAAGATCGTGGTTGAAAAGAAGTGCTGCACCATTTTTAAGACGGGAAAGATCTACTGCATCTTGAGTATGAAGTAGGATTTCATTGTAATCCTTACCATTAATGCAACGTACAACGGGATTTTCACTTGAGAATGCTATCAGTACTTCACGACTATCATTATTCGTCGGTACTTCCTGTACCTTCATTTCCCTCTTCTGGGTTTTCTTCAAATCCATTTGAATTTTCTTCCTCAATTTGTTTAAACACTACATCTGGCGAATACCCCATTTCGTGAATAATTTGTTGTTTTGATTTAAGTCCTGCATCAAGTAATATGATTTCATATTGGGCATCTTTCACCGGATCTATTGAGATAGTTTTAACGGGAATATAGTGGGCAATTACGATTTCATCAAAATCACTAAAGCGACCTAACTTATTATTATTTAGCAATTCATTAGCAAGCCAGTTTGCATAGATAGGTTTAAGTACACGACTAATCATCACGTTTGAACGTGTCTTGAAAGTAGTTTGTTGTAATCTGTCTGCTAACTTTGCAGCACTGAATGATGCATTACTCGTATCACCCATAAGGTTCATTTTGGTAATACCTAATGACATACTGATTTGGTTCATTAAGTTATTGACAAAATCATTGATACCATCAACACCAGCATTAGGGTTAACGGCTTTAATGTCCTGACCTGCGTTTAGTTCATATATACTTCCGGCCTCAAGATATTCAACGTTAAGACGGGTTTCCTCACCTTCTTCAAGTTCATAATCACTTGTCTGGCTGTTTGTAATGAAAGCAGTTGTACTTGCTGCCACCTTCTTACTGATCAATGTAGCCTGAATGTATTCCTGTAGTTCCTGAAGTACTTTCTGACCTGCAAACAAATCAGGTATTCCGCGTTCCTGATTAGGGAATTCGGGGATGAAGTAGTGAATTATTTCACTTGCATCAACACGTTCATATGAACCAGTATCAATCTGGTATGTAATCGGATTGTAGTTATGTACGTAATATGCGATTGGCTTACGTGTACTGCCATCGAACTCAATACTGTTACTTAAATAACCAGTATTAGTTAGTCCAAAACGAGTATTAACGAGGCGAGCCGCATCAATGATTTCGTACTGATTACCACGAATGCGAATGAAACATTCACCATCGCGAGCACGTGTCTTTTCAACTACCTGTTGGAACAAATCAAGGCTTAGTTGTCCGTCATAGCTGAACTGATCTGGATTATCAGCAAAGCGATAAAACAGCTTTTCGATAAGTAGATTAGTTTCACTGTTGTCAGTACCAGCAACGCCGATTTCAACGTTAGGTTTGATAGTAATCCCATCGGCCCCAACAACGCCGTCTGCACATTTCTGGATGTAGTTCTTTGCGATAGGGTTGTTTAGTGATAGTTCACGCGATTTGTTACGGATGTGAGTTAGAGTAAATTTAAGTACTGAATTAATATTTGTACTTGCTACACCAGCAACGCCAAAATCGATAACTGGTTTACTTCCGTTAGTGATTGAGCGTTTTAGTTCCTTGTTACCAATCTGTTTTGATTCAGTATGGCGTTTCTGTTTTGGTACATTTTGCGGCTGTACTTCCGTTTTCTTCCTTGAAAACCACATACTACTTCCCTCTGAATACGGTTACTGATTTAAAAATTCCCGATTGACCGCGTATTCTGTTCACTTTCTTGATGTACATTGCACGTAAAGACAGTAATGAATCCAAGGATGAATTTATTATTGTCTTGTTGTTAATAGTGATTTGGCTAACTGCGTTCTTTGCACGGTCTTCAAGTACCTGATCAATTTCCTTAATCATGGTCAATGCATCATTAAGAGCATCACTTGAAGCCAGTGGATCGATAATTTCAACCTGTGAGATATTAAGAGTGCCATTGGTATTATTCACAACTGCGTAATTACCTTCAGTGAAAGTAGCTGTATCAACAATCACTTCAGTAGCTACTGAAAGTACGTTTTCAACTTCATATACCGTTGTTGTTTTGTTACCAATGACAATCTTTGTATTTGCGGGAATAGTTAGAGTGAACTTCTCACCAATATAGATTAATTCTTTCATTTCATTCCTTAGTTAAACCAGTTATTACGCTTCCTCGTCGGTTGAGTCTTTACGGGTTTAGTTACTTTTGGTTGTTCTTCCGTGTATTTATCATTCTCTACTTTGTGTTTATAGACATGTTCACGTAATTGTTTATAGGGATTTGAACCTATTCTATGAAGAAAGTACTCTTTGGCTATTAAGGCATAATTCAGACAGTCCAGTGTTTCATTACGCTTATAGCCCTTTTTCAGTACCCAATAGAGGTTATCACCCTTGCGTTTAAGTTCTTCACTGGTCAATTGTTCAAAATAGTCATCTGGAAGATCACTAGTGAAGTGTAATTGAGTAGGCATTTCTTCCCATTCTTCACTTACGGCTCCATTAAGTAGACGCCGTATGGTGTTCTTACCTTCATTGACGTTGAGCATGAGTAAATCATGACCGCCTACTCGACTTGCTTTGAATAGGTCACTTGATGCGGATGAACTTCCTTTAATGGCGAATACATACTTGCGGGTTGATGCGTAACGGTAAATCGTGCTTGATGCGTTACCGTTTGAACTATCGATGAACGATCCAAGTACTTTTACCGTTCTTCCAGTGACAGTACGCAATGGTGCATTGATGAACTGATCAAGTTCCGTGTATGCCTTTGCTCCAGGCTTCGTACAATCTGGTGCGAAGAATGATCTATGGTCAAGTACGTATACTTTCTTTTCACTAAATCCAATCGTGGTTACTTCAAGACGGTCTAACTGTTGGTCAATGCCATGTGTCACGGCAAGTACATCATCGGGGATTGAACGGATGTTGAAAGTACTGTTACGTAGGTTCTCCAGAACAATCAGATCAATATCCGAATTCATCTCATCATCCCAGGGCAAACCCAAGGCGTTGTTGTAGAAACTCATGAGATCGAATTCAAAGTGTGCCTGTGCGAACTCTGATACTAATTTTCGAATTGTCGTAATCGGTGAATAGAGCCTTGAAATCTGGAATCCGGCTATATCTTTCACATCAGGGTTTGTTGCAATCCACCTACCCTGTTTAACCATGCGTATACGTTGTGCTTCACTGATTTCCTTATCGCACTTTGGGCAATGTAGTGCTGCCGTATCCTCATCAGGTAATGCACGGCGACCTCCATTAATCTGACGCCATTGAAAGCGTACATTCTCCCATTCAAGAGTATGTTCGTGCTGGCAATGGGGACATGGAACAAAGAAGCGGCGTTGATCACTGAGCACGTACTCGTTACAGATCAAATCGTCTTTAAGCTTTGGTGTACTTGCCACCATGACAAGGCCATCTGTGAAAGTACTGGCACGTTGTTCAGCAAGTCTTAGGGGATTACCTTCTTCACCATCTGCTTCAACGTTTGATACTTCATCAAGGAATAGTCTCTTGATTGTCTTCCCACGAAGTGTTGAAGCTGCATTAAGGTTTAGCCAGTACAGGAATGTTCCATCAATCATCTGTGTCTGATCTGCGTTGTTCGCAAAGTTCTTATTGTTCTTATCAGTAACTATCTCGGAGAGAATATCTGAACGGGAAATTACATTATCAAACTTCCCTGTCTTCATTAGCTTTACTTCTTTTCCAGTACTGGAAGCAAATGCCATATTGGAATTGTCATTAGCCATAAAGTACATAGCAGCATTTAGCATTATTGTCGTCTTGAGAAGTTGAGCCGAACTCATCATGCAAACCTTGCGAATTTTGGGATCAGTGATAATGTTTAGTGGCTCTTTTTGAAATTCAAATAATGTAAGGCGTTGTCCACCCATAGGGCCATCAGGAAAGGTTAGATTTTCTTCGCACCATTCACTTGGTTTCATCCTCTTCGGTGGAAGTATCTTCTTCACTGCCCGATTCAGGATCTTCGTTAACTTGTCCTTGTTCATTTTCTTCCTCTGGCATCTCATATTCCTGATTGCCAATTTCATTCAGTACTTCATCTATGAAGCCTGCTAGTTTCGTTTTAAGTTGTAGTGCATCCTGTGATTCAAAAAGTTCTAAGTAATGCTTCTGTGGGATTGTGCGTAGATAGTTCTTTAGTTGGCTGAAGTACTCACTTAGGCTGGATTCTAGATAGGCGGTATCAACCACCAGCGATAACTGCTTTTCAAGTTCTAACTCTGCCTGACTTGCTTCTGCGGCCATACGGCGAAGGCGTTCACGTTGAATCTGTTCGTTTAGATCGGTATCTCTAAGGGGCTTTAGGATGTTTTCAACTACCCATGCACGGATCTGTTCTTCAGGCCATGACATATCAAGCCCTTTAGGTATCCATGCCTGCCTAATAGTTGACTCGTCGTATCCGTAGACACGGCCTAGAGAGCGTATTGAGATTGTGTTACTCATAGTTGTTCCTTTTTAGGTTAGCTATGAGTATTTATGAGGGGCGGGATAGCTTTTTTTATTAATATATAAAGATAATAAAGGGCTGCGAAAACTCCCGCACATTTTATGGTTGAAGAGAACCTGCTGTATTGACTTAAATATCACCATTTAGTAAATTGCATCTTTTATATAAGGAAATTGTGATGAGCATCAAAGCCATATATTTATCTGATTCAGAATCATTTGAGAGCCTCATCAGGGATTATTATAATAAAACAACAAACATTGAGTATGTTAAATATGGCAGAAAGGGACAAAACCAAGACGGAATTGATCTTATTCAAAAAAGAAAGAATCTCAATGGTAATTGTAACGTTATTCAATGCAAAAACTATATAGATACAAAACTAACAATAAGACAAATAAATGATGATTTGAATAAACTTTTAAGATCTGGGTTGTCTTACGGAACGGTTTCATATGTCACATCAAGCAAGCCTGATTCGAAATTAATAAGGAAGGTACTTGAAAGTGAGTTCATCCAAAATAACTTCACCTTCGATCTTGTATATTATGATGATATTTTTGAAAAAATCATAAATTATCCAGATCTAGTTGAAACCTACTTTCATAAAATGAAAAATAAACCAACCTTTATAGATAGCAATATTTTAAGACAAAGTGATATTCGTTTACTTAATGACGTATGCAGTTGGTTTAGGATCCCCCTATCAAACATCACAAGTATCATTGAAAATTCATTGCATAATTACACCCCCGCTTTAGAGGAGTTTAACTTAGCGATTGATCATTTAGTATACGAAGCCCCAAAAATACAAATAAAAAGAGAAGGCGTAGAGTATGAGGTCGTCTTTTTTGATGAAAACTTAAATGACTTCATCAATACGCTTATTCTAAAGAAACATGAGTTACTTGAATTTACAATGGAAAACTTTGATACTGAAGAAGTTGATAACCCTCGAATCATGTTTAGATTTATACCTAGTGAACATCTACAGACAGCACAATTAAAATATCATGCCTTCTCTGTTAGGAAAAGTTTACTTAGTAATTACAGTAACTCTGTAAAATTCTTACTAACTTATCTGAGAACATGCTATCCGGAAGTTAATGTAATGAGTAAAAGATAAATCTAGGCACTAATCAATCCTTTAACTTTAAAGCACCACTAGTTATATATATGCAAGTCAACTATGCGGGCCTCATTGATTACACAGCCAGTACTGCTCTGTTCGTCAAAGAATGCCTTGTTGTAATGACAGTCTGATTGGAACTGAGGCCTGTAATACTTGGTGCCATTGCGTGTACCAGCATCAAAGAGCACTACAGCTTGGTTATCAACATAACCAACATAGGCTTTATCCATCCATGAGTGATGCGAGGTACATGCCGTGGTTAAAGCAATGATTGCTGCTATAAGTAGTTTTTTCATTTTAATTATCCCTACATTAATTGTTCTATGTGCTTAAGACGTATAGGTCTGTACCTGCCAGTATTGATACCAGGCACGATCAGGTTGTTTGTGTATTTGTTCATTTCGTTAAGTACTGCTGGAAAGATAGCTTTGTCTTGGTTTCCCTCAGTAAAGGCAGTATCGAAAATTAATCCTTCAAAGCCCCCTTCCATCACTGCAATCAGGTTTGTGCGTACACCGCTGCCGAGATTGCCTAGCCAAAGCTTGTAACGGTCGCATAGCTCATTCAGAAGGCGGTTCCTACGCCCATCGATCAGATTTGGGAAGTCCTCAGTGAGCATCAAACGTATAAAGGGATATGTATCGAGTAACTTACTCAGGTTTGTTTCGTAGCTGAGCAATGAGGCAATGGAAAATCCAATTGGTGTTACCAGCATGAGATCGTGCTGTTCGAGGTATGCAGCCTTCCCCTCTATGGAATGCAATAGAGTGATGAACTGGTCTGTACTCTCAATCTGTTTTTCGAGTTGTAGGCCTATGATCTTGCCGTCTGCTGTGTGTAGCACCTTCAAAAAAGTTTCCATGTTTGATATCCAATTTGAATATATGATCAATAATTGATCATTTTCGATATCATTTGAAGTAGCGATAGCACGCAATGATCAATGTAACGCATTGAAAATGATCATTTTTATTTGTTTTTTTGGCCTTGATCTTGTTAACTCACAAAATCACTGTATATAATTACAGTTATACGATATTGGAGGAGTTAATTACATGGGTAACAAGAACATGTTTAACCCTGCACAAACTTCAGGTGTTCAGTACTTTTGGACAAATGAACGAATAACGGTACTTCATCAAACCGGGGCTTACTTACCGCACATTGAACCGGGTGAAATGCTGTTAGTGGAGACAAAACCCGTTGATGGACAACGCATGTTTTGGTTTGGAAGGGTTACACAAACGGCCTATTGGTTTGTACTGGACGAGCCAGTATCAATATACGATGTTGATAGCTGGTATAGACACCAGCAAGAAATGATCGATGCACACAACGGTAATCTTGATGAGTTTTGTGATATGCAGGGTGAGTTGCCATTTTGAAAGGATAGCCCTGAACCACGGAAAGTTTGTGCAGAACAACCCGCTGTTACGGTTCAGGGACTCTACAATATATAAAAAATTGATTGTGTAATCAATGCTGAAAATGAAAGCAATTAATTTTTAATTCTTTTAAAAAGATGCATAATATAGTTATATCTTAATGGGATGTATTGGTCACCAAGATAGTTTCGTGTCTTCATTAAATAAAAATCATTCGAATTAGCTGCTACATTTGTAAACATTGTTATTGGATATTCATCATCATAACCAGATTGACCGTCAGACCAGAAGTACTCAGTCCCTGTTTTGTATGGTAATGCTCTGTCATCCTTCACTTTGAAATAAAAAGCCTCTTGAACTTTACTTAAATTAAGAAATTCATTTATTTCCTTCAGTTCTATGTCGGATGGCTTCCGTTTTTCTTTGTTTTCAAAACCAACTTCCATATCCGTCTGTATTTTAGATATGTAATCATTCAGGTTCTTATTCACACAAGTGAACTTAACGATATCTTTGTCATTTCCACTAAGTGCTTCCCAATTTGTTGATTCACACATACTCCAATTTGAAAGTACATCCCCATAGGTATTACCCTTGAAGAAATTATCTTTCTGGTTTTTCACCACCGTAATATTATGATCTTCACCGCACCCTGCCAGAAAACAGATTGATGCTAAAAATGCCACATGCATGAATTTCACTTTTAATCACTCCCACCTTAAATATCTTTATTATCGGCAGAGAGCAATAAAACTTTAGAAATAACTTTGCGTTACTCCCACTTCAAACCCAAATCACGCGATTCGTGATCATACTTTTCCTTGAGTACTTCAAGGGTTATCTTCTCTGGACTGCCATACTCAAGTTCAGCATATGTCACTTCTTCACTATCGATGAAGTACCTAATCACCCCCTCTGTGTTGGTTAGTGCAAATCGGCCTATAGTGAACTTATCAATTTTCATAGTGTTAATCCTCTGTAGTTTATGGTATTTATCATGAATTAGGTCAATGGAAGAGAGTATGATTGGCAAGATTTGGAAGACAATTAATCATCTGGCTATAACCGCAAATTAAAAACCACTTGGAACATTTTATGAAGAAAGTATTTACTGTTCATGGCTTCCAAAGTAACTCTTCGGCAATGTATAAGTTTGTAGACGTCTTAGAAAATGCTTTGCCTCATGACAAAGCAGTGCGAGATATTAAAGTGTACCAACTCGACTGGGAATCAGGTGTACCAAGCGGAAAAATGGAAAGGGTTCTATCTTTTCTAAGCTCGCCTAGAATCTACGGAGAAAAAACAATCAATGCTTGGGATGAGGCACAAAACAACATAAGTAAAGCAGCACAAAAACTAGCCTATAATGTGAATCTCCGTTCAACACCCTCAGAGATAATATTAATTGTAGCTCATTCAATGGGCACTCAGGTGGTACTTGAGAGTCTTGACATGATAGATAAAGAAAATAAGATATTCTTGCTACTTATGGGCGGCATTTCCTCTGAAATGGAATATGCCATGCTTGATTCATATGAAAATGTCATTGGTGCTTTTAACTTATACTCAACTAATGATTTTATTTTGGAGCGATTACTTAGCGAAATATCTTTTTATTCTACATCTGCTATAGGAACAACATCTATTTCAAGTGATAAAGTTATTAACATCGAAACTAATTTTGGACATTCAGAATATATGGAGAGTGATTACGTGTTGAGGCACTTGTATCTGAGAAAATGTTTGGGTATAAAACCAAGCCCACTAGAATCCTTTGTAGAGGAAGTAAGTGAGGCATGGTCCGAGCTTAAAAATTCATTGAGGATCAGTAAGCTGTAATTATAACATATTCGTTAGAACATTTTTTTAAGACACTCAATCGACAGTACTTCACTCCCTCTATGCACCATTGCGTGACAATTAGGACACAGGGGAACCATTTCATTTATTGGGTCTACTTTGTAACCTTCGCCAACGGTATGCAGTGGTTTAATATGATGTACATGGATGAAACCCTTACCATGCTTGCCATAGACTTTCTCAAAGTCGAACCCACAACACTTACATGCTGTTCCGTGATGGTCAATACAGGCTTTTCTTGCCTTTGGGTCACGCTCGTATGAGTTCACAGTAACTTGCTTCTTGGCACCTTCGACATAGTTTTCTGGTGCGGGGATTTCATCGGGGAATTGATTGGGCTGATAGTCCGCATACCAAGTTGAGCCTTCCTTCCTTAGATAACGTTTCTCAAGTTTAGGTGTGAATCCTTTAATAACTGCGACATCAGGATCTTCGGCGGTTCGTCCCTGCTTCATTTCAAAGGTGAAGAGATCATAGCCTTCGGCGATCAAATTGAGGTGTTTAATAGCTTGCACGTAGCCCAGATTCTTTTTTTCTATTCCGTTCACTTCCTTGGTTTCCCAGTCCTCTTTCAAGATGACTGATCTCTCTTGCTCCCTTTCTGCATCCCATGCACCAAATACAACCATCTTCTTTTCGTGATTTACAAATGACCAACTCCAAGTCCAATTGCTACACGTTCCACCTTCGGACTCAATAAATTGTTTTCTGTTCATTTCCATCTCCCTTTGAAAGTACTTCATTTTTACATTCAAAGGACAATTCAGATCCAGTACTTTCAGATAGTAAGGGCTTAGACAGCCCGATAGCCCGACAAGGAACGAAGTGACGCGTAGTTACTCACGCAGTACTTGCCAAATCACTATGAGTCTTTTGTATTTTCAATTCGCAAAGCGAACCAATGCGGCTTGTGATTTCGAGAAGTCATCGACTGCGAGAAACACAAGTAAACCGATTTGTATGATCATGAGGAGGAACGACGAATGATCATAGTGAGCGTAGCGAATCATTTGCTTTCATTATAATATGTTACCAGAATGATTTTTGGGTCATAAAAAGCACTAAAAACGAGTAAAAAACACCCTAAAACGCCCTTTTTAGTACATATTTCAACCAAAAATTGAGCATGGTAAAAATCATTCTGGTAACAGGAAGGGGCATTCTGGTAACGCATTAGTTACCAGAATGATTGTCGGGCAACAGCGATTGAAGGTACTGAATCATGTCCTCTATCGCGGTTCCATCCTTCGCTAGTTCAATTAACTGGTGTTGCTGAAAGTCCAACATATAGGTTTTTCCTTCTTCTTTATGCCTGATTAGCTTCACCCCCTGTTTATCCGCTTCAAGTAGTGCATCGGCAACAGCTACACAAACCTTCTTGTACTTGCGTACACTTTCATCACCCATGATAGGTTCACCCGGATGTGTACCGCACCAGTTATCACACCAGTACTTCACCGATGCACGGCTGAACTCTGGAATGCGACACAGCAAGAAAAAGATTTTTTCCCCACTGTATGTGTTCCTGCTTCCTGGCATAGCATCATCAATCGCATTACGAATTATCCCCTTCGCCTCGTTAGTTAGATCGTGCCTGTAGCTGGTAAACGTAGCGATGATACTGCGTAGCTCGTCATTACTGGTTACGACCTCTTTACCCGCCATGATTGTTCCCCGATAAATACTGTTGATGATTATTGTTGATAGTTTTCATCTTAAATTTCCTTAGTTCTAAAGCCCCGGTATCGTGACATTTACCGGGGCTTTCTTATTAATAGGTCTTCCTATCCGCGTTTAGCTGTTTGATTCGTTCGTGTTGTTGATAGGTCAGATACCCCTCATACCAATTTCTGTAGCATTGCCCATTGATGATGCGAAGGTACACAACACGATCCGAGTCACGATTGTACTTGATGTTCATGTACTCAGTGATTTGATAATGCGAGTAGTCGCCAGTGAGAAACGTGATCATGAGATCCATCCATTCACACAATTCAAGCTCTGGTAAACGCTGTTTGGCTTCTTTACGATTCGCCTGTTGTTCCTTTCGAGTTAACCAGCGTAGGTTACAAAGGCGATTATCAGTACTGATACGATTGATATGGTCAACAGTGTAATCTTGCCCGTCATCAGGTTTGGATATATCGAATAGATCCATCATGATTTGATGAACATAGCGATTCTTATACACAACATAACCATTAGGGTTAGTATGTAGTTTAAGGTACTTCCCGGTCTTATGTGACCAGATTTGACCGTTACTGTTTATTGAGTACTTTTCATTGATTTGTTTCCATTCCATATTGTATTTCCATATACATTAGGCAACTTCCTGTTACCTTCCCGGTGTTTTGCTACCACCAAACGCTTTTACTTTTTACCTAAGATCCCGTACTGGTTGATTAGGTAAACAAGTGCGGCACTTTGTGTTTTCACCGTGCCATTTGCTACCAACGATTGAAGAATAGCTATCTGTTCTTCAGTTAGTCGCACATTTATTTGCTTATTCTTCATTAGCTATACATTTCCGTATTTTCGCCAGGCGAAAAAACACTCCACATGACATGGAGTAATTTTTCATGGAGGTTATAGATTTGTCACGCTGAGCCGGTGACGGGCTTGATACATAGATTATACCGCAATATATTTTTTTGTTCCAAAAACTTGCAATAATCTTTCAGGTACTGTTATGTGCATTAGTGCCAGTAGTGAAGAATGACAGCACTGACTACTTTTAATGTTATTGTTATGATTGATGATATTAATACTATTGTGAACATATATTCTCCCTTTACTATATTTAGTATTTAATGGAGAATCCTCTTCTTAATTTGAATAAGTGAAAATATGACCGCCACAAGCACAGAGCTTGTGTTGCATCATCGCCGTTACGGATTAGCAATTCTAGTAGAATATACTTCATAGTGAATACCCTGGCTTATTTCCTATCTGGGTATTAACTATGTGAGTACTGATGAGGGGTTACATGGAAATTACCTTACAGCTTGAACCTGTAGTCCATATTCAGCAATAAGAGATAGAGTCTGTGAGATACCAGAGAACGATACTGGTAATTTCATCACCAAACTTGCGTACATCAAAAAGTTCACTTCATTTTGTAAGTCAAGCTCGGCTTCTACAACCTTGCCGGAATTTAAATTTAACCCCTTGTAGCAAAGGGTTTCGTCTTTCATATATAGCGTATGTACAAAGTCATCATGTTCAAAGAACTGAATGAAAGGGTTGCTGCTTGATTTTAGAGTGCTTACTTTAACGTTAAACTGAGTTAAATCACTGATTAACGATTTGATTTTATTGATAGTCTTTAAAGGTGCGTTTTTACGATTAGACATGCGATGTCTCCTTGGTTTAATTAATAGTCATCTCATGGTCATTTCTCCTATGTGACTGTCGATAATGGTTTTTAAAAGGCTTGGTAATTCTTTTTGCTAAGGGCATATTACAGGAAAGCCAAAAAAATAGCAAGTAAAGACCTTAATCTTCATCGCCTTCCGTAATGTCAATCATTACTTTAACGCAAATCCTTCACCAGCCGCAGTTTGTGCCACCCTAACGCGAAGCCATGCAAACGCATCACCACACACAATAAAGCCCCACAAAATCACTTATTGGAGGCCAAAAAGTAAATTTAAGTTAATGGTCATCCTATGCCTTTCTCACAAAAGCTATGAACATCAAACATGCTGATGATTATCATTATCATGTTTGAAATGTTTTGTATTACCGTGGTGATCGGCCGCGCACAGAATCCGTGGAAAGAGTGCAATACGCGGCGGATGGCGGAAGACGGTATCAAGCTGGCACGACGCAGCAGCGGCGGCGGCGCGGTGTTTCACGATTTGGGAAACTGCTGCTTCACCTTTATGGCCGGCAAACCGGAATACGATAAGTCGGTCTCCACGGCGATTATCCTGCGCGCGCTGGAACAGCTTGGCATTCCAGCTGAGGCCTCAGGTCGCAACGATATCGTGGTGAACGTGGATGGCGAAGTGCGCAAGATTTCCGGATCTGCCTATCGTGAAACGCCCGATCGCGGTTTTCATCACGGCACATTTTTGATGGATGCCGACCTTTCGCGTCTCGCCGATTACCTCAATCCAGACATTAAAAAATTACAGGCGAAAGGCATTACCTCGGTGCGTTCACGTGTAGCCAACATTGCCGATTTGGTACCGGGCATCAGCTTTGACGCAATCTGCCGTGAGGTGATTGCCGCCTATTTTGCTTACTATCAGGAAGAGTGCGAACCAGAACATATCTCCCCCGCTGCACTGCCTGATTTGCCCGGCTTCGAAGAGCAATTTGCGCGGCTAAGCAGCTGGGAATGGAATTTTGGTAATGCGCCGGATTTCTCGCATCAGTTGAATGAGCGCTTTGTCTGGGGCGGCGTAGAGATTCACTTTGATGTGGAGCGCGGCGTAATTTCTCGCTGCCAGATTTTCACCGACAGCCTGAACCCTTCGCCATTAGAAACGCTGGCGTTACGTCTGCAGGGCGCGGTATATCGTCCTGAAACCATGTTGGCGCAATTAACACTGTTGAAAACGGAATTTCCGAATCAGCTTAATGAATTGAGCCAGCTGGAAAGCTGGCTGGTGGCGAGTGTGAGTTAGGTATAAAACGGTCGCCATAAATGGCGACCCTACATTACTTATTCTCTGCCTGAATAATTAAATCAGGTTCCTTGCCCACCAATATCAACGTCAGACTAAACGACAAAACCAGCGCAATGGCGACGCCGGAAACGGCCCAGATAAAGTACGGGCCAATATAGGCCGGCAAACTGAATATACTGGAAAGAATGTAGCCGTATAAACGCACGCCAAAGAAACCGATAAAGGCTGAAGCCAGTGCACTGGAAACCGTTGCCGCGATAAAGGCTTTTTTGTAGCGCGTTAATACGCCAAACAGCGCCGGTTCAGTGATGCCTAATAACGCTGAAATCGCGGCTGAAAGTGTCACCACTTTGTCCTGACGATTTTTACTTAATTTCCAGATAGCGAACGTCGCTCCGGCAATCGACATATTTGCCATAAACATCATCGGCATCAACATGTCATAACCGCGATCGCTAAAGTTCTGTAGCGCAATTGGTGTCATCGCGTGATGCATGCCGGTCAGCACCGCCACCGGGCGAATCGCACCGACAATTAAGCCAGCAAAGCTTGCCGAAATGCTGAATAAGCCCTCAATAAACAGCGCCAGACCTTTGCCAAGCCAAATCCCCATCGGACCAATCACCACCAGCGCGGTCAAAGCCGCAAGGAACAGCGTTAAGGTAGGCGTAAATACAGTTTTTAATACTTCCGGCATAATGCGATCCACCCAGCGATGGATATAGCTGAGCGCCAGGATAGAGAAGATGACCGGAATAACGCTGGAAGCATAATTAAATACCGAAACCGGCAGCACGCCCATCAGCCAAAACGCGCTCACTGCGCCCTCCTGATGCGCCGCCAGCGCTTTTGCCGCATCAATTAAAGAGGGATACATTAAACAAGCCGCCACGGCAGCGGCTAAATACTCGTTGGTTTTAAATATTTTGGCGGCGGAGACCGCTAAAAAGAACGGCAGGAAATAGAACACGCCGCTGGCAATTAAATCAATCACCATTACCGTATCGCTTTTGGCCGAGACCAGCTTTAACGCCACTAATCCAGCCAGCAAACCTTTGATCATCCCTGCGCCAGCAATGGCGGGAACAATCGGTCCAAATACCCCCGAGACGGTATCCATAAACAGCGATACCAAGCTTTTACGCGTTTTCTCGTTTTGCGCCGGCTGGACGCCATCGTTATTTAATACCGGAACGATTTGCTCATACCAGCTATTAACTTTGGGCCCAATAATAATCTGGAATTGTTCGCTCTGCATTTGCGCGCCCAGCACACCGGGCAAGGTTTTAATTTCGCTCTGGTTAACTTTATTGTCATCAATAAGGTCAAAGCGCAAACGCGTCATGCAATGCCAGACTTTATTGATATTATTCTTCCCACCCACTAAGTGGATTATATTTTTTATTACTTCCTGCGTTCCCATACGTGCTCCTGAGGGAAGAAAAACAGCCTGATGAAATCTGCACTGGATGGTAATAAATGACACCGAACAAAACAAACCAATAAATCATGACTGCGATCACAAAACCCGCTGTATCAGTCCTATTAATCTCTAAAATGACAAATTGGTCTGTTTTTATGACGATAAACGCTCTGATTTACTGACCAATATTTATTGCCCAAAAAAGGGTTTGCGTCTTAATAAAAACCCGGTAATGATACGGCAATAATAGCTTAGCAACATGCCTTGATATTGCGTGCAGTCACTGCACCACAGGAGTATTTCTCGTGACCCCAACCATTATTGAAAATATTGCGTGTTTTATTACCCGCCCCGATCGTCATAATCTTATTACCGTACGTGTCACCACCAATAAAGGGATTACCGGTCACGGCTGCGCCACCTTTCAACAGCGTCCTTTAGCGGTAAAAACCATGGTGGATGAGTATCTGGTGCCGCTATTAACTGGACGCGATGCCAACAATATTGAAGACCTGTGGCAGATGATGAACGTTAATGCCTATTGGCGTAACGGGCCGGTGACTAACAATGCCATTTCGGGCGTGGATATGGCGTTGTGGGATATTAAGGCGCAGTTAGCTGATATGCCTCTTTATCAACTGTGGGGCGGCAAGGCACGCGATGCGATTGCGGCTTACACCCATGCCAGCGGTGAAACACTGGACGAACTTTATACCTCGGTCGATAACGCCTTAAAGAAAGGCTATCGCCATATCCGCTGTCAGCTGGGTTTTTACGGCGGAACGCCCAAAGAACTCAACGCACCGGAAAATAGCACCTCAGGCGCTTATTACTCGCAGCAAGAGTACATGGCAAATACGGTAGAGATGTTCCGTGCGTTAAGAGAGAAATACGGACATCGATTCGAAATTCTGCATGACGTGCATGAGCGCTTATTCCCGCAGCAGGCAATTCAACTGGTGAAACAGCTTGAGCCGTATATGCCCTATTTTCTTGAAGATGTGCTTCCTCCCGCACAAACCGGCTGGTTAGAGCAACTGCGTCAGCAAAGCGCGGTGCCGTTAGCGCTAGGTGAATTATTTAATAATCCAGCGGAATGGCACGAGTTAATTGTGAATCGTCGCATCGATTTTATTCGTTGTCACGTCTCGCAGATTGGTGGCATTACACCGGCGTTGAAACTGGCGGCGCTGTGTCAGGCATTTGGCGTGCGACTGGCATGGCACGGACCGGGCGATATGACGCCGATTGGCGTAGCAGTCAATACACATCTGAATATTCATCTGCACAATGCTGCCATTCAGGAATTTATTCCGCGCTCAACGCTGACCGATGCGGTTTTCCCTGGCGCGCCGGAGATTAAGAATGGCTATATTTATCCACCACAAGCATCGGGTATTGGCGTCGGCTTTGATCAAGCGTTAGCAGAAAAACATCCGGTGGTTTACCGTCCGCATGAATGGACGCAGAGTCGCCTGCCTGACGGCACCATTCACACGCCATAATTTAGCGCTGTTGCTGACGGAAACGCAGATTATCCGGGTTATGCGGAATCAGATAGGTGCAGGTGTAATTAATATCAACGATGTCGCTGATTTCATACACCTGCCCGCCTTGTAAAATACCACGGTTAATAATGTGCATAGCCGGACTCCCTTTTTTACAACCCAGTAGCGTCGCCTGTTCGCGATTAACGCTAATCGCGCGGTAGCTGGTGAGTAAATGTGAGATTTGATAGCCTTTGGACAACACATATTGCTGTATCGATCGCTCAATAATGTCACCATTGAGATCGCTAAATAAGGTTGCTGGCATACGCGATATTTCAATCTGTACCGCCACATTATCGACATAGCGCAGGCGGGAAAACTCCCAGATAAAGGCATCGTCGTTAATGGCGAATATCTGTTGCTCGTCACTGTCGGGGCGTCTTTTACGCAGGCCGATTGAGCGGTAATGCATTTGGTCAAAGCGCTTTTCGGTGATCGAATTATACACCAGCGGGTTATTACGCACCGTTTCGTTAATCCAGATGCCCGATCCCTGCACGATACGCACCGCTCCGATACTGACCAGCTTCTCCAGTGCTTGCCGGATGGTGAAACGCGATACGCCATATTCTTCGGCCAACTGACGTTCAGGCGGCAATTTGCGGGGTGCGGAAGTATCCTCCTGATAGATCTTGCTCAGCAAATCCTGGGTAACGAACTCTTTCTTTTTCATGGGATTAGCCTGCTCCTGAGTTGTATCCGCAGATGATAACACGATGTTATGGCGAGGAAGGGTTAAGTGCGCCTTCCTGCACCAGAAACGCGATCAGCGTTGCATCCCGTTCTCCCGTCAACGCGGGTAATGGCGCGGTATCGCTCACGGAATCGCCCTTGTGCAACCGTTCATTATCGATACGCACAATGCCGTCCAGCACAATAATCCAGCTGGAATAGCCTGCACGCTGTGGCACATTAATCTGCTGGTCGCGTTCCAGTTTCAGGTCATAAATGTAGACCGCCTGATTGAGCGCCAGCGGCGCCTCGCTGCCGTGCGGCCCTGCCAGTAACGTCCATGCGTTTGCTGCCGCACCGTCCACACGGGTAAAGGTATTCACCTGCGGTTCACCGCCGGTTTGCGCTGGGCGAATGGTGGCCTGCAGCATTTCGGTTTCGATAAAAGGCGCAGACTCGGCAAAGCGTATCCCGCTGCCGGCACTCAGCAGCAGCGCGCGTTTAGCATTGAGGGAATGGGTTTCTCCCAACTCGGTGCTGTGCAGCAGCGAACCGCGCCAAACGTAGCTGAAAATCTCACTGTCCTGATGCGAATGCAGCGGAATGGTGGCATCCAGCTGCAGCGTCATTTGATCGATAATTTCCAGCGGTCCAAACGCTTCACCGGGACGCTGACGGCGAATGTTAAACGGACCGTATTCAAACAGCTGATCGCGTTGGGCACGCAGGATGTTCATGGTGTAACTCCTCTATGATTTTTCTCTGTCCACCATCATAGAGATCGGGAGAATCATGAACAGCAGGCAAAACTGCTCGCTTAAATCAAAAAAACTGAACGACGATAAAGGGCCGAAATAATAAGAGCAGGTTAATTTTTTTATTCATCGCCAGCGCAAGTTTAATTGCGTAAAATAGCCGCTTTATTCTGCGAGTGTAATAAAAATGAACCGAAGCGAACAGATCCTGGCAGCCGCCGAGCAGTGCATGCGGCAAAAAGGTTTTCACCAGACGTCGATTCAGAATATTGCTACTCAGGCCGATGTCAGCATCGGTTTAATTTATAAATATTATAAAAACAAAGAGGCGATCATTGAGGCATTAGTCACCAGTGTGGTGCAGCGGATGATCACCTTACTGAATGCCGACTTTGAACGTATCGCGCATATGCAGGGACATTATCATGAAGCGGAAGATATTGTGCCGGCGGCAGTGGAAAACAGTATTATTTTGCTGATGGAAGTGTCATCTGAAGCCACGCGGAATAATCGCATCCAGCAAATTATGTTCGATGCCTGGCATCAACTTAAAAATAACTTTATTGCGCAGGAGCAGGCGCTGCATCCTGGACAAGACGCCAATGCTATTCACACCCGCTTATATGTGATGTCGCTGATTATTGACGGCATCATTATTCGCCGCTGCATGAAGCAGCGCGATATCGCACCAGGCTTTATGCCGTTTTTCAATGCGGTAGTCAATGACGTCTACCCGCACAGTGCTGCCTAATCTCAACCGAATAGATGCTGGCTGAGAATGCCGTTCACGCGCTGCATTTCATGGTGATCCAGGTCATTATCGCCAAAGGCGCGACAGGCGACGCCATCCACCAGCAGCAATAAAAATTGAATGCGGTTGGCACGTTGCGTTGCGTTGGTTTCAGGTGTTTGTGCGGCAAAACGCACCTCTAATTCGGCGAGTAATAATTGCTCTTGCTGGGCCAGAACGGTACGCACCGATTCATTACGCGACGCCTCAGAATACATTTCCAGTAATAATTTCCGGTCCTGACTTGGCCAATGCTGCCAGAATGGCGAATCCGCGTTGATAATATCCTGCGTCGATTGTTGCGCGGGTAAATGCTGTACTAAAAACAGGCGCCAGTTGTGCGCGATGCTTTTGATTGTTTCCGTGACAATAAGCTCTTTACTGCTGAAGTAACGATATATTTGCCCTGCCCCTAACGCAGATTCACGGCTAATATCCGCCATGCTGGCGCCATGAAATCCGGAGCGACTGAAACAGACTTTTGCCGCATTAATAATCTGCTGCTGACGCTGCAAAAAGAATTCGTCATGTTCAGAGTGACTCACATTGGCTCCGAAGAAAATTATCGTTTTAATCGCGTCATCATACGCGATGCGTATCCGGTGAGAAACCATGACAATGTTGCCAATATTTGCGGTTGGTGCGCATAAATGCGCACCCTACGAAAAACGCGCCAATCCTTTGTAGGGTCGCCATTTATGGCGACCGAAAGACGATTAACTGACGAGCATTACGCAATTATTGCGTGCTCATTATTTCAGATTCTTTCAACGCCGTGCCGCCGCCCATCACTTTATAGAAAGTGATTAAATTCAGGTAATAAGCTTGCTGCGTACTCACCAGACTGGTGCGGGCGCTGTACAGCGTGCGCTGCGCCGTCAAGGCATTGAGATAGGTATCAACGCCGTTGCGATAGCGCAGATCCGCCAGATGGTAATAGGTTTGCGATGCCGCCACATTACTCCGCTGACTGCTGAGCTGATCGTTGATGGTGCCGCGACGCGCCAGCGCATCCGCCACTTCCTGGAAGGCGGTTTGCACCGCTTTCTCATACGCCGCCACGTAATATTCTTTCTGTGCTTTGGTGTATTTCAGGTAAGAAACATTGTAGCCGCCCTGAAAAATCGGCAGCGAAATGCTCGGCGCAAACGACCAAATGCCCGCCCCGTTTTTAAACAGCGTCGAGAGATCGGCACTGCCGACGCCGCCGCTGCCCGTCAGCGTAATGCTCGGGAAGAAGTTGGCACGCGCCGCGCCAATACTGGCGTTGGCAGACTTGAGATTGTGCTCGGCTTGCAACACATCAGGGCGATTCAGCAACGCATCCGATGAGACACCCGCCGGCACCTCACGCAGTGCGTTACCGATCGACTCAATGCTGTCAGGCAGCAGATTATCCGGCACGCTGCGGCCCACCACCAAATCCAGCGCATTTTTATCCTGCGCCACCAGCGTGGTGTAACTGGCAACATCGGCCTGCGCAGATTGGTAGGTAGTTTCCGCAGACGAGACATCCACCATCGAAGCGATGCCGTTTTCCATCTGCTTACGCGTCACCTGCCACGATTGACGTGCGCTCTCGGCGGTCTCTTTGGCAATCGCCAGATTGCTGCGATCGGCAGCGAGTTGCAGCCAGTAATCCACCGTGTTGTACAACACCGTCAAGCGCGTACTGCGAGCGCCCTGCAGCGTGCCGAGGTAGGTTTCATACTGTTCGCGCGTCAGGCTCTGGTTTTTGCCGAACAGATCGAGTTCAAACGCACTGACGCTGCCTTCTGCCGAATAGCTGTTGCTGATGGCGGTTTGATTGCCTTCGCCGGTTAACGCGCGTGAACGCGTACCGCTCACGCCTGCGCTGACGGTCGGGAACAGATTGGCGCGCTCTTCGCCATACTGCGCATGCGCCGACTTCACGCTGGCTACCGCTTCACGCAAGTCGCGACTGCTATCCAGCGCCATCGTCACCACCTGACGCAGTTTGGCGTCGAGCACATAATCCTGCCAGCTCAGGTCGCGGTAGTTGCTGGCCTGAGTGCCTTGCAGTGAACGATAGGCATCACCGCTCGGCATCTGGTTGCTGACCGCGCCTTGCGGGCGGTCATAGTGCGGATCGAGCGAGACACAACCCGACAGCAGCGCGGGAATTAACACCATTAAGAGTTTTGCCGACATGTTATTTCCCCGCTTTCGCCACAGATTGATGATTATCGTCATGCGGAATCGCCGGGAAGACGCGACGCACCAGAACAAAGAACAGCGGAACAAAGAAGATCGCCAACAAGGTAGCGGTCAGCGTGCCGCCTATAATGCCGGTACCAATTGCAATACGGCTGTTGGCGCCTGCGCCGGTGGAAATCGCCAGCGGCAGCACGCCAGCGGTAAACGCCAGCGAGGTCATGATGATCGGACGCAGACGCATCGATGCCGCGTGCGTCGCCGCCTTCATCAGGTTTTCCCCTTTGCGGTAATTGTCTTCGGCGAACTCTACGATCAGAATCGCGTTCTTCGCCGACAAACCAATGATGGTTAACAGCGCCACCTGGAAATAGACGTCGTTTTCCAGTCCGCGCAGGCTGATCGCCAGCAACGAACCGATCACGCCGAGCGGCACCACCATCATCACCGAGAACGGCACCGACCAACTTTCATACAACGCCGCCAGGCACAGAAACACCACAATCAGCGAGATGCCATACAGCGACATCGCCTGGTTGCCGGAGAGTTTTTCCTGATAGGACAAACCGCTCCACGCAAAGGTGGTGCCCGCCGGCAGCTTCGCCGCCAGTTTTTCCATCGCGCCGATCGCGTCCCCGGAACTCTTGCCTGCCGCCGCCGAACCTTCGATTTCATAGGACGCGAGGCCGTTATAACGTGACAGCACATCCGGGCCGTACGCCCATTCTGACGAGGCAAACGACGCAAACGGCACCATGGTGGTATTGCTGTTGCTATCGCTGCCGCGCACGTACCAGTGATCGATATCTTCCGGCTTGCTGCGGAACTGCTGATCGCCCTGCATGTAGACCTTTTTCACTCGGCCACGATCGGTGAAGTCGTTGATGTAGCTGCCGCCAATCGCCGCACTAAGCGTATCATTGATATCGCTGATGGTGAGGCCCAGCGACTGCGCTTTTTCATCGTCGATATTGACCTGCAGCTGCGGTAAATCCGGCAAAGTGTTGGCACGCACCGCGCTGAGCAGCGGATCCTGATTAGCTTCAGCAATCAGCTGATTACGCATCTTCAGTAGCTGGTCGCGCCCGGTGGTGCCGCGCGCCTGCAGTTCGAAGGTGAATCCGTCTGACTGCCCTAAACCGGACACCGACGGCGGCGACAGCACGAAGATCTGCGCATCACGAATGCTGGCCAGGCTCGCCATGGCACGCGCGGCAATCGCATCGGCACTGTTTTCAGCACCTTTACGCTCGCTCCAGTTCTTCAGCGAGATAAAGCCAATTCCGGCGTTCTGGCCGCTGCCGGCAAAACTGAAGCCATTCACCAGCATGCTGACGTTGACGTTGTCTTTTTCTTTGGTGGCGAAGTATTCCTGCACCTGACGACGAACCGCGCTGGTGCGGTTTTCCGTCGCGCCCGGTGCCAGCTGGTATTGCACCATGATATAGCCCTGATCCTCAGTCGGCAGGAAGCCGGTCGGCAAACGCATGTACAGCACCGCGCAACCAATCAGCAGCACCGCATAGAGCAGCAGATAGCGCACCGAACTGTGCAGCACGTGACCCACGCCGTTGTGATAACGTGCCTGCACGCGCGCGTAGCTGCGATTAAACCAGCCGAAAAAGCCCTTTTTGCCGCCTTCTTCGTTATGCGGTTTGAGCAGCGTGGCGCACAGCGCTGGCGTCAGCGTGAGCGCCACGATCACCGACAGCACCATCGATGACACAATGGTGATGGAGAACTGACGATAGATAACGCCGGTCGAGCCGCTGAAGAAGGTCATCGGCAGGAACACCGCCGACAGCACCAGCGCGATACCAATCAACGCGCCGGTGATCTCTTTCATCGATTTCTCGGTGGCCTGACGCGGCGGCAAACCCTCTTCGCGCATCACACGCTCGACGTTCTCCACCACTACGATTGCGTCATCCACTAACAGCCCGATGGCGAGCACCATGCCGAACATAGTTAAGGTGTTGATCGAGTACCCGAACAGTGACAGCACGCCAAAGGTTCCCAGCAGCACCACCGGCACGGCAATCGCCGGAATCAGCGTGGTGCGGATGTTCTGCAGAAACACGAACATCACGATCACCACCAGAATCACCGCCTCGATCAGGGTTTTCACCACCTCTTCAATCGAGATTTTCACGAAGTCGGTGCTGTCGAGCGGATACGCCACTTCATAGCCCGGCGGCATGCTGCTGCGGAACTCGTCGATAGTGGCTTTCACCTGTTCGGCGGTTGACAGCGCATTGGCGCCGGACGCCAGCTGCACCGCGATCCCTGAAGCCGGAAGACCGTTCGCCAGCACGTTAGCGCTGTAATCCTCATCACCCATTTCTACGCGTGCCACATCGCTCAAATGCACCACCGAGCCATCGCTTTGGCTTTTCAGCACGATATTGCGGAACTGTTCCGGAGTTTGCAGGCGCGAACGCGAGCGCACGGTCGCCACCAGTTGCTGCTCTTTGCTGGCCGGTTGCGCGCCTAACTGACCCGATGAAACCTGGGTATTCTGGCTCTCCAGCGCGCTTGTGACATCGGATGGCATCAGCGAATAGGAGGCGAGTTTGGCGGGATCGAGCCAGATGCGCATGGCGTATTCGGCACCAAACACCTGCACGCTGCCGACGCCCGGCACGCGCGCCAGCGAGTCTTCCATGTTGCTGACCATATAGTCCGCCACATCGGCTGAGGTGCTTTTGTTGGTTTTATCGTACAGCGCCAGAATCAGCAGGAAGTCGCTCTGCGCCTTCTCTACCGTCACGCCTTGCGTGGTGACGGACGTCGGCAAGCGGCTTTCGGCCTGCTGCACTTTGTTCTGCACCTGCACCTGTGCAATGTCCGGATCGGTGCCCTGCTGGAAGGTGACGTTGATTTTCACCTGGCCGGTTGAGGCGGTGCTGGTGGAATCGAAATAGAGCAAGCCGTCGAGGCCGGTGAGCTGCTGCTCGATCACCTGCGTGACGCTGCTTTCCAGCGTTTCCGCCGACGCGCCGGTGTAAGTGGCCTGAATACTGATCTGCGGCGGCGCGACGTCGGGATACTGCGCAATCGGCAGACTTTTAATGCTGAGCACGCCGAACATCATGATGCAGATGGCGATCACCCAGGCGAATACCGGGCGGCGGATAAAGAACTGAGCCAACATAATTATTGGCCTCCGCTGCTGGCGCTGTTCGGCGTCACTTCAACCGCTTTCACCGTCATACCGGCCTGTACTTTGGCGGTGCCTTCAACAATCAGCTTGTCGCCGCTGTTCAAACCGCTGGTCACCAGCCAGGTGTTGCCGATAACCCGATCGGTCACCACTTCCCGGCTCTGCACTTTGTTCTCTTTATCCACCACCAGCGCCGTGGCGTTGCCTTTGGCATCGCGCGTGATGCCCTGCTGCGGGGCCAGAATCGCATCGTTTTTAACCCCGTTGGTGACGTTGGCACGCACATACATGCCCGGCAACAACTCATGCTGCGGATTGGGGAAAATCGCGCGCAGCGTAACGGTTCCGGTGGCTTCATCAACTGCCACTTCGGTCAGCTCCAGCTTGCCAGGATGATCATAGTTGCTGCCGTCTTCCAGTTTTACCGTCACCGGCACCACATCGCTGCTCTGCTGGAGAGAAGCCTGCTGACGCTTTAGTTTCAGCAATTGCACGCTGGATTGGGTGAGATCGACATAGATGGGATCAAGCGCGCGAATGGTAGCCAGCGCGGTGGTTTGCGCGGACGTCACCAGCGCGCCCGGCGTTACCGACGAGATGCCGATGCGGCCAGAAATCGGCGCTTTGATTTGCGTGTAGTTGAGGTTGATGCGGGCGCTTTCGACGGCGGCACGATATTGATCGACCGACGCTACGTTCTGTTGATAGGTTGCCAGCGCATCGTCGGCATCCTGACGCGACACGCCATTCTCTTTCACCAGCGCGCTGTAACGCGCAGATTTTAACTGGCTGCTTTTGACTAACGCCTGCGCATTTTTCAACTGCGCAACGGCCTGATCGTAACTGGCCTGATAGCTAGCCGCATCGATTTGATACAGCACCTGACCGGCTTTGACTTCATCGCCTTCGGTAAACAGGCGCTTCTGGATGATGCCGTCCACCTGCGGACGCACTTCCGACACCATGCTGCCCACCACACGTCCGGTGAGCTGGCTATCGAGCGTCACCGGCTCGGTATGCAGCGTTTTCACGCCGACTTCGGTGGTCATCTCGCCCGCTGGCGGGGCGCTGTTCTGGTCACAGGCGGCGAGCAATAACACCAGCCCGGCGATGGCCGTGCGCTGAAAATTCTTCATGAATAATCCTGTAGTGAACGTTCATTCTCAGATTTAAGTCTACCAAATCGCAGATGTGGGCGTATGTCAGGAAAATGAAAAGAGCGATCCTGAAAAGCGGCAGCAGAAAAGCGTCCTCTTTGATTGAGGATTCATAGTGGTTAAATCGCGATAGGTTACAAAGTGTTGCTAAAGATAATGAGTAATAAGCATTAATGCAAATGATTATTATTTACATGAAGATAAACGTTAACCTATGCGCGACCTTGCATGCGCGTCGTAGGGTCGTCATTCATTGCGACCTCCATCCAGGTGCGCATGAATGCGCACCCTACGAAATATTACGTACCACCTTCAACGCAAGTTGCGGGCTGGTTAATGGCTGACTATCGGCGCTAAAAAGCTTTGCCGCTGCCGCCATAGAAACCTGGGCCAGCGCCACGTGATTCGCGCCCTGCCGTTTCCCGTCGGCCACCGCTTGCGCAATCATCTGCAGATAAGCCTCCTGCTGGCCCGCTTTAAACGCCGCCCAGGCGCCAGGAATCAGCTGCACGTCAGGATGCTGTTCGACTGGCAGCGTCGCTGGGCAAAACAGCGCGCGCGTTGCCGCCAGCGTGGATTCTGCCGCACACAACACCAGCGATTTTCCCGGCAAACGGTGCACTTCATCAGCCAGCATGCGATCGGTGCGATACACCGGACAATCATGCCCTTCAGCATGAAAACCATCAGCAACCGGCCCCAGCGTCGAGCAGGTAATCAGAACCGCGTCGAACCACGGCGTCAGGCTGTGTAACAACTGTTCCAGCTTGTGCTGCTGCGGCGGAGTCATGCCACCGGTCAGCTCGGCTTCCGCCAGCAAATGTGGCATCACAATATGACTCAGTGAGCCGTGGCTCATGCCCAATGATTGTGCGGCCTCATCGAAAATAGCGATATTGCTGGCGGCGGTATGCAGGCAGGCGATGGTCATACAATTCCTTATCAGTGGCGTCTCGCACAGAGGCTCAATATAACCCGATGAAAACAAAAAAGGCGCCACATTGGGCGCCTTGTTCAATTTAACTGCGATTACTTCAAACGGAATGCCACCACGCTATCACCCGCCTGGGTGCCGAGTGAACCGTGACCGCCTGCAGCAATCACCACGTACTGCTTACCGTCTTTGCCCATAAAGGTCGACGGCGTGGCTTGTGCACCGGCACTCAGCTCGGTTTGCCACAGCAGTTCGCCGGTGGTGCTGTCGTAGGCGCGGAAGAAGTTATCTGCAGTTGCGCCGTGGAACACCAAATCACCTGCGGTCAGCAATGGACCACCGTGCGCCACCATGCCCATCGGGAAACCGATTGGGAAGCGGCCAGGCAGGAAGCTGGTCTTCAGGTTTTTGGTCACACCCACGCGACGCAGCCATTCGGTTTTACCGGTCTTCAGATCCACGCCCACCATGCGGCCCCAAGGTGGCGCAACGCACGGAATGCCGAGGCCAGAGGCCAACTGCTGGATATGAATCGCATAATCACCGTGGAAGTTTTCGTTCCAGTATGGCGTGCCATCTTTGGTGAACAGGCGCTCGGTGGCGGTCTGCTCGCTACGTTTGATCAGGTTGTACTTGTAGGCCAGACGCACTGGCGCGGCAATCAGCATTTGACGCTGCGGATCGACGGCAACAGAACCCCAGTTGAACACACCAATGTTGCCCGGGAAGATCAGCGAACCACTTTCGGTCGCTGGCGTCCACGGATTGCCATCATAGCGCAGGCTACGGAAATCCATGCGGCATGACATCTGGTCAAACGGCGTGATGCCCCACATTGCCTTCTCAGTCAACGGCTGCGGGATGAAGTTCAGGCTTGAAACCGGCTGGGTCGCGGCAAATTTCTCACCCGCGACGCCACCTTCAGTGGAGACCTTCACCTGGTTTACCGGATACACCGGCTGGCCAGTAAGACGGTTCAGCACAAACAGGTTGCCGGTTTTGGTCGGCAGGATCACCACAGGCTGCTTCTGGCCCTGATAATCGATGTCCACCAGCGAAGGCTGTGACGGATTATCGCGGTCCCACAGATCGTGGTTGGAACTCTGATAGCGCCATTTGAACGCACCTGTTTGCAAATCCAGCGCCACCAGCGCATCGCGGAACTTCTCGGTGTTGCTGTTCGGATCGCGCTCAATGCCCACTTCATCCGGTGAAGCGTTACCAAACGGCACATAGACTAAACCGTTTTTCAGGTCAGCACTCAGCGTGCCCCACGCTACTGGCGTGTCCTGCGGGTAGTTTTGACCGGCAGCGATGGGTGCGGTGTTTTGCGGGTTGGCCGGATCAAAGTTCCACACCAGACGACCGCTTTGCACGTCGTACGCACGAATCACGCCTGACGGGTTGCCGCTGTTGAAGCCGTTATCCATCACGGAACCGCCAACGATCACCAGCTTGCCCGCGACCAGCGGTGCTGCGGTTTGCATCAGCGCATGGGGACGCACTTCACCCATGTTGGCGTGCAGGTCAACCACACCGTTCTGACCGAAATCAGCACACGGTTTACCGGTATCGGCATCCAGCGCAATCAGCTGCGCATCGGTGGTGGCGTTAAAGATACGCTTACGGCAGATAGCCGGATTCGCTGCGCTATCCTGCGCGGCAATCGGGGTTTCTTGGTAGTAGCTTACGCCGCGACAGGTCTGATGCTGCTGCAGGTAAGAGCGATCTTTGTTCGGCGTGAATTTCCACTTCACCGCGCCGGTTTCCGGATCAAGCGCGTGCACTTCATTATGCGGCGTACAGAAGTACAGCATGCCGTTGGCTTTCAGCGGCGTGGCTTCGAAGGTGTATTCGCTGGCATCCGCATCCTGACGCAGATCGCCAGTGTGATATGTCCAGGCAACTTCGAGGTTTTTGACGTTCTCTTTGCTGATCTGATTCAGCGATGAGAAACGCAGGCCGTCAGACGAACCACCGTACGCGGTCCAGTCGTTAGCGGCGCCCTGCTCGCTGTTCTGTTCGCGGGCATTGCTGATGGTGCCTTGCTGCGGAATCGGATCGTAGAAGCACAGACCAATCACCACCACAATCATGATAATCACGGTGCCGCCGAGGAAGCCGTGGAAACGGCGTTCGCCGCGATACAGCGGTTTCACCACCCACGGCATCGCCAGCCACAGGCCGATCACACCGAACAGGTCACCGCGTGGGATCCACTGCCATTTATCAAAGCCCACTTCCCAGATAATCCAGGCGAGCGTAATCCACATCAGCACCGCATACAGCGCCAGCGCACTGCGCTGGTTGCGGAACAGTAAAATTGCGGTAATGAGTAAGCCCACCGCCATCAGCGCATAGAAGGCGCTGCCGCCCAGCATTAACAGCTTGCCGCCCATGTACAGCAAGGCAATCGCCAGAATCGCGAGCACGATACTGGTTAGTTTGTTAACCATGCTAATCCCTCAACCATTTTCATCGAAAAACCTCAAAAATAACCCCACATAAAATCAACAGAACTTTAACGTACGTTACCGTTTAGTAAAAACCCGTTGCGAGGTGTGTCGTTAGCTCCGCTAATGAATGTAGTTTGGCTAATGGCTGCCAGCTAGCGCCTCGTTCAATGTGTGACTGAAATCACGTTTCATTTTCGTTGAGAGAATTAATCATTAGTGAGGAAAATTCGCATTTTTTGATAACGGAATTTGGCCATGCTGCGCGTTTTTGTGACTTCTACGTTAGAAGAACACAGGCGTCTTCCGCAGCGACTATCAGCCGGGCACGCTGCGCGATCGTTTAGGCTTAGTAAAGCCGGAAAATCGCTTTCACAGTTAGACATTAATTGAAATAACTTAATAGATCATAAAAGTACCGCTGCGATTATTCCTGGCAACGATTTTCGCAGCAGCGCGGATAAGCGCATTTTTATTACACTTTCATTTCCGCAGTCTTTATTTGAGAATTTTTAAATTGATTAGCGATTATACCTAAATATATTTTTGAGAGTTTCCTCAGCCTGTTATTCTCGATTGAGCGTGATATAAATCACATAACTGCTCTGCGGCAAGTCCGCCATAAAAAGAAGGTTATGATGATTAGCGCAGATTTCTTTTATCGTAAATTACGTTTTCCTTTTAAACTCACACACGCTGCTTTTAAATTTCCCGTTGCCAATGCGCGTGCCCGGCAATATCCGGTGATGTCGCCTGAGCAAACCATTGACCTGCTGCTCAACAACGACAAGCTCTCCGTAAGCCGCTATGGCGATGGCGAACTGGAAATGACCTTGTTCAAGAATATCGGTTTTCAATCTTTCGATGAACGTCTCTCTATTCGCCTTAAAGAGATATTACGTCGCGGAAGCCAGCCGAAGAATCCCTGCTTATTATGTATGCCGGATGCCTTTCGCGGCACCTCAAATATGCGTTTTGGTTCGGCCCTATTCTGGTTTTTTCATAAAGCGTTCTATTTCCGCCATTATGAAGCGTTATTAAAGAAAGATTATCGCTACGGTAATACCTCTGTTACGCGTCCCTATCATGACTATAAGGATAAGCAGCAGGCTGCTCGCGTTTTTAATAAATTCCGGCAACTGTTCAGCGACAAAAAGATATTAATTGTCGAAGGCAGCGGCACGCGTCTCGGCATCGGTAACGATCTGCTTGATGGCGCGCGGGAGATTAAGCGCATCACCACGCTCAATCGCAATGCCTTCTCGGTCTACAACGATCTCTACAGCGCCGTCCTGGCGCACGCACGCGATTACGATATGGTGCTGATGTCGCTCGGCCCCACCGCAACGGTGCTGGCTTACGATCTCAGCCAGCATGGCATTCGCTGTATTGATACCGGCCACATTGATATCGAGTACGAATGGATGCGCAGTGCCGCGCGTGACAAGGTGCAGGTGGCTGGCAAGAACGTCAATGAAGTGGGCGTGTTGCTCAGCGACGATGCGCGTGACGCCGATGAGCATTATCGCCAGCAGATTTTGCTGCATGTCGGACTGCAACAGGAAGCGGTGCTGTCGGCAATGGTAGTGCATCCGCCGGTCTAATCCACATCGCAAGCAATCGCAAAAACAGGGTGTTTTGAGACTGCTTGCGATAGCTGCGTCAACAAGGGGTGCTTACAACGCGCTTAGCTGCCGTGCCGCTGGCAGAAGGCGCGGAGATCGGATGATTGGAAATCCGCCAGATTCGTCATCAATTTCTCCAGCGGCCAGTTCCACCAGGCAATTGCCTGCAGTTGCGCGGCAATATTCGCAGCGAAACGCGCACGGATCACTTTGGCTGGCACGCCACCGACAATGGTGTAAGGCGGTACATCTTTCGTCACCACCGCACCCGCCGCAAGCACCGCGCCATCCCCCACCGTGACGCCCGGCAGCACGATCACGCCATGCCCAATCCACACGTCATTACCAATAATCACGCGATCGGCGCGGCGCTCGGCAAAGAAGCCATTATCGCGCTCCGCCTGCCCATCGTAGTATTCCGGGCAGTAGGTGAAACGGTGCTGCGAAGCGCGATCCATCGGATGATTGGGCGCGCCAATCCGCACATGATTGGCAATGGCGGTAAAGCGTCCAATCTGCGCATCGGCGACACAGCAGTGCTCACCGAGATAGGAGAAATCGCCGAGTTCGCTGTATTCGATATAGGTTTCGGCCAGCACTTCACATTGCGCGCCAATCTGGGTTTCGCGCATACGCACGCTGGGATCGATAACGGTGTGTTGCAGTTTTGCCGGTTGCACAGCAGCGAGTGCCATAATCAAAGCTCCGTGTGGTCAGATGTCTGGATAACCGGTTGCAACTGGGCAACCGCGAGCCATCACGCTACAGCGACAAGATGACAGAAATGCTATTGTGCGCATCTGCTATGGGCGATTGGAGGAAAGGGAATGAGAACACCGTGGTCAATACTGGCGCTGTTGTGGTCAGCCGGACAGGCATCCGCCGCGCTGCCCGCCGACATCAAAGCCGGTGATATTGTGCAAGTGCAGTTAGCGCAGCTCCATCCGACGCAGGCCGCGATTGGTTATCGTCAGCTGGATTACAAACAGCATCGTTATGAAGCCGAACCGAAAAAGCTGTTTGATGATTATTGCGAAAGCATGGGGCAGAAAGGCGTCGATAAATTTGATAGTCAATCACGTCTCTCGCAGCCCAGCAGCTTCCGCTGTAAAGCGCCGGTCGGCAGCGAACCTGGCCCGATGAAAACGGCGGTGATTGCACCGGATAACGTGCTTTACCTCACCGATGGTCATCATACTTTCAGTAATTTCGCTGATATCGCCGGTCTTAACACACCGGTGCAGGTACGCATTACTAATGACTTCCGCAGCCTGAAAACCATGTCCGCCTTCTGGCAAAAAATGGAAGCGGCACATCTGGTGTGGCTGGACACGCCATCAGGCAAAATCCAACCGGATGCGCTGCCGAAAGAACTGGGCCGCCAGCACATGCAGAATGATGAATATCGCTCGCTGGTCTATTTCGTGCGCGACATTGGTTTTGATAAAGAGCAGAACCCGCCGCCGTTCCTCGAATTCTATTGGGGCAAATGGCTGGAAACGCAGCTCCCGCTGAAGAACTTTGACCTGAATAACCGCAGTGGTTACGCCAAAGCGATCGAAACCATCGCTGAGAAGATGACCAGCGTGCCGAAAGATACGGTAATTGCGCACAGTGATAGCGGCGCGCTGACGGCGGATCGGTTAGGCGCACGCAAGAAAGTGAACGAGAAGAAGCTGGAAAAGCTGGTCTCCGATGACGGCAAATTGACGTGGGCCTTTGCACAATAACCGAATGGTCGCCATAAATGGCGACCGATTCACGCGATTATGCTCAAACCAACTCGCAGTTTTTTACATCTGCAGACGGCGCTAGCAGATTTTTATCAAAGACGCGCAGCTCCACAGCATCACGAATCCGCATCGGCCAGTCGGGATTCGCCAGTGCGCTTTTGCCAATCGACACATAATCCGCGCCCTGCTCCAGCGCCTGCGCCGCCGTGCTGGCATCACTTAACGCACCATTGGCGATAATCGGCAAATTCGGTGCCGCCTGACGCGCAATTTGTACGAGCGACAGCGGCGAATCGGCAAACGCCGGTTGCAGCGCGTCATATTCTGTCAGATGCAGATAATCCACGCCGGCCTCAGCGATCGCGGCGAATACCTGACGCGCGCCCGCTTCGCCTTCACGCCATTTGTGCTGGAAATCATTCACTTTGCCCTGCGAGAGGCGAATTCCCAGCGTAACATCATGCCCTACGCGCTGGCGCACTGCGGCGATCACCGCCAGCGTCAGAGATAAACGTGCCACGATATCGCCGCCCCAGCGATCGCTGCGCTGATTGGTGTAATCGGTGAAGAACTGGTCAAGCAGATAGCCGTTTGCGCCATGAATTTCGATGCCATCAAAACCCGCTTCGCCAATTGCCCGCGCCGCCGTATGCGCAAAGCTGTCGATCACCTGCTGGATCTGCTCTTCATCCATTTCTCGCGGCAGCGGATAGGCGCCATGACCGTGATAGAAACCGAGCTGTTCTCCGCGCGGCTGGATGGCTGAGGGCGCGAGCGTATCCGGTCGATAGATGTTGCCCTGCGATATCGCCCCGGCATGCATCAACTGCGCAATGATTTTGCCGCCATGCTGATGCACCCGATCGGTGATTGCGCGCCAGCCGGCGCTCTGTTTAGCGTTAATCAGCCCGGCCTGAAACGCATAGGTTTGTGACCAGGCTTCATCGATATAGATGCCTTCGGTGATGATGGCGCTAAAGCCGCCGCGCACGAAGCGCTGATAATAGTGCTGCATACGCTCGCCCGGTATGCCGTCGACGCTGGCGGAGATGCGTGTCATGGGCGCCACCATGATGCGATTTTTCAGCGCCAGCCGGTTCAGTGTCCCGCTCTGAAAAAGATGTTTATCATTCATATTGTTCTCTGAATGCGGATTATCTACAGAGCGCAGTATATTAGGTCGCCACAGGGACAAAAATGGCCGATGATGATACGTCTGTATAACGGAAATCGTTACAATGAACTCTAAGGATGTTGAAGTATTCCTGATGGTCACCCAGACGCGCAGCCTGACACAGGCCGCGCGGCGACTGAACACCACGCCGATGACAGTATCGCGCCGACTCGCCTCGCTGGAGGAAGATCTCGGCGTGCGCCTGCTGCATCGCACCACCCGCGCCATCGCGCTGACGGATGAAGGTGAAGAGTTTTTGCCCTACGCCAAAACCCTAATGGAAACCGAACAGAGCGCGCGTAATCTGTTCTCGCCGGATAAACAAGGCGCAACCGGCCAGCTGCGCATCACCGCGCCTTCTGGCTTTGGCCGCCGCACCATTATTCCGTTGCTGCCCGCGCTGATGGCGGAGAATCCCGAACTAAAGATCGATTTTCAACTCAGCGATAACGTCACCGATATTGTTGGGCTCGGCTACGATGTCGCCATTCGCATCGCCCCGCTGCGGGATTCGCGGTTAGTGGCGCAGCGGCTGGCGGATAATCCGCGCGTGCTCTGTGCTTCTCCAGACTACTTAGCGCGCTTCGGCACTCCACAACTGCTGGCCGATTTGCATCAGCATAACTGCCTGCGTTTATCCGGCGTGCCGCAATGGAGTTTTATGGTCGAGGATCATATTTCCAGCGTCAGCGTTGAAGGCCGTTTCAGCGGCAGCAATGTGGAAGGCGTACGTACCTTGTGTGTGGCGGGCAGCGGCATCGCCCAGCTCTCTGCCTGGGATGTGCAGCAGGAATTGGCGGCCGGTGAACTGATTGAGATTGGCTTGCGAGATGCGCAACCGCAGCTGCTCGGCGTCTGGGCGCTGTTTCCCACCGCACGGCATCTGCCAACGCGCGTCACGGTTTTTCTAAACGCCCTAAAACAGGCGATGGCACGTTAATTCAGAAAATGTGAATGGCGAATCAGGGGCAAAATCTGGATGCGGAAGAGGTGGGACTAACCGCGAAGAAAATTAAAATCGATGCGTTTCTTGAACTGATTCTGGCAAGAAAGATCAGCGACGCGACAACGGTTACCGCGTTTCTGCTGGCGCGGGCGAAAGGGTTAATTGACTGATCTCTCTGCTTTATTCCAGGTGCGCATTGATGCGCATCCTACGAATACAATATTGATGTAGGGCCGCCATTCAGGGCGACCCATAACAAAGATTACGCCGCAGCAATATCCGCTAACACCGCTTCTGCCTGCGCCTTATCCACCGCTACGCCATCAATAAACAGCTGGCGCTGTTCACCCGGCGGCAACATCACGTTCAGCGTTTGCCAGGCCGGCTGGAAGCTGCCTTTGCGCTGGAAGTTGAGGTGGATTGCCTCCGCATCGCTGCGCATTTCCCAGTTGAGCCATAGCGCATTGCCCTGCTGATAACCCCAGCTTTCGCCATCATCCTCAAACAGCACACCGTGGCTGACGCCTTTGCCTTTCAGCGGGAACAGCTGCAAAGTGCGGCGATCGTCGGTTTTAGCATCAACATGACGCAGGCGCTCGCTGAGTGGTAAGCCCGCCCCGGCGCGCACCAGCATCGGCTGGGTTTCCAGCGGTGCTGCCAGCGTGATCCATTGACCGCCGCTGAACCATTGCTGGGTAGCGAAGTCATACCAGCCAGTTTGGTTGTCGGGCAGCCACAGACGACGCTCGCGCTGGCCCGGTTCGACCACGCTGGCCACCAGCAGATCGCGGCCCAGCATAAACTCATCGCACTCGGCGAATGTCTGCGCATCCTGTTCATGATCGAGGAAAGTCGGACGCAGCATCGGTTCATCGTCAGCATGCGCCTGCCACAGCAGCGTATAGAGATAAGGCAGCAGACGATAACGCAGTTCAATCGCGGCGCGGATCGCAGGCGTAGCCGCCGGATACATCCAGGGTTCATTGACGGTGTGATCGTCATTCCACGAGTGGATGGTGAAACGCGGATGCATCACGCCATTCTGCACCCAGCGCACAAACAGTTCTGCATCTGGTTTATCACCTGAGAAGCCACCCACATCATGTCCCACGTTGTACAACCCGGACAGGCTCATGCCCAATCCCATGCGGATGTTGTAACGCAGCGTGGTCCAGTTGGTGCGGTTATCGCCGCTCCAGGTTTGCACATAGCGCTGCATCCCGGCGCAGCCCGAACGTGAAATCAGGAACGGACGTTTATCCGGCGCGAAACGCTGCTGCGCTTCCATGGAGGCGCGCATCATCAGCAGCGGCATCACCGGGCGAATGTGTTTGATGGCAATTGGCGTACCGAAACCGTGGCAGCGCGCTTCGCCATCCCACACTTCATATTCGTTGTTATCGTTCCAGGTGGAATCGATGCCCTTTTCCAGCAGCTGTTTGGTGACGTTTTCCTGCCACCAGGCAACGGCTTGCGGTTGGGTAAAATCGAGGTGTGAACCTTCATCATCCCAGAACACCGAACGCTCAGGTGCATCCTCTTCAGAGTCACGAATAAACAGGCCTTGTTCCGCCACTTCGTTGTAACGCGGATGATCCTGCAAAAGGCACGGTTTGATATTAGCGGCAAGGCGCAAGCCCGCGTCGTGAAACGCCTGGCTCATCACTTCCGGCTGCGGCACTTTGTCGTGGTTCCAGTTGAACACGTAGCGCTTGTTGTTAATCGAGGTGTAACCGGACGAAAGCTGGAACGAATCGCACGGAATATCGTGTTCTTCACACAGGCGGATAAAGTTCATCAGCTGATTTTGCGCGTCCGGCGCATCGGTGTAATGCATGGTTGAACCGCTGTAGCCAAGGCTCCATTTCGGGCCGAACAGCGTTTTACCGGTCAGACGCACAAAGGCTTTGGTGATATCCAGCACCTTATCACCCACAAACAGGTAATAGTCGATATCACCGCTTTCGGCCTGCCAGCGGCGATACGGCTTGTGATAGTTATCGAGCTCATTACCCAAATCAAACCAGCTGCTGCTGAGATTATCGTAATAGAGACCAAAGCTGACGTCGGTGCGGCGCGTGATGGTAAACGGCACATGCTTATACAGCGGATCGGTCGCGGCCGCGTTGTAGCCCATCGCATCAAGGTTACGCATCTCATAGCGCTGGCCGTTACGCTGCAAATCACCGCTTTTCTCGCCGAGGCCGTAATAACGATCGTCGTTCATGCGGCACTGATAGTGCGCCACGCCGTCGCCGTGCGCGTTGATTTGATAAGCACTGGTTGGACGGTCGCAGGTCAGCAGTTGCCATGCGCCGTGGCTGTCGCAATATTGCCACTCCAGCGCCAGCGGTTGATGGACGATCACCCGCAGCTTATCGGTGGCGACCACCAGCGTGTCGCCCTCTTCTTCCAGCGTGAACGATGGCAAGGCGAAGCCGGCCAGGCTGTCGCGCTGACGCCCTTCCCACGGCACATCGCTTTCAGGCGCGATGCTCCAGGTGCGGTCAAGGCTATACGCGCCCTGACGTTTAATCACCACGCGGAACATGCCCGTTTCCAGCACATACAGACACAGCCTGTGTTTGCCGTCGACGGTTAACGCCACGTGGTGCGCATCGGATCCGGCTAAAGACCAATTTTTTAACGTTTTCATCGTTATCTACTCTTTTCAGGCGCGCTGTGCGCGACGTTCAGCAATAAAAGCAATCAGGAACACGGCGCCAATCAGGTCGAAGAAGCCCATGGCGACAAACAGCGGATTAAATCCAATGGTGTCGGCGGTAACGCCGATCAGCAGTGAGAACAGGAAGCTGGAGATCCACGCGAACGAGCCGCGCATGCCGTTGACGGTAGCCATCTGGCCTTTATCAAACTTCTCTACCACCAGCGCACTCAGCATGCAGGAGATGATCTGATGACCGAAGCCACCAATCGAAATCAGTGCAATCGCCACATACGGGTCTTTGGTCACCGCCACCGCAGCCAGTGACAACATCAGGAAGGCTCCGGTTACCGAACTGGCGACCACTGAATTGACTTGGGTGAAGCCAAAGATCTTAGTGTAAAGGCGGGTTAGATAGCCGCTGGCAGCGCTACCGAGATCGGCGGCGAGGAATGGCAGCCAGGCGAACATAACGATCTGTTTAAGATCCATACCCAGTTCTTTTGCCAGATACAGCGGCACCCAGAAACTCAGAACGCCCCACGCCGGTTCCGCCATGAACGCCGGAATAGCGATGCCGTAGAAACGCTTGTTCTTCGATACGGTTTTCAAAGCGGCAAAGAATGGCAGTTTCACCGCAGGTGGTTCATTGTCCTGGCGGATAAAGTCCAGTTCGGATTTCGACAAATTAGGATGTTGATAGGGATCGCGATACAGCCACCACCACAGCAACACCCAACCCAGTGCCAGCGCGCCGGTGAACAGGAATGCGCCCTGCCAGCCGCCAAACGCCGCATGGGCAAAGTAGATAATCGGCGGTGCCAGCATAGCGCCGAGGGAGAATCCGACACCCGCCCAACCCGCGGCGATAGGACGCTCTTTTTTCGGGAACCATTCACCAATCACTTTGGCGTTGGCTGGCGTGGCAGCGGCTTCTGCGCTGCCCATAACAAAACGCAGAATCGCCAGATGCAGCCAACTGCCCGCTCCAGCATGGAATAAACAGGCAATGGCCCACACCGAGGCGCAGATCAGGAAGCCTACTTTCAGGCCAATCACATCAATCAACCAGCCACAAATCGGTTGGAAGAACGTATAAGCCAGCTGGAAGGCACCGACGATGTAGGAATATTGCTCGGTGGTGATGTTAAGGCTGTCTTTGAGCTCTGGGGCCAGCAGCCCTAACGAGTTACGCGTGATGTAATTGACCGTCACGCCGGCTAAGAACAGCACCAGCACCCACCAGCGCATATGGCGGAAGGTGCGTTTGGTGCCAGCGGCGGTTATCCCTGGATTTAAACTGCGGTTCATCTGATTCTCCGTTAGTGAGTCATTTCTAACCATCCGCCAGGAGTGAACCACAGTTGCGAAAAGTGGTCGCCAGCTTGATGTCGCAAATGTGATCTGGTTAACCAAAATCACTCGCCAGGTTGACTTAACCGGACAAAGAGCAGAGTTTTAACCGCGAATCGCGTGGTTAATGTTTGAAGTAACACGCTAGCAAGGAATATTGGTCAACCAATCGTGAGTGAGGTAACAACATGAAGCAGACCTGGCGCTGGTACGGCCCCAACGATCCTGTCTCTCTGGCCGATGCGCGCCAGGCGGGCGCAACCGGCATCGTCACCGCACTGCATCACATCCCCAACGGCGAAGTGTGGTCAGTCGACGAAATCATGCAGCGTAAGGCGCTGGTGGAAGCCGCAGGTTTGGTGTGGTCGGTGGTGGAAAGCGTGCCGATTCATGAAGAGATCAAAACCGGCAGCGGCCGCTGTCAGCATTGGATCAGCAACTATCAGCAGTCGCTGCGTAATCTGGCGCAGTGCGGCATCAAAACCGTGTGCTACAACTTCATGCCGATCCTCGACTGGACGCGTACCGATCTCGAATATCTGCTGCCGGATGGGGCGAAAGCCCTGCGCTTTGATCAGATTGAGTTCGCGGTGTTCGAGCTGCACATTCTGCAACGTCCCGGTGCGGAGCAGGATTACAGCGCCGAAGAGATCGCCCAGGCCGCTGAACGCTTTGCGACGATGAGTGAAGAACACCGTAACCGCCTGATGCGTAACATCATCGCCGGTTTGCCGGGCGCTGAGGAGGGTTACACGCTGGATCAATTCCGCGCCCAGCTGGCGCGTTATGAAGGCATCGGTAAAAACGAACTGCGTGAGAATTTTGCCACCTTCCTGCGCGCCATTGTTGCGGTGGCCGAAGAAGTGGGCGTGCGCATGGCGGTGCATCCGGACGATCCGCCGCGTCCGATTCTTGGTTTGCCGCGCATTGTTTCGAACGCCGACGATCTGCAGTGGATGATCGATACCGTTAGCAGCCCCGCCAACGGTTTCACCATGTGTACCGGCTCGTACGGCGTGCTGGCAGAGAATGATTTAGCCGGCATGGTCAAACGCTTCGGCCCGCGCATCTACTTCGCGCATCTGCGTTCCACCAAACGGGAAGAAAACCCCAACAGCTTCCACGAGGCCGCACATTTGGGTGGCGATGTGGATATGTTTGCGGTGATCAAGGCCATTGCCGAAGAGGAACAGCGCCGTAAAGCTGCGGGCGAGGAAGATTTGATTCCAATGCGTCCCGACCACGGCCACCAAATGCTGGATGACCTGAAGAAGAAAACCAATCCCGGCTACTCGGCGATTGGTCGACTGAAAGGATTGGCTGAAATTCGCGGCGTCGAACTGGCGATCCACCGCGCCTATTTTGCTCAGGAAGCCCAATAATGCGCTTTATGGATGAAGATTTTCTGCTGCAGAGCGACATCGCGCGGCGCTTGTACCACGACTTCGCTGAGGACATGCCGATCTACGATTATCACTGTCACCTCAATCCGCAGGAGATTGCTGAAGATCGTCGCTTCGCCAACCTCGGCCAAATCTGGCTGGAAGGCGATCACTACAAATGGCGCGCGCTGCGTGCTGCCGGCGTGGATGAATCGTTAATTACCGGCAAGAGCACCAGCGACTACGACAAGTATCTCGCGTGGGCGCAAACGGTGCCAAAAACCCTGGGTAACCCGCTCTATCACTGGACGCACCTTGAGCTGCGTCGTCCGTTTGGCATCACCGATACACTGTTTGGCCCGGACACCGCGCCTGCTATCTGGCAGCGCTGCGCGGAACAACTGGCGACGCCGGAATTTTCCGCGCGCGGCATCATGCGCCAGATGAAGGTGCGCATGGTCGGCACCACGGACGATCCGGTTGATTCGCTGCGCTATCACCGCCAAATCGCCGAAGACAGCAGCTTTGATATTGACGTTGCGCCGAGCTGGCGTCCGGACAAAGTCTTTAAAATCGAGCTGGAGGGTTTTGTCGACTATCTTGGGCGTCTGGAAGCCGCCGCCGATGTCGCCATCGACAGCTTCGATGCGTTACGCCGCGCACTGTTACGTCGCCTTGACCACTTCTCCGCTCACGGTTGTCGCGCATCGGATCACGGCATCGAAACCCTGCGTTTTGCGCCGGTACCTGACGACAGCGTGCTTGATACAATTTTGGCGAAACGTCGCCGTGCCGATGTGCTGGATGAATTAGAAATCGCCCAGTTCAGCAGCGCGGTGTTGGTGTGGCTCGGCAGTGAATATGCGCGGCGCGGCTGGGTGATGCAGCTGCACATCGGCGCGATTCGTAATAACAGCACGCGCATGTTCCGCCAGCTTGGGCCAGACAGCGGGTTTGATTCGATTGGCGATAACAATATCGCCTGGCCGCTGGCGCGCCTGCTGGATGCGATGGACCTCAACGATCAGCTGCCGAAAACCATTCTCTATTGCCTTAATCCGCGCGATAACGAAGTACTGGCCACCATGGCAGGCAACTTCCAGGGCGCGGGTATCGCTGGCAAGGTGCAGTTTGGCTCCGGCTGGTGGTTCAACGATCAGCGCGACGGCATGCTGCGTCAGCTGGAGCAGCTGTCGCAAATCGGCTTACTCAGCCAGTTTGTTGGCATGCTGACCGATTCGCGCAGCTTCCTCTCCTACACGCGCCACGAATACTTCCGCCGTATTCTGTGTAATCTGCTGGCGCAGTGGGTGCAAGAGGGCATTGTGCCGCATGATGAGCCGATGCTTGGCAGCATGCTGCGCGACATCTGCTTCAATAATGCCGAACGCTATTTCGCACTTAACGCTTAGTAATGAAGGCCTGACACTGCACGTCGTGACCAGGCCGATTCCTATTCGCTATGCTATAGTGCGCGTCTCTGAGTGAGGCTGTATCAGAGGTTGTGAATCCTTTAACACACAGAAAAGAGCACGATGAAAACTCAAACTTCAGCACAGCGCCCTTATCAGGAAGTCGGGGAAATGCTCCGCCAGATGATCACCCAGAAGCAGTATGCGGTGGGCGAACGTCTGCCGCCGGAGCGCGAACTCGCCGCGCTGCTGGACGTGACGCGCACGCTGGTGCGTGAAGCGCTGATCATGCTGGAGCTCGAAGGATTAATCGAGGTGCGTCGCGGTGCGGGCATCTACGTGATTCACGACTCGCCGCAACAGCCCGTTTCGCTTCACAAGGCCAGCAACGATGCCGGCCCCTTTGAGATGTTGCAGGCGCGCCAGCTGCTGGAGAGCAATATCGCTGAGTTTGCCGCGCTGCAAGCCACGCGTGAAGACATCATGAAGATGCGCCAGGCGCTGGAGCTGGAAGAGAAAGAGCTGGCCTCCGGTGCGGTCAACCAAAGTGAAAACGGCGATCGTGATTTCCATCTGGCGATTGCCGAAGCCACGCACAACAGCATGCTGGTTGAGCTGTTCAAGCAATCCTGGCAATGGCGCGAAGATAACGTGATGTGGAGCCAACTGCATCGCCATCTGGTCAACAACAATTACCGTAAACAGTGGCTCGACGATCACAAAAAGATCCTCGCGACGCTGATCAAAAAAGACGCGCGCGCCGCCAAACTGGCGATGTGGCAACATCTGGAAAACGTCAAGCAACGGCTGCTGGAGTTCTCAGACGTTGATGATATCGATTTCGATGGTTATCTGTTTGAATCCTGGCCGCTTTACGCCACCAACAATCCGCCTAACTAATTTGCGTGTCCTCTTTTGACACCACGACAGTAATAAGGTCAACCACATGCTGCGGGAAAACTTCAACGACCTGATCTATTTAGTGATGGTGGCGCGCGAATGTAGCTTCACGCGCGCCGCAGCTAAATTAGGCGTGTCGCAATCGGCATTAAGCCACTCGATTCGCGGTCTTGAAGAGCGATTAAACACGCGTTTATTAACGCGCACCACACGCAGTGTCGCACCGACCGAAGCAGGGGAAAACCTGATTCAGAGCGTGGCACCGATGATGGCCGATATCGAGAAAGCCCTGCTGCAACTAGCCGATAATCAGGGCAAGCCGTCGGGGAATATTCGTATTACCGCCGGTGAACATGCGTTGTCTTCCACATTATGGCCGCTGCTGAAACCGTTTCTGCAAGCCTATCCGGAAGTGAATGTTGAGCTCTCTGTCGATAACACCTTAACGGATATTGTCAGCGGACGTTTCGATGCTGGCGTGCGACTGGGTGAAAGCATTGAGAAAGATATGGTGGCGGTGCGAATCGGCCCGGACTGGAAAATGGTAACTGTTGCATCGCCTGACTATTTGCAAAAGCACGGCATTCCCGCCACGCCCTACGAATTGCAGAATCACAACTGCATTAATATGCGGCTTCCTACGCTGGGAGGATTATATAGCTGGGAGTTCAGCAAAGATGGCAAAGATATTCGCGTTAAAGTTGAAGGGCAGCTGATATTTAATAATCTGGCTTCGCGTATTGATGCGGTGCTGGCCGGCATGGGTATCGCCCATGTCCCCGAGGATACCGTTAAACAGCATATCGCCAACGGCGAACTGCAATGCCTGCTTGAAGACTGGACTGAACCGTTTAGTGGATATTATCTCTATTATCCAAGCCGCAAACAGCACACCGCTGCATTTGAGAAATTGATCGAAGCCATTAAATATAAGGGCTGAAAGATCGTCAATTGAACCTTTAGGTCACCATAAATGGCGACCCTACATTGAGCACGATTTTGTAGGGTCGCCATTCATGGCGACCTCAACTAATTACATTAACTCACCACGCTCAACGCCAAATCCTTCGCCAGAAAGAACGGCCTTAAATACGCCACGCTATTCGACAGCGGCAAGATTTCATCGCTGAGCTGAATGCCGATCGTTTCTCGTAAATAACGGCGGCGGGTTTCGGTGCGCTGCCACAGCGCCGGATATTGAGTGCGGATATCGCTTTGTAGCGCCGCATCAGCCAGCAGCACGCACTCTTCGGCGCTGGCACCGTTGTAGCCTGGCACCGACGGGATGATATCAATTTGCAGCATCATGCCGCTCTTGAGCAATTCGCTGGAATAGTGATAAATCGGCGAAGACATCCACTCTTCGTCCGCCACCAAATGTCCTGGATTGAGATGCCAGCCGAAGCGCTCTTTTGGTAACACCTGCTCAACCAGCGCATACAGTGCCCCGCCGCTCATGCCGCAGCGAATATTTTCCAGCCACGCTACCACCGCCGAGAAATAGGGTTTGGCGATGCGATCCAGATAATCTTGCTGAGCTGACGGCAGTTCGCTTTGCTCGGCAATAACAAAACCGCTGCGGCTGGAGAGCCCGCCTTTGAAAGCGGTGGTCAGCGAGAGCGGATCGCCGCGCTGCACTTTTTTGTAAGTTGGATAGAGGTTCGCCTTGTCGAAACGACTGCCGGTCGCGGCGATGGTCACCACCGTGTTGCATTGCCCTTCGGCGTGCAGTAACGCGCCCAACTCGGTTTCACGCACGCCCACTTCGATGGCATTCAGCGCGTCCAGCATGCAATTTGATGCGAGGTTTGCGCCATATTCGTAATGCGCGATTTCATTGGCATTGCAGGTGGTGCGCGCGCCGTGATCGCCAATAAATAAGTGGATGGCATTTTCTAATATGGCGTTATCGCTAAGCGTGCGCTGGATGGCGTCGACAATAAAGTACGGCAAATCAAACATCGCACGCCCATTGCCTGCGGCGGGCGTAAACATCTTCCAGCCCACCAGCCCGACTTTATGGCTATCGGCTAAGCCAGTGTCTTTAAACAGGCTTTCCAGCGGCGCTTCATTGTCCATGGGCTGATTGGGTAGCGAGAAGTATGGCGTGTGCAGCAGCGCGGCCGGTGTCCGTGAGAAGCGCGCCATTTTGAGGTTTTCGTTGCCCAGCACCAGCGTGCAAGCTCCGGAGTGATTCAGCAGCAGCAGCCCTTCTTCGAAACGCGGGATAAATCCGGTGAGATATTCGAAATTGCCGCCGTGTTCCTTGTCGGCATAAATCACCAGCCAGTCAAAACCCTCGCGCTGCATGCCCACCAGCAGCGCATTTTTACGCGCCTGCAGCGTGTCATCGGTGAGAAAAACCGGTTCAACGTCGCTGAACGTCACCGGCGCGCTAATCGGCCCGAACATAATTGCCATGATGCACTTCCTCGCACTACAGAATGAGTTGAGGATAGTAGCGTTTTTAGCGCAGCGGACTTTGATCCACGCGAAAAAGGCGGAGGGGTGAGCTCCGCCTTGTCTCAAGTTCCGATCAGTGTGCCTGACCGGTCAGTTGCAAAAGGGCAACGATGATTTGAAGAATGATGCGGACGATGTCCAGCAGCAATCGAACAAGTTCCATCACTTTCCTTCTCCTCTGAGAGGAGCGCGCCTTTCAGCGGCCGGGGCTTTGACTCCACCCGCCGACCGCCTAAGCACAATTGTGAGGAGTGCTGAGCGGCTCTCATTGTAAAAGCCACAGGCCAGCACCACCTGAAACCTGCCGGGATTTGACTATCCGCGCCCCTGGAGTCATCAGAAAAACAATGAGGCTTCGCTCGTCACTCAACACCTGTATAACCATACAGTATTATGGCAAAACTTGAAATATATCGCCGCACATTTTATTATCGCCTGTGTGAGGAGTGCTGAGCACCCCGTTCGCGGCGCGGTTACCAGCCGGTTAGCGAACATAAAAAAAAGGATTTGGCTTAACGCCAAATCCTTTTTTATTACCCGCGATTGATTATCTGGCGGAACTGATACGCCAAATGGTATTTCCCGCATCATCGGCAATCAACACGCCGCCCTGCTGATCGGTGGCTAAACCCACCGGCAAACCGCGCACCTGCTTTTTATCGTCGGTCAGGAAACCGGTCACCACCGGCTGTGGCTGCCCTACCGGTTTACCGTTCTCGAATTTCACCCATACCACCTGATAGCCGTTGAGCGGCGTGCGGTTCCAGCTGCCGTGCTCGCTGATAAACGCGCCGCCGCGATACTGCGGCATATTATCCGCGCCGTAGAACAACAGACCGAGTGGTGCAACGTGTGAGCTCAGGGCGTAATCCGGTTTGATCGCCTTCTCCACCAGATCCGGCCTTTGCGGCTGTGCGCGTTCATCGACATGTTGACCATAATAGCTGTACGGCCAGCCGTAGAAGCCTTTGTCCTGCACCGACGTCAGGTAATCCGGCACTAAATCCGAACCGATCTCATCACGTTCATTGACGACAGCCCACAGCTTGCCGCTCTGCGGTTCCCACTGCAATCCAGTTGGATTGCGCAGGCCGCTGGCATAAATCCGGCTGGCGCCGCTGGCCGCATCCACTTCCAGCACCGCCGCACGGCGATACTCTTCGCCAATACCGTTTTCCGTCACGTTACTGTTCGATCCCACGCCGACATACAGATTGCTGCCGTCGGGGCTGGCGAGCAGCGATTTGGTCCAGTGATGGTTAATCGGCCCGCCCGGCAGTTCGGTCACTTCTACCGGCGGCGTGCGGATCTCGGTTTGCCCGGTTTGATACGGGAATTTCACCAGGCTATCGGCGTTCGCCACATATAGCGTGTCGCCCACCAGCTGCATACCAAACGGCGCCGTCAGGTTGTCGATAAAGCGATGTTGCTCCCATTTGCCGTTAACGTTCCGCAACAAGGTGATGCGATTGCCGCCCTCGCCGCCCTTGCCGGACGCTTTCTGCACAATGCCCATAATCAGCTGTTTTGGCGCGGTGGTCGGTTTCGGTGTGCCATTGGATTCCGCCACCAGCACGTCATTGTTCGGCAGCACCAACACCTGACGAGGGTGCTGCAGATTGTCGGCGATCTTTTCGATCTTCAACCCATCCGCCACTTTCGGCATTTCACCGGCTTTCCACGGCGTGCCTTCCGGCACCTGCATCGGCGGCATAAAGAAGTTCTGCGCCTGCGGCAGTTCAGGATTTGGACCAATTTGCTTTTGAGGATCGATCAGCGCCCCGTCGTCACAGGCGCTGAGCAGCATCGCGATGGCTACCGCGCTGAGTAAGTGTTTCATACGCGACCTCCTTGCGTGCGGCGTTCGCGCAACACCAGTTGCACGTTGGCAATGAGCAGCAGCGCCACCACCAGCGTCGACAGCGTGATGCCCAGTGGCACGACCGCGTAAGCATCACGACTGTGAATAAAGGCATTCACCACCGCCAGCACGATCGCCAGCAGCGACAGCCAGAAGTGGGTTTTCTCGGTCGGCCGCGCGCCACGGAATAAATAAACCAAACTGATTAAACGTGGCAGGATGGCCAGCACCAGACCAATGGTGATCAGCCAGCTGGCCGATTTGGTCCACATGATGACGAAGGTTTGCAAATAGAGGATATCGAAAAACCAGGCGGCAACAAAAAAGCCCAGCGGCAACGGTTCCAGCAGCGTATACAACGTCACACCGAACACCGATCTTCCTGAGGTATGAAACATTACTCTCTCCCTTTTACCGTATTAACATCAGATGGCGCACGCGTTTCGCTTTAGTGAAACAACGTGCCACCACCTGTGAAATATTAGTAAAGATAAACAGTAACGTTTAACACTTATCTAACATATTCAAACTTAAGACTTATCTGCCGGCAGGCTTACCCAATAACCCGGCTGATACGACAATGGCAGGAACTTTTCGTGGAACTCACGGAAGGTGGCGTCCGGATCGAGATCGGCAAACAGTTCAGGATGCAGCCACTTCGCCAGCGCCTGAATCGCGACAAACTGATATGGGCTGTCGTAGAACTGATGCCAGATGGCATGCGCGTTACCGTTGTGCGCGACCGGCAGCGTTTTGAAGGCATCACGCATCATCAGCAGCTGTAAACGCGCCGTCGCCTCTTTTACATCTGCACCGGGACCCACGCCGACCCATTTGCCAACGGTGTTATAGTTTTTCCAGTTCGCGCCCGTCACCACCACCACATCGGGACGGCTGGCGATGATCTGTTCTGGATTGAGGGTGCCGAAGGTGCCTGGAATCAGATCTTTGGCAATATTGCTGCCGCCCGCCAGTTCCACCATCTGACCAAAGTTTTCGTTACCAAACGACATGCAGCACTCGTCGGTATAGCCGCCAGCGCGATCAATCATCACTTTCGGGCGCGTGCCGTTAAAGTTCTTCAGGCGATCGGTCACCCTGGCGATTTGCGCACGACGGAACGCCACGATCTCTTCGGCGCGCTGCGGATTGTTGACCAGCTCGCCCATGATGCGGATGCTTTGTTCAGCATGTTCCATCGGCTTCTCGCGGAAGTCGATAAACACCACCGGCACGCCCACCGCTTGTAACTTCTCGATCAGCTTGCCTTCATCGGTCGCGGCTTTAGATTCGAGGTTCATCAGCACTAAATCCGGCTTCAGCGTCAGCGCCTGCTCGACGTTAAAGGTGCCATCTTTCGCGCCACCAAAGGTCGGCAGCTTCTTGATCTGCGGATATTTCTTCTCATACGCCATATAACCGTCGTAATCGGCTTTATGGAAATCGTCGCGCCAGCCCACCACACGCTGGAACGGCGCAGCGGTATCAAACGCCGCCAGCAGATACATTTGGCGCCCTTCGCCGAGAATGATGCGTTTGGATTCTTCTTTGACTTCAACCTGTCGTCCAGCCACATCGGTAATCGTTTTAGCAGAAGCGTGACTCGCCACCGCCAGTAACCCCAGTGCAAACAGCCATTTTTTCATTTGATCTACCCGGAATGATAATGATTATTATTAAAATTTCGCGGCGTCACTATTACCTGGCTGACAGCAAATGAAAAGCCCCGAGGACACATTTTTTTACATTCCCTCCGCTTGTTCCCACTGTGCAATCGCTCACAAAATGCCCTTCATTCGTGAAAACCCTCACAGCGCACCGGGCAAATGCCCAATTAATCGCCGCGCTATCCCGCGCTTTGGCTAATGCGTAAACAAAATGTGAACGCTAAATTACAAAATGAAACGGCGTTTTATTTTTTATGTTAATGCCCTGCTGGGCAAGTTACCGAGTTGAAGGAGGAGTTACCGTGAAGATCAGTGCCATTGATGTCACCCTGTTTAGCTACCCTACGCGCCGCGTTTCTGATAGCGCCGGACATTCGCATCCCGGCGCAGAGACCGATGCGCAAATGGCGCTGTTGACCCTCACCAGCGAAGATGGCGATTGCGGCTACGCCTTCGCCCCGGCCGAAGTGATTCGTCCGCACGTGGTGAACGCCTTCTTCCGCAAAGTGCTGATTGGGCAAAACGCCTTTGATCGCGAACGTCTGTGGCAGGATCTGGTGCATTGGCAGCGCGGTAGCGCCCATCAACTCACCGAACGCGCGTTGTCGGCGGTGGAACAGGCGCTGTGGGATTTGATTGGCCGCAAACTCAAGCAGCCAGTGCATAAGTTGCTAGGCGGCTATCGCGAGAAAATTCCTGCTTACGGCAGCACCATGTGTGGCGATGAGCTGGAAGGCGGATTATCCACGCCCGATGAATATGCGCGGTTTGCCGAAAAGCTGGTGGCGCGCGGTTATCAGGCCATCAAACTGCACACCTGGATGCCGCCGGTGTCGTTCGCGCCAAGTCCACAAATGGACATCAAAGCTTGCGCTGCGGTGCGCGAAGCGGTTGGTCCAGACATCGCCCTGATGCTCGACGGCTATCACTGGTACAGCCGCAGCGATGCGCTCACCATCGGTAAAGCGCTGGAAAAACTCAATTTCGCCTGGTTCGAAGAGCCGATGGAAGAGGAGAGCATGGCGTCGTACGCCTGGCTGGCGGAAAACCTCAGCATTGACGTGCTCGGCCCGGAAAGTCTCGGCGGCAAACACCACAGCCGCGCCGATTGGGTGCGTGCCGGTGCCTGCGACATTCTGCGTGCCGGTGCGAACGGCGTTGGCGGCATCTCCGCCACCATGAAAGTCGCCAGCCTGGCCGAAGCCTTTGGTATGGATTGCGAAGTGCACGGCAACGGCGCCGCCAGCATCGCGGTAGTGGGCGCCATCCGCAACTGCCGCTGGTACGAACGCGGTCTGCTGCATCCGTTCCTTGATTACGAACAGCCACCCGCCTATCTCAACGCGCTGGTTGATCCGATGGATGCCGACGGTTTTGTGCATCTGCCAACGCGCCCTGGACTTGGGGAGGACATCAATTTTGCGTGGATTGAGACTCACACGCTAAATCGCTGGTAAGCGCCCAACACAAGCAGTACGGCAAAAAACTATAAACCTCTGACCTGCTGGACTTTGCTTATGAACCTGATGAACCCCTGCAGAGCGTGGTGCGCCGCGCTGCTGCTGCTCACCTGTAGCCCGTCGCTACTGGCGTCCACGCCAGACGACCAGCTAATTGTGGGCATGAACATGAACAACTTACTCACGCTCGATCCCGCAGCCATGACCGGCAATGAAGTGGTCGGCATTGTGGTCAATCTCTATGACGGTTTAGTTGAGTTAGATCCCCAGCAGCTCACCAACGTGCGCCCCGCGCTGGCGGAGCGCTGGGAAATTAGCCCCGACAACCGTCAACTCACCTTCCATTTGCGTGACAATGTCACCTTCCACTCCGGTAATCCATTGAGTAGCGCCGATGTGATCTGGTCGATGCGCCGCGTGCTGCACCTCAATCTGGCGCAGGCGTCGGTATGGAAATCATACGGCTTCAGTAAAGAGAACGTGGATCAGATGATCACCGCGCCGGACGCGCGCACGGTGGTGATTCGCCTGCCCAAGCCTAACGATCCCAAGCTGGTGCTCTACTCGCTGGCGGCGCTCGGCAGCATGGTGGTGCTCGACAGTAAAACCGTGCAGGCGCAGGCGGTGAATAACGATTGGGGCAATCGCTGGCTTACCACCCACGAAGCGGGTTCCGGACCGTTTCACCTGGATGTATGGCAGGCCAAAGATGTGCTGCGCATCAGCCGCGATGCCCATTACTGGCGCGGTGCGCCGAAGCTGACGCGCGTAGTGTTCCGTCATCTGCAGGAGTCGCAAACCTTGCGCCTGATGATGGAGAAAGGTGATCTCGATATCGCCAGCAACATGGCGATCCCCGATGTGAAAGCGCTGCGCCACGATCCCGACCTCACCATCGACGCGGTACAAAAAGGCACGATCTATTACCTGGCGATGAGCATGAAGGACAATCACTTCGCCAATCCGCAGGTGCGTGAAGCACTGCGCTATCTGGTGGATTATCAGGGAATTAACAAAACGCTGATGGCCGGTTACGGCACGCTGCATCAGCGACCGATTCAATCCGGCATGCCGGCAACGTTGCCCGATCCGGGCTACAAGCTGGATGTGCCACGCGCTAAAGCGCTGCTCGCCGCCGCCGGTTATCCCAACGGTTTTGATACCACGCTGCGCGTGCTGGCCGATCAGCCGTTCCTCAATGTCGCGATCGCGATTCAGTCCACGCTGATGCAGGGCGGGATTCGCGCCAAAATCATCACCGGCACCGGCAACCAGATTTACGGTGCAATGCGCGAACGCCAGTTCAACCTGCTGGTAGGACGCGGCGGCAGCGGCGTGGAGCCGCATCCGCACTCCAGCCTGCGTGCGCTGGTGTATAACCCGAATAATGCCGACAGCGCGCGACTCACCAACTTTCAGGGCTGGCGCACCGGTTTTTATGACGCACAGCTGAACAGCATGATCGATAAAGCGCTGCTGGAGCGCGATGTAAAACAGCAGCAGCAGGATTACTTCGCCATCCAGCAACGTTACGACCAGCTGATTCCGGCGCTGATGCCAATCTCGCAAATGACCGATTCGGTGGTGGTGAACAATCGCGTGCAGGATTACGTGCCGCATCCGTCGGCCACCACTTTCCTGCGTGACGTATGGAAAACGCCAGATAGCCTGGCGGGAGGTGCCCAATGAAGCTAACAAAAAGCCACTGGCGACGCCTGCGTAGCCGCAGCGTGCAGGTCGCGATCACGCTGTTTGGCCTGCTGCTGCTGACCTTCTTTATTGGCCGCGTGATGCCGCTCGATCCGGTACTGGCGATTGTCGGGCCGGATGCCGATCACAACACCTATCAGCAGGTTTATCACCAACTCGGCTTCGATAAACCGCTGTGGGTGCAGTTTGGCATCTATCTGCAAGGCCTGCTGCACGGCAACCTCGGGCTGGCGCTGCTGACCGGACAACCGGTGATCAACGATATCCTGCGCGTCTTCCCGGCCACGGTGGAACTGGCAACGCTGGCGATTGTGATTGGTACCGGCCTCGGCGTCCCGCTGGGCGTGTGGGCCGCGGCGCGCCGCAACAGCGTGATTGACTATCTGGTGCGCATCATCAGCCTGGCGGGTTACTCCACGCCGATCTTCTGGGTGGGTATGGTCGGCCTGTTGCTGTTTTATGCCCATCTCGGCTGGGTTGGCGGCGCGGGCCGTGTCGATTTCAGTCTCGATGGCATTGTGCCGCGTCGCACCGGTTTTCTGCTCATTGATGCCTTGCTGGTCGGCAACTTCACGGTATTCAGCAATGCGCTCAATCACCTGATTCTGCCCGCATCGCTGCTCGGCTTTCACTCGCTGGCTTACATCAGCCGTATGACGCGCAGCTTTATGCTGGCGCAGCTGTCGCAGGAGTTCATTTTGACGGCACGGGTGAAAGGCCTCAGCGAATGGCAGGTGATTTGGCAGCACGCGTTCCGCAATATTCTGGTGCAGCTGCTGACGGTGGTGGCGCTGGCGTACGGCTCGCTGCTGGAGGGCGCGGTGCTGATTGAAACCGTGTTCTCGTGGCCCGGTTTTGGTTCCTATCTCACCGGCAGTTTGATGCTCGGCGATATGAATGCGGTGATGGGCTGCGTGCTGGTGGTCGGCCTGATTTTCGTGCTGCTCAATCTTCTCTCTGACCTGCTCTATCAGGTGTTCGATCCGAGGACCAAAGTATGACGATTTCTCTCGATACGCCGTTAGCCAGCCAGACGCGCGAACGGCTGGCGCGCTGTCGCCGCACCGGCGCGCGCATCGGCCATTTTCTCTGGCAGATGGCGCGCAATCCGTTAACCGCGATTGGCGGCGGCATCATTTTGCTGCTGCTGGTGGTGGCGCTGTTCGCACCGTGGATCGCGCCCTACCATCCGCTGATTCAGGATCTCAACAATGCGCTGACGCCGCCCAACGCGCAGCACTGGTTTGGCACCGATGAGTTTGGCCGCGACATCTTCAGCCGTCTGGTGTGGGGCGCGCGCATCACCCTGTATATCGTGCTGCTGGTGTCGATTACCGTGGGCCCGCTGGGCTTGCTGCTCGGCGTCACCGCCGGTTACTTCGGCGGCAAAGTCGATAGCGTATTGATGCGCGTCACCGACATCTTCATCTCCTTCCCGAGCCTGGTGCTGGCGCTGGCGTTTGTCGCCGCGCTCGGTCCGGGACTGGAGCATGTGGTGATCGCTATTACCCTCACCGCCTGGCCGCCTATTGCGCGACTGGCGCGCGCCGAAGCGCTGTCGCTGCGCCAGGCTGATTTTGTCTCCGCGGTGCGCTTACAGGGCGCCTCTTCGCTGCGCATTTTATGGAAGCACATTGTGCCGCTGTGCCTGCCGTCGGTAATCATCCGCATCACCATGAATATGGCGGGCATCATCCTGACCGCTGCCGGACTGGGTTTTCTCGGTTTGGGCGCGCAGCCACCAGATCCGGAATGGGGTGCGATGATCGCCAGCGGCCGCACTTACATGCTGGAGTGCTGGTGGGTAGTGACGGTGCCGGGTCTGGCGATTCTGATCAATAGCTTAGCGTTCAACTTCTTAGGAGATGGCTTACGTGACATCCTCGATCCCCGCAGCGAATAGCGCTGCACCGTTGCTTGACGTGCAGGATTTACAGGTCAATTTCGTCAATGGCCGACTGGTGACGCCCGCCGTGCGCGGCATCTCCTTCCAGTTGGGCAAGGAGAAACTGGCGATTGTCGGCGAATCCGGTTCCGGCAAATCCACCGTGGGCCGCGCGCTGTTGCAACTGCATCCGCGCAGCGCGCAGGTCACGGCACAGCGCATGCAGTTTGGTGACGTGGATCTGCTGCGCGCCACGCCAGCCCAGATGCGCGCCATTCGCGGCAAGCGTATCTCAATGATTATGCAGGACCCGAAATACTCGCTGAATCCGGTGGTACGCGTGGGCGAGCAGATTGCCGAAGCCTGGCGCAGTCATCATCCCGGCCAGCGCGAGGTTGCGCGGCAGCGAGCGATGGAGATGCTTGAAGTGGTACAGGTACGCGATCCGGGCCGCATCTATCAATGTTATCCGCACGAAATTTCCGGCGGTCAGGGCCAGCGCGTGATGATCGCCATGATGCTGATTACCGATCCTGAACTGCTGATCGCTGATGAACCCACTTCGGCGCTGGACGTTTCGGTGCGTTTGCAAGTGCTGGCGCTTTTGGACGATTTGGTGAAACAACGCGGTCTGGGGCTGATCTTTATCAGTCACGACATCAATCTGGTGCGACGCTTCTGCGACCGCGTATTGGTGATGTATGCCGGGCGTGTGGTGGAATCGCTGGCTGCCAGCCAGCTCGACCAGGCGCAACATCCCTATACACAAGGCTTACTCGCCGCGCTGCCGGATATGGATCAGCGTCGCGCCCGTCTGCCGGTGCTGCAACGTCAGGCCAGCTGGCTGCAACCCTAAGGAGCAATGATGAACGAGATGATCCGCGTCAGTAATCTCAACCTCAGTTTTGGTGAGGAAGAACGGCGTAATCAGGTGTTGTTCGACGTCAACTTGTCGATTCGCGAGGGTGAAATTTTTGGCCTGGTCGGCGAGTCGGGATCGGGTAAAACCACGGTACTCAAATGCCTTGCCGGGCTTTTCACCCACTGGCACGGCGAGCTGGCGATCGATGGCGTGCCGCTCGAGCATCGTATCGCGCGCGAGCGCTGCCGCAGCGTGCAGATGGTGTTTCAGGATCCGTATGGATCGCTGCATCCGCGTCATACCATCGGCGATATTCTTGAGGAGCCGCTGCAGATTCACGGCATAGGTCAGCGCCAGCAGCGAGTCATCGCCATGCTGGAGAAGGTCGGCCTCAATCGCGCATGGCAAACCCGTTATCCGCATCAGCTGTCTGGCGGCCAGCGCCAGCGCGTAGCGATTGCCCGCGCGCTGATCCTCGAACCGCGCGTACTGCTGCTGGATGAACCGACCTCAGCGCTAGATGTTTCGGTACAAGCGGAGATCCTCAATCTGCTCAGCGACTTGCAGCAGCAGGAGAAACTAACCTACTTGATGGTGACGCACGATCTCGGCGTGGTGGCGCATCTGTGCCATCGCGTGGCGGTGATGCAGCACGGCAAAGTGCTGGAGACGCTGGATGTCGATGCGCTGGTGCACAATCGCGCGCAGGTGGCCTATACGCAGATGCTGGTGGATGCGAGCCGGCAGGATAACGGGGTTTTGGCGTAGGGTCGCCATTGATGGCGTAATGACGCTCAGTTAAGCATTAATTTGCATATGTATGCAGGTGCGCATGAATGCGCACCCTACGAAAAACGCGCCAGTCCTTTGTAGGGTCGCCATTTATGGTGACCGAAACGCACGCAGTAGTAGAATGAGTTTATGCAAAGCTCACCCTATCAAATAACTCGCCAATAGCCGCCCCTAGCCGCCCCCACTCTTTCCAGCCGATGATGTGATTGGAGGAGTTTTAAATTACGCTCAATGGTTCTGCTACTCACGCCCAACAACTGAGTCAGATCAGCAATGGTCATATCAGGTGATTTACTTAGGGCAGCAAATATTTTTACGGCGGTGGCAGGAAGTTTAGCATTTTTTTTCTCCGACATTTTCTCCGACACTTTCTCCGACATTTCTAATGTCGAGATGTCGGTTGAAGAAGAGTGCAAACCAATACCTTCCTCCAATGCTTCAATCAACTTTTCCAGCATGAAAGCGATAAACGGAGTGCAATCACTGGCCCGATCACATTCGCCTAAAACGCGATAATAATGCTGTTGCTGATTATGGATCAGCGTTTCAACCGGAAGCCAGGCGAACTCAGGACGCCATTCACTGAGAATTAATGTTTGCCATAATCTTCCCATGCGTCCATTGCCATCGCTGAAAGGATGAATAAATTCAAATTCATAATGGAAGATAGAGCTGGCAATTAACGGGTGAATATCTGTGTTTTTTAGCCAATTGAGCAAATCCCCCACCAGGCGTGAAACCTGGTTCGCCGGTGGTGCCATATGGATAAGTTGCTGTTCGCGATATACCCCAACATTGCCATTACGTAATTGACCCGGCGCATCGACCAGTCCCATCATTAGCAACTGATGCGCCGCCAGTAAATCGGCTAGTTTTGCGCTTTGCCAGTCATTGAGCTTTTCATAAGCCAGAATGGCGTTGCGCACTTCCTGAATATCTTTAGCCGGAGCCAATACACGCTTGCCTTCCATGATCGCTGTCACCTGCTCGGTTGACAGACTGTTGTGCTCAATCGCCAGTGAAGCCTGAATGGTACGAATGCGATTCTCTTTACGCAAAAGCGGTGAAGATTGTTCTGCCTGAGCAGCCCAGCGGCCTAGTAATTCACCTACTTCAATCACCTGATTCAGGATGGTTGGCGTGATGGTGTAAGGCGGCTGATAACCTGCCATGCGTCTCTCCCTTGATGATTGCTGATATTTACCAGACGGCTACAACGATGAAATTAAGCGTGACCTGCGAGGATATTACAATTTTGGTCATCGTGTGATGGGGAAAATGAGATTTCAAATCTGGAAGTGAAAAAACAACAAAGCCAGGTTTCCCTGGCTTCGCTCAAACCGTATTGATTACTGCGTCAGTTCACGCACAAAACCCACGATTTCCTGATTCTGCCCATGTTCAAACAGGCAATGCTGCAAGCGCGGGCCGCTTACTGCGGTCTTGACCAGTTCAGGATCGATGGTGCGCAGCGAATCGAGGTAATTCTCTTTCAGCAGCGCCGCTTTCACTTCGTTCAGGATACCCGCGTTGCGCACCTGCGGTTCTTTGCGCTCTGGCGGATAACCGTGCCCTTTTTCGCCGGTGAAAGCTTTTTCGAAGATAAAACGCAGGTTCAGTTCCGCGCCCCAGCCAAAGCCTTTGGCGAACGGCAGCGACAGCGCATTACCGTTGTTGATTTGCGCAAACAGATAGGCATCTGCCGGGTCGATGCAGTAGCCGCAAACCACGCCGGGATGCAGGTTCAGCGACATCAGCGCACCCTGGCCGGTACCGCAACCGGCAACCACGAAGTCCACCGCTTTGCTGTTAAGCAGTACGTTGGCCATGATGCCGAGGTGAATATAGGTAAGATGGTGATCCTGTTCGTCGCTCATACCGACGTTAAACACCTGATGCCCGAGCGGTTGCGCCACAGACTGAAGCTCTTTCAACACCGTTGCGTTCTTCGCAGCCTGGCTGTTTTCCATCATCAAAGCGATTTTCATGATCCATCCTCAGATTAAATTGAAACACCGTTTCATTTTAATCAAAGATCGTTAAAATGCAGCCTTTAAATGCCTTTTTGACTGTGAGTTAAGTCACACATTGACGATGCAACCTGCAAGGAGAAACCATGTTTATCTATAAAAGCGCAACCCAACTGGACGATCTAGGTAACGGCGTAACGCGCCGAATTCTGGCGCACGGCGGCACCATGATGGCGGTGGAAGTCACTTTTGAGCAGAACGCGGTCGGTCCGCTGCATCACCATCCGCATGAGCAGCTCACCTACGTGCTATCCGGACGTTTTGCCTTCACCATTGATGGCGTAACCAAAGAAGTCAGCGCCGGCGATACGCTTTATAAAGCACCGAACATTGTGCACGGCTGCGTGTGTCTGGAAGCGGGCGTATTGCTGGATACCTTTACGCCGCAGCGCGAGGATTTTCTGGCGGCACCGTAACGTGCCGCCAGAGAGACTAGCGGGAAGCCCACCAGAGGCGCAGCTTCAGCCCCCAAGCGCTGGTCCAGCCGCTGCTGGTGCTGATGACTTTGCCCTGATGCAGCACGATAAAGGTCGGCGTGGCCTGAATATCCCAGCGCTGGCCGATCGCCCCGCTCTCATCATTGATTGCCACGCCTTGCAGCCCTTTCTTCTCCAGCCAGGTTGCTACGCGCGTATCGTTACCGGATCGCAGCGCCACGCTCGCCACCTTGTAACCTTGCTGGCTCATCGCCGCTAAGGTTGGCGTGGTGAGTTTGCATACGCCGCACCAGCTTGCCCAGACGTAAACCAGCAATGGCCGATCCTGACTGAGCTCCGCCAGATTGACCTCGCCTTGCAGCGAGGTGAGCGGCTGTTGCGCCAGGTCGGCAGGCAGCTGCGGTGCACGCAGCCAATCCATGCCCCACAGCGCCGCTGCGACAATCAGCACTAATAGCAGCGCCTCACGTAGCCAGCGCTTTAATCGATTCATTGTTTCGCCTTCAGCGCGCCTTTCACTGCCGCTTCCAGCTGCTCATACGGCACCGCGCCGCTGATCATCTGGTCGCCCACCAGTGTGGCTGGCGTGCCCTGTACGCCGAGCTGCTGCGCCAGCGTCAGGTTGCTGTTAATGGTGTCGAGGCTATCTTTACTTGGCTCTTTCAGCTTGATGCCGGTTTTATCCAGCGCCGCGTCAATGCTGGCGGTATCGTGATTGCCCTTTTTCGCCATCAAACGCTCATGCAGCTTGAGAAAGTTTTTTGGCTGCTGCTCCCACACGGTGAGCGCCAGACGCGCCGAGGTGAGTGAGGTTTCAGAGCGATACGGCAGCGGCTTAATCACCACCGCGACCTGCGGATACGCTTTCAGCAGTTTTTCGATATCGGCTTCAAACTTCTTACAGAACACGCAGTTGTAATCGGTAAAGTAGACCAGCGTCAGCGCCGGTTTTTCAGCGCCAATGCGCGGTGAACCGGCATCATTGAACAGCGCATCGTGGTTTTTCTTCACCATCTGCGCCACCACATTTTGCTGCTGTTGCGCCGCTTCTTTATCAAACGCATCAGCGGCTTCAGCCAGAATCGACGGATTCTGTACCAGGGTTTCACGGATCAGTTCTTTAATGCGCGCTTCCTGCTCAGGAGTAAAAGGCGCGGCCGCCAGTGCAGGCATGGCAAGGAACATCAGTGGCAGTAACAGGGATTTCTTCATTATTTTTTCGCCTCAGAGAGAGTGGAGATCACCGCTTCACGACTCAGCAGCGGTGACAAAATCTGGCCTTGCGGCAGTGCCGGGCCATAAATTTGGTTAAAAGGGATCGCCACGCGGTCGCGGCGGCGCAGGAATTCACCGATGGCAGGATCGGGCTGCGTCCAGTCGCCGCGCAGCAGCACCACGTCATCGGCTTTCAGCGCAGCACGCACATCGGGTTGATTCAGTACGCGGGATTTGTTCACTTTGCAGGTGATGCACCAGTCGGCGGTGACATCGACAAACACCCGTTTATCCTGCTCGAGTGCCTGATGGATCGCCGCTTCGGTCAGCGGCTGCCAGTGCAGCGTCTCCTCTTCCGGCGTGATGCGCGTCATTAGGAATAGCGCACCAGCCAGCGTCAGAGTGATAAACACCACGCCCGCCTGCTGCAACGCGCGTCGCTTCACCAGCCAACCACACAACACCGCGAGTAACACGCCCGCCAGCACCAGCGCGAAGGTGCTGCCCCAATGCGGTACCAGCAATGTCACCAGCCAGAAGGTGGCGAGCAGCATAAACAGGCCGAGCACGCTGCGCAGATGCACCATCCAGCGCCCCGGACGCGGCAGGCAGCGGGCCATGCCCGGCAACGCCGCCACCAGCAGCCACGGCAAACTCATGCCGACGCCGAGCGCGACAAACAGCAGCCACAGCTGCGGCAGCGGTGCCGTCAGCGCATAAGCCACCGCTGTACCGAGAAACGGCGCGCTGCACGGCGTAGCCAGCAAAGTGGCAAACGCGCCCTGGCCGAAATGCCCAAGCAAGCCGTCGCCGCCCTGCGTCGCCAGTTTGGTATTCAAACCTGACGGCAAGCGGAAATGCAGCAAATCAAACAGGCTGGCGCTGAACAGGAACATCACCAACACCATCACCAGCAGGAAGCCGCTGCTCTGGAACTGAATGCCCCAGCCAAGCGCCTGGCCACTGAGCCGCAGTCCGGTCATCAGCAGCGCTAGCAGCAGGAAGGAGAAAATGATCCCGGCGCTGGAGGCGAGAAACTGCTGCCGTGTCTGACGCTGCGTTTGCCCTTGCTGCTGTACCAGGCTGCTGAGCTTGATCGCCAGCACCGGCAACACGCACGGCATCAGATTAAGGATCAGGCCACCGAGCAACGCCAGCAGCAGCACCGACCAGAAGGTTTGCGCGCCATCTCCGGATACCAACACTTCTGCGCCAATATGAATCGTGCTTTGCTGCGCAATCCCACCATCGGCCACCACCAGCGACAGCGTTTTGCCGCGCAGATCCGGAGCCGCTTCACCCCATTCATCGGTGACCGCCACCCGCGCGCTGAGCGTATCGCCTTTCACACTGATTTGCGGTGCCGCCAGCATGCTGCCCTGCGGATAATCGAAGAACAGTTCAGGTTGTTGCCAGCCGCCCTGACGCTGGGCGCGAATCTGCAATTCGCCATTAACAAAGCTGGCGTCGAGTTGATCGGTTAAGCCGCTGGCCGCCGGGATGCGTCCCATCGCCTCGGCGAAATCGCGGGCAAAATCGGCGTCAGCGGGCTGCGTCAGATCGAGGCTGAATGGGAAGTCAGTGAGGATGCAGACATCGCTACAGGTCGAGAGCGTCAGCGTTCCTGCGAGCTGCTGACTGGACAGTTTCGCCAGTTCAATCGGCAGCGTGATATCGCCTTTGTAGCCTTGGGTGGTCAAGCCGCTAACGTCAAAACGCTCAGGCGCAGGCCAGAACCATTGCGCCTTTACCTCCGGCGTTTGCCAGCGGATTTCCGGCGCAACGCCGCCTTCGCCTGGCGTACGCCAGTAGGTTTTCCAGCCGGGTTGCAGGCGAATATCCAGCAGCAATTGCTGATTATCGTTGTGGCTGGCGCTGCGCAGGCGCACTTCGGCATGGTTGTTTTGCGCATTGCGCAGCCAGCCGGTGTCTGCCGCCTGCGCAGTGATCGCGCAGCTCGCCAGCAGGAGCAGCAGGCTCCTGATCAATACAGTCATGTGAATTCTCCAGTGAATAACAGGGTTTACGCGATGTAACGCGCAGGTGTTATTCCCGGAAGACGCAGAAGGTCAGATGCCGCCGTCGCAGAGACGGAAACAGCGGTGCGCGGCGATAGCCGACGGACGTGGTGGTTTGTGTGAAGGTAGCGATCAGCGCCAGCAACAACAGCAGGAAAGGCAATGCGGTATCGAGTATAGGTGCGGCGGCACTGAGCGATTTGGCGCTCAATGCACAAGGTTTTTCACTGCCGCTGGCATCATCACTGCTGTGAGTTTGCGCGGACGCGCTGACCTGCGCTAAAGGTGCGGAAGGCAAATTGAAGCTGCGCTGGACGAGACAAAACGCCAGCACCAGACAAACCAGTGCCAGAATCCATTTTGCGCGTGATAGCGATATCGTCATGCCGCAGCCTCAGAGAAAAGTGCGGGCATTTTAAGCATCTGCAGCAGAAACACCAAGCTTTGCTGTGTAAACTTTTGTCTTTGTGGTGCGAGCATTGTAGGGTCGCCATTCATGGCGACCTGGTCAATCACCGCACCCGGCTAAACAATATCATCCACCACGCCGCCATCCACGCGCAGCGCGGCACCGGACGTCGCCGACGCCTGTTTCGAACAAACGTACACCACCATGTTCGCCACCTCTTCCACCGTAGCGGCACGCTGGATCACCGAACTCGGACGCTGGGCCATCACAAACTCTTTCGCCAGCTCTTCCAGCGGTTTACCGGTGCGCTTCACTTCGTCTTCCATCATGGCGGCAAAACCATCAGAGAGCGTTGGGCCCGGCAACACGCTGTTCACCGTCACGCCGCTGCCCGCCACCACTTTCGCCAGCCCGCGCGCCAGCGACAGCTGCGCGGTTTTACTCACGCCGTAATGCAGCATATCAGCGGGAATATTCAGTGCTGACTCTGATGAGATAAACACCACGCGGCCCCAACCGCGTTTCACCATCTCCGGCAACAAAGCCCGCGACAGGCGCACGCCGGACATCACGTTGGTTTGCCAATAGGCATCCCAGGTGTCGTCATCCACTTGATAAAAATCCTGCGGACCGTAAATCCCGGCGTTATTCACCAGAATATCGATCGGCGGCAAACCGTTGAGCAGTTGCTTAACGCCCTGCGCACTGCCGAGATCGGCGATAAAGGTATGAATTTTCGCCCCCTGGACTAGGCCGTTGAGCTTCTCGCGCGCACGACTCACCGAGGCTTCACTGCGCCCGTTGAGCACCACTTCCGCCCCGCTGGTCGCCAGACCTTGTGCAACGGCAAAACCGATGCCGCCGGTTGATGCGGTAACTAAGGCTGTTTTTCCGTGTAGATCGATATTCATCATGCTTTCCTCTGTGAGCGTAATCACAAAGCCTGGTTCAGGCAGAGGAAGATGCATTGACGAATCATGCGATGGCGGTGTCGGCCGCAGTGCTGATGCGCGTTCAGCCTGCTGCCGACAGGGTTCAACCCGAGGCCGATAAAGCCGGTTGAGCGCTGATTGGCAGCCGCAGTTGGCGCTGCAACCAGGCGCAGGCCGCCGCCTGGTCCGGGTTGCGCGCGTTAAGCTGCAACACCGGACCCAGCGCCATCGGCTGGGCGGTTTCCGCCAGCTTGCGCAGTTCTGGCAGATACTCTGCGCCCGGATGTCCCGGCATACGATCGGTCAAGCGTGCCTGATAACGCGCCACAGCGTCATCTGGCGTGATCGCCAGCCACAGCTCCAGCACCCGCGTCACGCCCGCCTGTTGCAATCCTTGCTGCAATACCGCTTTCGGCTGGAAGCCAAACCAGGCATCAATGACGTAGATGCAGCGCGTCGGTGCTTGCGCCACCACTTGCCAGATCGCCTGATACGCCGCACAACCTAACTGGCGATTGCGCAGGCGATCCACCGGCGCAAAGCTGGCCATAAACGGCTCTTTCAGGCTATCCAACGTCAGCACCGGAAAGCCGAATTGCTCAGCCAGCGCGCGCGTCAGGGTGCTTTTGCCGGAAGCCGGAATGCCGTTCACCAGCACTACCATCTTCTCTTCAGTGTCGGTTGTCATAGGATCTCTATCACCTCCGCAGCACTGCTGGCGTTGCGCAAGCGCACCAGCGTCTCCTCATCTTCCAGCAGCGTGACAATCGCGCGGATGCCCTCTTCAATGTGGGCGTTGCTGTCACGCGCACCGAACATAATCACGATGTCGGCTTTGTCGCTGCCGTCGAACGAAATCGGCTCATCCAGTACGATCATGCTGAAACAATCTTTCAGCACGCCGCTTTCCGGCCGTGCATGAGGAATGGCGATGCCCTCCTCAAACACGTAATAAGCGCCATGCTCCAGCGTGTTGGCGATCACCGCTTCCGGATAACTGGCTTTGATGTAACCGCCGTTCACCAGCGGTAGCGCCGCCAGCGCGATCACCTCGCGCCAATCCCTGGCGCTGATCCCCACCTGAATCGCACTTGCCTCCTGCAGCAGCTGTTTAATACTCATACTGCCTCCTTAAAATGATTTGCGAATGGTGTTGCGCAGTTCATCGATTTTGACAAACAGCGGATCAATTTCCTGACGAAAGCGGCGGCTTTTCGCAAAGATATTTAATGCACGATTATATTCCAGCATTAATTGTTTTTGCGTCTCTGTCGCCTGCGGATTATTGGCTAACTGTTGTTCCAGCTCGCTTATTTTTCCGCTGATGGTTTCAGCCTGAAGATCTATTTCCTGTGAATCCTGGCTCTTATTATCGGAGCCCTTTTTCAAGAATCCAAACATAGCGTCTCCTGCCCCGAATGGCGCCGGGCACCTCAGGTTATTACGTCATGAGTGAGTCGGAATTAGCGGAACAGCTGAATCTTTTCTACCAGCACATTGGTTACGGCATCGTTGGCCGGCACAAGGAAATTACGCACGCTGTCATTAACCTTGCCCTTTTCAAACGTCTGCTTGCAGTTTGCGACCCACTGCACATTCATCTCGGTGCCGACGTTGACCTTCTCAATGCCGCTGCGCACCGCAAGACGCATATCCTCATCGCTAACACCGGTTCCGCCGTGCAGCACCAGCGGCGTTTTAGTGGCATCGGTGATATCCGCCAGGCGCTGATGCTGAATATGCGCTTTGCCGGTATACAAGCCGTGCACGGTACCGATGGAGATGGCCAGCATATCGACGCCGGTTTCATCGACAAAGCGTTTGGCTTCATCGACGGTGGTAAAGGCCGCATCGTTCATTTCCACTTCTTTGCCATCTTCCGAGCCGCCAATCGCACCCAGTTCCGCTTCCACTGATACCGCCAGCGGGCGCGCCATATCAATAACACGACGCGTATTGGCGATGTTCTCTTCAATCGGCAAATGTGAGCCGTCATACATAATTGAACTGAAGCCTGCATCCAGCGCAGTTTGAATCGCGTCTAAATCCGAACAGTGATCGAGGTGCAAACAGGTCGGCACATTACGGCTTTCCGACAGTGAGCGAATGGCATCCACCAATAATTTATGTCCGAGATATTTCGCTGTACCGGTTGAGATCTGAATCATTAATGGACTGTTAGTTTTCTCCGCTGCTTTAAAAAAGGCGGGCAGCATTTCCAGACAGTGCAAATTAAAGGAACCGAGCGCTTTAAATTCACGTTCTTTAGCCACCTGTAACAGATCGGTAAAGTTATAAAGTTTCATGGAGCTTTTCCTCATGGGATTTAGACTTGGTGGATTTTCCGTTAACAAACCAGGCGATGAGAGTAATAAAGGCAATAAACAGCGCGACGAACAGCCAGTTATTCTGGAAGGCATGGCCGAGCACCAAACCGGTACTGATGACATCCGAATCACTGAAGGTGACGCCGGTAAAACCGTAGCTTTCCAGCATCGGCACCAGAATCGCCGGCAGGAAGGTGATGAACAGACCGTGCACGAAACCGCCGATCATCGCCCCGCGACGACCGCCGAGCGCATTACCAAACACGCCTGCGGTGCCACCGGCAAAGAAGTTGGTCAGCAGACCTGGCAGAATCATCGCCAGACCAAACATCGGGAACACCAGCATGCCCACCACCGAACCCAGCGTGGTGGCGAGGAAGCCGACGATCACCGCGTTCGGGGCGTACGGGAACATCACCGGGCAGTCGAGCGCCGGTTTCGCATCCGGCACCAGACGCATGGCAATGCCGCGGAAAGCTGGCACCAGTTCGTTCAGCAGCAGACGCACGCCGCTATACAGCACGAACACACCGCACACGAACTGAATCGACTGCATAAAGGCGTACATCAGATAGTTCATGCCGTTGCTGTACTGGCCGATAAATTCCGGACCGGCGGCGACTGCAGGAATCAGGTACATCGGCACCATTACCACCGCCATCGACAGATAGGTGTCCTGCAGGAATTTAAAGTTGTCGGGCAGTTTGAGGTCTTCCGTGGAGCGCGAACCTTTGCCCACCACCTTCGCCACCGCCGCCGTCAGCAGGTAGCCGATGGTGCAGAAGTGACCGAGCGCCACGTCGTCGGAATCGGTGATACGACGCACCACCGGTTGTGCCAGCGCAGGCATCACAACCGCCATAATGCCGCCAAAGATGCCGCCGGTAAGGATCAGAGGTAAGCCTGTCAGCCCCGCTTTATAGCCAATCACCGCACCGATGGTCGCCATCCACAGCAGCGCCTGACCGGTCAGGAAGATGTATTTGAACGGTGTCAGACGCGCAATGATGATGTTGACGATAAAGATCACCAACAGCGTCAGCGCCACTTCAGAACCCAGCTCGCGGTTTGCTAACCCGGCAATGGCGGCAACGTCGGTGATATAACCCTGCATGCCAAAACCGTGAGTGAAAATGGTGTTCAGGAAGGTCAGCGTACCGACAATAATGTTGATACCGGCCATCATAATTAAGAAACCAAGCAGGGTTTTAAAGGTGCCTTCCACCACCTTGCCCGCCGATTTTTTTTGCAGTAGCAGACCAATCAGGGCAATAAAGGCGATCAATATTGATGCCTGCCCCAATAAGTCTTTTACCAGGAAGTCGATCACACTATTCATGATTAGCAACCTTTAAGTTACGTTCTTTCATAAACGCCACGATTTTCTCTTCAATTTCCGCTTTGTCGGTTAGCTTATTGAGAATAATCACCCGTTTGATCTGTTCCGGGCTGGCATCGGCATTTAACACATCAGCAAAGGCTTTCTGAGTTAAAATCATGTCGGATTTAAAGGCGTTGGCTTCAGAAATGGTGGTGTGATCGATATCAGCATCAATTTCGAGTTTCTTTAATACTGACTTGGCGCTCATCTCAATCGCAAAGCTTGAACCCAAACCACATCCACAGACACATAATATTTTCAGCATGGCTATTTCCTCACAGAATTTGCAGTTGTTTAGCGAGTTTATAATGATGCCCTTCCGTATCGACCAGGCGTTTTTTCATGCTTATTAAATCAATCGGAATCGGTCGATTACTGCCATTAATAATCACCGCTTTGTTGCGCATTCCCGACTGAATACAACGCGCGACTTCACTGGCCATAATGGTGCCCTGATAAATCTCTTCACAGGTAGGATCGCCATTACGCAGGCCATAACCGATAATTGCTTTACGAATACGCACACCAATTAACGGTTCAATTTGTTTAATTAACGTATCGATAGCGCCCTGAAAGCCCGGCGAATATTCTCGGGTGTAGCCTTCTGAGCACAAAATAATGACGCTGTTCTGCGCCGCCAGCCGCTGCGTGATGCGCTCGGCCAGCTCTTGTGGTGCAATCTGGCATTCCGGGATCAGCGCGAAATCCGCATTGGATTTGATCGCCGACTGCAAGGTTAATTCCCCGCAATAACCGCCCAGCAGTTCCACCATAAACACACGACCGGTTAAGGCGCGGCCGGTATTGCGTAATTTCGCCACCTCTTTTAAAACCTGCTCGCAGGCGGTGGAGAAACCGATGCTGTAATCACTGCCAAACACATCGTTATCGATGGTCATGCCGACGCCAAAACAGTTAACGCCAAATTCGCTTAACGTATGCAGGAATTGTAATGAGCCATCGCCTCCCGCCATAATTAATACATCGATGCGCAGCGACTTAAGATGTTTGGCGATGGTTTCATATTCCGGACGAATTAATTTTCTGCTGGTTCGTCCCGATTGCATTACCGGAATAGCGGCGATGGCGTAATCCACTAAATCGCGCTGGGATATTTCCTGGTGATTGTTTTCCAGCAATCCCGGAATGCCACCGTTAAATAACACCATTTCCGCCTGGGTTAAGCGCGATATTTGATACACAAAGTTATTAATCCCGGTGACATCGCCACCACTGATCACCATGCCAATTCTCATTGTCATCATCCTTCATGCTGTGCGTCTGGAATTCATTCTTCCGATTAACGACATTGTTATTTGCAACGAATGTCACAGTTTTGCGATGAATTCCCCGAGTGAGATCATTGACAGCATCCCATTCAGGCTAAATTCTGTGATATAAATCACACGCCACTTTTCACCTTAAATCATTAATAACAAATAAAATCATAGGTTTATATTTATTTTGCGTAGTAAAACCGGTGACTTAAATAAACACCTTACTCGCTGTTTTTCTTTCGATCTATTTTGTGATTTCCCGCGCATTTTTATCGGTTCATGAGGCTTATTCCGCATCAGATAAAGGGATAATGATTACGTGCGTTATTTATGCATCAGGGCCAGTGAAGGATTGACTCAATGCCGATGCACTTGTCCAATACCGTGGCAGATAAAAATAAAGAAGAGAAAAGTGAGCATGCAGAAGGATATGTTGCGTCAGTTAGCAGAGGTGGTTGGCGAGAAGCAGGTATTAACCCATGCGGATGATAAAGCCTGGTACATAAAGGGATTCCGCGTCGGACGCGGTGAAGCGCTGGCGGTGGCGTTACCGCAAACGCTGTTGCAGCTGTGGCAGACGCTGCAGGTTTGCGTGGCGCATGATGCCATTGTGCTGATGCAGGCGTCGAATACCGGCGTTACCGGCGGCTCAACGCCCGACGGCAATGATTATGACCGCGATATTGTGATCATCAGTACCCGCCAGCTCAAAGGCGTGCAGGTGATTGATCAGGCGCGTCAGGTGATTGCTTTCCCTGGCACCACCTTGACCGAACTGGAGCACACCTTGCAGCCGCTGGGTCGTGAGCCGCACTCGGTGATTGGCTCGTCCTGCATCGGCGCGTCGGTGGTCGGCGGCATCTGCAATAATTCCGGTGGCTCGCTGATTCGGCGCGGCCCCGCTTTCACCGAAAAATCCCTGTTCGCCCGCATTCACAACGATGGGCGTTTAGAGATGGTCAACCATCTCGGCATCGAGTTGGGCGACACACCTGAAGTGATGCTGGAAAACCTGACGCAGCAACGGTATCAAACCGGTGAGCAACCCGACTGGCAGGGAAAAATCTGGGCGGATGATTATGCCGACCGACTGCGAGATGTGGCCGCAGATTCCCCTGCACGCTTCAATGGCGATTTGCGTTACCTGCACGACAGCTCAGGCAGCGCCGGTAAAGTGGTGGTGTTCGCCGTGCGCTTGCCGACCTTTGAAGCCAGCACCGGCAGCGATACTTTCTACATCGGCACTAACGATGAGAGCGTGCTGGTGGCGCTGCGCCGTTTCCTGTTAACCAGGATGAGCGAGCTGCCGCTGCAGGCGGAATATATCCATCGCAACGCCTTCGATTTAACCGTGCGCTACGCCAAACATATGTATCTGGCGATACGCAAACTGGGTCCGCAGGCCATTCCGCAGATGATGGCCAATAAAGCCAAATGGGATGTGCGCGTCAGCCACCTGAAATTCCTGCCGCGCAATTTTGTTGATCGGGTGCTGCAATTTTTCAACCAGCTAACCCCGAGCTTTATCGCGCCGCGCATCATGGATTACCGCAACGAGTATCAACATCATCTGATGATCAAAGTGGAGTCGCCGCAAACCGCTGAATTACTAAGCTTGTTACAGCAGTTCTTTGCTGAGCAGCAAGGCGGCTTTTTCCTCTGCAATGCGCGTGAAGCGGCGGATGCATTTTTAGTGCGTTTCGGCGTCGGCGGCTGCACCATTTCCTACTGCGATGCGCTGGGCTACAACCCCAACGAACGGCTGGTGGCGTTTGACGTGGCGCTGCGCCGCAATGATGACGCGTGGCGTTTGACGCTGCCGGATCATCTGGCAGCGCAGGTGCAGGTTGATTCGTGCTGCGGGCACTTCTTCTGCTTCGTCAATCATCAGGATTACGTGCTGAAGCCGGGCTACGACGCGAAAGTGTTTAAGGAAGAGGTGAAGCGCTATCTGGCGCAGCGCGGCGCGAAGTATCCCGCCGAGCACAATGTCGGACACCTCTATCAGGCATCGTGTGAACATGTCGAGCACTGGAAACAACTTGATCCGACCAACAGCTGTAACCCGGGGATTGGCAAAACCAGTAAGAAGAAGTTTTGGCGGGAGATGTAGCATCGGGGTTTCGTAGGGTGCGCATTCATGCGTACCTGGTCACCAAAATCAACCAACGATGCCGTTCGCGCAGCAGACGCTGGTGCAGTTGCTGAAGCTGCGGCAGCGTGAGTGACTGAATGGCAGCACGATTGAGCGTCGCCAGGCCGTGCTGCTGGCGCAGGGTGTCGAGTGCGGCATCGCCATTGTCTTTGCTTGCGCATTGCGTCATTAAGCTTGCCTGCATTGCCGCCAGCTTTTCCGGGGAAATTGCTGCGATCTCGGCAACCATCTCACGCATAAAGCGTTTGCAGTGCCCGAGCAACGCGCGCCAGGTGATATCCGGCGATTGCAGTGCCAGCATTAAGCCATCCACATCCGCCACCCGCTGATAACGCGCCGACACCACATATCCAATTTGCTGATCCACGCGCAGCCGCTGGAAGAAGCGCGTTTCCAGCATCAGCGCCAGCACGCGTAAAGCAGCCAGGGCGGCATCGTCGGCCTGCGGTAGCGGCATAAACAGCAACAGCGCCTGATCGGGTCCGTCGCAGTCGATGGGCACAATGCCGCGTTGCAGTTGTACGGGCGGCGTGTCGCGCGCCAGATCCGGAGCAAAATCGCTGAGCAGATGCGCCACGCGCTGGCTTAGCGCGCTATGGGTGCCGCACCATGCCGCCAGCCATTGCGGCGATGGCGATGGCTTAATCAAACAAGTTGGCAAAGCGGCGAGCAGCTGACGAATCACAATAGAGTGCGTTGTCGCTGCGGATTGTGCCTGCACCGGCTTGTTCAGCGCCCGTAATGCCTGATGCACGCTTAACAACGCGCGCTCTTCGGATGCGGGCAGATTGAGCAGCAGCTGCCAGCTTCCCTGCGTTTGTTGCCAACTGCCGTTGCCGCCCACGTGGCGAAGTTCCGCCAGCACTGGCCGCAACTGGCGCTGCCGCGCCTGCGCGTCTTCATCGCTCAAGGTTTGATAAAACGCCGGACGCAGCAGCAATGTCTCAACCTGTTTTACCGGCGCAATCAGCGGCAACGGCTGCGCCACGGGCGGAAGACGCGGGAGCTGAAAGTCGGCTGAGGTGGGATAAAAGTGAAACGCTGCGGATTGTGCCGCATCCGGCAATGCCGGCAGCCATTCAGCCAGCTGCAGGGGAAAGCCCTGCGTCTGATGCGGTGCGCCGTCGACGTGCTGCTGGGTGAGCAGACGCGTACACGGCCATTGCGGCAACGCGGCGGAAAAATCCGTGAAGTTTTCAGTAACCGCTGAGCCAGGCGCGAAGCCGAACGCGCGGCCGCGCAACTGTTCCAGCGGCGACAAAGCCGCGAAATTCTGCTGCGCGAGTTGCGCATAGTGCTGCAGCTGAATCGCATTGCATGCAGTTAACGCCGCCAGATGCTGCCAAACGCGTTGCTCAAGCTGTTGCGCCTGTGCCGATGAAATACGCCCGGCACTAAAACGCAGCGCCAGTAAGGCATGTTGTTCATCTTGCCATAACCATTGCACATCAAAGGTCTCGCATAACGCCTTAGCCCGCAATTGCGCCAGCAAACTGCCCGGCGCTTCGTCTTGCCAAAACACCTTAAGCAAGGTGACATTGTCACGTACCGTCTGTTCATCGCCCGCGATCAATAACGTCAGCCAGAAATTTTCTTCACCGCCTAATTGCAGCAAACGATCGCCGGGCAGCAGCGCAGGTTTAACAGCCGCAGCGCGTTCTCCGCCCGCCAGCAAGCTGCCGCCATAGCGCGTCGCCAGCTGTGCTAACTCATCAAGTGATTGCGATCCTTGCAGCCAAAGCTCCATATTTTCAGCGCGATAGAACCGGCGATGAAAATCATGTAATGCGGATTGCAGCTCCGTGACATTGTCACCAAACGCACGCCGACTGCCGACGCGAAAGCGCTGAAAGCGTCCCTTTAGCTTATCTACGATGGCCGCTTCACTCAGCGTGTCGATATGGTTTTGCAGCAGTTGATACTCTGCCTCAATCACCGCTGCTTCCTGCTGAATCGCCCGCGTCGTCAGCAACGGGGACGCCAACATATCGCACAGCCGCTGCACGCCTGCAGACAATGCTGAAGCTGGGAGCTGAAAGAAATAGGCGCTGCGGCTCAACTGCGTGGTGGCATTCACCTGGCCGCCCTGCTGCTGCAGCCAGGGCATCAGGCGATGCTCGCCGTTAAAGTTTTCGCTGCCACAGAACAGCAGATGTTCCAGCAGATGCGCCAAACCCGGCCAGCGATCGGCTTCATCCAGACTGCCGGCCTGCACGCGCACCAACGCAGCCGCCTCACGCGCGTCGGGCTGATGATAAAGATGGCAGCGCAGGCCGTTGGCAAGCGTTAGCTGGCGCGTGTTCATCAGGTAACGCGCTGCTTGAAGATCAGTTCGGAGTTGCTGCGATTGCGGAACTGCAGCTGCTGGATTTTGATGTCGCTGCAGTTGGCTTCACGCCGTGCTTCGAGGATCTTGCCATGATGCGGCGATTTGCTGCACACCGGATCGGTGTTATCCGCATTGCCGGTCAGCATAAAGGCCTGACAACGGCAGCCGCCAAAGTCTTTCTCTTTCTCCTCGCAGGAGCGACAGGGTTCCGGCATCCAGTCAAAGCCGCGATAGCGGTTGAAACCAAACGAGTTGTACCAGATATCGTCCAGCGTGCGTTCCAGCACCGACGGGAACTCGACCGGTAGCTGACGCGCGCTGTGGCACGGCAACGCGGTGCCGTCTGGCGTGACGCTGAGGAAGATCGATCCCCAACCGCCCATGCAGGGTTTCGGGCGCTCTTCGTAGTAATCCGGCGTCACGAACAGCAAATTGGTGAGATTACCGGTGGCGCTCATGCGCTGACGATAATCGGCCACCACCGCTTCAGCGTTGGCGATCTGCTCGCGCGTCGGCAGCAAACCTTCGCGATTGAGCTGCGCCCAGCCGTAGAACTGGCAAGTTGCCAGCTCAACATCGTCGGCTTCCAGTTCGATGCAGAGATCGATGATTTTGTCGATCTGGTCGATATTGTGGCGATGCAGCACAAAGTTCAGCACCATCGGATAGCCGTGTGCTTTCACCGCTTTCGCCATCTCCAGCTTTTGCTGGAAAGCCTTTTTCGACCCGGCCAGCGCGGCATTAAGCGTTTCATCGCTGGCCTGGAAACTGATCTGAATATGATCGAGCCCGGCGTCAGCAAAGGCGTCGAGTTTTTTCGCCGTCAGGCCAATGCCGGAGGTGATCAGGTTGGTGTAGAAACCGAGATCGCGCGCGGCGCGAATCAGTTCCGGCAGGTCTTTACGCGTCAGCGGTTCGCCGCCGGAAAAACCGAGCTGCACGCTGCCCATGGCGCGCGCCTGACGAAACACCTCAATCCACTGTTCGGTGGTCAGCTCTTTCTCCTGCTGGGAAAAATCCAGCGGATTGGAGCAATACGGACACTGCAGCGGGCAGCGATAGGTCAGTTCTGCCAGCAGCCACAGCGGCGGCGTCACGCTTTTACTCGGGTTCACGACACTGTATCCATTTTTGTTCGATGGCTGATTGCAGGAACTCTTTAACGTCATCGCCGACGCCGCCCGCATCCGGGAAACGCGCATCCAGCGTGGCAACGATCGCCGCCACATCTTGTTTGCCATCCACCAGTTCGAGGATCGCCACCGCAGTTTCGTTCAGCTTGGCCATGCCTTCAGGATAGAGCACCACATGGCTGTCTTGCGCCGCTTCCCACTGCATGCGGTAGCCGCGACGGAAAGCGGGAATCACATTATCTTTCATATTGTTATACCAGTCTTGTGCTGTGCCAGGATACCTGATCGGTGACCGTATGATAAGGCGGACGTTGCAGCGCATACGCCATGGTCATGGCATCCAACATGGTCCAGAGAATATCGAGCTTGAACTGCAGGATTTCCAGCATGCGGTTCTGCTGTTCGGCGCGGGTGAACACTTCAAGCGCCAGCGCCAGTCCATGCTCTACATCGCGGTTCGCCTGGCTCAGACGGCTGCGGAAGTAGAAATAGCCTTCCTCTTTGATCCACGGATAGTGCTGCGGCCAGCTGTCGAGGCGCGACTGATGAATCTGCGGCGCGAACAGTTCGGTGAGCGAGCTGCAGGCCGCTTCCTGCCAGTTGGCACGACGCGCAAAGTTAACGTAGGCATCCACCGCAAAGCGCACGCCCGGCAGCACCAGCTTCTCCGACAGCAACACCTCACGATCCAGGCCCACCGCTTCACCCAACTGCAGCCAGGCTTCAATGCCGCCTTCGTGTCCGTTGCTGCCGTCGTGATCGAGGATGCGCTGCACCCATTTACGCCGCGTTGCCGCATCCGGGCAGTTCGCCATGATCGCTGCGTCTTTCAGCGGAATATTGGTCTGATAATAGAAGCGGTTCGCCACCCAGCCCTGAATCTGCTCGCGCGTCGCATCGCCATTGTGCATGGCAATGTGGTACGGATGATGAATGTGGTAGAACGCGCCTTTGTCGCGCAGCGCCTGCTCAAACGCGGCGGGCGATAACGCTTCAGTAATGATCACGATGCAAACTCCTGCAGATGAATCGCCATACCATCCCAACTCACTTCAATGCCCTGCTGCGTCAGATAGGCGCGCTGCGGCGATTGCTCATTAAGGATGGGATTGGTGTTGTTAATGTGAATCAATATCTTGCGTTTAGCCGGCAGCGCGGCCAGCAGCGCCATCAAACCTTGTTCTTCGGCCAGCGCTAAGTGGCCCATGGCTTTGCCGGTATTTTTGCCGACGCCGGTAGCGAGCAGCTCGTCGTCCTGCCACACCGTGCCATCAATCAACAGGCAATCGGCTTTTTGCAGCCACGGCATGATCACCGCATCCGGCTCGCCAAGGCCCGGCGCGTACAGCAGCGTTTGGCCGTTGGCGGTGTTTTCAATAAACAGCGCCACATTGTGGCCCGGCAGCGGGCGATCGCGATACGGCGAATACGGTGGCGCGTTGCTGAGAATCGGAATCGCGGTGAACTGCAAACTGTGGCAGACATCGACGCGAAACGGTTCCAGCGGCGTTAACGCATGATGCTGCAAGCCGCCATTCCAGTGTTGCAGCATGGTGAAAATCGGGAAACCGCTGGTGAGATCGCCATGCACTTCCGGCGTGCACCACACCTGATGCGGGCAACCTTCGCGCAGGCTCAGCAAGCCGGTGGTGTGATCGATTTGGCTGTCGGTCAGAATGATGCTGCCAATCGCCGTGCCGCGCAGCACACCCTTTTTGATCAGTTCTGGCGTGTGGGCAATTTGCTGGCTGATGTCCGGCGAGGCGTTACACAGCACCCAATCTTCACCGTTGTCGCTGACAATGATCGAAGATTGCGTGCGCGCCTGCGCCTGAAGGGTACCGTTACGCAGGCCGCTGCAATTGGCGCAGTTGCAGTTCCACTGCGGGAAACCGCCGCCCGCCGCTGAACCGAGGACTTTAATAAACATGAAAGTTGACCAGAGAGAGAAAACAAAATGCCCGCACGAACGGCGGGCAGAAGTCTTAGCGGTTGGAGATGTACAGAGTCACTTCCAGGCCCAGACGCAGGTCAATAAACGCAGGTTTTTTCCACATAACGGTCTTCCTCTTAAAGCTAAAACGCAGAGAAATCTCTGCTGAAGTGAATTGCGGTTGTGACTTGGATCACATCGCAATCCGTACGCGCGCAGATGTTGCGCCAATGTAGCGAGCAGATCAACCCTGATTCGGTAAGGGAATTGTGTTAATCCTGCCAAATTTGTTGCAACACGCGCTGCCAGTTGCCCCATGCGAGCTGCTCAAGTGCTGTTTGATCGTAGTCGAACGAACGCAACAACGCATAAAGATGCGGTAATCCGCTGACATCTTTCAGCGCATCAGGCACGCTGATGCCATCAAAATCGGAGCCCAGCGCCACATGATCGCGGCCCATTATCGCGATCAGGTGCTCAACATGTTTAACAATTTCGATCAATGCGGTGTCGCTATCGCGTTTTCCATCGCTGCGCAGGAACGCATTGCCAAAATTCACACCCACCACGCCACCGCTGTCGCGAATGGCGCGCAGCTGATCGTCAGTAAGATTGCGCGGCTGCGCGCAGAGCGCATGCGCATTGGAGTGCGTTGCCACCAGCGGTGCTGTTGACAGGCGCGCGGTGTCCCAGAAGGCTTTCTCGTTCATGTGCGACATATCGATCAACATGCGATGGCGGTTAGCTGCGGCGATCAATTGCTCGCCTTGTTCGGTCAAGCCCGGTCCTGTGTCCGGCGAGCTGGGGAATGATCCACTGACGCCTTCGCCAAAGCGATTAGGCAGATTCCAGAACGGCCCGATGCTGCGCACGCCCGCTTTGTAAAACGCATCAAGCGCGACGCCATCACCATCAAACCCGTCTGCGCCTTCAATGTGCGCCACCAGCGCCAGCACGCCGTCAGCGCGACAGGCGGCAATATCTGAGGCACGGAGGCATAAACGCGCGCGACCATCAGATTGCGCCGCCAGCGTTTTCAGGATGTCGAGCTGCTGCCAGAGAATCGCCAGTGGTTCGAGATTTTCCTCCGCTCGCTGCGGCGCCACCTCTTTGACATAGCGCGGTGGCGGCACGAACATCGCGAACAGCCCACCGGCAAAACCGCCCTGCTGCATGCGCGGAAAATCAAGGTGGCCCTTTTCGATGCCGTGAAAAAATGCCTGCGCCGGATCATCGCGATGGTGCAGCCACAGATTGAGAAGCAGGTCGTTATGACCGTCGAAGGTTTTTAGCAACATAGTGGGATCTTGACGAAACAACATGCCGCCATGCTACGCGCGCGCTGCTGTTTCGCCAAATACGGGCGCACAAAGGGTTAGTTCTGCGCAACCTTTAAGCCGTGATAGAAGGTTGGTTTCACATCCAGATGTTTTTGAATTAACCCGTATTTCTGGTAGAAATCGGCGGTCTCCTGCTGTTGAGCGATGGTGGCATCATCAATGCTCTGCCAGTGCGATTTGCGCCGTGAGAAGGATTTCGCCGCCGCCTCTTTCGGGAAGCCGATGATTTTCGCCAGTGTGGTGGAGTACTCATCGACATGGCTGTTGGCCCAACGATCGGCAGCCGCTAAACGATTGACGTAATCCTGCAGCGCCGCGCGTTTCGCCTCATCTTGCAACGCGGCGTCGGTAGCGGCGAGGAAGCTGTTGCCGCTGGACAAGCCAACGCCGTTCACCAGCACACGTCCGGTATTTGTCACTTCCGCCAGCGCGGTATAAGGATCCCACGTTGACCAGGCATCCACCGAACCGTTAGCCAGCGCAATGCGCGCATCCGCCGGCGTTAAGAAGCGCCATTTGACGTCTTTATCGCTGACGCCCGCCTGCTCCAGCGCTTTGAGCGCCTCAAAGTGGCCAATCGATCCGCGTCCGGTGGCGATATTTTTGCCCTTCAGCTCGGCAACGGTTTTGATGGGCGAATCCGGGCTAACCAGCACCGCCAAACCTTCGGGTACCGATTTGCTCACCGCCACCGCTTTCACCTGCGAACCGGCCGCTAGCGAGAACAGCAGCGGCGCATCACCGATAATACCGGCATCTACCGCACCGGCATTCAGCGCTTCCGCCAGCGGTGCCGCCGCCGGGAATTCGGCCCATTGGATTTTATAATTGAGGTTGTTCAACTGCTGCGCCGCGGCCATTTCCGCGTGCATATTTCCCTTCTGATCGGCAATGCGCAGCGTCACGGTTTCTGCCGCTGTCGCGCTGCCCGCTGCCACGATCAATAGTGCCAAAGCTGCTCTTTTCATTGTGTTTTATCCCATCGCGCAAAACCCCAGCCTAACCCGTGCGCGCCAAATGACCGATGCCGATTTCGCATGAGATATGCCGCGTGGCGCATAAAGGTTGTCACTTTTGCGCGTAGGGTTGTCAGCAATGCGCGAGCCGCGCCGCGTGCTGCTGGGTGAGACTGAATACAACATCACAAGGAGATCGTTATGCTCATGCAACCCGCTGCAAAATACCGCCCGTTTCCGGTCATCGACTTACCCGAGCGTCAATGGCCATCGCGCCAGCTGACGCAGGCACCGCGCTGGCTCTCTACCGATTTACGCGATGGCAATCAGGCGCTGGCGACGCCGATGGACAGCGCGCGCAAGCTGGAGTTCTGGCAACTGCTGCTGCGCTGTGGCTTCAGGGAGATTGAGGTCGCGTTCCCGGCGGCATCGCAGACCGATTTTGATTTTGTCCGTTTGCTGATTGAGCAGAACCACATTCCAGACGATGTGGCGATTCAGGTGCTGACCCAGGCGCGCAGCGACCTGATCGAACGTACCTTTGAGGCGCTGCGTGGCGCACCGAACGCCATTATTCACCTGTACAACGCCACCGCGCCGCTGTTCCGCGAGCGCGTGTTCCGCCAGAGCAAAGCCGAAATTATTGAACTGGCCTGCGCCGGTGCACGGCAAATTCGCGCCCGCTGCGAAACGCAACAGGATACCGCGTGGACTTTCGAATATTCGCCAGAAACCTTCTGCTTTACCGAACCGGGGTTTGCGCTGGAGATTTGCGAAGCGGTGGCGGCGATTTGGCAGCCGGGCCCGGCGCGTCCGATGATCATTAACCTGCCCGCAACCGTCGAAGTGAATACGCCGAACGTCTATGCCGATCAGATTGAGTACTTCTGTCGCCACTTCAGCCAGCGATCGCAGGTGTCGATCAGCGTGCATCCGCATAACGATCGCGGTACCGGCATCGCCTGCGCCGAGCTGGCGCTGCTGGCGGGTGCCGATCGCGTCGAAGGCTGTTTGTTCGGCAACGGCGAGCGCACCGGCAACGTCGATATCGTCACGCTGGCGCTCAATCTCTATACCCAAGGCGTGGCGCCGCAACTCGATTTCAGCGATATCCAGCAGGTGCTGGAAGTGGTGACGCGCTGCAACCAGCTGCCGGTGCATCCGCGCCATCCATATGCCGGTGAGCTGGTGTTTACCGCCTTCTCCGGTTCGCATCAGGATGCGATTCGCAAAGGCTTTACCGAACGCGCTGAGCGTGAAGAAACCCTGTGGCAGATGCCCTATCTGCCGCTCGATCCTTTGGATATCGGTTGCAGTTACGAAGCGGTAATCCGCGTCAACAGTCAATCCGGCAAAGGTGGCGCCGCGTGGCTGCTGGAGCAGAATCACGGCCTGCAACTGCCGCGCGGCTTGCAGCAGGATTTCAGCCGCCTGGTGCAGCAGCAAACCGACCAGCACGGTCAGGAGATGACGCACCATGCGCTCTGGCAGCTGTTTTGTCAGCATTACGGCTTAACCCAGCCCGTGCGTCGTTTACTGGAAGCGGAAAGTCACAGCGACGATAAAGGCGAAACGCGCTTCAAAGCGCGACTGCAACAGGGCGCGCAGCTGGTGACGCTGGAAGGCAAAGGCAACGGCTTGCTCTCTGCCGCCGTCAGCGCGCTGCGTCAGCGCTACGACATCGTCATCACCATTGAGGATTATCACGAACACACGCTGGGCAAACGCAGCGACAGCCGTTCGGTGACGTACATTAGTTGTATTAACGCACGCGGTGAACGCGCGTGGGGGGTGGGCATTGATAACGATGTGGCGCGCGCTTCATTGCAGGCGCTGCTCAACGCAGCGCACGCTTTTCTGCCGCAGGAAAGTAGTTCACTGGCGTAACGCCGAGCACGCGACGAAACATCGCACTGAAGGCGCTTGGGCTGTCGTAACCGAGATCGAGCGCCACCGTCAGCACGCTTTCGCCTTGCGCTAAGCGGGTTAACGCCACGCTCAATCGCGCGCGGCGCACCCAATCGCTGAACTGCAAACCGGTTTCGCGGCTGAAATGCCGCGCCAGCGTGCGTTCCGCCACACAAAGTTGCGTAGCCGCGCGGGCCAGCGTCCAGTTTTCGCCGGGTGCTTGCTGGATGTGCTGGCACAAACTCAGCAGCCGCTCGCTCTCCGGCAGCGGCAGGCCAAACGGCAGCACATCCATCACGCGGATCTCATCGAGGATCAACTCGTAAATCCGCTCGGCGCGGCTGCCGGAAACGTACTGATCCGGCAGCGGCAGCGCGCTGACAATCAACTCGCGCAGCAGCGGCGAAATCTGCACCACCTGACAACTGGCGGGCAAATCGGCGCGCGCCAGCGGATCAACAAACAGCGTGCGCGCCGCGACTGCGCCGACGATGTGCAGCGCGTGACGCGTTCCCGCTGGCAGCCAGACGCCCCGACTCGGCGGCACAATCCAGCTGCCGTGCTGCGTTTCCACTTTCACCACGCCGCTCAGCGTGTGGATCAGCTGCGCGCAATCGTGGTGATGCCACGGCTCCGCGTCACCATGCGCATAATCATGCGCATAAGGCACCAGCGGACGATAGGCGAAGTCGAAGTTGAGCCGCGCACTCATGTTAGCGTTTCAGATATTGATAAACCGCCGCCAGATCTTGCTCGCCGTAACCGGCGTCCACCGCTTGCTGCCAGACATCTACGATGTTTTCCAGCGCCGGCAGTTTGCTGTCGCCTGCCGCATCCAGCGCCAGTTTGGCGTCTTTCAGCGCCCACACCAAATGCATCTGCGGCGTGAAATCACCGCTGGCGATCATACCGAGTTTCATTTTGGCGTACGGTGCCGCCAGCGGACCGCCATCCAGTACTTTCCACAGATCGTCGGTGCTGAAACCAAACTCTTCCGCCAGACGGGTACTTTCTGCCAGGCTCTGCATCAGGCCAATCAACCAGCTATTCACCACCAGCTTCATACGCGAGCTAGCGCCCGCCTCGCCCAGCCACTGCGTGCCTTTACCGATTGCCGCAAACACCTGCTCGGCGGCCTGCGCTTTGCTCTGATCGCCGCTGGCCATCACCAGAATTTGCGCATTTTCGGCCGGCGCTTTGGTGCCGGAAACCGGTGCATCGATAAACACTACATCCGGACGCGCGCTTTTGAATTCAGCGATCAGTTGATCGGTGGCTTCCACGCCGATGGTGCCCATCTGACAAATCGTCGCGCCCTGCTTGAGCGCGGAGCGGGCATCGTTCAGCGCCTGCCGCGTAGTATCGCCGTCGGCCAGCATGGCGATCACCACATCCGCGCCTTCTACCGCTTGCCCGGCGCTATCAGCCAGCGTGATGCCAGCATCCAGCAGATCTTCGCCTTTGGCACGCGTACGGTTCCAGCCGCGTACCGTGAAGCCTTTTTTCAACAGGTTAGCGGCAAACGCATGGCCCATCGCGCCCAATCCCAGTACCGCGACAACAGGTTGTTGACTCATCATTCCCTCTCTTTTGTGCTTTCAGACAAAACCGCCAGACTGACAGAATTTCCCTGACGCAGCCAGGCCAGAGATGCGATGGAAAAACATTTTCAACACCGCAATTATTAATAATCCGTCATACTATTAACGCTTTTCAAACAAATGATAAAACGATTAACATACGCGCCATTAATGTTCCATTCGGTACATTCCACGCCCTTTTTACGGTCTTTCATAATGAAAATAGCTTTACTGCGACAGGCTTCGTTGCTGATGCTGCCTGCGATGTTGCCGGTCTCAGCGCTGGCGGCGAACGCGGCCAATAACACCATGGTGGTGAGCGCGGCGCCGTCCGCATCCGGACTTTCTGAACTTGATACGCCAGCCGCCGTTAGCGTGGTTTCCGGCGACGATATGCGCCATGCAGCACCGCGCGTCAATTTGTCAGAAAACCTCAGCAGCGTGCCGGGTTTGCAGATTCAGAATAGGCAGAACTATGCGCAGGATTTGCAGATTTCGGTACGCGGTTTTGGTTCGCGTTCCACCTTCGGCCTGCGCGGTATTCGCATGTATGTCGACGGCATTCCAGCCACCATGCCCGACGGCCAGGGACAAACCTCTAACATCGATATCGGATCAATCGATCACATCGACGTGCTGCGCGGCCCATTCTCGGCGCTGTATGGCAACTCGTCGGGCGGCGTGATTAACGTTGAAACCGAAACCGGGCAGCAACCGACCACGCTGGAAGCCAGCAGCTGGTACGGCAGTTACGGTAGCTGGCGCAACAGCGTTAAAGCCAGCGGCGCGACCGGTGACGGTACGCAAGCCGGCGACGTTAATTACACGGTTTCCGCCTCACGCTTTACCACGCACGGCTTCCGCGATCACAGCTCGGCGCAGAAAAATCTCGGCAACGCCAAACTCGGCGTGCGCATTGATGATGTCAGCACCCTGACGCTGCTGTTCAACAGCGTGCACGTTGATGCGCAGGATCCGGGCGGTTTAACCGCCGAACAGTGGAAAGAAAATCCGCGTCAGGTGGCTAGCAACGTCACCTTGTACGACGCGCGTAAAACCGTCGATCAAACCCAGGCGGGCCTGCATTATCAGCGCCAGATGAGTGAAAACGACGACCTGAGCGTGATGATGTACGCCGGTGAACGTGAAACCACGCAGTATCAATCGATTCCCAAAGCTACGCAGCTGCGCCCAGGTTATCCCGGCGGCGTGATCTCTTTGTCTCGTCATTATCAGGGCATCGATACCCGCTGGACGCACCGCGACGCGCTGTTCACCATTCCGGTGACTTTCACTGGCGGCCTCGACTATGAAACCATGACCGAGAAGCGCAAAGGTTATCAGAACTTTAGCGGCGATGAACTGGGCGTGCAGGGCGAGATGCGTCGTAACGAACGCAACCTGATGTGGAACCTCGATCCTTATCTGCAAACCGCATGGCAGTTGACCGATAAATTGTCCCTGGATGCTGGCGTGCGCTTCAGTACGGTGAATTTCGACTCGAATGACTATTACGTCACCTCAACCGATCCGGATGACAGCGGCAATCGTCGCTACCATCGCTGGTTGCCTGCCGCTGCGCTGAACTACGCGATTGATAACAGCTGGAATGCCTATGTTTCTGCTGGTCGCGGCTTCGAAACGCCGACGCTGAATGAGTTGTCCTATCGCGCCGCCGATCAAGCCGGACTGAATCTCAACCTGCAACCCGCCACCAGCGAAACGGTTGAACTGGGCAGTAAAAAACGCATTGGCAATGGCCTGTTAACTGCGGCGATTTTCCAGACCGACACCAAAAACGAGATCGTTTCCGACAGCAGCTTTGAAGGCCGCACCAGTTACAAAAACGCCGGTGAAACCCGCCGTCGTGGATTGGAACTCGGCCTCGACCAGCAGTTTGGTGAAAGCTGGCGCTTCAAAGCCGCATGGACCTTGCTGGATGCCCGCTATCGCTCAAACGCCTGCGGCACCGAAAGCTGCGACGGCAACCGCATTCCCGGCATTGCCCGTAACATGGCTTACGCAGGATTGGCTTACGCGCCCGATCAAGGCTGGTATGCCGGAACCGATGTGCGCTACCTGAGCGATATCGCGGCGGATGATGAAAACGATGTGAAAGCGCCGTCTTACACCGTGGTCGGCGTAAACAGCGGTTATAAGTGGCTGGTACAGAACTGGACGCTGGACCTGTTTGGCCGCGTCGATAACCTGTTCGACCGCAACTACATCGGTTCGGTGATCGTCAATGAAAGCAACGGCCGCTACTACGAACCGGCACCGGGCCGCAATTACAGCGTGGGCCTGACGGTGAGTTACGCGTTTCAGTAAATAATCCGGTTATCATATGAAATAAAAAAGCCCTGCTAGAAATTGCGGGGCTTTTTTATATATCGGTCACCATAAATGGCGACCCTACGAAAAATTACTTCAACAACGCCAGCACATCATCGGTGGTGCCAGTTTCGCCCAGGCGTGGGAAGATGCGCTCGACGCTGTTTTTATGCGTTTCGGCATTCAGGCAGGTCATAGCATCGATTGCCAACGTGACGTTGTAACCCAACTCATACGCCTGACGCGCCGTGGATTCCACACCGATGCTGGTGGCGATACCGCAAATAACCACTTGCGTGATGCCGCGCTGCTGCAGCTGCTCATGCAGATCGGTGTTGTGGAATGCGCCCCAGGTTTTTTTGGTGATGGCGATATCACCGCGCTGCTGCGCCAGGTCCGGCACCAATGTGGCCCAATCGGCAGGCAGTTCGCCACCATGTTTCGGCTGCTCATTACGGCCAGGCGCGCCGCCCGCAACGTTCACCAGCACCACCGGGCGCTTTTGGCCACGGAAGGCATCGGCCAAACGCGCTGAGCGCTCAATCACTTCGTGAGCTTCTAACGGTGCGACAGGCAGCGCGACAATGCCGTTCTGCAGGTCAATTACAATCAGCGCGGTGTTGTCGTCAAGGGTAGTTAAAGCCATGTTGAGTCCTCTCAGGATTATTGGTCGGCAAGTCGTTGCAGTAAGGGAATCGCGGCCAGCAGCGTTTGCTGTTCGTGCGCGTTCAACTGCGTCGCAATGCTGTTTAGCAACCAGTCATCACGTTGTGCGCGGTTGGCGGCGATCAGTTTCAGGCAAGCATCGGTGGGTTGATAGCGGGTTTTGCGGCCATCTTGCGGATCGGCGGTGCCCTGCACCATACCCAGCGTTTGCAAGCTGGCCACGGTGGCGCCCATCGACTGCGTGCGCACACCTTCCAGCGTAGCCAATTCCGTTACCGTCATGGCACCATCCCGCACCAGATAGCCGAGTACCGATACCTGCGGCCAGGTGAGATCGCCCGGCGTCGCCGATTCCCGCAGGCGACGCGCCAGTTTGCCATTGATGCTGCGCAATAACGCCGCCGCGCTGTTGAGGTCGCTCATGGCACCTTCTCCTTACTGATGAGCCGCGAGTATATAAATACGAAGGCAAACTGGGTAGTTTACCTTCGTATCAATTTGTAATTGTGCCGGGTTATGAGGGGGTCGCCATGAATGGCGACCCTACGTGGGTTTGTAGGGTCGCTATTCATGCGCACCTGGTGTTGGTCGCCATAAATGGCGACCCTACGGGCGCTGCAGATAATGGATCAAGCTGTGAAAACGTAACGGCGTGCTGAGAGGATTGCGGTAGCTGTGTGGCGTATCGGCAGCAAACTGACTGGCTTCGCCCGCAAGCAAGCGCCGCCATGTGCCTTCCACACCCAACAGCAGTTCGCCGTCCAGCACCACCACTTGCTCAATCACTCCACTTTCATGCGCCGATGAATCGCTCTGCGCGCCACCCGCCAGCGTCACTTCCAGCAGATCAAAACGCAGTTTGGCATCGTACGGCAGCAGCGGCTTAACCTGCATCTGTGCATTGGGCTGGCTGAAGGTCGCCACGCTGCCCGGCGGTTGATCGCTGCCCTGCACAAAGAAGGAAAACGGCACGTTAAAGCCGGTGGCGATTTTCCACAGCGTCGCCACCGTGGGGCTCGATTCGCCGCGCTCGATCTGGCCGAGCATCGCTTTGCTCACGCCGGTGCGATCCGCTGCCAGCGTCAGGCTCCAGCCGTTGGCCTGACGCAGCTGTTTCAGCGCCAGACTCAAATGTTGATGCAAATTTTCCATGTGTTCTCCCGAAAAGCTCGCGCGCAGTGTAACACTTGTGCGCTATAACGCTCCATGCCACTATGTGCGCTATAACGCACAACCGGATGTGATCTGATGACGACCGCCACCACACGCAGTGCTTTCTCTTTCCCGATGCTGATTTCTGGTTTTATCGCCGTGCTGGTGGGCTACAGCAGCACGGCGGCGCTGATCTTTCAGGCGGCGCAGGCGGCGGGCGCTTCGCCGGAGCAGATTGGCGGCTGGCTGTCGATGCTCGGCGTCGGTATGGGATTGGCCTCGTTCGGCTTATCACTGTGGACGCGCATGCCAATCCTCGCCGCTTGGTCAACGCCTGGCGCGGCCCTGCTCGCCACCAGCGTGCAGGGTTTGACGCTGAATGAAGTGATTGGCGTATTTGTCGCGACTAACCTGCTGATTGTGTTGTGCGGCGTCACCGGCCTGTTTGCTCGTCTGATGAATCACATTCCGCAGTCGCTGGCGGCGGCGATGTTGGCCGGGATTCTGCTGAAGTTTGGCATCGGCACCTTTAGCGGCTTGCAGAGCAATTTCGCGCTGTGCGGCAGCATGTGTCTGGTGTGGCTGTTGAGCCGTCGCTGGCTGCCGCGCTACGCGATTATTCTGGCGTTGATCGCCGGCGTGCTGGTGGCGCTGGGCCAGCAATCAATCCACTTTCCGCCGCATGCGCTGGCGATCAGTCGACCCGAATTCATCATGCCGCAGTTTAATCTGGCAGCGCTGATTGGCGTGGGTTTGCCCTATTTTCTCGTCACCATGGCGTCACAAAACGCGCCGGGCATCGCCACCTTGCAGGCACACGGTTATCAGCCGCCGGTATCTGCGCTAACCGGCTGGACCGGATTTATCGCCTTAGTGCTGTCGCCGTTTGGCGGATTTTCGGTATGTATCGCCGCGATTACCGCCGCCATCTGCATGGGAGACGACGTCGATCCCAATCCGGCGCGCCGCTGGATGGCCTCGGCATTGGCGGGCGTGTTCTATCTGCTGACCGGCTTTACCGGCGGATTGATCGCCATCATGCTGAGCGCCTTGCCGCCGGTATTGATCGCCACGCTGGCCGGTTTGGCGCTACTCGCTACGCTGTCCGGCAGTTTGCAGCGCGCCTTAGCGGAGCCGGATCAGCGCGATAGCGCCATCGTGGCATTCCTGATCACCGCCAGCGGCATTTCACTGTTGGGCATCGGCTCCGCCTTTTGGGGACTGCTCGGCGGTATGCTGACCTATTTGATTCTTTCCCCACGACGCCACGCTTAAAATTTCAACAGATCACCCTCGCACCCGGGAAAAACGCCCTGTTTTTCCCCCTTTATCAGCCGTTTGATTTCGCAACATTTGGCTTAAGATCACTATCATCGCCAAAAACACACACTGTTCTGCCTCAGACAACCACCGATAAGGGCCCAACGAGTGGCAAAAACTTTTCTGCGCAGCGGCAATCTGGATTCGGTACTGGCACTGGGTGAAAACGGCCAGCCGGTCTGGACGTCCGCGCTGCAAATCCGTGAAACCCTGCGCCTGCGCCGCCAAACCACGCTGGCCAATTGCCTCGCGATTCCGCAAGTCAACGAGCGCGGTGACCGCCTCGATTGGTACGCCCCGTTTAATGGCAAAGTAAAATCCTGGCTGGGTGCCAGCGATCACGAGCGCCGCCAAGCGCTGGAGCTGCTGACGCTGAACCAGCAGGATTTGCAGGCGCTGAGCCTGCGCGCGCGCGACGCGGAGAATCCTGCGATGCGCTTGTTTGGTGCGTTGCTGAGCAAGACGTTGCAGTTCCCGGATCAGCAGTACGTTTATCTGGTGGATGGCAAACCGGTGATCACCTTCTGGGGCTTTGTCGATCCGCAGGCGCGTTCGCGTGATGACGCGCTGGCCTGCCTGCGTGACTCACTGGAAGATGAACTGCCGCCGCTGTTGCCGGAACCGCCAGCACCCGCTCCGCTGGTGGTCGCGCCAGTAATTGCGCCGCTGATCGACGTGCCGCCTGCCGCTGCCGAACCGCTGATCGAGCCGAAACCTGAAGTCGAAGAACCAGCAGCCGAAGTCATTCCTGAGCCCGCGCCTGAACCGGAGCCTGTCGTGCCACCACGTCGCGCCTTTACCGTGCGTCCGCTGATGCTGCTGTTGCCGGTTGCGGCGGTGGTCGCTGCGGGTGTCGCCTTCTGGCTGCACAGCGCACCGCAACCGGCTGCGATTAGCGTTGCAGATGTGCCTGTGCCGGTGAGTAAGCCGCCGGCCGTGATGGTGAAAGCGGAAAAACTTGCCGCCACGCTGCCACAAACCGCCGCCACCGTCATTGCTGCCCCCGCACCGGTTGCTGCGCCTGTCGCGCCGCCTGAGGTGGTTGCTGAACACACCGAACCGGCCAAAGCTGATGATTTGGTGATGACCACAGAAGATGCGCGCGTTGGCTCAGTGAAATTTATCAATGGCACCTGGCGCGTGACCTTGCGTCAAACCAATCTGCCGACCGGCAAACCGCCAAGCATGCGCTATCAGATGCGCAACGGCAAAGGCACCGCCACCATTACCCAGGGCGACAACATCCGCTGTAAAGCCGATGTCACCGCCGCGATGACCAGCGCCGGCAGCATGGAAGTGCGCAGCCGCTATACTGCGACCTGCAGCGATAAATCGCGTTACCGCATGCCGGAATTGGTGTGTAAAGCCGGTGATGGCATCGCCAGCTGTACTGCGCAATACGGCGCAGATCAGGTCTTCCCGTTGACGATTAAGCGTGAGAGTAAGTAAACATGTTGGCTCCCCTCATCGATGACAAACAGAAAATCACGCTGATTGAAGATAGCGGTGTGCAGTTTCTTGATTTCGGTTTGCGTTTACCTGCGTTGCAGGCTCGCCGCCAGTTCGTGCGTCAAACCGCCAACGGCCCGCTGCTGCGCCTCAACGTCGACGGCAACAGCGGCAAGTTCCTGCTCTATCCGGAAGATGGCGGCGCGGCGGAAGTGGTGCGTCCGGAAACGGATATCGCGCTGGCCGACTCGCTGAAGCTGCTGGCTCATCAATGGCTGCCGCTGCCGGTGCTGCGTTGCACCAGCGGACGTCGTTTTATCGGCGGCCCGGACAACTGGGCGCGTCTGCATCTGGCGCCGCTGGCGCAACCCGATGCGGCAGGCAACACCCATCGCATCACCCTCGCCTTTGATACGCGCATTGTGTCAGAGCAAGATGGCGGCGAGCAGCACGGTTTGAGCAAAGCCGATGCGCAGAACGGCGTCAGTTTCGCCCTTGCCTGGCACAACTACGAGCTGGGCGAATTCCTCGACCATACGTGGGTCGATGGCTGGCTGCGTGAAACCTTTAGCCAGCAGGTGCATGCGCTGGAGTCACGTCGCGAGCAGGAGCTGAACCAGGCGCTGCGTGAGTTCGAATATCAGGCGCACTATCTCAACCTGTTGGAATTGCTGGGCGAACAGCTCGATCTGGCGGAGATCTATATCCAGGCGACGTCGCTGCAAACGCCGGCGGTCAACGTCGATATCATTCTCGACGTCGGCAACTCGCACACCTGCGGCATTCTGGTGGAAGATCACGCCGAAGAGAGCAGCGGCCTGCGTCAAACCTACGAGCTGCAGCTGCGCGATCTCTCCGAGCCGCATCAGGTTTATAACGAGCTGTTCGACAGCCGTCTGGAATTTGCAGAAACCCGTTTCGGCAAGGCCAACTTCTCGCTGGAGAGCGGCCGTGAAAATGCCTTTATGTGGCCGTCGCTGACGCGCGTGGGCCGTGAAGCCAGCCGTCTGGCGCTGCTGCGTGCCGGCACCGAAGGCAGCACCGGTTTGTCCAGCCCGCGCCGCTATTTGTGGGATGAAGCGCGCTATCAGCCAGGCTGGCGCTTCAACGCCAACGGCAGCAGCGATGAGCCGCAGGCCACCGCGCTGCCGTTCACCTTACTGATCAATGACGAAGGCCAGCCGCTACACGCGCTGGCGGAAGACGATCGTCTGCCGGTGTTCTCCGCCAGCTACAGCCGCAGTTCGCTGATGACCTTTATGCTGTGCGAACTGCTGGCGCAGGCGATGATGCAGATGAACAGCGTGGCGCAGCGCCAGCGCATGCCGCAAAGCCAGGCGCCGCGTCAGCTGCGTCATGTGATTCTGACGCTGCCGTCGGCAATGCCGAAGCCGGAGCGTGAGATTTTTCGTCGCCGCATGCAGGAAGCCATCGCGCTGGTGTGGAAAGCCGAAGGCTGGCATCCAGCTGAAGAAGAGTTCACCGCCGCCAGCCAGGCAAACAGCCTGCGTCCGGTGCCGGATGTGCAGATGGAGTGGGATGAAGCCACCTGCGGTCAAATGGTGTGGCTGTTCAACGAAACTCAGGTCAACTTTGCCGGTCGCGCAGAAGATTTCTTCAGCAGCATGGCGCGCCCGGATCGTCCGCGTGAAGTCGACGAGCTGCCGGGTAAAAGCCTGCGCATCGCCTCGATTGATATCGGCGGCGGCACCACCGATTTAGCCATCACCCAATATCGCCTCGATGATGGCCAGGGCAACAACGTCAAAATCACCCCGCGCTTGCTGTTCCGCGAAGGCTTCAAAGTTGCTGGGGACGATATTCTGCTGGATGTGATTCAGCTGTGGATTCTGCCGGCATTGCAGCAGAGCTTGCAGAAAGCCGGTTTGCAACTGGCCGAACCGCTGATGAACAAGCTGTTTGGTCACGACAGCCGCATGGACGGACAGGCCACGCTGCGTCAGCAAGTGACGCTGCAGCTGTTTATTCCGCTGGCGCAGGCGGTGCTGGAGCAGTACGAAAACTGGGATCCGCTCGACAGCCACAGCGAAATCAATGCGCTGTTCGGCGAGCTGGTGCCACAAAAACCGGCCAGCAGCGTGCTGGCGTTTGTGAACGGTGAAATTCAGCGCACGCTCGGCGGCGATAGCCGTTTCGATCTGCTTGAGGTGCCGCTGGTGGTCAGCATGGCGCAGCTGCACGGCGAGTTCCTGCAACACCGCATGGCGATTATTCCGGCGCTGCGCGCGATGTGCGAAGTGGTGTCTTTGTACCAGTGCGATGTGCTGCTGCTCACCGGTCGCCCGTCACGCTTCCCCGGCATTCAGGCGCTGGTGCGCCATCTGCAACCGTTGCCGGGCAGCCGCATTTTGTCGCTGGAAGGCTATCACACCAGCGACTGGTATCCGTTCAACAAGCAAGGCCGTATTGATAATCCGAAATCCACCGCCGCGGTGGGCGCGATGCTGTGCCTGCTGGCGCTCGATCTGCGCCTGAGCAGCTTCTGGTTCCGCGCCGGTGATTTCGAACCATACTCCACCATTCGTTATCTCGGCGTGCTGGATGAGACCTCGGCGCTCAGCGACGACAATTTGTGCTACAGCGAGATCGACCTCGACAGCAGCAGTTTCGCGCTGGATCGCAAAAGCAGCTTCCGCATACGCGGCAACGTCTGCCTGGGTTTCCGCCAGCTGGAGAACGATCGCTGGCCGGCATCGCCGCTGTATAGCCTGAGCATTGTCGACCCGACGCTGGCGCGTCAGGTTGCCGGTGAAAGCGTACTGCGCATCAAACTGGCGGTGCAGCCGGGCCCGGATAATCTCGGCCCTGAACGCTTAGTGTTAAGCGATGCACGCATGGATGACGGCACGCGCGTGCCGCTGGAGCAGCTGAGTCTGAAACTGAATACGCTTTCCGCCACCGGCAACGCGAATGCGCAATATTGGATCGACAGCGGGAGCGTCTGCAAACGATGAGAACTGCCAAAAAAGCCTCGCCGGTTACGCCCGCGAAACGTCTGAGCCTGATGCAGGAAACGCTGGATGGCGCGCTGAACTGGGTGGAAACCCATCAGGCGCACGCGCCGCGTCTGGCGCTGGAAGCCGAAACCCTGACGCTGCAACTGCGCCGCGCGCGCGTGGAAAGCCATGCCCTGGCGCGTCAGCTGGCGCGTCCGGTGACGCTGGCGCTGTTTGGTCAGTCGCAGGCGGGCAAAGCCTGGCTGTTGAGTGAGATGGTCGGCGATGCGCAGGGCCAACTGATCGCGCGTCTCGGCGATAAGACCCTGAATTATTTCCAGAACATCAATCCCGGCAATCTCGATTTCGCCATCGCCACCCGCTTCAGCCACCAGCGCGAAACCCAATCCAACGCCTGGCCGCTGGAAATGACGCTGCTGAGCGAAGTGGAACTGATTCGTTTGATGCTGGCCTGCGCCAAAACCGAGCTTCAGCCCGACACAGCGCAGATCGATGCCGCCTTGCAGCGTTTGCAGCGCCATCGGCAGGATGAACCGCAGCCGGGCCTCGACAGCGATGCGCTGATCACGCTGTGGGCGTGGAGCCGTCGTCATCATCGTCATGCCGAGATTCTCGATCGCCACTTCTGGCCGCAGGCGATTGCGCTGGCGCCGTGGCTCAACGTCGACGACCGCGTGCAGCTGTTTGCCCTGCTGTGGCCGGGGCAAAACGCGCTGAACGAAAGCCTGCGTAGCCTGATGCACTTGCGTCACCAGTTGCGCCACGCGCCGCGCGTGTTAGCACCGCTTAGCGTGCTGGTGGACGATGCTGCGCTGCCGGCAGAAAAACTGATTGGCAACGATGCCGACTGGCAGGAGATGATCGAAGTGTGTCCGATCGTCGCCAATCGCGTGGGGAAAGCGCAGCATGTGCCGCTGGGATTACTGTCGTTGCTGACGCTGGAGATCACCTTGCCGCTCAGCTCGACGCCGCGTCAGGCGCTGTACGATGATGCGGATATGCTTGAGATGCCCGCGCCGGGCACGCCAGCCGATCGCGCCCAACAGGATGAACTGGCGCAGCTACGTAAACGCGATCCGCTGCGCGCCACGCTGCTGGAACAGAAACGCGCGCTGCTGCCGGGTTTGTACGCCGCGCGTCAGGGCATCGATTTGATGCTGATCTGTACCGCCGCCAGTCAGCGTCAGGATACCGATGTCGCCGCCAGCGCGCTGCGCGAGTGGCACATGCATCAAACCATCGCCGCCAGCGGTGAGAAACCGCGTCTGATTTGGGCGATCACGCCGCATGATGCGCGCTATCAGCAGCAGCAGATTAACGTTGATGAAGCAGTGCAGCGACAGATTGGTCAGCCGGGTCAGAGTTGGGGATCGATGCTGGCACTGGATCGCGCAGGCGTCGATCGCATGGGCAGCTGGTTGCAGGATGAGATGCAGCCGGAAGCGCGCCGCGACCGTTTGGCATTGCAGCTCGGCGCGCTGCAGCAGAAGCTGGTTGAACGTTTGCAGCCGTGGACCGAATCCAGCGCCACGCCAGAACAGGCGGCACGCAAGCAGGCGATCTCCGATACGCTGCTGAAATGTTTGCAACATCGCACCGGTTTGCACGGTGAACTTCTGGAGCGTTTGCAGCCGTCGCGTGAAGCGGTACGTCAGCTGTGGCTGAGCCAGAGCAGCAGCACTCATACTCAACATAGCGCCAAAACCGCAGCCGCTGAGCAGAGCTATTTTGGCATCGGCTTCGAGTTTGATCTGTTTAAAGATGAGCCGGTGGCCGCCGCTGAGCCGCGCAGCTCGGGCGGTCAGCGCGATCAGCAATTCCCGCAGCAGGTGTTTGCGCTGTGGCTGGAGCATTTGCGTCAGCTACCGGAAAGCCGCAGCCTGCTGGCGCTGCTCAACGTCGATAAGCCGACGCTGGAGATGCTGGTGGAAGAGTTGATTACCGCCAGCTTCCGTCTCAAGGTGCTGAACAAACTGCAAAACGCGCTGAATGAGCCGGATGCGCAGGCCAGCGCCCACGAAGCGCGTACCGATCGTCAGGTTTCACGTGCCATGACGGTGCTGGGTGATTTTGTCGCGTGGCTGGGCTTTTTACAGCGCCCGGAGAGCGAGCGTCCTGAAAGTCGCGTCAATCGCGGTCAGACAATTTTTGCCCGTCCGCCCGCGCCAAGCGTGAGCTTCTCGCCGGGACAGCGCTTAACGCGTCTGTCGGCCGCACCCGCCAATCATACCGCTTACTACATCTATGACTGGCTGGTGGGGTTGAATTCGGTGATCGTTGAGAACAATGGCTATACCGGCGGCGGCGATTTGCCCGCCAATGCGCGCCAGATGCTGGCGATTTTACTGCTACCGCTGCACGCGTAATTTACTCGCCACGCACCAGGCGCAGCTCGCCGTCTAACTGCTGCTGCGCCTCCTCAAGTAACGCCAGCACCGGCGCGAATTCAGCACTCTCGCTGGCGTCATCGGCATGCGCTAAATAGAAGGTCGCCGGCAGCGCCATGCCGCCGGTCAGCCAATCCCACAGCGCATCAAGATTGTTACCGAAATCCACTGGGCAGGCACTTTGCTGCACCAGCGCGCGGTAAAACGCCTGGCGATCCGACAAGCTTTCAAAGTCAAAATGTAGCGTCAACATGGTTAAGGCACCTGTTTGAAGCTGCGATAGTGATCGGTGGTGAGGAAAATCAGCCCATCGGATGAGTAAAGCAGACGATCGGCATCGCGGTGGCCGCAATCGTAGTTGACGTCCGCTTCATACCATTGCCTGCCCGCCTGCATCGGCAACCTTCTTTCGCGATTGCTAAAGCGATCGCCACCAATGGCGCGACCCGGCAGTACTTCACACAAGTTGCCCTTGCTGGGATTCCAGCCCTGACGACGCGCTTCATTTTTGGTGAGATAGAGATCGGGTAATGTGTGATGCTGCTGCAGCCAACGCGCCACGGTGTTGGCGTCGGTGAGCTGTGAAATATCGGGATGGCTGGCGGACCATTTATCGGACAAACGCGGTTTTAGCCCGAGCCACAGCGCGGCGAGGACCAGAATTAAGGCAATCCAGAGTTTTTTTGACATGGTGGCATCCTGAAAAACAGGACGACGATAATAACAGATTTAAGGCAGGGAAAAACGCGGGCCAGCAAAGCTGGCCCTGGCGGGGTTTACTGCATTGCGCTGGCGGATGGCGCGGCGTGACGACGCCATGCTCCCGGCGCGACGCCATACTGGCGTTTGAAGCTGCGGTTAAACGACTGCTGCGAGTCGAAACCGAGTGAAATCGCCACGTTAAGAATCGGTTCATTGCTGGTCGTCAAGCGATCCGCTGACTTCTTCAGCTTCTTCTCACGAATGTATTCGCCCAGAGGCAAACCCGTGTGCTCTTTGAACATACGTTGCAGGTGCCATTTCGAATAACCGGCGCGCCCCGCTACGGTATCCAGATCCAGACGCGTTTCAATATTGTTGTCAATCCAGTCGATCAAATCGTGAATAAATGCGGTGGTCATCATCTCGTTTTCTCCGGTCGCCGTTGCGAACAGTATCAGTATCAGTATCAGTTGCAATTACACTTTAAGGTTGAACGACTATGCCAGTTAATGCAAGTTTTATTATTGCATTAAATGCCGCACTGCGTGTAGGGGCTTTGATCCTTCTGCAACGTAATGATCAAAACCGCACATAAAGTGTATCAGATATTCTTGCAGATGCAGTTTGAGCAAGCCTACACTCGTGGCGTTTTAATGCAATCATAAAAGTTGCAGATTTTTCGTACGTCTCCTTTCATTTTCACCAATGCGGAATAACAACAATGCATCTGCAAACATATAGGGTTCAATGGGCGGTAAGCCTGTCAGGAGTGATGTTGCTGGGAAGCCTGCTGGCCGGTTGTGATCGCGGGGTGGCGCAAAACGCCCCACCGCCGCCGCCCGAAGTAAGTGTCGCGCAGGTGGTAGAGCAGAAAGTCAGCCAATGGGATAGCTTCAATGGCCGTTTCGAAGCGGTGCAGAGCGTGCAGCTGCGGCCGCGCGTTTCCGGCTACATCGATCAGGTCAATTATCGCGAAGGCGACGAGGTGAAAAAAGGTCAGGTGCTGTTCACCATTGACGATCGCACCTATCGCGCCACGCTCGAGCAGGCGCAAGCCGAACTCGCCAACGCACGCAGCCAGGCCACGCTGGCCCGCAGTGAATCGGCACGTACCGATAAACTGATCGGCACCAATGTGGTGTCACGTGAAGAGTGGGAACAGCGTCGTTCGGCGGCCAATCAGGCGCAGGCTAACGTACTTTCCGCACAAGCGGCGGTGGATATGGCGCAGCTGAACCTCGATTTCACCCGCGTTACCGCGCCGATTGAAGGTCGCGCCAGCCGCGCGATGATCACCACTGGCAACTTAGTGACCGCCGGTGACAGCGCCAGCGTGCTGACCACGTTGGTGTCGCAGGATCGTATGTACGTCTACTTCGATGTCGATGAAGCCACTTATCTGCATTATCAGGCGATGGCGCGTAAAGGCGAAAATCGCGGATCGCTGCCGGTGGAAGTGGCGTTGACCGGCGAAGAGGGTTTTCCGCATCGCGGCACCGTGGATTTCCTCGATAACCAGCTGACCGCCAGCACCGGCACCATTCGCATGCGCGCCTCGCTGGATAATCAGCAGCGTCAGTTCACGCCGGGCCTGTTTGCGCGCGTGCGCCTGCCGGGCAGCGCCGACTTCACCGCGCTGCTCATCGACGATAAAGCCGTGCTCACCGATCAGGATCGTAAATATGTTTACGTGGTCGATGCCCAAGGTAAAGCCCAGCGCCGCGATATTCAGGCCGGTGATTTAGCCGATGGCTTGCGCATTGTGCAGCAAGGCCTGAAGCCCGGCGACAAGGTGATCGTTAACGGCTTGCAGAAAGTCTTTATGCCTGGCATGCCGGTGACCGCCCAACCGGTGGCGATGCGCTCCGCTCAATAACCTTCGAGACTGCCTTTTATGGATTTCTCCCGCTTTTTTATCGACCGACCGATTTTCGCCGCGGTGCTGTCGATTTTGATCTTTACCACCGGATTGATCGCCATTCCGCTGCTGCCGATCAGTGAATATCCCAACGTGGTGCCACCGAGCGTGCAGGTGCGCGCAGAATATCCCGGCGCCAACCCCAAAGTAATTGCAGATTCCGTGGCGACGCCGCTGGAGGAAGCCATCAACGGGGTGGAAAACATGATGTACATGAAATCCGTGGCCGGTTCCGACGGCGTGCTGGTCACCACCGTGACCTTCCGTCCCGGCACCGATCCGGATCAGGCGCAGGTTCAGGTGCAGAACCGCGTGGCGCAGGCCGAAGCGCGTCTGCCGGAAGAGGTGCGACAACTCGGCCTCACCACGCAGAAGATGTCACCGACGCTGACGCTGGTGGTGCACATGTTCTCGCCGCACGGCAAGTATGATTCGCTCTATCTGCGTAACTACGCCACCTTGAAGGTAAAAGATGAACTGGCGCGCCTGCCGGGCGTGGGTCAGATTCAGATCTTCGGGGCCGGCGAATACGCGATGCGCGTTTGGCTCGATCCCAATAAGGTGGCGGCGCGTGGCTTGACCGCCTCCGATGTGGTCAGCGCGATGCAGGAGCAGAACGTGCAGGTTTCTGCCGGTCAGCTTGGCGCAGAGCCGCTGAAGAAACAGAGCGATTTCCTGCTGTCGATCAACACTCAAGGTCGTCTGGAGAGCGAAGAGCAGTTCGGCAATATCATCCTGAAAACCGCCGACGACGGCACGCTGGTGCGCCTGCGTGACGTGGCGCGCATCGAGATGGGTTCCGGCAGCTACGCGTTGCGTTCGCAGCTGAACAACAAAGATGCGGTCGGCATCGGTATCTTCCAGGCGCCGGGCGCCAACGCCATCGATCTGTCGAATGCGGTGCGCGACAAAATGGCCGAACTGGCAACCCGCTTCCCGGACGATGTGCAGTGGGCCGCCCCTTACGACCCAACGGTATTCGTGCGTGATTCGATCCGTGCCGTGGTGCAAACGCTGTTCGAAGCGATTGTGCTGGTGGTGCTGGTGGTGATTCTGTTCCTGCAAACCTGGCGCGCGTCGATCATCCCGCTGCTGGCGGTGCCGGTTTCGGTGGTCGGTACCTTCAGCATCCTCTATCTGCTCGGCTTCTCGCTCAATACCCTGAGTTTGTTCGGGCTGGTGTTGGCGATCGGTATCGTGGTGGATGACGCCATCGTGGTGGTGGAGAACGTCGAACGTAATATCGAGCAAGGCTTGTCGCCAACGGCGGCGGCGCATCAGGCGATGCGTGAAGTGTCCGGGCCGATTATCGCCATCGCGCTGGTGCTGTGTGCGGTGTTCGTGCCGATGGCGTTCCTGTCGGGCGTGACCGGTCAGTTCTATAAGCAGTTTGCAGTGACGATTGCCATTTCAACGGTGATCTCCGCCATCAACTCGCTGACGCTGTCACCGGCGCTGGCAGCGCTGCTGCTGAAGCCACATGATGCCGCGAAGGATATGCCGACGCGCATCATCGATCGCCTGCTCGGCTGGCTGTTCCGTCCGTTTAACCGCTTCTTCCAGCGCAGTTCGGATGGCTATGAATCGCTGGTAGGTAAAACCTTGCGTCGTCGTGGCGCGGTGTTCGGCGTGTACGTGCTGCTGCTGGCTGGTGCGGGCTTTATGTTCCATACCGTGCCGGGCGGCTTTATTCCAACGCAGGATAAGCTCTATCTGATTGGCGGCGTGAAGATGCCGGAAGGTTCGTCGCTGGCGCGTACCGATGAAGTGATTCGCAAGATGAGCGAAATCGGCATGAACACCGAAGGCGTGGCCTATTCCGTCGCCTTCCCCGGTCTGAATGCGTTGCAGTTCACCAACACGCCGAATACCGGCACGGTGTTCTTTGGCCTGAAACCGTTCAACGAGCGTAAGCGCAGTGCGGCGGAGATCAATGCCGAGATCAACGCCAAAATCGCCAAAATCCAGCAAGGCTTTGGCTTCTCGATTATGCCGCCGCCGATTTTGGGTCTGGGACAAGGTTCGGGTTATTCACTGTATGTGCAGGATCGCGCGGGCCTCGGTTACGGTGCGCTGCAAACCGCCATCAATACCATGACGGGTGCGGTGTTACAGACGCCGGGTATGATGTTCCCGATTTCATCCTACCAGGCCAACGTGCCGCAGCTGGATGTGCAGGTGGATCGTGATAAAGCCAAAGCGCAAGGCGTGTCGCTGACCGAACTGTTCAGTACGCTGCAAACCTATCTGGGATCGTCGTATGTTAACGATTTCAATAAGTTTGGCCGTACCTGGCGCGTGATGGCGCAGGCGGACGGCGATTTCCGCGATAGCGTGCAGGATATCGGTAATCTGCGTACCCGTAACGATCGCGGTGAAATGGTGCCGATTGGCAGCATGGTCAATATCACTACGACTTACGGCCCGGATCCGGTGATTCGCTATAACGGTTATCCGGCAGCGGACCTGATTGGTGATGCCGATCCGCGCGTGCTCTCTTCGGCGCAGGCAATGCAGAAACTGGAAGAGATGTCGACGCAGGTGCTGCCGAACGGCATGAACATTGAATGGACTGACCTGAGTTATCAGCAATCAACGCAGGGTAATACCGCGCTGATCGTCTTCCCGGTCGCCGTTTTACTGGCGTTCCTGGTGCTGGCGGCGCTGTATGAAAGCTGGACGCTACCGCTGGCGGTAATCCTGATTGTGCCGGTGACCATGCTCTCTGCGCTGGTCGGCGTGTGGCTGACCGGTGGCGATAACAACGTGTTTGTGCAGGTTGGGCTGGTGGTGCTGATGGGGCTGGCGTGTAAGAACGCGATTCTTATCGTTGAGTTTGCGCGCGAGCTGGAGATGCAGGGCAAGAGCATTGTCGATGCAGCGCTGGAAGCCTGTCGTCTGCGTTTGCGTCCGATCGTTATGACCTCGATTGCCTTTATCGCCGGTACCATTCCGCTGATTCTTGGCGAAGGTGCAGGCGCGGAAGTGCGCGGCGTTACCGGAATTACCGTGTTCTCCGGCATGCTGGGCGTGACACTGTTTGGTTTGTTCCTGACGCCGGTGTTTTATGTGACGCTGCGTAAGCTGGTGACGCGCAAGCAGCCGCAGGGTGAAGTGCAAACGGTGTAAAGGTTTTAAGTGAAATGAACACTCCGGGCCAAGTGCCCGGATTTTTTATGGGTGCGCAGCCTACGGAATCCTCGTCATACAATCGTAGGGTCGCCATTCATGGCGACCGATTTAGCTCATTACGCCAATATGGCCGGAATATACTGGCTGGATTTCGAGGCAATAAAAAAGGTCGCCATGAATGGCGACCTTACGGGGTGTGGTTTTAGCGGCCTTTCTTACACAGGTCGGCGAGTTCGAGGTCGGGCAGCTCTTCGCAGTTGCTGGTGTCGTTATGCTTCAGCTCGGCCAGCGCGTCCGCTACGGTGCGGGTTTCCAGCACTTTCAGCGACGCTTCTTCAGCCTCTTCCGCAATCGATTTGAAATACCAACACAGGTTGGCGCTGACCAAACAGCGCGGTGCCACATCAGGGCGCGATGCCCAGAGTTTTTTATCTTCAATCACAGACGTATAAATGTCGCGCAGCGTGATCTCAGCGGCCGGGCGACCCAAATGAATCGAGCCGGTGCGGCCAAGCGTTGAGACGATGATGCCGTCACGCGTGAGCGGAACCATAAGTTTCCGAATGAAACTGGGGTTCGCTTCAAGACCATACGCCAAAATGGCACTGGTCGAGCGTTTACCCAGTTGCTCCGCCATCGCTACGCTCAAAACCATCTGCAAAGCTGTCGGGAAGCGGTAATCAAGCATTTCTGTATCCTGAGTTGCGGTTATCTTGTTGTTTTTATGCCGCGACAGTGAGTAATCAATGAGCAATAAATATAACAAACACTGTTGCTTTTTAGAAGTCAACGTCCGTGATCCAGGCACGTATTCCCCATTTAATCGGGCAGAAGCGCACAGGCTGCTTAGTTTATCACTCCCCTATCCGACGGTGGGCTGGCCTGCGGCAACTTCTGCTGCAAAAGCACCACCAACAGCACGTTAATCAACGCCAGAATGCATAACAACCACAGCGTGGCGCTGGCTCCGAGGTGCTGAAACACATAGCCGCCAACCAGCGGCGTCAATGCCTGACCGATCAAGGCGGGACGCGCCATGCGCCCGACCACAATCGCGTAAGCCTCTGGTTTGACCATCACCAGCGGTAAAGTTCCCCGCACAATGGCGCGCAAACCATTTCCGGCACCGTACAGCACCATGCTGAGCACCGCAAACTGCGGATAACACGCCAGCAGCAGCAAGCCGAGCGCCACTAATCCCACCGAGAAAAAGGTGGTCCAGATTGGATGACCGCGCTTAAAGGCGATATCCACGATGCGTGATCCGACCTGACACGGGCCGAGAATCGCGCTGATGGCCAGCGCCGACGCCAGCGTGTGCCCGCTGGCCTGCAGCAAGGTGATCAGCTGCACCGAAATGGCCGTCATGATCACCGATGCGAGAGTGAAGATGCTGCACAGCAGCCAAAACAGCGTTGGCGCCAGTTCGTCGCCCTGCGCGGTGGGCTTTGCTTTCGCGGCGGCGATTTTCCCTTCTGGCGCGGGAAGCGCGTAAAGATACGCGGGCAACACTGAAACACACAACAATCCGGCGATAGCAAAACAGGCACCGCGCCAATCCAGCCAGTGAATCAACAGCGCAGTGCCCGGCCACACTAAGGTGGTACAGAAGCCGGAGATCAGCGTGATGCCGGTAATCGCACCGCGCGCCTGGCCGCCGTACAGCGTACCGAGCGTGGCAAACAGCGCATCGTACAGGCCCATCGCCATACCCATGCCGATAATCAGCCAGGCAAACAGAAACAGCGGCAGGTTATGACTCAATCCCATAATCACCAGACCAAGCGCCATCACCGCCCCGCTCGCCGCCAGCAATGCTCGGCCATAAGTGCGGGAAATCAGTCGCCCGCTCAGCGGTGCCAGCAAACCGGAAATCAGCATGCCGAGCGATAGCGCGCCATACACCCATTGTTGCGACCAACCGGTTTCCGCCACGATGGGATTGGCCATCACCGCCATAAGATAGAAGGATCCGCCCCATGACAGGATTTGCACTAATCCAAGCGTAACGATGGCGGCGGCAGGTGGCTTTGGCTGAGGCTTCACAACAATTATCCATTAGCAGGCAAAGTATTGTTATAACACGTTCATCCCGCTGGAAAAATCCCGCCGTTGGCTGCTTAACAAAATCCTTGCGCGGCGCTGGCAGACCAGCGCCTCAGCCAGTACACTGAAAGGTATGTTGTAACTATGGAGGCCATTTATGGCTCGTTATGATTTGGTTGCCGACCTGCACGACTGCGTCAACGCGCTGGAAGCAGGTTTAGCCGCGTTGCGTCATCAGATTGAGCAGCAACCGCTGCTGATTGCGCGCGTGTTTAGCCTGCCGGAAATCGAGAAAGGCCGCGAACATGATGAAATTGAACGCATCGCGGTGACGCAGCATCTTGGCAAAACGGCACGCGATATGGCGCTGGCGCACTATTGCCGCCTGTTTATGCAGCATCAATCGGAAAAACTCAGCACCAAAGCCGCCGTGCGCTTGCCGGGCGCGATTTGCATCGAAGCCGACGGCGATGTGCATGAACAGATTACGCAGCAGGTTGCGGAGATAAATACCCTGAAGCAGCGGCTGGAACAGCTGATAACCGTGGAATCGGGCTTGCCGAGCGAGGCGCGTTTTGAGTTTGTCCACCAGCATCTGCGCGGGTTAATTACCCTTAACGCTTACCGCAGCGTGACGCTGCTTAACTCACCGGATAGTTTGCGCTTCGGCTGGGCGAATAAAAATATAATCAAGAACGTTACCCGTGATCAGGTGGTGGAACAGCTGGAGCGCAGCCTGAAGGCCAATCGCGCTCAGGCGCCGTGGACGCGCGAGCAGTGGGCGGAAAAAGTGCAATTGGAGCTGGAAGCGATCCTCGCGTTACCGGCGGGTGCGAAGCTTAAAATCAAGCGTCCGGTAAAAGTGCAGCCTATTGCCCGCGTGTGGCGCGCCAGCGAAAAGAAGCAGGTGCAACTTGCCTGCCCTTCTCCGCTGCTGGTGCTGTGCCGCGATCGCACCCAGGTACCGATTTTGGGTGAGCTGCTGAACTACGATGCCGATAACGTGGCTTATCGCCACAAACCGCTGGCCGAGCCGCTGCATCTGATCATTCCGCGCCTGCATTTATGGAGCGATCGGCAGGTTTAAAAATAAATTTCAAAATCACTGCATCCAATTCATCACCTGTCCTCGTATATCAGAGTGTGAGCAACTTCTTCGCTCCCTACTACGAGGATTTATGATGAAAAAGCTAATGGGCATTGCAGTCGTATCCAGCACTTTACTGTTCACCGCAGGCGCATTCGCCGCGATGGATAATGGCTCCGTGATGGTAGGCGGAGCAGCGATGTATCCACAAAAAAACATCGTTGAAAACGCGCTGAACTCCAAAGATCACACCACGCTGGTTGCTGCCGTCAAAGCGGCGGGCTTGGTGGAAACCCTCGAAGGTAAAGGTCCGTTTACCGTCTTCGCGCCAACCAATGCGGCCTTCGCCAAATTGCCAGCGGGCACCGTTGAAAGCCTGGTGAAACCGGAGAACAAAGCGAAGTTGACCAGCATCCTGACTTATCATGTGGTGGCGGGCAAATACGACATGAAAGCGCTGGAGATGAAAATCAAGCAAGGTGGCGGTCATGCCGAGCTGAAAACCGTCAATGGCCAACCGTTGTGGATTATGAATAATGGCCCGCACAATATTCAGCTGAAAGATGGTCAAGGCAATGTGGCGAATATCAGTACTTATGACGTCAATCAGAAAAATGGTGTGATTGATGTGATTGATACCGTCTTAATGCCTAAGTAATTGCCTATACTCGGGTTGGGCATTTTAGCCAACCGGGAAGATGATGGATAATAGGCTAACAGAACAATTAGTGACGTTATTGCCGGCGATCGCACAGGGCGATCGCCGCGCGTTTGAACAACTCTATCGACTGACTTCGCCACATCTTTTCGCCCTCACCCTGCGTATGTTACGCCAGCAAGGCTGGGCGGAAGAGGTGCTGCACGATTGCTATCTCACTATCTGGAACCGCGCCAACGCCTACGATGCCGCCCTTAGCGCGCCGATGACATGGATGACGCACATTGTGCGCAATCGCTGCATTGACGGGTTACGCAGCGGACAAGCGCGCATGACGCTCAATACAGAAGAGTTTGACGATCTGCTGCAGATAACGGCGGAAGACGAACAGAATACCTGGCACGATCCGGCGCAAGCCGATCGCCTGCGACACTGCATTGGTCATCTGAGCAGCGAACAGCAGCAAAGCATCACGCTCGCCTATTATCAGGGGATGTCCCACAGTGATATTGCCGCCTGGCTACAACAGCCGGTTGGCTCGGTTAAAAGCTGGATTCGCCGCGCGCTGGAGCATCTGCGGGAGTGTGTGGGCCTATGAACGAAAACGTACAACGCGATGATGCCTTAGCGGCCGAGTATGCGCTGGGCACTTTAAGCGAGCTGGCGCGTTTACGCTTCGAGCGCCGGCTGCGTAACGAGCCTGAACTCGCGGCTAACGTCGCACGCTGGCAAACCCTGCTGGCGGGCCTTGATAATCAGCTTGCGCCGGTCACGCCGCCGGAAAAGGTGTGGAAGAAGATTACGTTGAGCTTGCCCGAGCAACGCGCGATTCGAGCCAAACGTCATTATGCGGGCTGGCTGGCGGCCGCCAGTTTCGCGGCAATCGCCCTGCTCGCCTCACTTTTCATGCAGCCACCAACGTTAACGCCGTTGACGGTACTGAACGATGCTCAGCATCAACAGCAATGGGTGGTCAGCGCGGACAGCAAACTGGAGCAGCTGAGCCTGACGCCGTTACATCCGGTGGCCATCGCCGATAACACCAGTTTGCAGCTGTGGCTGATTCCGCCGGGTAAAGCGCCGATTTCGCTGGGTTTATTGGATAACCAGAAGGCAACCGATGTTGCGTTAAATAGCACGATTTCTCGCTCAGGCGTGATCGCTATCAGTCTTGAACCGCGCGGCGGCTCGCCAACGGGCCAGCCAACCGGTCCAGTGCTGTATAGCGGGCAGTTGTAAACGAAAAAGGCCGTTCATTTGAACGGCCTTAGCTTTTTCAACCGCTATTGCTTCATGCTGCCAACCATCTCTTCCGGACGTACCCACTCATCGAACTGCTCTTCGGTCAGATAGCCGAGCTTCAGCGCCGAGCCTTTCAGCGTCAGGCCCTCTTTATGCGCTTTTTTGGCGATTTCGGCCGCTTTGTCGTAACCGATATGGGTATTCAGCGCGGTGACCAACATCAGCGATTCGTTCAGCAACTGATCGATACGCTCGCGTACCGGCTCAATGCCAATCGCGCAGTGGTGATTGAAGCTGTCCATGCCGTCGGCCAGCAGACGCACCGATTGCAGGAAGTTGTGGATCACCATTGGACGGAACACGTTGAGCTCAAAGTTGCCGGACGCGCCGCCAATGTTCACCGCCACGTCATTGCCCATCACCTGGCAACACAGCATGGTCAGCGCTTCGCACTGCGTCGGGTTCACTTTGCCCGGCATAATTGAGCTGCCTGGCTCATTTTCCGGGATCGCCAGTTCGCCGATGCCGCAACGCGGACCAGAAGCCAGCCAGCGTACGTCGTTGGCAATTTTCATCAGCGAAGCTGCCAAACCTTTCAGCGCTCCGTGTGCGTGGACCAGCGCATCGCAGGTCGCCAGCGCTTCAAACTTGTTCGGCGCGGTAACAAACGGCTGTTTGGTCAAATCGGCCAGCGCTTTCGCCACACGTACCGCGTATTCAGGATGGGTATTTAGGCCAGTACCAACGGCGGTGCCGCCCAGCGCCAGCTCCGCCACGTGCGGAATACTGTTTTCGATGTGCTTGAGATTGTGCTCGAGCATCGCCACCCAGCCGGAGATCTCCTGGCCGAGCGTCAACGGGGTCGCATCCTGCAAGTGGGTACGACCAATCTTGACGATATCTTTGAAGGCGTCGGACTTCTCACTCAGCGTCTTTTTCAACACGTGAATCTGCGGAATCAGCTGCTCCCGCACGGCGATGACCGCGGCCACGTGCATGGCGGTGGGGAACACATCGTTGGAGCTTTGGCTTTTATTCACGTCGTCATTCGGGTGTACCAGACGCGACATGCCACGCTCGCCGCCAAGAATTTCACTGGCGCGGTTGGCCAGCACTTCGTTCATGTTCATGTTGGTCTGGGTGCCGGAGCCGGTCTGCCAGATCGCCAGCGGAAACTCATCGCTGTGTTTATCTGCCAGCACTTCGTCGGCGGCTTTAAGAATCGCCTGAGCGCGATCGGCAGGAAGCAAGCCGAGATCCTGGTTCACCTGCGCCGCCGCACGCTTGGTCAGCGCCAGCGCATGCACCAATGCCACTGGCATTTTCTCGGTTGAGATTTTGAAATGTTCCAGCGAACGCTGGGTTTGTGCGCCCCACAACTTATCTGCCGGTACTTCGATCGGTCCCATTGAGTCTTTTTCAATGCGATTGGCTGCCATGACTACGTCTCCTTAGCTCAGATTTTGAGGTTTCCGCTCTAAACGCCTTCCCGCGACGCCGTTGAGCGAGCAAGATTGTCACATACAAGAATTTAACATTATGCGAGCCTATCGCCTTTATTGCACTTGTTCGTGTATTTTCTATGGCACTTTCTGCTTTAATAAGCCTATTTACTTACGGTTATTAAGGGTAAACGATGCAAAAATTGAACAATTCGCTGCAAAATTACGCCTGGGGCAGCAAAACTGCGCTGACAGAACTCTACGGCATCGAAAATCCTCAAGGTTTGCCGATGGCGGAGCTGTGGATGGGCGCACACCCGAAAAGCCCTTCGACCGTTGAGGTCAACGGTGAAGCGCGTTCGCTGCGCGAAGTGATTGATGCCGACAAGGTCGCCACGCTAGGCAATGCGGTGGCGGAACGTTTCGGCGAGCTGCCGTTCCTGTTTAAAGTGCTGTGCGCCGATCAGCCGCTGTCGATTCAGGTACACCCGAGCAAAGCCGCTGCTGAAGAGGGTTTTGCGCGTGAAAATGCTGCTGGCATTCCACTCAGCGCCGCTGAACGTAACTATAAGGATGCCAATCACAAACCCGAATTAGTGTATGCGCTGACGCCATTCCAGGCGATGAACGGTTTCCGCGAGCTGCATGAAATTGTTTCGCTGCTGGAACCGGTGGCCGGTGCGCATCCACAAATCGCCCACTTCCTGGAAAATGCTGACGAAGCCAACCTGGCAAAACTGTTCGCCACGCTGCTGTCGCTGCAAGACGAGGCCAAATCGCGCGCCATCGGCGTACTGAAATCGGCGCTCAACGCGCGTGAAGGCGAACCGTGGCAGACGATCAAATCCATCGCCAGCGATTATCCAGACGACAGCGGGCTATTTTCGCCGCTGCTGCTCAATGTGATCACCCTGCAGCCGGGCGAAGCGATGTTCCTGTTTGCCGAAACGCCGCACGCCTACCTGAAAGGCGTGGCGCTGGAAGTGATGGCGAACTCCGATAACGTGCTGCGCGCCGGTTTGACGCCGAAGTTTATCGATATCCCGGAACTGCTGGCTAACCTGAAGTTCCAGGCAAAACCGGCCGCGACGCTGCTGACGCAGCCGCAGCGCGACGGCGAAACCCTGAACTTCCCGATTCCGGTAGAAGATTTTGCCTTTGCCATTCATGGGCTTTCCGCTGCACCGCAAGCGCTGGCACAAAACAGCGCTGCCCTGCTGTTCTGCATTGAAGGCCAGGCGGTGATTGAGAAGTCCGGTCAACAGCTGGTGCTAAAGCCAGGTGAATCCTGCTTTGTCGCTGCCAATGAGTCGCCAGTCAACGTGGCGGGCACCGGTCGTCTGGCGCGCGTGTTTAATACGCTCAACTGAGTTCCGGTGACGCTGCCAGCATTAACTGCTATTCTTTCAAACTATTAATTTAAAATGCCTGCGGGCGTTTTTCTTCACCCGTCGCGCACCGACCAGCGGCGTGCGGACGCAAGGATAAGGACGACACAGCGATGAAAAAGACCCAGGTTGCCGTAGGTGTAATTGTGGCGCTCGGCGTGATTTGGACTGGTGCTGCATGGTTTACCGGTAAACAACTGGAAAGCCACATGGATCAGATGTTGCAGAATGCCAATGCGCAGCTGAATGCTTACGCACCGAACAGCCGACTGACGCTGAGCTATCAGGATTATCAGCGCGGTGTGTTCAGCAGCAAAACCAAGTTGGTGGTGCAAGCCAGCTCGCAAACCAATGACAACCCGCTGTTGAAGCCAGGTCAAAGCATCGTGCTGAACGAGACTATCGATCACGGTCCTTTCCCGTTCGCCCAGTTGAAGCGCGGCAGCCTGATCCCAAGCATGGCGTCAGTGCATACCGAGCTGCAAAACACCGATGCGGTGAAGAAACTGTTTGAACTGACCAACGGCAAGTCGTTGGTTAATGCTGATACCCGCGTTGGTTACAGCGGTGCAACCAATACCGATCTAAACCTGCTGGCGGTGGATTACAACAATCCGCAGACCGGCGATCGTCTGGCCACCAACGGCGGCACGCTGAACATCAGCGCCGACAATAAAGGCGACAAAGTCAGCCTCGACGGCGACTTCTCCAGCATCGCGGTCACCAGCAAAAATCAGGTGGAACAGCCAGTGCTGTTCACGCTCAATGGCCTGAAGCTGAGCGGCGATACCCACCTCAGCCCGGAAGGCGTGCGCGTTGGCGATCAGTCGATCTCCCTGGATAAATTCGATGCCAGCATCAACGGTCAGGAAGGTTTGTCACTGGAGAAGCTGAAAACCACCTCTTCCTTCGACAATAAAGAGGGCAAGATTGGCGGGCAGCTGGACGTCAAGGTTGACAAGATCACCCTGCAGAAACAGCCATTTGGTGAAGCTAAGCTGGCGATGAAGTTTGCCCAGTTCGATGCACAGGCGGTGAAAGCTTTCTCGGATACTTACAATGCGCAGATGCAGGATCTCTTGAATCAGCCGGGCGTGGCGGAGGATCCGATTCGCTATCAGGCCAGCGTGCAAACCATCCTGCGTAATAACCTGCCAACGCTGCTGAAAGGCTCGCCAACGCTGAGCATCGCACCGTTGAGCTGGAAAAATGACAAAGGTGAAAGCACCTTTAACCTGAACGTCGGCTTTAACGATCCGGCTACCGTGACCGGCGAAGCGCAGAGTTTGGGTGCCGCAGTGGATCGCGTGCTGAAAACCCTCGACGGCAAGCTGGCAATCAATATGCCGATGGCGACAGAAACCATGCGTCATGTCGGTTTGGCGGAAGGTTATCAGGGTGATGATGCGCAGAAGCTGGCGGATCAGCAGGTGAAAGGTTTAGCAGCGATGGGCCAGATGTTCCGCCTGACGCAGCAGCAGGATGACAACATCGTCACCAGCCTGCAATACGGCAACGGTCAGGTCACCATGAACGGCGATAAGATGACGCTGGAGCAGTTCCTGTCACGCTATATGCTGGGCGCACCAACCAGCGAAGGTATGCCAGAGTAATTAGTGGGGCGGCCAACTGGCCGCCCTAAACTTCCCCGCGCATCAGCTGCGGCGGCACAATCAAACTTTGAATCTCTGCTTCCGGCTGCGCCAGTCGCTGCAACATCCGTTCCGCCGCCCTTCTTCCTACATCACGCGCTTCGCTGCTGACAAAGGTCATGGTGGGATCGTGCAACTCCCGCTGCGGATCGTCATTAAAGCCCACCAGCGCCAGTTGCTGCGTGTAGTAGCTATCGACTGCGCCTTCACCAAAGGTTCGCCCACAGCGTAACGCACCAAAATAGCAACCGAGCGCGGTGCTGCCGTTATGCGCCAGAATCGCGGTAATGCCCGGATGCTGACGCAACAATTGCAGCGTTAATGCCGACACGCTTTGTTGGCGATCGTCGCACTCAATAATCCAGTCGGATCGAAACGGAAAACCGTATTGCAATAAGGTGGCGCAGTAGCCGCCAATCCGCTCGGCGCGCGTCAGAGACGATCCCAAACCGCCCATCCAGGCGATGCGCTGATGGCCCTGACGAATCAGATACTCCGTCGCCATGCGCGCCGCCTGACTATTATCGGGACGCAATGAGTCAACGTTATCCAGGCTGCTGGCGCGCGAGGCACAGACTAAGGCGATGTTCTGTTCCTGCGCCTGCGGCACCAGCGTTTCCGCCTGCGCCACCGCGCCGCCGAGCACAATCCCTTCCGCGCCCTGCGCCACCAGCGTGTCAAAGCAGCGTTTAAGATGTTGGCCGTGCTGACCGCTTTGTGTCAGCACCAGCACTTTGCCCTGCTGCTCCAGCACTTCGCTAAGCCCGGCCGTCATCGCAGCATAAAATGGCTGGCTGAGATCGCGCACGATCAAGCCGACCACGCCGCTTTCGCCGCCGCGCAAGATTGAGGCCGAACGATTACGCACATAGCCAAGCTGCTCAATCGCCTGATTGACACGTGTGGCCGTAGCGGGCGAGATACGCCCTTTGCCGGAGAGCACCAACGACACGGTAGAGACCGACACCCCGGCGACCAACGCCACATCATGAATAGTGGTTTTCTGCTGGGACATAGCCTTCCGTTACCCACGTCCAAATTCAAAGAGGTAAAACGTTACACTGATTGCACCAAAAATAAAGTCTGCAATTAGTCACTCTTTGTGATTATAGCCACAAAAATAAGTGATAAAACGTTTTATCATCCTTGACCACATTGAAGCCTTTCACTTTTATTGCCAGGAGAATCTATGTCCGCCAGTCGTCCCAAAATGTCACTTTGGGAGTTTTTCCAAAGTCTGGGCAAAACCTTTATGTTGCCCGTCGCGCTGCTTTCGTTCTGCGGTATCCTGCTCGGCATCGGCAGTTCGCTCAGCAGCCGCGATGTGCTCACGCTCATCCCCGCGCTCGATCAGCCTTTCCTGCAATATCTGTTTATCTGGCTGGCGAAGATCGGTTCCTTTGCCTTTAGCTATCTGCCGGTGATGTTTGCCATTGCCATTCCGCTCGGTATGGCGCGCGAGAACAAAGGCGTGGCAGCGTTTGCCGGTTTTGTTGGCTATGCGGTGCTGAACCTGAGCATCAACTTCTGGCTCAACATCAACGGCATTCTGCCAACCACCGATGCGGCGGTGCTGAAAGCTAATAACGTACAAAATATCCTCGGCATTCAGTCTATCGACACCGGTATTCTCGGCGCGGTGATTGTGGGTATCGTGGTGTTCTGGCTGCATGAGCGTTTCCACAACATTCGCTTGCCAGATGCGCTGGCATTCTTTGGCGGCACGCGCTTTGTACCGATCGTCACCGCGATGGCGATGGGCGTGCTGGGCTTGGTGGTTCCCCATATCTGGCCATTCTTCGCCCGTGCGATTACCGGTCTTGGCTGGGTGATCAACAGCGCCGGTGAATTTGGTCCGATGATTTTTGGTACCGGCGAACGTCTGCTTTTGCCGTTTGGTTTGCAGCACATTCTGGTGGCGATCATCCGCTTTACCGATGCGGGCGGCACCATGGATGTGTGCGGTAAAAGTGTCAGCGGTGCGTTGACCATCTTCCAGGCGCAGCTGGCATGTGCGGATACGCACGGCTTTGCCGAGAGCGCCACACGCTTCCTGTCGCAGGGTAAAATGCCGGCCTTCCTCGGTGGTTTGCCAGGCGCAGCATTGGCGATGTATCACTGCGCCCGTCCGGAAAACCGTCATAAAATTAAAGGCCTGCTGATTTCCGGCGTGGTGGCGTGCGTCGTGGGCGGCACCACAGAACCGCTGGAATTCCTGTTCCTGTTCGTTGCGCCGGTGCTGTATCTGATCCACGCACTGCTGACCGGTTTGGGCTTCACCGTGATGGCGATGCTGGGCGTAACTATCGGTAATACCGACGGCAACGTGATCGACTTCTTCGTCTTCGGCGTGCTGCACGGTCTCTCCACCAAATGGTATTGGGTGCCGGTGATTGCTGCAGTGTGGTTTGTGTCTTATTACGTCATCTTCCGTTTTGCCATCAGCCACTTCAATATCAAAACGCCAGGTCGCGAAGTGGAAAGCAACAGCGTGGAGCAGCAGGTTAATCGCGCGGCTGTCGGTAAATCCGGCTTCAACACGCCAGCGATTCTGTCGGCGCTGGGCGGCGTGGAAAACATCACTTCACTGGATAACTGCCTGACGCGTCTGCGCATTACCGTGGTTGATATGAGCAAAGTGGATGATGCAACGCTGAAAGCCAACGGCGCGATTGGCGTGGTGCATGTTAATGCCACCAATCTGCAAGTGGTAATGGGCCCGCAGGTGCAGTCGGTCAAAGATGAGATGGCACATCTGATGAGCGCGACGGTGTAATGATGCAAGGTTTTGATTTCAATCAGGTGGTGGATCGCCACGGCAGCTGGTGTACGCAGTGGGATTTCGTGGCCGATCGGTTTGGCGTGGCGGACTTGCTGCCCTTCACTATCTCCGACATGGATTTCGCCACCGCGCCTTGCATCATCGAGGCGCTGCAACAGCGCCTCACGCACGGGGTATTTGGTTACAGCCGCTGGCAGCATGATGATTTTCTGTCTGCCATTCAACACTGGATGCGCAGCCGTTTCGCTACTGACGTCGCGGCAGAATCGCTGATTTATGGTCCGTCGGTGATTTACATGGTGGCGCAGCTGTTGCGCCACTGGACGCAGCCGGACGATGAAGTGCTGATCCACACGCCTGCTTACGATGCGTTTTACCACACCATCAACAGCAATCAGCGTCGCATACTGGAGCAGCCGCTGCAGCGCCACGGAAGTGAATGGCTGTGCGACATGGCGCAGCTGGAAACTTTGCTGGCGCGTCCGCGCTGTAAAGTGATGCTGCTGTGCAGTCCGCACAATCCTTCCGGCAAAGTGTGGCGCGAAGAGGAGCTGCGCCAGATGGCCGCGCTGTGTGAAAAGTATGGCGTGAAGGTGATCAGCGATGAAATCCATATGGATATGGTGCTAAGTGATGCGCGGCATACGCCGTGGAGCCAGGTTGCGCAGTCCGATTGGGCGCTGTTCACCTCGGCTTCCAAGAGCTTCAACATTCCGGCGCTGACCGGCGCGTGGGGCATCATTCCAGATGAGCGCGATCGTCAGGCATGGTTCCACGCGCTGAAGCAGCAGGATGGTTTATCCTCGCCGGCAGTCATGGCGCTTGCCGCTACCATCGCCGCGTATCGCGATGGCGCGCCGTGGCTGGATGCGCTGCGTACCCACTTACGTGGCAATATGCAGCACATTGCAGGACGGATGAACACGGCGTTTCCGCAGCTTAACTGGCAGCCGCCCGCCGCTACTTACCTGGCGTGGATCGATCTCAATCCGCTTGGCATTGACGAACAGGCGCTGCAACAGCGTCTGATTCATCAACACAAAGTGGCAATCATGCCCGGTTCAACTTACGGCGCAGCCAGTCGCGGTTATCTGCGTCTCAACGCCGGTTGCCCGCGCAGCAAGCTGGATGATGGGCTTGATCGTCTGATCGCCGGGTTAAAATCGTTCTGAAATGCGACGGATGCTGATTAATTCAGCATCCGTTTTCCTGTTTGCGCAAATCGCTGGCGCTGTTGCGCAAGATGTTTTTATAATCCTCTGCACTTTATGAAACTTAAGCGAGTGCGCCATGATTGATCTAAAACTCCCCCTCACCGACATTCACCGCCACCTTGATGGCAATATCCGCGCACAAACCATTCTCGATTTAGGTCGTCAGCATAATCTTGCGCTGCCCGCTGATACGCTCGATGCATTGCGTCCGCATGTGCAGGTCACCGCGAATGAGCCGGATCTGGTGAGCTTCCTGCAGAAACTCGACTGGGGCGTGAAAGTGCTGGGCGATCTTGATGCCTGCCGTCGTATCGCGCTGGAAAACGTCGAAGATGCGGCGCGCGCCGGCATTCACTATGCGGAACTGCGCTTCTCACCGGGCTATATGGCGATGACCCACAAGCTGCCGATTGCCGGCGTGGTTGAAGCGGTGATTGATGGCGTGCGGGCCGGTATTCAGCAATACGGCGTCGATGTGCGCCTGACCGGCATTATGAGCCGTACCTTTGGTGAAGAAGCTTGCCTGCGCGAGCTGGAAGGTTTGCTGGCGCATCGCGATGGCATCACCGCCGTCGATTTGGCCGGTGACGAATTAGGCTTCCCAGGCAGCGAATTCCTCAGCCACTTTAATCGTGCGCGTGATGCCGGTTTCCGCATTACGGTTCACGCCGGTGAAGCCGCAGGCCCGGAAAGCATCTGGCAAGCGATTCGCGAGCTGGGCGCGGAGCGTATTGGTCACGGCGTGAAGGCGATTGAAGACCGCGCACTGATGGATTTCCTTGCCGAGCAGCGTATTGGTATTGAATCGTGCCTGACCTCGAATATTCAGACCAGCACCGTGTCGTCGCTGAGCAGCCATCCGCTGAAAACCTTCCTGCAGCATGGCATTCTCGCCACCATAAATACTGACGATCCGGCGGTTCAGGGCGTTGAGCTGGCACATGAGTATGAAGTGGCGGCACCGCAAGCGGGATTGACGGCGGAAGAGATGCGTCAGGCGCAGGATAATGGCGTGACCATCGCGTTCCTGAGTGATGCCGAGAAAGCCGCGCTGCGCGCACGCGTGGCGGGATAAATATTCCCTCTCCCGCGTGCGGGAGAGGGTTAGGGTGAGGGATAAAGCGCACGGAGTGTTTTCCCCTTACCCCGGCCCTCTCCCAAAGGGAGAGGGAGTAAAGCGAATTAACGCAACGACATAGTCTGGCGCTTCTCGGCGGACTGCAAGCCCAGCTCGATCAACTCCATTACCTGAATCGCCTCTTCTGCCTGCACCGGATTTGCACCTGTGCCCGTAATCGCATCACGAATGCCTGCGTAGTACGCCGGATAGTTTCCTGGCAAGGTCAGCAGCTCTTTCTCCACCATCACATCGCCTTCCGCCAGCGTCAGCGTACCGTTGCGCATGTCGTAGCCCCAATCTTCCTGCGGCGGACGTTCACCCGCTTTCAGACGATCTTCCTGCGGATCGAGTCCGTACTTCACGTAGCTGCCGCGCATGCCATGCACCACAAAGCGTGCTGATTCCGCCGCCACCAACATGCTGGCGTGCAGCACCACGCGGCGCGTTGGATAGGTCAATACGGCATGGAAGTAATCGGTGGTTTGAGCGCCTGGACGCAGCTCTGCCATATCGACATTGATGGCGACCGGCGTGCCAAACAGCTGCAGCGCCTGGTCCAGCACGTGCGGTCCAAGATCGAACCAAATGCCGCTGCCCGCACCTTTCATTTCACGCCAGCGTTGACGCACTTCAGGGCGGAAACGGTCAAAGTGGGATTCGAAGTAACGCACTTCGCCCAAGGTGCCGTCGTTCAGCAGCGATTTCAGCGTCAGGAAATCGCTGTCCCAGCGACGGTTATGGAACACCGACAGCAGCAGACCTTTGGCTTTCGCCAGCGCATCCAGTTCACGCGCCTGTGACAACGTCACGGTAAATGGCTTATCGACCACCACGTGTTTACCGGCGTTGAGTGCCGCTTTAGCTAAGGGGAAATGGGTGTCATTCGGGGTCGGAATAACAATCAGTTGCAGTGTCGGGTCGTCCAGCAGCGCCTGTGGATCGGAAACCACCTGCACTGACGGCCAGTCAGCATGCACTTTGCTGGCATCGCTGCTCGAGATCGCTGCCAACTCAACATCCGGCGTACCGGCGATCAAGGGTGCATGAAAGGTTTTGCTAGCAAAACCGTAGCCGATTAGGCCGACACGTAATTTATCGCTCATTCTCATTCCTCTTGTTCGTTACCAGACTGATTTAAGACGAATCGGTCTATAAGAACAAGGCGGAATCACCTGAAAACTCAGGAAATAGCACTCCGTGCGGATTGCCAGCTCTCGTGAGCCACCAACGCATCCTGCGCATCCTGGCTGCGGCGGCGGAAGTCGCTGGGGCTGACGCCAACGCGTTTGCGGAACACGCGCGAGAAGTAGAGCTGGTCGTCGTAGCCCACTTCGCGGCCAACAGAAGCGATCGGTTCCTGGGTGGTTTGCAGCAGCAGTTTGGCGCGGATAACGCGCTGATCTTCGCGCCAGCGCAGCAGATTAATGCCCATTTGCTCGCGGAACAGATGCGCCAGCCGTGACGGCGACAGGCAAACATGGCGCGCCACTTCTTCAATCTTCACTTCGCCCGCCAGATGATTAGTGACGTACTGGCAAGCTTCAATCACGCGTGGATCGCGAATCTGTTGATGGCTGCGCGGGTCCTCTTCCACCGCACGCAGCAGCAGGCGCTCCAGCAGGTTCATCGCCAGCTCTTCGGCGAAGCGACGTCCGGAATTGTGAGTTTGTTCGATGCTGGCGAACAGGCGGTCAAATTCGGCACGCTGCGCTTCTGACAGACGCAAACGCCCTACGCCCTGACTTTCATCCTGCCACTGCAACCAATCGGTCCAGTACGCGCGCGGACGGAAATAGACCCAGCGATGGAACCAGCACGGGCTATCGGGCGCGCGGCCATAATAGTGCGGGGTTTTCGGTTGAAACAGCAGCAGATCGCCCGGCTCGCAGTCGAAGGCGGATTCACCATCAAACACGCGGCCCTGACCTTTAATGGTCAGATTAAGGATGTAGCCTTTCATGCCGTGCGGACGATCGATAAAGAAATCGAGCGCGTCATTGGCGTTAATCGGCGTCAATCCTGCCACCAGCCAGGCATTGAACGCATAGCCCGGCAATAAGGGATTCTGCTGCTCACTCGGGGGTTCACGATGGTACATAGTGGCCTCACTTATCGCGTGAAATGCGGCGAGCGCGCCCGCTAACCGGCGCGCTCAGCCTTGGTTATCAGGCGGCTTTACTTTTCTGTTTGTAGCGGTCAAAAATCACCGCCGCTAACAGTATCAAACCGCGCACCACATACTGTGAGAATGGCGAGATATTCAATAAATTCATCGCATTCTCAACCGTGCCGAGGATCAGCACGCCCGCTACCACATACGAAATTTTGCCGATGCCGCCTTTCAGCGAAACGCCGCCCAGTACGCAAGCCGAAATCACAATCAGCTCATAACCGAGCGACGTCATTGGCTGGCCGCTGGTCATGCGCGACGCCAGAATGATGCCCGCCGCCGCCGACACTAAACCCGACAAGATGAAGATGATGATGCGCGTACGCACCACCGGCACACCGGCCAGACGTGCCGCTTCTTCGTTGCCGCCAATTGCCAGCGTATTACGGCCAAAGGTGGTTTTGTTTAGTAAGAAGCCGAACAGCACCATGGTGGCGATGGTGAGCCAGATGGGTGCCGGTACGCCAAGCCAGTTGGCGTAACCGAGGGTAAAGAAGCGCTCGTCTTCAATGCCCACCGCTTTGCCGTCGGAGAAGATATAAGCCAGGCCGCGCACAATCTGCATGGTGGCCAGCGTGGTGATCAGGGCGTTGATTTTCAGCCGCGCGATGACGAAGCCGTTGATGAAGCCCGTAGCCATGCCGAGCAATAAACCGGCCGCGACGCCAATCCACAGGCTTTCGGTCATGTTGATCACCACAGCGGTGACCACACCGGCGCAGGCGATCACCGACGCCACAGAAAGGTCAAAGTCGCCGGAGGCGAGGCAGAACAGCATGCCGCACGCCACCATGCCGGACATCGACATCGCCAGACCGAGCCCTTTCATATTGATGATGGAACTAAAATTCGGCACGAAAATGGCACAAACGATAAACAGCAGTGCGAACACCACCAGCATGCCGAAGTTGTCCCAAATCCGCCCGAGTTGCAGCCCGTTGCGCTGCACCGGTGGCGTGTTGGAAGTGGTAGATGAAGCCATTATTGCTCTCCTTTACATCAGGCCACGGCGGCCGCTTGAGTGGTTTTCGGCATCGCCAGGCTCAGCGTCAGCTGCTCTGTGGCCGTGTCGTGGGACAGTTCACCGGCAATTTCACCTTCACGCATCACCAGAATGCGATCGGCTAATCCCATCACTTCCGGCAAGTCGCTGGAGGCAAATAGCACCGCAATGCCTTTTTTCGCCAGGGCATAAATCAGGTTGTAGATTTCGTGTTTGGCACCGACGTCAATGCCGCGCGTCGGTTCATCGAGCAGAATCACGTTCATCTCTTCCGACAACCAGCGGCCCAAAATCGCCTTCTGCTGGTTGCCGCCCGACAGGTTCATGATCAGCTGCTGCGGACCCGGCGTTTTGATGTTGAGTGAACGAATGTGGATATCGGCGTTTTTCGCCTCCCAGCTCGGTTTGATCAGGCAACCAGCGGTGAGATTGTGGCGACGCGCGCTGATGTTGATGTTATCGCGTACCGAATGCACCGGAATAATGCCCTCCGATTTGCGATCTTCCGGGCACAGCATGATGCCGGCACGGATAGCGTCGATCGGCTGGCGAATGTTGAGCTTGTTGCCATCCAGCGTCACGGTGCCGCCGCGCAGTTTGGTAGCCCCAAACAGCCCTTTCATCAGTTCGCTGCGTCCTGCGCCCACTAAGCCAAACAGGCCCACGATTTCACCGGCGCGCACCGTTAACGAAATCGGCGTGCGCACCCCCTTCGCCTCTACCGCGTCCAGCTGCAGACGCACGGGACCAAGTTCACGCGGCGCGTAACCATAAATATCCCCCAGATTACGTCCCACCATCGCCTGCACCAGATCGTCGTGATGGGTGTTTTTCATATCGGTGAAGGTGCGCACGTAGCGACCATCTTTAAACACGGTGATAGCGTCGCTGAGCGCAAAAATCTCCTCCATGCGGTGCGAGACATACAGCACGGTACGGCCCTGCTGGCGCAGCTGACGGATCACGCGGAACAAGTGTTCAATCTCACGCGCCGACAGCGAGCTGGTAGGTTCGTCAAAGGCGATAATGCGCGCGTTACGCGCCAGCGCTTTGGCGATCTCCACCATCTGCCACTGGCCGAGCGACAGGTATTTCAGCGGCATATCCGGATCGATATCCATGCCGAGATTTTGCAGCTGCAAACCGGCTTCATAGCGCAGCAGTTTGCGATTCACCAAACCACGCTTGTGTGGCAGCTGGCCGAGATAGATGTTCTCCGCCACGCTCATTTCCGGCACCAAGTGCAGTTCCTGGTAAATGATCGCCACGCCCGCGTCCAGCGCATCCACGGTGGTGTTAAAACTCTTCGGCTGGCCTTTGATACGAATCTCGCCGCCGCTCGGCTGATAGCTGCCGCTGAGGATCTTCAACAGCGTCGATTTACCGGCACCGTTTTCCCCCATCAGCGCGTGCACTTCTCCGGCACGGCAGCTGAATGAGATGTCCTGCAGCGCTTTCACGCCAGGAAAGGTTTTGCTAATGCCATGAAACGACAGAAAGGCTTGATCAGTGTTCATGGAAACTCCTAAGTCATGGACTGAGGTGCGCATGAATGCGCACCCTACAAAACCGCATCGTAGGGTCGCCATTTATGGCGACCTTCCAAAACCGCTGATCCTTACTTCAGCCCTTTCTTATCCAGCTCGGCTTTGAAGTTATCGCGGGTAATCAGCACCACATCGGTGACTTCGGTGAACTTCGGCGGCTCCTGATCTTTGGTTACCCAGTTGTAGAGCATCTGGCTGCTCTTATAACCGTGTACGTCCGGGCTTGGCAGCAGCGAACCGTAGAAGCCGGTGGCGGAACCTTTTGACAGCTCACTCACCGCATCAACACCGTTGATGCCGATACCGATCACGTCTGGCGCCTTGAAGCCCTGACCTTCGGTGGCGCGCACGCCGCCCAGCACGGTGTTATCGTTCATGCCGAGAATCAGCCAATGCTTCACTTCCGGATGCTGCACCAGCAGCGAGTTACCGGCATCAAACGCGCCTGGGATATCGTTGGATTTGGTCGGGACTTGATAAATCTGCTTCTCCGGGAAACCGGCGGCTTTCAGCGCGTCCATCGAACCGCTGGTGCGACGGCGTGCGGTGTCGAGCTCGTTGGCGGTGATGGCCATCACGCCAGTCTCTTTCACATCCCAGCCGCGTTTCTGCATCTCTTTATACAGTTCTTGTCCCTGACGCTCGCCGATCTTGGTCGCGGCCATCATCACTAATGGCACGGTATCCATCGGCTTGCCTTTGGCGGTGACGAACTGGTCATCGACGGCGATCACTTTCAGACCGTAACCGCGCGCTTTAGCAACAATCGCCGAGCCGAGTTTGGGATCCGGCGTACAGATAACAAAACCTTTCGCGCCGCTGGCGGCGAGGCTATCGATAGCGTTGAGGGTTTTCTCGCCGTCAGGCACCGCAATTTTGATCACTTCGAAACCGAGATCCTTGCCAGCTTTATCCGCGAATTTCCATTCGGTCTGGAACCAGGGCTCTTCCGGTTGTTTGACAAGGAAACCGAGTTTCATGGTCTCGGCGATAGCGGATTGTGACATAACCGCAGCGAGACCTACCGCCGCCAGCGTTTTAGTGAATTTATGCATGATGCTCTCCGGCACAATGTTGTTTTAGGCTGTTATTAACCAATCGGTGTAAACGCTACCAATCAAATAATTCTGTGGGGTACAGCTAAAAATCAGCGCGTTAGCACAAAGGTTGTACAAAGGCTGCGCAAACGCTGGGCTAGTTGTAGCGGGAATGGAAAGGAAAAATGTAGAGCGGTATCACATCCCAAAACGATGACAAAATCCTCCATATATTCAGCAAATTTAACCGGTCGTTAACTTTTGCTATGGATCACACATCCTCGCCGATGGCAGAAAAGTGCATATTCTCAGCGACTGATGACTAACCGCTTCTGCCGCCCCATTCCAGGATAGAGCCAGATAACTCACACAGGAGAATCCCAATGGGTGCTGGCACCATAACAATTGGGCTGGATTTCGGCAGTGACTCGGTGCGTGCGCTGGCCGTGGACTGTCACAGTGGTAAAGAGCTGGAAAAAGCGGTGGTCAACTATGCACGCTGGGCCAACGGTGAATTTTGCGATGCGCACGCCAACCGTTTTCGTCACCATCCGCAGGATTATATTGATGCGTTAGAACAGGCGATTGTCACCGTGGTTAACGCCTTAACGCCTGAGCAGCGCGCCGCCGTGGTCGGGATTGGCGTGGATTCCACCGGCTCAACGCCCGCGCCCATCGATCGTGATGGCAACGTGCTGGCGCTGCGCCCGGAATTCGCCAGCAATCCCAACGCGATGTTTGTGCTGTGGAAAGATCACACCGCGATTGAAGAAGCCGAAGAGATCAATCAGCTGTGTCGAAGCGGTCGTTTCAACGATTACACCCGCTATATTGGCGGCGTGTATTCGTCGGAGTGGTTCTGGGCCAAGATACTGCACGTGTCACGCGCCGATGCTGCGGTACGTGACGCGGCAGTGTCTTGGGTGGAACTGTGCGATTGGGTGCCCGCGTTACTCAGCGGCACCACCGCACCCGCGCAACTGCGTCGTGGACGCTGTGCCGCCGGGCACAAATCACTGTGGCATCCGGAGTGGCAAGGCTTGCCGCCGGCTGAGTTCTTCCGCGCGCTCGATCCGCTGCTGGTCGAGCAGCTCGATTCTCCCCTGTTCGAAGAAACCTGGACCGCCGATGTGCCAGTTGGCACGCTCAGCAGCGAATGGGCACAGCGCCTCGGCTTATCAGAGAAGGTGATACTTTCGGGCGGCGCGTTTGACTGCCACATGGGCGCGGTCGGTGCTGGTGCGCAGCCGTATACGCTGGTGAAAGTGATTGGCACCTCAACCTGCGACATTCTGATTGCCGACAGCGACACCGTTGGCGACCGCGCCATCAAAGGCATTTGCGGCCAGGTGGATGGCAGCGTGGTGCCAGGCGCGATTGGCTGCGAAGCCGGTCAGTCAGCGTTTGGCGATATTTATGCCTGGTTCAGCCGCCTGCTCGGCTGGCCATTGCAGCAGGCGGCGCAGCAACATCCCGAGCTGCAACCGCAGTTAGCCGCGCTGCAAAAAGATCTGATCCGCAACCTCACCGAAGCCTGGGCGGCCAATCCGCAGCTCGATCATCTGCCGGTGGTGCTCGACTGGTTCAACGGCCGCCGCACGCCGGATGCTAATCAGCGCTTAAAGGGCGTCATCACCGATCTCAACCTTGGCACCGATGCGCCCGCGCTGTTTGGTGGCCTGATCGCCGCCACCGCGTTTGGTGCGCGCGCCATTATGGAGTGCTTCGAACAGCAGCAGATTCCGGTGCAGAGCATCCTGACGCTCGGCGGCATCGCCCGCAAATCCCCCGCCATCATGCAGGCGTGCTGCGACGTGATGAACCGTCCGCTGGATATCGTCGCCTCTGACGAATGCTGCGCACTCGGCGCCGCCATTTTTGCCGCCGTCGCTGCGGGCGTGTATGCCGATGTGCCTGCCGCCCAGCACGTGATGGCCAGTCCGATTGATGTCACGCTGCAACCCAACGCCGAGCGCGTGGTGGTTTATCAGCAACTTTATCAACGTTATCAAAACTGGTGCCAGGCCGCTGAACCGCAGTATGCCGCGCGCACCGCATCCGCTCAGTAAAGGAGAGATTTAATGGAACAGCACAACGCACAACAGGTGTGGTTTGTTATTGGTACGCAGCACCTTTACGGCGCGGAAACCTTGCGTCAGGTGGAACAGCACGCTCGCCAGGTGATGGACGGATTGAATCAGGCCGGCACGCTGCCGGTGTCGCTGGTGCTCAAGCCGCTGGTGAAATCGCCGGATGAAGCGCTGGCCCTGTGCCGCGCTGCCAACCACGACAATCAGTGCGTCGGCATCATTACCTGGCTGCACACCTTCTCGCCGGCCAAGATGTGGATTGGTGGCCTCAGCATCCTCAATAAGCCGCTGCTGCAATTCCATACCCAGTTCAATGCGGAGATTCCGTGGGACAGCATGGATATGGACTTTATGAACCTCAACCAAACCGCGCACGGCGGCCGCGAGTTCGGTTTTATTGGCGCACGTATGGGCTTGCAGCACAGCGTGGTGACCGGCCACTGGCAGGATAAAGCCAGCCAGCAGCGCATCGGACGCTGGATCAATGCCGCGCTGGCAAAACAGGCTAGCCAGCAACTGAAAGTAGCGCGCTTCGGCGACAACATGCGCGAAGTGGCGGTAACCGAAGGCGATAAAGTCGCAGCGCAGATTCAGTTTGGTTACTCCGTAAATGGCTGGGGCGTCGGCGATCTGGTTGAAGTGGTGAACAGCGTCAGCGATGGCGACGTCAACGCGTTGATTGATGAATACGAAAGCCAATATCGCTTTACCGATGTTGCAGCGGTTAACGGTGAAAAGCGTCAAAACGTACTGGATGCGGCACGCATTGAGCTCGGTCTGAAGCGCTTCCTCGAAGCCGAGGGCTGCAAAGCCTTCACCACCAACTTCCAGACCTTGCACGGCATGACGCAACTGCCCGGTTTGGCGGTGCAACGCTTGATGGGCCAGGGCTACGGCTTTGCCGGTGAAGGCGACTGGAAAACCGCCGCGCTGCTACACATCCTCAAGGTACAAGCGGGCACGCGTGCAGGCGGCACCTCCTTTATGGAGGATTACACCTATCACTTCTCACCGGGCAACGATTTGGTGCTGGGCTCGCACATGCTGGAAGTGTGCCCGTCCATCGCCAAAGAGGAGAAACCGCTGATTGATGTGCAGTTCCTCGGCATTGGCGACAAAGCCGATCCAGCACGCATGATCTTCTCCACGCCAGCCGGACGCGCGGTAAATGCCAGCGTCATTGATATGGGCGATCGTTTCCGTTTACTGGTGAACGTGGTGGATGCCATCGAGCAACCTAAACCGTTGCCAAAACTGCCGGTGGCGCGTGCTTTGTGGCGTGCCCAGCCGTCGCTGGCAACGGCCTCCGAAGCCTGGATTCTGGCCGGCGGCGCGCACCACACGGTGTTCAGCCAGGCGCTGGATTTGGATGATATGTATCTTTACGGCGAGCTGAATGGCATTGAAGTGCTGGTGATTGATGAGGAGACGCGCTTACCGGCATTTAAAGATGCGTTGCGCTGGAATGAGGCGTACTACCGCTTAGCGCGTTGATTTAGTCCTTTGCGATATTCCCCTCATCCTAACCTTCTCCCGCAAGCGGGAGAAGGAACCGTTCAGTTAACGCTGTGATTTCCTATCCTACATCAATCATCAATCTGCCCCCTCTCCCGCCTGCGGGAGAGGGTTGGGGTGAGGGAAACGTGGGTGCTTGACAAACAAAGAAATCCTCACCAAGTCAGGAAAGGCCGTGGCGCCGATCCAGTAGCCATTAAGCAAACCAGGTGGCTATAAATGGCCACCCTACGAAAGCGAAGAAGAATTTAAGAGGTTAATCTTTTGACAGGGGCGTTCTGCTGGCGATCCCACATAACCGTTAACAGGCGTTGCAGCGCGATAAAGGCGAACAGCAGAATGCCGATGGCGATCTTGGTCCACCATGAACTCAAGGTACCGTCGAAGTTAATCCAGGTTTGAATCAATCCCTGAATCAACACGCCGAACAGCGTGCCCAACACCGTGCCGACGCCGCCGGACAATAACGTCCCGCCAATCACCACCGAGGCAATCGCGTCCAGTTCCACGCCCAATCCCGCCAGCGCATAGCCCGCCGAGGTATAAATCGAGAACACAATGCCCGCCAGCGTCGCCAGCGTGGTCGACAACATATAAATCTTAATGGTGGTCGCACGCGTAGACACGCCCATCAGCTGCGCCGAAGTCAGGCTGCCGCCAATCGCATACACCTGATTACCAAAACGCGTGCGGTGCGCCAGAATAATGCCGCCCAGCACCACCACCAGCATAATTAGCGCCAGCAAACTCAAGCGGCCGCCGCCGGGGATCTTCCACGCGAGGCTCGACAGCGTGGTGTAAAGCGGATGATCGATGGGAATCGAATTCTCCGACACCAGATAGCTGCAGCCGCGCAGGAAAAACATCCCCGCCAGCGTAATGATAAATGCCGGAATTTTCAGCGCATCGATCAACCAGCCCATCATCGCGCCAAACAGTGCGCCCATCGCCAGCACCAGCGTAAACGCCAGAATGGGATCGAGATGATAATCGCCAATCACTCGCGCCAGAAACACGCCGCTGAAGGCGATCACCGCGCCCACCGACAGATCAATCCCGCCGGACAAAATCACGAACGTCATTCCCACGGCAATAATGCCGAGGAAGGCATTGTCGGTGAGGATATTGCAGATCACGCGCGTTGAGGCGAAGCCGGGAAATTGGCTCAGGCAAAACAGATAACCCGCCACAAATACCAGCAGCGTGATCATCAAGGGCAGATGACGTTTCATCATTTCGGGCGTCTCCGTTTCAACATGGCAATAAAGCGTGGCGACTGCAGCAGCAGCACGCACATCACCACCACCGCTTTCACTACCTGATTGAGTTCAGGCTGGAAGCCGGACAGCAAAATACCGGTATTCATCGACTGAATAATTAACGCGCCAATCAGCGACAGCACCAGATTAAAGCGCCCGCCCATCAGCGAGGCACCGCCAATCACCACCGCCAAAATCGCATCCAGCTCCAGCCACAATCCGGCGTTATTGGCATCGGCCCCACGGATATCCGCGGCAACGATCATGCCCGCCACCGCCGCACACATGCCGCTAATCACATAGGTCGACATCACCACCAGCCAGCCATTCACACCGGCATTGCGCGCTGCACGCAGGTTAATACCGACCGCCTCGATAAACAGTCCGAGCGCGGTTTTGCGCGTCAACAGCCACACCACTAACGCCACCAGCAACGTGATCCACACCGGCACCGGCAGCAGCCACAACGAACCGCTGCCGAACCACGCCAGGCTATCGCTGTTGAAGGTGACGATCTGCCCCTGCGTAATCAGCTGCGCCACGCCGCGTCCCGCCACCATCAAAATCAAGGTGGCGACAAATGGCTGGATTTTTAGCAACGCCACCAAAATGCCATTCCACAAACCGCAGGCCAGGCCGGTACCGAGCGTCACCAGAATGATGAACGGCAAACTGTGCCCCGCCACGGTCAGCGTCGCCGCCGTCGCACCGGCAATCGCCATCACCGCGCCCACCGACAGATCGATGCCGCCGGTAGCAATCACCAGCGTCATGCCAATCGCCAGCAGCGCCACCGGCGCGGCGCGATTGAGGATATCAATTGGGCTGCCGAACAAACGGCCATCCTGAATGTGGATGGCAAAAAAGTTATTCGCCACCAGGCTATCCACCAGCAGCACCAGAATCAACGCCACAATCTGCGGCATGCCAGGCGGCAGCTTCGGCTTACGCCGTTCGGGTTTGTCATGTGTCATAGGGGATTCAAGCATGTTGTGCTCCTCCGTCAGCGATGGCGTTGACGATCGCGGCCACCGACAGCTGCTCCAGCGGGATTTCGGCCACCTGCTTCAAATCGCGCATAATCAACACGCGATCGGCATAGCCCACCAGTTCTTCGAGTTCAGAGGAGATAACCAGCAGCGCCAATCCGTCGGCGCACAGGGTTTCAATTAAGCGAATGATCTCGGCGTGCGCGCCCACATCGATGCCGCGCGTTGGCTCGTCGAGGATCAGGAATTGCGGTTTAGTGACCAGCCAGCGCGACAGCAGCACTTTTTGCTGGTTGCCGCCGGACAACAGCTCAACCGGTTGATCGGCATGCGGCGTGCGAATGCCGAGGCTCTTGATAAAGCGCTCGGCGATCTCCTGCTGCTCACGACGCTTAATCGGTCGCAGCCAGCCGCGCTGCGCCTGCAACGCCAGAATGATATTTTCGCGTACCGATGCGCCACCAATGATGCCGTCGGTTTTACGATCTTCCGGACAGAAGCCCATGCCGAGACGCGAGGCCTTCGCGGGCGTGCGAATGCTCTGCACTTTGCCCTTGATGGTCGCAGTGCCGCGATCGGCGCGGCGAATGCCAAACAGCACTTCGGCGGTTTCGGTTCGGCCTGAACCGAGCAATCCGGCCAGGCCCACCACTTCACCCGGTCGCACCTGCAGGTTGAACGGTTCAATGGTGCCCTTCTTGCCGTAATCTTCAAACGACACCACCGGCTGATTGCTGCGCAGCGTGCTGCCCTGACGCTGCAAAGCGGTTTCCAGCAACTCGCGTCCCAACATCAGCTTAATCAGTTCAATCTGCGGCAGCGTGGCGGTATCGCGCGTGGCAATAAACTGGCCGTTACGCAGCACAGTGATGCGATCGGTAATGCGGTAAACCTGGTCGAGAAAGTGGGTCACAAAAATCAGGCTCATCCCTTTGGCTTTCAGCTGCGCCATCAGGGTAAACAGCATTTCGACTTCATTGGCATCGAGGCTGGCGGTCGGTTCATCGAGGATCAGCACCTGCGCGGAGAGATCGACCGCGCGGCAAATCGCAATGATCTGCTGCATCGCCACCGAGTAATGGCCCAGCGGTCGCGTCACATCGAGCACAAAGCCGTAGTTGCGCATCAGCGCATCGGCATCGCGCACCATGCGCTTGCGATCGATCATGCCCAAGCGACGCGGCTCGCGGCCAATGTACAAATTGTCTGCTACCGACATATTCGGCAGCAGATTCACTTCCTGATAAACGGTGCCAATGCCCATCTCCTGTGCATCAGCGGTATTGTGCGGCGTAATCGCCTTGCCATTCAGGGTGACCGTACCGGCATCGCGGGTGTAAACGCCGGTCAGGACTTTAATCAGCGTAGATTTGCCCGCGCCATTTTCACCCAGCAGCGCCATGATCTCGCCCTTGCGGATGCTGAACGAAACATTATCCAGCGCCTTCACGCCGGGAAAGCCTTTGCTGACGCCGCTGATGGTCAGCAGTGCGGTTTCATCGGAGGTGCTCATCGGGTTCTCCCTCGCCTTACGTCATCAAAAACCGCCCCGAAGGGCGGTTGCGGGGATCAGTAACCCATGCCTTTTTTGGTATCGAGCTGTGCCTGCGCGGAGTCCGGCAGATACAGTTTCGATTCTGTTTTGATGATTTTCGGCGGCATCGTGCCGTCTTTCTTGAATTTCTCCAGCGCGTCGAATGCCGGACCCGCCATGTTTGGCGTCAGCTCCACGTTGGCATTGGCTTCACCGGCCAGCATCGCTTTGTAGATATCGGGCACGCCGTCAATCGAACCGGTCAGGATATCTTTGCCTGGTTTTAAACCGGCTTCTTTGATCGCCTGAATGGCACCGATCGCCATATCATCGTTATGCGCGTAAACCATGCAGATGTTCTTGCCGTTGTTTTCCGCCTTGATAAAGCTCTCCATCACCTCTTTACCTTTGCTGCGGGTAAAGTCGCCGGACTGCGAGCGAATCACTTTGATGTTGTCGTGTCCCGCGATGGCTTCGGCGAAGCCTTTCTTACGGTCAATTGCCACGCTGGCGCCAACGGTGCCTTGCAGCTCGACGACGTTACATTTTTTGTCCGCAACGGTTTTCACCAGCCAGTCACCAATCAACTTGCCTTCCAGCACGTTATCAGCGGTGACCACCGCCATATACAGCGATTTGTCTTTCACCACGATGGCGCGATCGAGTAAGAACACCGGAATCTTGGCGTCTTTGGCTTCTTCCAGCACCGGCTCCCATCCCGTTTGCACCACTGGCGCAATGAAGATGGCATCAACGCCCTGCGCAATGAACGAGCGCACCGCTTTGATTTGGTTCTCTTGTTTCTGCTGGCCATCGGCGATTTTCAGTGTGATGCCGCGCTTTTGCGCTTCACTTTTTGCCACATTGGTTTCTGCTGAACGCCAGCCAGATTCCGAGCCAACCTGTGAGAAGCCCACCGTCATATCAGCAGCCAATACCGACGTACTCAGTGCCGAGCTCACCATGGCGGTCAAGAGTAAACGTTTCCACATAATTTCATTCCTCTGAAGGGAGTGTGTTGTAGGGGTACAAAACGCGAATTAAGCCTGGCTGAAAAGCGCGTAAACAAGCGCGACTTACTTCACAAATCAGAGTGAATTAAAGGAGTTACGCGAACGGGCAAGGCTTTAGTGAGCGTGCCGTTATGGACAAAATGCCTGCTAATTATTGCGCAGGTGGTTAAATAAATGTAATAAACAGAATCGGTTATGTTTCTCACTACTGAAAACGATTACAGCGGGTACGTAAAGAATGGTTATTCTCTGTCCGGACAATCAATTATTGGTTTTGTGACTGCTCGCACAGATTGTGAGTGCTGGTTTCATGGCGTGTGCACAAATTTGCTGGCCAGTCGCGAATAATTAGCAGATTCGTCAGCGGCACGATCGGAAATAACTATTATAGAGACGGATAAATAATGGCTAACCAGTATGGATTAATTAGTGTGAGATTTTCTCACACACCCGCTAATTACCGGCCTGAATTTGCCTTAAATCGCTTTTCAAATACGCGTTTAAAACCATTAAAACGCAAAAAAAGTGTCGTTTCATGAGCGAATTAGCGCATGTTGTCTGAATTTTGTTTTTTTTTACAAGTCGCGTATGGACTCTCGCTGCGTGCTCCCTATACTTGGGCACTTCCGAGTACTTTATATTTAAATGGCAATCATGACTGCGTTAGATTACCTGCTGAAATTCCGCAAAGTGAATAATCTCGATAGTCTGGAAAAACTCTACGACCATCTTAATTATTCGCTCACTGATGATAATGAGATCATCAATATGTATCGCGCTGCCGACCATCGACGTGCTGAACTGGTCTCTGGCGGACGTCTGTTCGACATGGGCCGCGTGCCTAAAACCGTCTGGCGTTACGTGATCTAATTGATTTACCCTCTCTTTATCTGCGCTCTTGCGTTGTCCAGGTCGGGCGTGCCCCGTTTGGACATGATACGCTCTGCATCGCCCTCTTTTTTGCAAACAGGATCTTCCCGATGACCGAACAGGTGTTCCCGCCACGTATCGCTGGCTGGTTATTGCTGCCGCTGGCGTGGCTGATCATGACCATGCTGACCAGCGCGCTGGTGGTGGCGATGTATTTGAGCCCGCTGTTCAATCCCGAATTGCGTACTACGCTGTTCTCACATGGTGGCATATTGCTCACGCAATGGTCGATTTCACTGCTGACCGCTGCGGTGGTTTGGCTTTACAGCCTGTGGGTGTGCTGGATTTTCTGTAAACGTTCGCGTCGCTTACCTCGCCACTACATTCTGTGGCTGTTGATGACGATTTTGCTGGCGTTAAAAACCTTTGCCTTCACGCCGGTTGCCGACGGCAAGGCGATTCAGACGTTGCTGCTGTCACTGCTGGCTGCGGCGGTGTTTGTGCCCTATTTCAAACGCTCTCAACGCGTGAAACAGACGTTTATCCAGCCATAATGATGTGAGTTTCGTCAGCAATTTAATTCTGAGTGCTCTCAACGACCACATAAACCCGGTGAAGGTTGAGATGCACCTCTCAATTCCGGATAATAGACGCCTTTCGGCTTCCCAGGTTAAAAAATGACCGATTACTTACTTCTCTTTATTGGCACAGTGCTGGTGAACAACTTCGTGTTGGTCAAATTCCTCGGCCTTTGTCCCTTTATGGGCGTGTCAAAAAAACTGGAAACGGCCATCGGCATGGGACTTGCCACCACTTTCGTGATCACGCTGGCGGCGATCTGCGCCTGGCTGGTGAACCACCTGATTCTGGTGCCGCTCGATCTGGTTTATCTGCGTACCCTCGCCTACATCCTGGTGATTGCTGTTGTCGTGCAGTTCACCGAAATGGTGGTGCGCAAAACCAGCCCGTCACTTTATCGCCTGCTGGGTATCTTTTTGCCGCTGATCACCACCAACTGCGCGGTACTGGGCGTGCCACTCTTGAGCGTTAACTTGAATCACACCTTCCTGCAAGCGGCGCTATATGGCTTCAGCGCGTCACTCGGCTTCTCGCTGGTGATGGTGCTGTTCGCGGGCATGCGCGAGCGTCTGGTGCTGGCGAATGTTCCTGCACCGTTTAAAGGCAACTCGATTGCGCTGATCACCGCCGGTTTGATGGCGCTGGCCTTTATGGGCTTCACCGGGCTGGTGAAATTCTAATGACCGCGATTTGGATTGCGATTGTCGCACTTGCTGCATTGGGCCTGGTGTTCGGTGCCCTGCTCGGTTACGCCTCGCGTCGCTTCGAGGTGGAAGAAGATCCGATTGTTGAACAGATCGATGAGATTTTACCGCAGAGCCAGTGTGGGCAGTGCGGCTATCCCGGCTGCCGCCCGTATGCCGATGCGGTAGGTAATAACGGCGAAGCCATCAATAAATGCGCGCCCGGCGGCGAGCAGACCATGCTCAAATTGGCCGCGCTGCTCAACGTTGAACCGCAACCGCTCGACGGCGGCGCAGAAGTGCTGGAGCCGATACGTACCGTGGCGTGGATCGATGAAGAGAACTGCATCGGCTGCACCAAATGTATTCAGGCTTGCCCGGTGGACGCCATCGTCGGTGCCACGCGCGCCATGCACACCGTGCTGAGCGATGTCTGCACCGGCTGCGATCTCTGCGTTGCGCCTTGTCCGACCGACTGCATTGAGATGCGCCCGGTTGCCACCACCACGGCCAACTGGAAGTGGAATCTCGACACCATTCCTGTACGGGTGATCCCGGTAGAAACAACCCATGCTTAATTTGTTTAACCTGTTCCGCAAAGAGAAGCTGTGGGATTTTCAGGGCGGCATTCATCCGCCGGAAATGAAAACACAGTCCAACGGCACGCCGCTGAGTCAGTTACCGCTGCCTGAGTGCTTTATCATTCCGTTAAAACAGCATATCGGCCATGAAGGCGAGATTTGCGTCGCGCCTGGCGACAAAGTGTTACGCGGTCAACCTCTGACCTTCGGCAGCGGACGCATGCTGCCGGTGCACGCCCCGACCTCCGGCACCATCGAAGAGATTGCGCCACACATGACGGCGCACCCTTCTGGCCTCTCCGAGCTGTGCATTTTCCTGCGTGCCGACGGCGAAGATCGCTGGACCACGCTCGATCCGCAGCCCGATTACCGCGCCCTGTCGCGTGAAGAGGCCGTCAAGCGCATTCACAATGCGGGTATTGCCGGTTTAGGCGGCGCGGGCTTCCCGACCGCCACCAAACTGCGCGGCGGCCTGCGCGGCGTCAAAACCCTGATCATCAACGCCGCCGAGTGCGAGCCTTACATCACCGCCGATGACCGCTTAATGCAGGATTGTGCCGCCGAAGTGCTGGAAGGCTGCCGTATTCTGGCGTGGGTGTTGCAGGCGGAACGCGTGCTGATCGGCGTTGAAGATAACAAACCGGAAGCCATTGCTGCGCTGAAACAGGCATTGGGTGGCGATCGTGAATTGCAGATTCGCGTCATCCCCACCAAGTATCCCTCTGGCGGCGCGAAGCAGCTGACGCAGATTCTTACCGGCCTCGAAGTGCCACACGGCGGACGCTCCACCGATATCGGCGTGCTGATGCAGAACGTCGGCACCGCGTGGGCGGTAAAACGCGCTATTGTTGACGGCGAACCGATCACCGAACGCGTGGTCACGCTGACCGGCGAAGCGCTGGCGCGTCCGCGCAACGTCTGGGGACGTCTCGGTACGCCGGTGAGCCATCTGCTGCAGCATGCCGGTTTTACGCCGGGATCGCGCCAGATGGTGATCATGGGCGGTCCGCTGATGGGCTTTACCCTGCCGTCGCTGAACGTACCGCTGGTGAAAATCTCTAACTGCATTCTGGCGCCGTCCGCCAGCGAAATGGGCAACGATCAGGAAGAACAATCCTGTATCCGCTGCAGCGCCTGCGCCGATGCCTGTCCGGCCAAGCTGCTGCCGCAGCAGTTGTTCTGGTACAGCCAGGGCGGCGATCACGAAAAAGCGCGCGCCCACAATATTGATGACTGCATTGAGTGCGGTGCCTGCGCTTACGTCTGCCCAAGTAACATTCCGCTGGTGCAATATTATCGTCAGGAGAAAGCGGAACTGCGCGCCATCGACCTCGAAGCGAAACGCACCGCCGAAGCGAAAGCGCGTTTTGAAGCGCGTCTGGCACGCCTGGAGCGCGAAAAACAGGCGCGTGAAGCGCGTCATGAAAACGCCAAACAGCGCGTGGCGCGCAGCGATCAGGGTGAACGGGATGCTGCCGTGGCACGTGTGAAAGCGCGTCAGGAAAAAACGCCGGAGCAGGATGCTGCGGAACGCGAAGCGCGTCACGCGCAAGCCTTAGCGCAGCAGGCCGAGAAGCAAGCTGAAACGCAGGCGCTGAGTCGTCAGTCTGGCGATCCGCGCAAAGCGGCGGTGGAAGCGGCAATTGCGCGTGCGAAGGCGAAGAAAGCGGGCGCACCTGCGGCTGAGATAGCGCCTGCCGCTGAACCGGTGGCTGAAGTCGATCCGCGCAAAGCTGCCGTTGAAGCGGCGATTGCCCGTGCGAAAGCGAAGAAAGCCGCCGCTGCCGCTGAACCGGCACCTGCCGAGCCGCCCGCTGAAGCACCTGCTGCTGAAGTCGATCCACGCAAAGCCGCCGTTGAAGCAGCGATTGCGCGCGCGAAAGCCAAAAAAGCCGCCGCTGCCGCACAACCTGCTGAACCGGCACCTGCCGAACCGCCCGCTGACGCACCTGCTGCTGAAGTCGATCCGCGCAAAGCCGCCGTTGAAGCGGCAATAGCGCGCGCCAAAGCGAAAAAAGCCGCTGCGGCGGCTGCGCAGCAGGCTGAAGCCACATCTCCTGAAGTGGAGGCTGCTGCCTCTCCTGACTCCGCCGACCCACGCAAAGCGGCAATTGCCGCTGCGGTCGCCCGTGCCAAAGCGCGTAAAGCGCAGCAGCAGCCTTCGACGACTGAGGATTAAATGGCTTTTCGTATTGCAAGTTCTCCCTATACCCACAACCGCCGCAGCACCGGAAATATTATGCTGCTGGTGGTGTTTGCCGCGCTGCCGGGCATGGCCGCACAATGGTATTTCTTTGGCGTAGGTTTTTTAATTCAGGTTTTGCTGGCAACCGCCACCGCGTGGGCCACCGAAGGGGCGATTCTGCGCTTGCGCAAAACGCCGGTGGTGCCGACCTTATCCGATAATTCTGCCCTGCTCACCGCGTTGCTGCTCGGCATCAGCCTGCCGCCGCTCGCGCCGTGGTGGTTGGTGGTATTGGGTACGATTTTTGCCATCGTCATCGCCAAACAGCTGTACGGCGGTTTGGGGCAAAACCCGTTTAACCCGGCGATGGTGGGTTACGTGGTGCTGCTGATCTCCTTCCCGGTGCAGATGACCAGCTGGCTGCCGCCCGATAGTTTGCAGGCGATCAAACCTGGCCTGCTGGATTCGCTCAGCATGATCTTCACCCACCACACGCTGGCCGGTGAAACCATGCAACAGCTGCAACTCGGCGTTGATGGCGTCAGCCAGGCGACGCCGCTCGATACCTTTAAAACCGGTCTGCGTGCCGGACACAGCGCCGATCAGTTATTGGCGCAGCCGATTTACAGCGGCGTGTTAGCCGGTCTCGGCTGGCAGTGGATTAACCTCGGTTATCTGCTGGGCGGCGCGCTGCTGCTGGCGAAAAATGCCATCCGCTGGCACATTCCGGTCAGTTTCCTCGTCTCGCTGGCGTTCTGCGCCACGCTGGGCTGGCTGTTCTCGCCGGAGTCGCTTAACTCACCGCTGATTCACCTGTTCTCGGGTGCCACCATGCTTGGCGCGTTTTTTATTGCCACCGATCCGGTAACGGCATCCACCACCAACCGCGGACGCCTGATTTATGGCGCGCTGATTGGTTTGCTGGTGTGGCTGATTCGCAGCTTTGGTGGCTATCCGGACGGCGTCGCCTTCGCGGTATTGCTGGCCAATATTTGTGTGCCGCTGATTGATTACTACACCCAGCCGCGCGTTTACGGCCATCGCAAGGACTGAAGATGATCGAAGCTATTCGTAAAAATGCGGTGACGCTGGCGGCGTTTGCAGTGATCACCACTGGTGTGACGGCGGTGGTTAACTATGTCACCAAACCGACGGTGGAGCATCAGACCGCGCTGCAACAGAAAAATCTGTTAGATCAGGTGGTGCCAACCGATCTGTACGACAATCACATCCAGCAAGAGTGTTATCTGGTGACCGATGCGGTGGCGCTGGGCAATGGTAAACCGCATCATCTCTATTTAGCGCGTAAAGGCGATCAGCCCGTGGCGGCAGCGCTTGAGACCACCGCGCCAGACGGCTATTCTGGAGCGATTCAGATGTTGGTCGGGGCCGATTTCCACGGAAAAGTGCTGGGCGTGCGCGTGGTTGAACATCATGAAACGCCGGGCCTTGGCGATAAAATCGAACTGCGTATTTCAGACTGGATCAACAGCTTTAATGGCAAAGTGATCCACGGCGCTGATGATAAAAATTTTGCGGTGAAAAAAGACGGCGGTGAATTCGACCAATTTACCGGCGCTACCATTACGCCACGTGCGGTGGTCAACGCCACTAAGCGCACCGCGCTGCTGATTGAAACACTGCCAGCGAAGTTATCTTCGCTGCCTGAATGTGGAGATGCAAATGAGTGAAGCCAAGAATTTACTGGTCGGCGGCCTGTGGAAAAATAACTCCGCGCTGGTGCAGCTGCTCGGCCTGTGTCCGCTGCTGGCGGTCACTTCAACCGCCACCAATGCCCTCGGCTTAGGCCTGGCGACCACGCTGGTGTTGACCATCACCAACAGCGCAATTTCTGCTTCACGTCGTTGGGTGCCGGCTGAAATCCGTATCCCGATTTACGTGATGATCATCGCCTCGGTGGTGAGCTGCGTGCAGATGCTGATCAACGCCTACGCATACGGTTTGTATCAGTCGCTAGGCATCTTTATCCCGCTGATCGTCACCAATTGCATCGTGGTGGGTCGCGCCGAAGCGGTCGCCTCGAAGAGCAGCATTCCGCTCTCCGCGCTGGATGGTTTTGCCATCGGCATGGGCGCAACCTGCGCGATGGTGACGCTGGGTTCGATTCGTGAACTGATTGGCAGCGGTACGCTGTTCAACGGTGCGGATCAGTTGCTGGGACCGTGGGCTAAAGCGCTGCGTATTGAAGTGGTGCATTTTGATTCCCCAATGCTGCTGGCGATGCTGCCACCGGGCGCCTTTATCGGCCTCGGCATGCTGCTGGCGGCGAAATACCTGATCGATCAGAAGATGAAACAGCGTGCGGCCACACGTGCTGCGGCGCCTGAAGCCGAGCCGCAAGGCGCAACCGGGAAAGCGGTGTGAATAAAGAGAAACGCGCGCAAATCCTGACGCGCCTGCGTGATGAGAATCCGCATCCCACCACAGAACTGAACTTCAGCTCGCCGTTTGAGCTGTTGATTGCGGTGTTACTCTCCGCGCAAGCCACCGACGTTAGCGTCAACAAAGCCACCGCGAAGCTCTATCCGGTGGCGAATACGCCAGCAACCATTCTGGCGCTCGGCGTGGATGGCGTGAAGGAGTACATCAAAACCATCGGCCTGTTTAACAGCAAGGCGGAGAATGTCATCAAGACCTGCCGCATTCTGCTGGAACAGCACGGCGGCGAAGTGCCGGAAGATCGTGCCGCGCTGGAAGCGCTGCCGGGCGTCGGGCGCAAAACCGCCAACGTGGTGCTTAATACCGCTTTTGGCTGGCCGACGATTGCTGTCGATACGCATATTTTTCGTGTTAGCAATCGCACCCGCTTCGCGCCGGGTAAGAACGTGGAAGAAGTGGAAGACAAACTGCTGAAAGTGGTGCCGGCGGCGTTTAAAGTCGACTGCCATCACTGGCTGATTCTGCACGGTCGTTATACCTGCGTGGCGCGCAAACCGCGTTGCGGATCCTGTCTGATCGAAGATCTGTGTGAATTCGACGCCAAAACCGAACTCTGAATCGCTGCTGATAAGCAATCTCGCCCTCGCTTATCGGCAGTTTGGCGATCCTGCCAGCGTACTTACGCTCGAATCCTCTGCTTTAGCGCCCTGCGCGGCTGGCCTGCTGCGCGTGGCGATGCAGTTTGCTCCCATCAATGCTTCCGACCTGATTCCGATTACCGGCGCTTATCGCCATCGCGTCTCGCCGCCGCTCATCGCTGGCTATGAAGGCGTCGGCACGGTGGTGGCTGCTCCGCCGGCGTTTCGCCATTTGCTTGGCCAGCGCGTGCTGCCGCTGCGCGGCGTCGGCACCTGGCAGCGTTATGTCGATTGCGATCCGCTGAGTGCGGTGCCGGTTCCGCCCGATATCAGCACCACGCTGGCGGCACGCGCCTATATCAATCCACTGGCGGCGTTGCTGATGCTCAAGCAGTGGTCGCCAGCCGGTAAGCGCGTGTTGATCACCGCAGGCGGTTCCGCTTGTGCTCTGTTACTTGCGCAGTGGGCGCGACAGATGGGCGCAAGCAGCATCACTGTGATTCATCGAGCGCCGCAGCATGGCGCACGCTTGCAGCAATTGGGAATCGTTGCGCTGGCTGAAACGCAGCGGGCCGAGATTGCTGCTGCCGCCCAGCAGTGCGATCGGGTGTTTGATGCGGTGGGCGGCGAAATCGGCCAGTTGATTTGGCAAGCTTTGTCTGTCGACGCTGAATTCATTGCTTATGGCGTGCTGAGCGGCAAGCCGGTGCGGGTTAATGCGCCACGTCCGGCGCTGCACTGGTTTCACGTCCGGCATACGCTGGAGGATTTAGCCCATCAGGATTGGCAACGGTTGTTCAGTGAGCTCTGGCCGCTGTTACGTGCCAGTGAATGTGGCGAGGTAGAAATTTTCCCGCTGGCGCACTGGCGGGAGGCGATTCAGTGCTATCACCAATCGGGGCGGGAGCGCAAGCCGTTGTTGCAGATCAGCTGATAGAGGTCGCCATGAATGGCGACCCTATGTATTTAACCTGCGGCGGCTTGCAGCCACGCGACCACCAGCGGCGAAAGCCGGTTTTGTAACGCTGCACGTTCGGACTGGAACAAGGTGGCGACAAAGAACGGGTGATCGGTCAATTCAATGCCGCGCACGTCGCCGTCCAAATCCCAGGAAGTGATCTGCAGATTCTGTGTCGCCAGCGCTTCGCTGAACTCAGGGTTGACGCCAAAGTTGCAGTGGTAACCCTCATCGCTCTGCAATGCGCCGTAAGCCTTTGCAATACGTGAACCCGGCTGGAAGGTGACGCTTCCGCGCTGTTCCACCAGTGAACAGGCCAGCGGCGCAATCACCCAACGACCGCTGGCATCGGTTTCCGCATGCGCCGCATCTTCCCAGCCCAGCACATTGCGCGCGTACTCCACGATGGCGTACTGGAATCCGCCACACGAACCCAATAATGGCTTACCGCTTTCCCGCGCCCAGCGAAGCGTGGCAAACACGCCCGCGTCATTGAGATAAGGACTGCCCGGTACCAGCCAAATCGCCTGGTAATCATTGAGGTTGTGCTGATCGAGCTCGGAGGTGGCAATCCAGTCGGCGCTAACATCAAGGGAAAGGGTTTTTGCAGCGAGTTGTACGGCGGGAGGAATGGCTTGATGCGCAACGGCATCAGCACGGTAATCGCCAATCAGGGCAACACGAATCGACTTCATCATGACTACGTCCTTTGAGGGAAAAAAGGAGGTTACAGCAAAGTTAATGCGCTGTCTAAACGCCTCAAATGCCGATTGTTGCGTCTTTCGTTTCCACGCATTGCGCTTATGGCGGCCTGTTTATCTGGCAAATAATGCACCCAATCGCGCTAATATTCGCCAGATGTCAGTTCCGCAAAAGATTTCTTCTTTTACCACGCTAATTAATTCACGGTTTTGTGCGCAGGATCAACTAATTAGCGATCTGGAATCTTTTGACTGCTTATTACGCTCACCAATCAAGCTGTTGTGCTTATATAGTGCCCAATAAGAATAATAATCTCTGTATAAATTATGAACTTCAGCGTTATATTCTAATAATGTCTCTCTGAGCAGTTTATATCATGAAAATGATCTTCCAGATCTGCATTTCACCTGTTTATCCTGGTATAATGCCACACAGCGAGATTTAACACTGATTTACAACTTTGTATAACGGCATTAACCCTACCTATTGCAAGTATTTCAGCGTGCAGAAAATGCTTGCCCTGATGGACTGATTCAGCCAAATTAGTCGCCGTTTTTCCTTTCTAATAACAATGTTGCGCGGGATTACCCAGCCCGACGCAGACTTAATTCCTGTCGCAAAACAGGCTATGTTAAAACTGAGGTATACGTGTCAACTGCAAACAAACACACTGACGGGGCGCCAAGCCTCAACGCTTTCAAGCAACCGAAAGCGTTTTATCTGATCTTCTCCATCGAACTGTGGGAACGTTTTGGTTACTACGGTCTGCAAGCCATCATGGCGGTTTACCTGGTTAAACAGCTGGGCATGTCCGAAGCGGACTCCATTACGCTGTTCACCTCGTTTAGCGCGCTGGTATATGGTTTAGTCGCCATCGGCGGCTGGCTCGGCGATAAAGTGCTGGGTACCAAACGCGTTATCGTGCTCGGCGTGATGGTGCTGGCGCTGGGTTATGCACTGATTGCCTTCTCTGGCCATGACACCTCAATGGTGTACATCGGTATGGCGACCATCGCGGTGGGTAGCGGCTTGTTTAAAGCCAACCCGTCTTCCCTGCTGTCGACCTGCTATGAGAAAGATGACGCGCGCCTCGATGGTGCCTTCACCATGTTCTACATGTCGATCAACATCGGTTCGCTGTTCTCGATGATGCTGACGCCGTGGCTGGCTGCGAAATATGGCTGGGGCGCGGCGTTCTCGCTGTCGGTTGTCGGTCTGGTCATTACGCTGCTGAACTTCCTGTTCTTCCAGCGCGTGGTGAAAAACTACGGCTCCAAGCCGGATTTTGCCCCGCTGCAGATGGGTAAACTGCTGATGACGCTGGTTGGCGTGGTAGCGCTGATTGCGCTGGCGGCCTGGCTGCTGCATCACCAGAGCATCGCGCGTATGACGCTGGGCGTCATCGCCGCGGGTATCGTGGTGATCTTCGCCAAAGAAGCTTTCGCGTTGAAAGGTGCGGCACGCCGTAAGATGATCGTGGCCTTCCTGCTGATGGTAGAAGCGATTGTGTTCTTCGTGCTCTATATGCAGATGCCAACCTCACTCAACTTCTTCGCTATCCGCAACGTTGAGCATGCGATTCTCGGCATCACCTTTGAGCCAGAGCAGTTCCAGGCGCTGAATCCGTTCTGGATTATGCTGGCAAGCCCGATTCTGGCGGCAGTGTATAACAAGCTCGGCGATAAAATGCCGATGCCACACAAATTCGCCTTCGGTATGGTGCTGTGTTCAGCGGCCTTCCTGGTGCTGCCGTTTGGTGCCAAATTTGCCAACGAAGCCGGTATCGTCTCGGTGAACTGGCTGATCCTCAGCTATGCGCTGCAGAGCATCGGTGAGCTGATGATTTCCGGCCTGGGCCTGGCGATGGTGGCACAGCTGGTTCCACAGCGCCTGATGGGCTTCATCATGGGTTCCTGGTTCCTGACCACCGCCGGTGCAGCAATGATTGCGGGTAAAGTCGCCAACCTGATGGCAGTACCGAGTGATGTGACCGATCCGCATACTTCGCTGGCAGTTTACAGCCATGTGTTCCAGCAGATTGGTATTGCTACCGGCGTGATTGCCCTGCTGATGTTGATTACCGCGCCACTGCTGAACCGCATGACGCAGGATGACAGTCAAACTGAACTGAAACGCGCTAACGCCAATCAGTAATCAGATAGCCGGGCTTGTCCCGGCTTTTTTCTGCCCGCTATTCACATTTCCTTTAACGATTTCTGCTGCTCACACTTCGCTTTTCGCTCACTTAACTTCATGATATCGGCTCACTGTTAATCAGCGTGGAAGAAGCATGGACAGGTTTGATGAGCTTGAGGTGTTTGTCGCGGTTATCCAGCAAGGCAGTTTGGCTGGCGCCGCGCGTTTGTTACAGCGATCGCCACCGGTGATCACTCGCACTCTTAATACCCTCGAAGCCCGTCTCGCCACCACTCTGATTGAACGCACCACCCGCCAGCTGGCACCCACCGAAGCCGGCTGGCAGCTGTTTGAGCAGGTGCAACGGGTGTTGAGCGATTATCAGCGCGCCATCGACAGCGCTCACCACAGCGGCCTGCATGGCTTGCTGCGTTTAACCGCACCGGTGCAGTTTGGTCGTCGCCACGTCATGCCCTTAGTGAATGCCTTTCTGCAACAGCATGCGGAGATGCAGATTGAAGTGGTGCTCAGCGACACCTATCAGGACCTGATCGAAAACGGTCTTGATATCGCGCTGCGCATTGGCGAACTGCAGGACTCTTCGATGGTGGCGCGTCAGGTTGGCACGGTGCGTTCAACGCTGGTTGCCAGCCCCGACTATTTGCAACAGGCTGGCACGCCTCTTCATCCCACTGAACTGACTCAACATGCGTTAGTGACGAGCCTGCGCCATACGCGCGAGTGGCGCTTCGTCCAGGATCTGCGCGTGCGCATCACGCCGCGTCTGCGGGTTAATGATGTGGAGAGCCAGCTGGAAGCGTTGCGCAGCGCACACGGCATTGGACGGCTGCTGTCGTATCAGGTTCTTGACGATATCCACAGCGGAAAATTGCTGCGTTTACTGCCTGAATGGGAGCCGGCCCCGTTGCCGGTGCAGTTAGTCACCCAGCGCGTGAAGAATATGACGCCTAAAGTGCGGCAATTTTGGGATTTTGCGCTCGAAAAGCTGCCATTACTGCCATGCTTTGCTGAATAAACCTGAACGGTGACCGCAATTCCTGATCGCTGTCACTGGCAAAAATCCCTGGCAGACTTATGCTGCTTCGATCACCACAACACTCAAGGAGAAGCCATGATGAAACTCTATTGTAAGCCCGGTGCCTGTTCGCTATCACCGCATATTGTCGCGCTGGAATGCGGACTGGACTTTACCCAGGTGAACGTGGACCTGCAGAAGAAAGTGACCGAGCAAGGAGAAGATTACTGGCAGATTAACCCGAAAGGACAAGTGCCGGCGCTGCAGTTTGATGATGGCAGCATCCTGACAGAAGGCGTGGCGATTGTGCAGTATCTGGCGGATCTCAAGCCGGATCGCAACCTGCTGGCCCCGACCGGTAGCCTGACGCGCTACCACACGCTGGAGTGGTTAAGTTATGTCAGCAGCGAACTGCACAAGGGTTTTAGCCCGCTGTTCCGTCCTGATACGCCAGAAGAGTACAAAGCCATTGCGCGTGCGCAGCTGGAGAAGAAATATCAGCAGGTGAATGAGGCGTTGCAGGATAAGCAGTGGCTGCTGGGATTACGCTTTACCGTTGCCGATGTGTATCTGTTCGTAGTGACGCGCTGGGCTAAAGCCATCAAGCTGGATTTAGCGGGACTGGATGCGCTGGAAGAATGGTTTAGCCGGGTTGCGGAACGTCCAGCGGTGCAGGCGGCGTTGAAGGCGGAGGGTTTGGTTTAATACTGTCGTAGGGTCGCCATTCATGGCGACCTGGATTGCAGGTGCGCATTCATGCGCACCTAAAAAGGAATTTACAGCTTTTCTGCCGCGAAATGCTGCGTCGGTTTGGCAATTGCATCCTGCGCGGCCACCAACTGCAATTCGTACTCGCCCATTTCGTGAGTTTTCAGCATCACTTCATACACCGCCGCCGTGATGTGCTCCAGCGCATCCTTTAACGACTTACCGTGCAGCAGATCGACCAGCAGCAGGCCGCTGGTGAGATCGCCCACGCCAACCGGCTGACGCACGCCAAAGTCCACCAGCGGACGGCTGATGTGCCAGCACTCATCGGCGGTCACCAGCAACATCTCAAAGCGGTCGCTGCGGCGTCCGGCACGCGCCAGATGTTTTACCAGCACCACTTTCGGGCCTTTGCTAATCAGTTCTCGTGCCGCCACCACCGCTTGCTCCACGTTGGCCACTTCATGCCCGCTAAGCATCTCCAGCTCCAGCAGGTTTGGCGCGATGATGTCGCTGGCGGGCAACGCCATTTTGCAGTGAAACTCCGCCACGCCCGGCGCCACGATGCAGCCTTTTTCCGGATGGCCCATCACCGGATCGCAGAAGAACCATGCGTTCGGGTTGGCTTCTTTCACCAGGCGCACGATCTCCAGAATCTGTTCGCCCTGCTCCGCCGATCCCAAATAGCCACTTAATACCGCATCACAGGTCTTCAGGCGGTCCACCGCCGCAATGCCTTTAACGATGTCGGTCAAATGTGTGGCGGGCATCACGGTGCCGGTCCAGTGACCATATTGGGTGTGATTAGAAAATTGCACGGTATTCAGCGGCCAAACGTTTGCGCCCATGCGGCGCATCGGGAATTCGGCAGCGCTGTTACCGGCGTGTCCGTAAACAACGTGAGATTGAATTGCGAGAATATTTTTCATTTTGCCCTGTACTGCTGTCTTGCCATAAAAAAGGGCCGGAAGCCGGCCCTGAACGCTTACTGCCAGTTAATCAGGCAGTAATGTTTTTTACCGCGACGCAACAACGTGAAACGTCCAAACAGTTTATCGCTGTCGCTGAAACGATACTCCGCATCTGACTGTTTTTCGCCATTCAGCGAGACCGCGTTAGAACCGATCATGGTGCGCGCCTGGCCGCGTGATGGCACCAGCTCAGCCGCCACCAGCGCCTGCTGCAAGTCGTCTTCTGCCGTCAGCGTGATGGTGGGCATGCCGTCCTGCGCCAGCTGCTCGAAGTCGGCTTCGGTCATCGCGCTGAGGCTGCCGGAGAACAGGCTCTCGGTGATGCGTTTTGCCGCCGTTAAGCCGCTTTCGCCGTGCACCAGACGTGTCACCTGCTCAGCCAGCACGTACTGCGCGCGTGGCGCTTTGCCGCTGTTTTTGTCTTCTTCTTCCAGCGCATTGATCTCTTCAATGCTCATGAAGGTGAAGAACTTCAGGAAACGATATACGTCTGCATCCGCCGTGTTGATCCAGAACTGGTAGAACTTGTACGGACTGGTTTTCTTCGCATCCAGCCACACCGCGCCACCTTCGGTTTTACCGAATTTGGTGCCGTCAGATTTGGTGATCAGCGGTACGGTCAATCCCCACGCCTGCTGCTGATGCAGGCGACGCGTCAGATCGATACCGGAGGTAATGTTGCCCCACTGATCGGAACCGCCAATCTGCAGCACCACATCGTGACGCTTGTTCAGCTCTGCAAAGTCATAACCCTGCAGCAGGTTGTAAGAGAACTCGGTGTAGGAGATGCCCTGATCTTCGCGGTTCAAACGCTGCTTCACCGCTTCGCGGTTGATCATCTGATTGACGGAGAAGTGCTTACCGATGTCGCGCAGGAAGGTCAGCACATTCATGCCGCCAAACCAGTCGTAGTTGTTCGCGGCAATTGCGCTGTTGTCGCCGCAATCGAAGCTAAGGAAAGGTGCGACCTGGTTGCGGATCTTATCGACCCACTCGCCAACGGTTTCAGCGGTGTTAAGTTTACGTTCTGCTGCTTTAAAGCTGGGATCGCCAATCAGACCGGTGGCACCACCCACCAGCGCAACCGGCTTGTGTCCGGCATCCTGAAAACGTTTCAGGCAGAGCAGCGGCACCAGATGGCCCAAATGCAAGCTATCAGCGGTAGGATCGAAGCCGCAATAGAGTGCAATTGGCCCTTGCGCCAGTCGCTCTGCTAACGCTTCTTCATCCGTTACCTGGGCGACTAAGCCCCTTTCTTGCAATTGTTGTATCAGGTTACTGCTGGTCATCACTGACTCCAAATTGATCAGACTGCACCTAGGCTGGTACACAGCTTTCCGCCGACGTGCGGAGACGAAAAAAAAGAGGGCTATAGCATAAAGCGCTGACGCCAACTGCGCCAGCGTTGAAAGGGGATAAAACGCAGTTTTACGGGGCTAAACGGTCAATCGACCAGCCATTATCATTACGCTGGTAGAGGAAGCGATCGTGCAGGCGATGTTCGCCGCCCTGCCAGAACTCCACGGTGTGGAATTTGACGCGGTAACCGCCCCAGAAACTCGGCAGCGGCACGTCACCCTGCTGGAATTTCTGCTTAAGCTCGAGAAACTTGCCTTCCAGCACGCCGCGCGCAGAAATGCGGCTCGACTGCTTCGACACCCACGCACCAATCTGGCTATCACGCGGGCGACTGCTGAAGTACTTCAGCACCTCAAGGGGCGACAGTTTTTCCACCTCGCCCAGCACCATCACCTGACGCTCCAGGAAATGCCACGGGAAGTGTAGCGAAATACGCGGATTCTCTGCCAGCTGCAGCGCCTTGCGGCTGCCAAGGTTGGTATAGAACACCATGCCTTGCTCGTCGTAGTGCTTGAGCAGCACGATGCGCTGATAAGGCTGGCCGCTGCTGTCAACGGTGGCCACCGTCATCGCCGTTGGATCCGGCAACTGCGCGGTGCAGGCTTGCTGCAGCCACTGCTCAAACAGCGCCAGGGGATTATCGGGCAGATCTTTACGTCGCAGCCCGCCGCGGGTGTATTCACGACGCAGATGGGCAATATTTTGCAAGCTGTCACTGTCGCTCATGCTGTTTCTCTTTCTCTGACGTTTACTGAGCGGAGGTATCCGCGTTCTGCAATTCACAATCATTAATCACGATTTTGTTATTACGTTCAACAAAAGCGCCATTGCCTTTTGACCAGAAGACGTAAGTACCGTCGCTGTAGCGCGCGCCAGAGGCCGAGACCGTTTGTGTCAGCGTTAGCGGCTTGCCATCCAGAATAAAACTCACCTGCTGCTTCGCATTATCCTGGGTGACCGTCAGCGGCAAGGTGCCGCACTGATAGCGCAGCTGTTGTGGAGTCTCTTGCTGTTTATGCATCATGCCGCAGCCACTCAAGATCGCCACGCTACTCAGCACCATAATTGTTTTTTTCATCTTCACCTCTTAACGAATAGGTCGGGGATTGGCCGGAAAAATCGCGCCCAATACACTCATCTCCCGCGCGCCGGTTACCGCTGGCAGGTTGCCCGGTAAGCCATTTAATGTGCGAAACGCCAGCCAGGCAAAGGCCAGCGCTTCCATATCATCACCGCTGATGCCCGCTTCGTCGGTGGTACCCACTTCGGTACCCGACAGATGCGTGGCGAGACGCGCCATCAGCAGCGGATTACGGCTGCCTCCGCCGCACACCAACAGACGATCGCAACCGTCGTTGAGCTGCACCTGCTGGGCGATGGTCAACGCCGTCAGCTCATTCAACGTGGCCTGCACATCTTGTGGCGCCAGCGCTGGGAAACGCTGCAACTGCTGCTCAATCCAGCTGAGATTGAAATATTCCCGTCCGGTGCTTTTTGGCGGCGGCAGCGCAAACCACGGATCGCCTAGCATTAACTCCAGCAGCGCCGGAACCACCTGACCGCTGCGCGCCCAGACGGCATCTTTATCGTACGGCAAACCTTTATTGCGCCAAATCCACGCATCAATCAGCATATTGCCCGGCCCGGTATCAAAACCGCGTACCGGCTGGCCGGGAATTAGTAGCGACAGATTGGCGATGCCGCCGATATTCAGCACCATGCGGCGCTCGACGCTGTCCATTAACAGCGCCTGATGGAAGGCCGGCACCAGCGGTGCGCCCTGCCCGCCGAGCGCCATATCGCGGCGACGAAAATCACCGATCACCGTCACGCCGGTGGCCGCTGCGATCTGGTTGTTATCGCCAATTTGCAGCGTATTGGGCGCATCACTTTGCGGTTCATGCCACACCGTTTGTCCGTGGCAGCCAATCGCCATAATGTCGCTGGCTTCCAGCGACTGCTGGTGCATCAAGGTCAATACCGCCTCGGCGAACAGTTTGCCAAGCCGCGTGTCCAGCTGCCCGAGCTGCGATAGCGTCAAGGATTGTCCCTGACAAATGGCCAACACCTGCTGGCGTAATTCCTGCGGAATGGGATGACAATAGCTGGCCTGCTGCGCCACCATTTGCCCATCAATGGCCGCCAGTACCACGTCCACGCCATCAAGGCTGGTGCCGGACATCACGCCAATATAGCGTCCTGATTTCATAGCGGTTCACTCCCTTAACATCATCTGGCTTAAGCCTGGCAAATTACCGGGACTAATTCTATGATAAAATTCCGCTTTTCAGCGTCACTGCGCAGTCTGTTCCAGCTCAGAAATATTTTCTGCAGGTAATTGAATTTTTGTTGATGGGAGACGGTCTATGCTTCGCCCCAGCAGCGTATTATACGGACTTAGAGTCATTTGCCAGTTTTCTGTCTTATACTCTGTGCAGTACAGGATGAGAAATATGGCGTTTATTTGCATTAAGGAGCGTTCTGATGATTAAGCGTTTTGTAGCCGTGGCGTTGACCGGCTTAACTCTGGCAGGTTGTGCCAACGACAGCACCCTTTCCGGTGACGTTTACAGCGCCAGTGAAGCTAAACAAGTACAAAGTGTTTCCTACGGCACGCTGGTTTCGGTTCGTCCGGTGAAAATCCAGGGCGGCGATGAAAACAACGTGATTGGCGCAATTGGTGGTGCAGTGCTGGGTGGTTTCCTCGGTAACACCATTGGCGGCGGCAGCGGTCGCAGTCTGGCAACCGCAGGCGGTGCGGTACTCGGTGGCGTAGCCGGTCAGGGCGTGCAGGGTGCGGTTAACAAATCTGACGGTGTCGAGCTGGAAATCCGCAAGGATGATGGCAACACCATCATGGTGGTGCAGAAACAAGCTGCCACCCGTTACTCGGTTGGCCAGCGCGTCGTGATGGCGTCAAACGGCAGCCAGGTTACCGTTTCGCCACGTTAAGCGAGTAGATAAAAAAAACCGACGCCTGGCGTCGGTTTTTTTATTTCTCGCGGTTGTGAAACTCGAGAATATTTCTTTCCAGCCGCGCAATCAGCGTCACCATCTGATTAATCTCTTCCAGGCTGATGCCGGAAAGAATGTCATCGCGCGTGGCATCAATCACATTCTCAACCTGCTCGATGATCGGCTCAGCCTGTTTGGTCAGCTTGATGCGCTTGGCACGGCGATCGTTGGCGCAGGTCGCGCGGGTGATTAATCCCTTCTCTTCCAGCTGATCCAGCGTGCGCACCAGTGAAGGCTGCTCAATGCCAATGGCTTTTGCCAGCTGAATCTGAGACTGCTCTGGCGGGAGTTGATGAATATTGTGCAGCGTCACCCAGTGTGTTTGTGTCAACTCAAGCGGTTTTAAACGCTGATCGATTAACGCGCGCCAAATGCGCACCAGGCGAGACAGATCGGTTCCCAAGGGCGTATCCATTGCATCTCCTTATAATTAGCTTGCTAGCTATTAAGCCAGATTTTACACTATTCTGCGAGTTTACCTGGCAAATTACAAATACCAGGCCTGCATACACGCTTGCCGTCTACGCTCTATTAAGATGATTCCCGGTCAAAAAGGATGATGACACGTGTCCCTTACCGCTTTTTCCCCCAGCGCCCCGCTTACCGACCTGGTGTTCGGTGCGTCCCTGTTTTTCCCGCCGCTGTTTAAAGCGGTGTTACTCGGATTCTTTTTCTGGTTGTTGATTCACCCGCTGATACGCGGCTGGATCTACTCCGGCGATGTCTGGCATCCCACCTTAATGGACCTTTCCCTGTTTGTATTGTGCGTCGCTGGCGCATTGTGGTTACTGAGCCTCGGATAAATCACTATGAAATTCAACCCTTTTAAGTATTTTTCAACTGTAGTGATCTTTGCGCTGGCCCTGCTTGCCGGATGGTGGATGTGGAATTACTACATGCAATCGCCGTGGACGCGGGATGGCAAAGTGCGCGCCGAGCTGGTGGATATCACGCCTGAGGTGTCCGGGCGCATCATCGCTCTGGAGGTGCGTGACAATCAGTTCGTGCATAAAGGTGACGTGCTGCTCAAGCTTGATCCGGTGCCGTGGCAAATTGCGCAGGCCAACGCCGAAGCGCAGCTAGCCAAAGCGCAGGCCGACCTGGCGAAAGCGCAGCATGAAGCCAATCGCCGCGCCAGCCTGCCGCGCAACGTCATTTCAGCGGAAGATATGGACGCCGCGCGCTTAACCGCCAATGCCGCTGCATCAACGGCGAAAGCGGCGCAGGCCAGCCTCGATCAGGCGCGCTGGAACCTCGATCAAACCACCCTTACCGCGCCCACCGATGGCTGGATCAGCAACCTGACGCTACGCACCGGCAACTATGCCAGCGCCGGTACGCCGCTGTTTGCGCTGGTCGACAGCCACTCTTACTACGTGATGGGCTATTTCGAAGAGACCAAGCTGCGCCATATTCAACCCGGCGCTGCGGCGCAGATTGTGTTGTACAGCAACGGTGCGCGTTTGCAGGGCAAAGTGGAGAGTATCGGACGCGCCATTTACGATCAAAGCGTCGCCAGCGATGGCGGTTTGGTGCCGGATATCAAGCCTAACGTGCCCTGGGTGCGTCTGGCGCAGCGCGTGCCTGTGCGCATTCGCTTGGATGCGTTGCCGGAAGGCGTGCCGCTAGTGGCGGGCACCACCTGCACCATCTCGATCGCGCACTGAGGCTGTGATGAATTTTCAGTGGCTGGCCTGGCAAAATCTGCCGTGGATAAAAGCAAGCTGGGGCGAATGGCGCTACGCGCTGCGTAATGGCATTGCGATGTGTCTCGCCTTGACCATTGCTTATGCGCTGCAACTCGACGAACCCTACTGGGCCATGACCTCGGCGGCGGTAGTGAGTTTTCCCACCGTCGGCGGTGCCATCAGTAAAAGTCTGGGGCGCATCGTTGGCAGTTTGCTCGGTGCCAGCGCCGCGCTGCTGATTGCCGGACACACGCTAAACGAGCCCTGGCTGTTTGCCTTTTTCATGGCCGGTTGGCTGGCGTTCTGCACCTGGATCGCCAATCACTACCAAAACAATGTGGCCTACGCGTTTTCGCTGGCGGGATATACCGCCGCCATCATTGCCTTTAGCAGCGTCAACATCACCGATGTCACTCAGCTGTGGGATATCGCCCAGGCGCGCGTGTGCGAAGTGATCTCCGGCATTCTTTGCGCCGGATTGATGATGATGATTCTGCCCAGCACCTCGGATGGCAACGCGCTGATGAGTTCACTGCGTCAGATGCACGCGCGTTTGCTGGATCATGCGGTGTTATTACTGCAGCAAGGCAGCACCGATAACGTGCGCACCGCCCATGAAAATGTCATTAGCCAGATTCTCACCATGAACCTGCTGCGCATTCAGGCGTTTTGGAGCCACTATCGCTTCCGCCGCCAGAACAACGTGCTGAACTATGTGCTGCACCAGCAGCTGCGTCTGACCAGCGTGCTCTCCAGTCTGCGCCGCATGTTGCTGAACTGGCCCGATGCGCCGCCTGAACTTTACGATGCCATGGCAAAACTGCTGCACGAATTGGCGCAGCCGCACTGCGACAAATACCGTCTGGCGCTGATTTTGCGCGGCATCACGCCATCAGCAACCGGTGATTACCGGCAACGCGCCTTTGTCCAGCGACTGCGCTATTTTTGCTGGGTCTATCTCAACGTCAATCGCTGGATTCGCCTGATTGAACGCGCCGATGCCGATACCCGTTTTCAACCGCCGTATGCGCCATCGCTGGCGCGCGAAAGCGACAGTGCAGAAGCCGGCTGGAGCGCACTGCGTACTTTTAGCGTCATCATGCTGGGCTGCGCCTTTTGGATCACCACGCAATGGGATTCCGGTGCCGCCGCCCTGACGCTCACCGCCATCGCGTGCGTGTTGTACTCTTCCGCGCCTTCGCCCAGCGGCAGCGTCTCGCTGTTACTCAAAACCTTGCTGTGGCTGTCGCTGTTTAGTTTTGTGCTGCAGTTTGGCTTGATGGTGCAAATCAGTGCGCTGTGGCAGTTTTTGCTGGTGCTTTTCCCGCTGTTACTCACCTTGCAGTTGTTCAAACTGCAGCAGAAGAAACGCGCGGGAATGTGGGGGCAATTCATTGTATTCATGGGATCCTTTATCGCCGTCACCAATCCGCCGGACTGGGATTATCAAAGCTTCCTCAATGACAATATCGCCAAGGTGTGCGGCGTACTGCTGGCGTGGCTGGCGTTTCAGGTGCTGCGTCCCAGTTCCGATGCGCGCCGCAGTCGTCGGCATATTCGCGCCCTGCGCCATGCGTTTCTTGATCAGCTACGCCGTCATCCGCGCCTGAGCGAAAGCCACTTTGAATCGCAGATTTATCATCATATTAGTCAGCTCAGTAACAGTCGTGACGAGCAGGCGCGCGTGTGGCTGCTGCGCTGGGGCGTGGTGCTACTCAACTGTTCCCACATTGTCTGGCAGCTGCGCGAATGGCAGCCAACGTCGGCTACGCTAGGGCAAATGCGCGACAGCAGCCTGCAGGATCTACAACGGATTATGAGCCTGCGCGGCGTGCATCACACCGCGTTGCAGGCCACGCTCGATGAGCTGGAAACTATGATTAACCAGCTGCAGCAGCAAGCGGAGAGCGAAGCCAATACGCTGGCGGGTATTTTGTGGCGCCTGCGCTGCTCACTCGCCCAGTTGGCGCAGGCGGTGCCAGATTGATTACTGACAATATTGCGTGGTCTGGCGATTAAAATCATCCTGCAACTGCTGCAGCGATTTCTGTCCTTCGAAGCGGGTTTTGTCTTGATCGGACATCGGTTCAATCACCAGCGCCTTCTCTTCTGAAGAGTAAACAAAGCGGCGATTTAATTCGGTACCTGTAAAACTTTTACCGCGAATGCTCCCGCAAACGATCGTCATGGAATGACGATAGATCGCAGTAGTGATGAAATTTGTTTCACTTGCACTGCGAAGCACATTTTGGCATCCCCTGGTTTCCAGCTGCTTAAGAGTGCGTTGCGTTAACCATTCACGACCACGGGCGATATTTTCACAATCTGCACGTAGAGGATTGGTATCAATTGTCCACTGAAGCTGCCGACTCGCATCCAACCTTAATTGTGTATCGTTGGGTTGATCGCATCCCACCAGCAATAAACATAACAACATCATCCCACGCGCTTTCATTCCCACCCCTGAAGGTTTTATACCTGAATCAATATCATAGGACGGAAAAACCGCTGAGAGTAGCCAGAAAATGGGTCAATTTTTTTCAAAGGAAGGAAATCAGGGCGACAAGCAGCTGCCGCCCAGGAGTTTAAATTACGCCGCAGGCAAAACGCGCCCCCCCGCCGCCGAGCGGTTGCGGATGGTCGGCATGATTATCGCCGCCCACATGCACCATCAAGGCTTTACCTTTGATTTCACTCAGGGATTTGATGCGTGGCGCAACCACCGGATAATTCGCCTTGCCATCTTCGGTTACAAACAGCGCGGGTAAGTCGCCAAGGTGACCATCGGCGTACGGACCAAGATGCTTGCCGGTTTTTTGCGGATCGAGATGTCCGCCCGCCGCACCGGCCGCCACCGTTTTACCGTCCGATTCGCCCGGTTCACAGCTGCCTTTAGCATGCACGTGGAAACCATGAATGCCCGGTTTAAGGCCGCTTAACGCTGGCGTAAATTGCACACCGTACGGCGTTTCGCTGATAGTGACTTTGCCAATTGCCGCCCCGATGCCTTGCGCGGTGGTTTCATGCAGCGTGACTTCTTCTGACGCCGCCTGCGCGCCTGCGGCGCAGGCCAGAGCCAGCATAACAATGAGGATTTTCTTCATAACGTCTCCTTACGGTTAGATTCTCTGTAAGCCTGGACTGCTTTCATCCAGGCTGCCGTAATTTGACGCAGCTTTACGCTTTAGGGCACATCGTAACCGATGGCGGCTTTGCGGATGCGGAACCATTGCTGGCGATCGAGGGTTAACTGGCATGCGCCAACCGCTTCTTTCACCCGTTCAATTTTGCCTGATCCAATAATTGGCAGCGGACGGCTTGGCAGCTTCATCACCCATGCATACACCACTTGCTCAATATTGCTGGCACCAGCCTCCTGCTTCACCTGCTCCAGCTCATCGCGCAACGGCTGATAGTGCGGATCGTTAAACACGCGACCGCCGCCGAGGCAGGACCAGGCCATTGGGCGGATGCGGTTTTGCTGGCACTGATCAAGCGAGCCATCCAGCAGCGACGTTTGCTCCAGCGGGGAGATTTCCAGTTGATTAGTGACCAGACTGAATGGCAAACGCGATTGCAGCAGCGTGAACTGAGACGCGGTGAAGTTGGAGACGCCAAAATGGCGCACTTTGCCGCTCTGATGCAACGCCGTAAAGGCTTCGGCAATTTCATCCGCGTCCATCAACGGATCCGGACGATGAATCAGCAGTAAATCGAGGTAATCGGTATTGAAATGGCGCAGCGAATTCTCGGCGCTGTGCAGAATGTGGCTGGCTTCAGTGATGTAATGACCAATACGGTGTTCAGGTTTAGCGCGCGTCGCAATGCCGCATTTAGTGACGATTTGCAGCTTCTCACGCAAACCTGGCGCCAGGCGCAGTGCTGCACCAAAGGCGGCTTCACATTGGTAATCGCCGTAGATGTCGGCGTGATCGACAGTGGTAATGCCCAGCGCTAAATGGTGCTCAATAAACTGCACCACTTGCTGCGGCGTCATGCCCCACTCCATTAAACGCCAGTAACCGACAATCAGCGGTGAAAAGGACGGTCCCTGCGGTGCAATAGCCTGCGGTTGTAACATGGTTAAACTCCCTAAACACGATTCCAGATAACGAAAACGGGAGTATAACGAAAAGGCAGATCGTCGTTTTCTTAAAACAGTTCCGGTTGTTGTGGATCATGATCTTCATCGACTTTTTGCTGGCGCTGCAGGCGCAAAAAGCGTTGCCGGCACAAGCGCAGCACATCGCGCTTTTGCGCATCGCTGAATTTCATCCAGTTAAAGCGCTCTTCCCGGCTGCGTAAACAGCCACGACAATAGCCACGCGCGTCGCTCTGGCAAATGCCGCGACACGGGCTGGGAACGGGGAAGAACTCTAGTTGCTCGGCCACATGCACTCCGCAATTAACATCTCAAATCACATTGATAACAGCTTAATGACATTGAGCAAAGAGTATACGGGCATTGCGCATAATCAAGCCATCGCGGCATTTCGTTACGCCTGTTTACCAAAAAGCCAGCATTTAAAGGATTTGGATTGCTTACGTTTAATCTTCGTTAAGGTTTTCCTCATCTTGTCTTCATACGATTGTAACATTACCTCTTACCGTTGAGTTTTCATGAGATTCCCGATCACCTTTCAGTGCGGCACCAACGGATTTAACCTTATTGCCGCCCTGTTTTTCGCATTAGTCATGAATGCCCTGTTCTTGCTGCGCGCCTGGGAAATGATCCCTTACGATCACTTCCACGATTATCTGTTCGCCGCCAGTATTCCGCTGGTGCTCGCCTCGGCTTTCTATTTTCTCTTCTCGCTAGCTGCCTGGCCTTATCTACGCAAGCCGTTGCTGATTGCGCTGGTATTAGTCAGCGCCGCCGCCAATTACTTCATGCACAGTTTTGGCACGGTGATCGACACCAATATGATTCAAAACGTCTTTGAATCCGACCCGCAGGAAGCCGGTGCGCTGATCAGCAGTCGCTATCTACTCTGGATGCTGTTGATGGGAATGGTGCCGGTGGTGCTGATTTGCGGCGTGCGCATCAATAACGGCACGCGCTGGTGGTGGAATCTGCTGCAACGCCTGACGGGCGCACTGGGCGCAATATTACTCATCTTGCTGATGGCGGCGCTGTTTTACAAAGATTACGCCTCGCTGATTCGCAATAATAAAAACCTGATCAAGATGATTACTCCGGCCAACGTGGTTAGCGGTACTGGCCACTATGTCGATCAACGCTATCTGCAAGGTAGTCAGGAACTGGTAAAAATTGGCGAGGATGCCCACAAAGGCCCATTAATCTCCGCAGCAACCAAGAAAACGCTGGTGGTGTTAGTGGTGGGTGAAACGGCGCGCGCCGAGAATTTTTCGCTGGGTGGTTACGCGCGTGACACAAATCCGCAACTGAAAAAACAGCAGGTGATTTACTATCCCAACGCCAGTTCCTGTGGCACAGAAACCGCCATTTCGGTGCCCTGCATGTTCTCCAATATGCCGCGCGTGCATTACGACGCGAATCTGGCGCATCATCAGGAAGGCGTGCTCGATATCCTGGCGCATGCCGGCGTGAGCGTGCTGTGGCGCGAAAACGATGGTGGCTGCAAAGGTGCCTGTGACCGCGTGCCGCACACCGATATGACGCAGTGGAAACTGCCGCAATATTGTCACGATGGGTTTTGCCAGGATGATGTGTTGCTGCATCGTCTTGATAACTATGTTGATAGCCTGCATAACGATGGCATTATTGTACTGCATCAAATGGGCAGCCACGGTCCTGCCTATTATCAGCGTTATCCGGCTGAGTTCCGCCGTTTTACGCCCACCTGCGATAGCAAACAGATTCAGGATTGCGATCATCAGGCACTGGTAAATACCTACGATAACTCGCTGCTATATACCGACGCCATGCTGAGCCGCACCATCAATAAGCTCAAAGGCCTGAGCGATCGCTTCAATGTGGCGCTGGTTTATCTCTCCGATCACGGCGAATCGCTTGGCGAGCGCGGGATGTATCTGCACGGTGCGCCTTATATGTTTGCGCCCTCACAGCAAACACACATTCCTCTGCTGATGTGGATGTCTCCGGAATACGCGGCGGCGAATCACATCAATGAGGCCTGTTTGCGCCAGCAAGCCGCCGACGCACAGGTGTCGCAAGATAATCTTTTCCATACGCTTTTAGGCATGTTCAACATCCAGACGCAGCAGTATCAATCGCAATTGGATATGAACAGATCGTGCCAAACCAACGCCTGAGGGTTGCGCTAGACTGACTGGTCTAATAACCTGCGACCCATGAACAAGACTCTGCAACGCAACGATACCCGTGAACACCTGCTTGCTATTGGCGAGCAGGTTTGTTTACAGCGCGGCTTTACCGGCATGGGTTTGATCGAGATGCTGGCGCTGGCGGAAGTCACTAAAGGCTCGTTCTACCACTATTTCGGTTCGAAAGAGGCCTTTGGCGTGGCGCTGATTGAGCGCTACTTCGCCCACTTCCAGCAACAGATTGATCAGCAGCTGAATCTGCCCGGTTTACCGCCGAGCGAACGCCTGTTAGCGCATTTCCGCTACGGCGAAAGGCTGTTTATCGAGCAAGGTCATATTGTTGGCTGCCTTGGCGTGAAATTGTCAGCCGAAGTGTGCGATCTCTCCGAACCCATGCGCGATGCCCTGCAACAGGGTGCCAATGCCATCATCGCTGCCTACACGCGCTGTTTGACTGAGGTCGCCGCTGAGCAGCCGCTGCCATTTGGTCAAACGCCGCAGCAGCTGGCGCAGCGCTGCTACTTGTTGTGGCTCGGAGCCAGTTTGCAGAGCAAGATTTCCCGAGAGCCGGGTCCGATTAGTCTGGCGCTCGACACCATCGAACAGTGGCTGATAAGTCACTGATTTTTAAAAATCGTCGTTACTAGACGACCGGTCTTCCTGGAGCAATCAATATGGCGAGTAAGCAGCTGTTCTCCCCACTCAAAGTGGGCGCGATTACCGTACCGAACCGCATTTTTATGGCCCCGTTGACGCGCCTGCGCAGCATTGAGCCAGGCGATATCCCGACGCCGCTGATGGCAGAATATTATCAGCAGCGCGCCAGTGCCGGTTTGATTATTACCGAAGCCACCCAGATCTCTTTCCAGGCGAAAGGCTATGCCGGTGCGCCGGGTCTGCACACGCAGCAGCAAATTGCCGCGTGGAAACTGATTAACGAAGGCATTCATGCCGCTAACGGTCACAGCGCCGTGCAGCTGTGGCACACCGGCCGCATCTCTCATAACAGCGTGCAGCCAGAAGGCAAAGCACCGGTCGCACCGACCGCGCTGGCGGCGGGTACGCGCACTTCCCTGCGTGCTGCGGATGGTTCGGTCTATCGTGAAGACACTTCAGTACCGCGCGAGCTGTCAGTGGCTGAAATTCAGCAAATCGTCAAAGATTTTGGTCAGGCCGCTGCCAATGCGCGCGAAGCCGACTTCGACCTGTTGGAACTGCATTCAGCACACGGTTATCTGATGCATCAGTTCCTCGCACCCGGCTCAAATCAGCGTAGCGATGAGTACGGCGGTTCGATTGAGAAACGTGGCCGTTTCGCGCTGGAAGTGGTGGATGCGGCGATTGCTAACTGGTCTGCCGATCGTATCGGTATCCGCGTTTCGCCAATCGGTGCCTTCCAGAATCTGGAAAATGGCCCGGAAGAAGAGAAAGCAGCGTTGTGGTACATCGCCGAGTTGGGCAAGCGCGGCATCGCCTATCTGCACCTTTCTGAGCCGGACTGGGCGGGCGGACAGCCATACAGCGATGCATTTCGTGAGAAAGTGCGTGCGCTGTTCCCAGGCGTGATCATCGGTGCCGGTGCCTACACCGTTGAGAAAGCGGATGATCTGATTGCGCGCGGCCTGATTGACGCAGTGGCGTTTGGCCGCGACTTTATCGCTAACCCGGATCTGGTTGCTCGTTTGCAGCAAGATGCGCCACTCAATCCGCAGCGCCCTGAAAGCTTCTACGGCGGCGGCGCGGAAGGTTACACCGATTATCCCACCCTGTAAGAAAATGGCTGCCGCCTCGGATAGGCGGCAGCGATGTTTCATCAGTGTGTATACTTAGTTGTCTTGTCATTCACTGATGACGTTTTAAAAAAGAGGATGTTATGCGTTTACTTCACACCATGTTACGCGTTGGCGATTTGCAACGTTCTATCGATTTCTACACCCGCGTGCTCGGCATGCGCGTGCTGCGTCAGAGCGAAAACACCGAGTACAAATACACGCTGGCATTCGTTGGCTACACCGAAGAGAGCGAAGGCGCGGTGATTGAGCTGACTTACAACTGGGGCGTGGATAAATACGATCTCGGCAACGCTTACGGCCATATCGCGCTGGGCGTGGACAACGTGGCTGACACCTGCGAACGCATTCGCAGCGCGGGCGGCAACGTAACGCGTGAAGCGGGCCCGGTAAAAGGCGGTTCTACCATTATTGCCTTTGTTGAAGATCCAGACGGATACAAGATCGAACTGATTGAAAATAAACATGCCGGTCACGGCTTAGGCAACTAAGGTTGCTGGTCAGCCTGCTAATTGCAGGCTGATTTCCCTCTCCTGCTGCACCCTCCTGCGATTTTTGCCATAATGCGCGCTGCCCTATTTATTGCCATGAGATCCTGATGTCTGAATCGAACGCTTTAAACGCTCTCCACCAACGCTTCCGCGGTTTTTATCCTGTTGTGATCGACGTTGAAACCGCAGGTTTCAATGCACAAACCGATGCACTGCTGGAAATTGCAGCCACAACGCTGAAAATGGATGAAGACGGCTGGTTGCACCGCGATGAAACGCTGCACTTCCATGTGGAACCGTTTGAAGGCGCCATTCTGAATCCTGCTGCGCTGGCGTTTACCGGCATCGATCCCACCAATCCGCTGCGCGGTGCGGTTAGTGAATACGAAGCTCTGCATGCGATTTTTAAAATGGTGCGCAAAGGCACCAAAGATAGCGGCTGCAATCGCGCGATTATCGTGGCGCACAATGCCACTTTCGATCTCAACTTCGTGATGGCGGCCGCAGAGCGCGCCAGCCTGAAGCGCAATCCGTTCCACCCTTTTGCCACCTTTGATACCGCAGCGTTAAGTGGTTTAGTGCTGGGGCAAACCGTGTTGGCGAAAGCCTGCAAAGCGGCGGGAATGGAGTTTGATAGCACACAAGCGCATTCGGCGCTGTATGACACCGAGCAAACCGCGACGCTATTTTGTGAGTTGGTGAACCGCTGGAAACGCCTGGGCGGCTGGCCGCTGGCTTTCAGTGAAGAATCTGCAGACGAGGCGTCTGCCGAGTAAGCAAAGAAAAGGCCGACATTTGTCGGCCTTCTGCATTATTCCGCTTCTTTATACTTCTCAGCGGTCTCTTTCAGCAGTGGCTGAAGTTCGCCGCGCTGGAACATCTCAACGATGATGTCGCAGCCGCCGACCAGTTCGCCATCGACCCACAGCTGCGGGAAAGTTGGCCAGTTAGCGTATTTTGGCATTTCAGCGCGAATATCCGGGTTCTGCAGAATGTCCACGTATGCGAAACGCTCGCCACAGGCAGAAAGCGCCTGCACGGCTTGCGCCGAGAAACCGCAGCTTGGCAGCTTCGGAGAACCTTTCATGTACAGCAGAATCGGGTTTTCTGCGATCTGACGCTGAATTTTTTCAACAGTACTCATTATTGCCTTCCTTAATCTTCTACTTCGTGTTTGTTTATTGTAGCGATTTCGCTCCCGGACTGAAAACGGGATTTTGCGTTTGCACTGGCGAATCGCCATGTTTGTTAAGTTAACGCATGACAAATAACATTTTCATATCATTAATTGGCATTAATAAATTAATAATTAGCAATAGTTTCGCTGCGTTAACCAGCTGAAATCGCACATTTTTGCTACAGAATCAATCTGGTAACATATTAATGGAAAAAGGCCTTACCTTTTGGAAAAAAAGTGGATTAGAATTGCCTCGGCGCTGGTCACTTGATCAGATTTCTCTCACTTTGCCGCAGTCTGCTTTCATTCAGCCTGCTTAACCTGTAACCGGATTATGCGTCTACTAATTACGCTTTTCATACTGGCTTTCGCCCAACTGTTTTTTAATGTGGCTGCTGCATCTCCGCATGCGCCCGTTAATGCCAGTTCGCTTAAAGCAGATAAAAAGAGCGCACGTGAAGACGAGCGCCGCAAACGACGCCCGGTGAAAACCACCACCAAAAAATCGCGCCTGACTGCTGTTCAAAAATTCAAACTCAAAAAACAGACCAAAACAGAAACCGCGCTGCACAAGACCACCAGCAAAAAATCCCCGCTGAAACTTTCTGCTAAGAAATACGGTCATCAACGTTTAGCGAAGAAAACACCTGAGATCGCCGTCGATGATGAAGCGTTAGCGCTGACCGGCATCAAAATGAGTAAGGCGCACCGCCAGCGTTATCAAAAGGCGCGTGAAACGGCGATGACCAAATTGATGGGCCAACTCGGCAAACCCTATCAATGGGGCGGTGCTTCGCCACATACCGGTTTCGACTGCAGCGGCTTAGTGTGGTACGCCTATAAAGATCTGGTGAAATTCAAACTGCCACGCACCGCTAATGAGATGTATCACCTGCGCGATGCGGCACCGATTAAACGTGAAATGCTCGAGAAAGGCGATTTGGTGTTCTTCCGCATCAATAATCGCGGCACTGCCGATCATGTGGGCGTGTATCTCGGCAACGGGAAATTCATTCAGTCGCCGCGTACCGGCAAAGATATTCAGATCAGCGCATTGGGTGAGGATTACTGGCAGAAACACTATGTGGGCGCGCGTCGCATGATGACGCCAAAAACTATTCGCTAGTTGTTGCGCAACAATCATAAAAAAGCCGGATGCTGTTCTCAGCTCCGGCTTTTTTGTTAATGCATGATCGCGGTAAAGCTGAAGGCGATAATCATCAACAGTGCGCCAACAGTGGTCATTAGCGCCAGTTTCAGGTCGGTATTCATCACAACTCCTTAGTCACACAATTATTAGGGTTAAAGCGATTTTCGCACAGCAATGGGCAAAAATCTCGTGTTATACGCATCAGCTTGCTAGAATCGCCGCCTTTCGTTGCGCAACAGATTTTGCGCATGCTGTATCAACAGCGTGATGAAGTGATTTCGCCTGCTAAAACACACCGTTTTGCCCGCTTTTTTGGGCTGTAAAAGCATTAGCAGACGCAAACGTTTAACAATATACTTATCAGTAAGTTGCGATAAGCCCAGGAGTACCATTTTCATGGCAACAATTAAAGATGTCGCAAAACGCGCGGGTGTCTCAACCACCACGGTTTCGCATGTCATCAACAAAACGCGTTTCGTTGCGGAAGAGACGCGTAACGCCGTATGGGAAGCGATCAAAGAATTACACTACTCGCCGAGTGCCGTGGCGCGTAGTCTCAAAGTCAATCACACCAAAACCTTGGGTCTGCTGGCGACCTCCAGCGAAGCGCCCTACTTCGCTGAAATTATCGAAGCGGTGGAGAACCGGTGTTTCGAACGCGGCTATACGCTGATTCTCGGCAATGCGCACAACGATCTGCAAAAGCAGCGCGCTTACCTGTCGATGATGGCGCAAAAGCGCGTCGATGGATTGCTGGTGATGTGTTCGGAATATCCAAACGATTTGCTGCAGATGCTGGAAGAGAACCGCAATATCCCCATGGTGGTGATGGATTGGGGCGCGTCACGCGGTGATTTCACCGATACCGTGCAGGACAATGCGTTTCAGGGCGGTTATCTCGCCGGGCGTTATCTGATCGAACGCGGCCATCGCGATATCGGTGCCATTCCAGGCCAGATGGAGCGCAACACCGGCGGCGGACGTCATGCTGGCTTCCTGCAGGCAATGAACGAAGCGGGCATCACGGTGCGTCCGGAATGGGTGGTTCAGGGCGACTTTGAACCTGAATCGGGCTATCAGGCGATGCAGCAGATTTTAAATCAGAAACAGCGTCCAACCGCGGTGTTCTGCGGTGGCGATATCATGGCGATGGGCGCGATTTGCGCCGCTGATGAGATGGGCTTGCGCGTGCCGCAGGATATCTCAGTCATTGGCTACGATAACGTGCGCAACGCGCGCTATTTCACCCCAGCGCTGACCACCGTGCACCAGCCGAAAGCCGAACTGGGTGAAAAAGCGCTGGAAATGCTGCTGGATCGCATCACCAGCAAGCGCGAAGATCCGCAAACAATCGAAGTCCAGCCAACGCTGATTGAACGCCGTTCGGTGGCGTACGGTCCGTTCCGCGACTATCGTCGCTAAGCCGACACTTCGCTGAGCCATTCATGGTTCAGCGTTTCAGCATCCCCGAGATAAGCCAGTAACCACTCCAGCGCCGGTGACGCGCGCTGTTCTGACCAGCTGACGCAGCACGGACTGTCCGGAAAGGCCTGCGGCAGTGCCAGTTCCACCAGTTTATGGCTGTCCAGCAGCGGACGCGCCAGATGGCCCGGCACCATTCCAACGCACAATCCTGCCAGCAAACAATCTATCCCGGTTTCCCACTCCGGCACCACCAGACGTCGCTGATTATCCAGCGTCCATGTCATACGGCGCGGCAACGCACGCGAGGTATCTTCCAGCACCAGCGATGGCCACGCTCGCAATGTTTCATCATCCAGTTCCGTGCTGTTGACCAGCGGATGGTCGGGACTCACCACACAGCGCCAGTTCAGCGCGCCCATATCCTGAAAGGCAAAACGTCCACCCACCGGGATCGCCTGGGTCGCGCCAATCGCCACATCAACCCGGCCATCAGCCAACGCATCCCATACGCCGTTGAACACTTCGTAGCTGATAATCAGCTCCATATCGGGAAAATGGCGATAGAAATCCTTCACTAACTGCCGCGTGCGCTGCGGTTTAACAATGCAGTCAACCGCGATACTTAGCTCCCCGCGCCAGCCATTCGCCAGTTGCTGACACTGTCGACGGGTTGCCAGCATTTTTTTGATAACAGATCGTCCTTCACGTACAAAATGCTCCCCCGCGGGTGTCATCACCACTTCGCGGTGCTGACGCTCAAACAGCGGCACCGCCAGCCAGGTTTCCAGCTGGCGCACGGTATAGCTGACGGCAGAAGGCACGCGATGCAGCTCCTGCGCGGCCGCGCTAAAACTGCCGGTGCGCGCCACCGCATCCACCACTTCAAGCGCATATTCTGACCACATAATTTTGCCTTCAAAAAATTTAACAGCACTATGCAAATATTAGCGTTTCACAAAGCGTGTTGCATCCTTTTACACTCCCCGGCGTTCAACCTGCCCAAAAGAGAATCAACATGTTGTCGTCTAAAGCATTTATGCCTTATCTCGCCGTGCTCAGCATGCTCGGCTTTCTTGCCACGGATATGTATTTACCCGCCTTTGGCGATATGCAGCGTGATTTCGCTAGCGCACCTGGCACCATCAGCGCCAGCCTGAGTCTGTTTCTCGGCGGTTTCGCCTGTGCCCAGGTTTTTTGGGGGCCGCTGTCGGATCGTTACGGGCGTAAACCGATTTTGCTGGCGGGGTTAGCCATCTTCGCCCTTGGTTGTCTGGGGATGCTTTGGGTGACCGATGTGCGCCTGATGCTGGCGCTGCGTTTTGTGCAGGCGATTGGCGTTTGTGCGGCTGCCGTGAGCTGGCAGGCGCTGGTGGTGGATCACTATCCAAAAGCCAAAGCCAATAAAGTGTTTGCCACGATTATGCCGCTGGTTGCGCTGTCTCCGGCGCTGGCACCGCTGCTCGGCGCCTGGCTTATCGGCCACTTCCACTGGCGCAGCATCTTTATCACACTAACGCTGGTTGCCGTGGTGCTACTGATCGGTACGCTGCAGTTAACCTCGCCTAAGCGCGAGAAAGTGGCGTCAGGTAAACAACCCGGCTGGTTGACCTTGCTGGGTACTCGCGTTTACAGCGGTAACGTCTTGATCTACTCGGCCTGTTCGGCGAGCTTTTTCGCCTGGCTGACAGGCTCACCTTTCATTCTCGCCGCTGCTGGCCTGACGCCGGGTGATATTGGCCTGAGCTATATTCCGCAGACCATTGCGTTTCTGATTGGTGGCTTTGGCTGCCGCACGCTGTTAAATCGCTATCAGGGCGCGCAACTGCTGCCGTGGTTGCTGGTGCTGTATAGCCTGAGCATCCTGAGTTTGTTTGTCATCGCCCTGATGCCATCAGCGCCGCTGTTTGTGCTGTTGATGCCTTTCTGCGGCATGGCGCTGGCCAATGGCGCGATCTATCCAATTGTGGTTGCCAGCGCATTAGCGCCCTTCCCGCACGCCACCGGTAAAGCCGCAGGATTACAGAACTTATTCCAGTTAGGATTGTGCTTTGTAGCCAGCCTGCTGGTCTCCGCCGGCCTTGAACAGGCGCTGTTCAACACCACGTTAGTGATGGTCGCTACTGTGGTACTGGCGTGGGTGGGCTTTGTCTGCCAGCGAACGGTAAACGCACAAAGTGATATTGCCCACACTTCCCGTCCCTGCGAAGATAATCTCTAAGCCAGCGCTTTTCGTTAGCAAACTAACGATAACCCGTTGAATATTGACCCACGTGAGCATATACTCTGTGGGTCAGTAATTCTGTATTAAATCAATAATATAAATGTAATACCTTTAGCGACCCTGTCGCGGGATGGCGTCTGCACATTATCCGGTGCGGCGACCCACTTTTCTGCTCAAATTCATACCTCTGTACTACGTCGTACAACGTCGGATTTCTGGCGCACGGATTTTCCGTGAGTTCTCTCACAGGTCTTGGGAAATTGGCTATTCTTTTTCTCAGGTTCAGATCGGAAGGTGATGGAGAAGCTATGAGTTCATCTGTTATAGAAGAAGTGAGCCTTGAAGAAAACCATTGGTATCGGATCGTCAATGAACTGCTAGAGCGGGCTGATATTGCAGTTAATGGCACTCGTCCCTGGGATATTCAGGTAAAGCATCCAGATTTTTTTAAACGCGTTCTCGAGGAAGGATCGCTCGGATTAGGTGAAAGTTACATGGATGGTTGGTGGGAGTGCGAACAGCTCGATATGTTCTTCCATCGCGTTTTAAAACACCATCTGGATAAACAATTACCTCGGCATTTTAAAGATACGTTGCGCATCGCCGCCGCGCGTCTCACTAATTTGCAATCAAAAAAACGCGCCTGGATTGTGGGTAAAGAGCATTACGACCTTGGTAATGATCTCTTCTCACTGATGCTTGATCCTTACATGCAATATTCCTGCGGCTACTGGAAAGATGCTGATACCCTGGAAAACGCGCAGCAAGCCAAACTGGATATGATTTGCCGCAAGTTGCAACTTGAACCGGGCATGACGCTGCTGGATATCGGTTGTGGCTGGGGCGGATTAGCAGAATATGCCGCACGCCATTATGGCGTCACGGTGCATGGCGTGACTATTTCGGCTGAGCAACAAAAACTCGCGCAACAACGCTGTGAAGGACTGGATGTCACTATATTACTGCAGGACTATCGCGACCTGAATAATCAATATGATCGCATCGTTTCTGTGGGTATGTTTGAACATGTCGGGCCGAAAAACTATGCCACTTATTTTGATGTTGCTGACCGCAACCTCAAACCAGACGGCATATTTTTGCTGCACACCATTGGTGCCCTCACTACAGATATGAATGTCGATCCGTGGATTGATAAATATATCTTCCCGAACGGTTGTTTGCCGTCGGTACGTCAAATCGCTGATGCCAGTGAGCCGCATTTCGTCATGGAAGATTGGCACAACTTTGGCGCAGATTACGATACGACGTTAATGGCGTGGTATGAACGTTTTCAGGCGGCGTGGCCGCAGCTGGCTGAGAAATATGGCGAACGTTTTAAACGGATGTTCGACTATTATCTCAACGCCTGCGCCGGTGCGTTTCGTGCCCGTGATATTCAGCTGTGGCAGGTAGTATTCAGTCGTGGCAAGGATGGCGGTTTACGCGTAGCGCGTTAATCAGCTTTCAAATGAATCAAGGCGCCGCATGGCGCCTTTTTCAACGGTATTATTCTGCGCTAGCAATCTGCGCCAGTGCAGCGGCTTCACGCTGCGCTAATACGCGCTCAACCGTTTCCACAATGGCCTGCGTATGCGGATCAATCTCAATATTGACTTTTTGACCGAACTTCTTCGCGCCTAAAGTGGTGCGCTCCAGCGTTTCCGGGATCAAATGCACACAGAATTTGCTTTTGGTTACGTCGCCAACGGTCAAACTAATACCATCGATACCCACGAAACCTTTGTGCAGAATATATTTGATCTGGGTGGCGTCCTGTAATTTAAACCAGATTTCGCGGTTGTTTTCAGACTGGATGATTTTGCAGATTTCCGCCGTGGTCATAATATGGCCAGACATTAAATGGCCGCCAATTTCATCACTGAACTTCGCGGCACGCTCAATATTCACCACATCACCCACATTTAATTCACCCAGGTTGGTAATGCGCAATGTTTCTTTAATCAGATCGAAGCTGACCAAATCGCCGTTAATCTCGGTCACCGTCAGGCAGCAGCCATTGTGTGCCACCGATGCGCCCAGCGCCAGGCCCGGTAACAGATCCTCCGGTAAGCGCACAATATGGGTACGAAACAGATCTTTCTCTTCAATGCCGACAATTTCTGCCGTGCCTTGCACAATTCCAGTAAACATCATCTCAGCCTCTGCAAAGTTTGCGTCAGTTTATCACAGCTTGTCGGCGGCAGCTTAATTTGGCGGAGTCCAAACTTTACACAAATTGCTAAACAAAATGCGATCAACGTTTGGCGGAAGCCAGCGCTGCCGCTACACTATGCCGCGCATTCTTTGGGGATTTCGCCCCACTCTCTTCTTTAATTAAGCAGGTGTAACGTGCAGAAGTATTTTACAGAAGCGCGTCAATTGCTGGCCCTCGCGATCCCGGTCATCCTTGCTCAGGTGGCCCAGACGGCGATGGGATTTGTAGATACTGTTATGGCCGGTGCGGTAAGCGCCACGGATATGGCCGCCGTTGCTGTCGGCACCTCTATCTGGCTTCCCGCCATTCTGTTTGGTCATGGTCTTCTACTGGCTTTGACGCCTACCGTTGCGCAACTCAACGGTTCAGGACGACGCGAACGTATCGCGGAACAAGTGCGCCAGGGATATTGGATGGCAATCGGTGTTGCGCTACTGATTATGGTGGTGCTGTGGAATGCCGGTTATCTGATTAACACCATGCATGACATCGATCCTGAATTGGCCGCCAAAGCCGAAGGATACCTGCATGCGTTGCTGTGGGGCGCACCGGGTTACCTACTGTTCCAGGTGATGCGCAACCAATGCGAAGGTTTGTCGAAAACCAAACCGGCGATGCTGCTCGGCTTCCTCGGCCTGATGGTGAACATTCCGCTCAACTATGTGTTCATTTACGGCCATTTTGGTATGCCGGCCTTAGGCGGCGTCGGCTGCGGCGTGGCAACGGCATCGGTCTATTGGGTGATGTTCCTGGTGATGCGCTTCTGGGTGAAACGCATGGCAAGCATGCGCGACATCCGTATGAAAACGCGCTGGTCTGCACCGTCACGTGCGATTTTGTCACGCCTGTTCACGCTGGGTTTGCCGGTGGCATTGGCGCTGTTCTTTGAGGTGACGCTGTTTGCCGTGGTGGCGCTTTTAGTATCACCACTCGGCATCGTCAAAGTGGCCGGGCACCAGATTGCGCTCAACTTCAGTTCGCTGATGTTCGTGTTGCCGCTGTCGCTCGGCGTCGCTACTACCATTCGCGTTGGCTATCGACTCGGTCAAGGTTCCGCCGAACAGGCGCGCGTTGCTGCGTGGACCGGGCAAGGGGTCGGCATCAGCATGGCGGCCATCACCGCGCTGTTTACCGTGATTTTCCGTCACGATATCGCCGGCTTGTACACGGCAAATCCAGAAGTCATTACCCTTGCGGCACAGCTGATGTTGCTGGCGGCGATCTATCAGTTCTCAGATTCGATTCAGGTGATCGGCAGCGGTATCTTGCGCGGTTATAAAGACACGCGCTCGATCTTCTTCATTACTTTTATCGCCTATTGGGTGCTGGGTTTGCCGGTGGGTTATGTATTGGCGATGACGGATTGGGTTTTGCCGAAACTTGGCCCCGCCGGTTTCTGGTGTGGCTTTATTATCGGTCTGACCTCCGCAGCAGTGATGATGATTTGGCGCATCCGTCGTTTACAGCGCCTGCCTGCGCAGGTGATTTTGGCGCGTGCCGCGCGCTAAGTGGCTGGTAACGGCGAAAAAAACGACGCATAGCACAGTTGCTGGTCAGTCGTAGGGGAAAAACACTTTTTCCCCTTGCCAGCATCACAGCCTGCCGTTAATATTCGTCCCCGCTGTCGCCCTGACAGCGTGTTGCGCTCTTAGCTCAGTTGGTTAGAGCACCACCTTGACATGGTGGGGGTCGATGGTTCGAGTCCATTAGAGCGCACCAAGTGCGTCCGTAGCTCAGTTGGTTAGAGCACCACCTTGACATGGTGGGGGTCGGTGGTTCGAGTCCACTCGGACGCACCAATTAGTGAATTTCCTGAATGCGCTCTTAGCTCAGTTGGTTAGAGCACCACCTTGACATGGTGGGGGTCGATGGTTCGAGTCCATTAGAGCGCACCACTCTGGTTTTATCTCCTTGCGCAACACCTTTTTCTTGATCTGCATCGTCTTTATCACGCCGCTTTTATATTGGTTTTCGCATACTTAGCGACTATACTATGCCGCGTTGTTCCACCTGAAAGGTTTCAGCGCTAACGTGCCTATGCAAACAACTCCAATGATTTGCGCAACACTGATCACTCAGTTCCCTCGCGTACTGCATAACTTCTCTGCACGCTTTGCTTTCGTCTCCTATTCTTATTTCTGTGAAATCCGTTCCAACACCATAAATATTCTCACTTCGGTGCCATGTGCATCGAATCCCGACCTTTATCATCCATCACAACTTATAGAAAACCTGACATGAAAAAGACCAAAATCGTTTGTACTATCGGTCCAAAAACCGAATCTGAAGAGATGCTGACCCATTTGCTGGAAGCGGGCATGAACGTGATGCGCCTGAACTTCTCGCACGGGGATTATGCTGAACACGGCCAACGCATCACCAACATGCGTGCCGTTATGGAAAAAACCGGTCGTCAGGCCGCTATTCTGCTGGACACCAAAGGTCCGGAAATTCGTACCATGAAACTGGAAGGCGGTAACGATGTATCGTTGAAAGCGGGCCAGACCTTCACCTTCACTACCGATCAGACGGTGATTGGTAACAGCGAACGTGTTGCAGTGACCTACGCCGGTTTCACTGAAGACCTGAAAATTGGTAACACCGTACTGGTCGACGATGGCTTGATCGGTATGCAGGTGACTGAAGTCACTGAGAACTCAGTGATCTGTCATGTCCTGAACAACGGCGATCTGGGTGAAAACAAAGGCGTCAACCTGCCAGGTGTCTCCATTCAGCTGCCTGCACTGGCGGAAAAAGATAAGCGCGACCTGATCTTTGGTTGCGAGCAGAACGTTGATTTCGTCGCCGCGTCGTTTATCCGTAAGCGTTCTGACGTGCTGGAAATCCGTGAGCACCTGAAAGCACACGGCGGCGAACACATTCAGATCATCTCGAAAATCGAGAACCAGGAAGGCCTGAACAACTTCGACGAGATCCTTGAAGCGTCAGACGGCATCATGGTTGCGCGTGGCGACCTCGGCGTTGAAATCCCGGTTGAAGAAGTGATCTTCGCGCAGAAGATGATGATCAAGAAATGTAATAAAGCACGCAAAGTGGTGATCACCGCGACGCAGATGCTGGATTCAATGATCAAAAACCCGCGCCCTACCCGCGCAGAAGCCGGCGACGTGGCTAACGCCATCCTCGATGGTACCGATGCAGTAATGTTATCTGGTGAGAGCGCGAAAGGTCGCTATCCGCTGGAATCGGTCACCATTATGGCGACCATCTGTGAGCGTACCGATCGCGTGATGAAATCCCGCATCGATTCGCTGCAAGACTCACGCAAGCTGCGCATCACCGAAGCGGTATGCCGCGGTGCGGTTGAGACTGCAGAGAAGCTGGAAGCACCACTGATTGTTGTAGCCACCGAAGGCGGTAAATCAGCCAAAGCCATCCGTAAGTATTTCCCGGATGCCACCATTCTGGCGCTCACCACCAACGAAACCACTGCGCGTCAGCTGATTCTGAGCAAAGGTATCGAAACCCATCTGGTGACAGAAATTGCCTCAACTGATGATTTCTATCGCATTGGTAAAGAAATGGCACTGGAAAGCGGATATGCGCAGAAAGGCGATGTTGTGGTCATGGTTTCAGGCGCATTAGTACCAAGCGGAACGACAAACACCGCTTCTGTACATGTAATCTGATTAGCAACTGAATTTTTATTAAAAAGCGCCTTTTACAGGCGCTTTTTTTATTGCTGATGTAATACAAAAACCAGAAATTTCCAATCGAAATTAACTATTCAAAATCTCGTATGATTAAGGTTAGTCCGATTAAATCTCTCTGTTTTAGCTAATTATTTTCATCTTCTTCTGTGAAATGCTGTTTCTTTGAGCGAACGATCAAAATTAAGCATGTTCTCATCAAAAATTTATTCTCAACTCAAAAAGCTTTGTGTAATACTTGTAACGCTACATGGAGATTAACTCAATCTAGAGGGTATAAAGAATGAATCGCACTAAACTGGTACTGGGCGCTGTAATCCTGGCTTCAACTATGCTGGCTGGTTGCTCAAGCAACGCTAAAATCGACCAACTGTCTTCAGACGTTCAGACTCTGAACGCTAAAGTTGATCAGCTGAGCAACGACGTGAACGCAATCCGTTCTGACGTTCAGGCTGCTAAAGATGACGCAGCTCGCGCTAACCAGCGTCTGGACAACCAGGCTCACTCTTACCGTAAGTAAGAGTACTGGTTGAAAAATGGTGCCCATGTGGCACCATTTTTTTTGTCCTGATTCTGCGTTTCTCTGGTCCGAATTCAGGGCTGCGCTATTGCTTCAGCACTCTGCTCCGTCGTCGGTGCTGCGCTCTCATCCATTACTGGCTCACCACTGCTCACTAACACCGGCATGCCTGAACGTCGGGCTATCGCTTCCTTAATCAACGCGGTATCACTCTTCTCATTCTTAGAGAAAGCTTTCAGCTGCGCAGACTGCGCAATCGGCATGGTTTGTGGATCATCCTTATCGTTGCGCGATAACGGCTGATGCACTTCAACGTAGCGCTTACCGTCGGGCTCAATCGCATATTTGATGGGCTGATTGATCACCTGCACGCGCGTTCCTTTTGGCACGCTGTTGAAAAGCGCTTCAATATCATCCGGTCGCAGGCGAATACAGCCAGAACTCACACGCATACCAATACCAAAGTCAGCATTAGTGCCGTGAATCAGATACTGACCGGTTCCGCGCGCCAGACGCATCGCAAACAGCCCCATCGGGTTATCTGGCCCAGCGGGCACCACGCCCGGCAAGGTGATGCCCTCTTTGGCATAGCGCTTGCGGATATTGGTGGTTGGCGTCCAGGTAGGATTAGGGATTTTCTGGCTGATGCTGGTGACCATGGTTGGCGTCATGGCGCCCAGTTGACCGATACCAATCGGATAGACCACCACACGATCTTCACCTTTCGGATAGTAGTAGAGCCGCAACTCCGCGAGGTTAATCACGATACCTTCGCGTGGCGCATCAGGCAGCAGCATCTGCAGCGGCACGGTTAATTGTGTGCCAGCCTTTGGCAGCCAGGGGTCAACGCCGGGATTGGCTTCCAGCATGCCGAGCATACCTATCTTATAACGCGCGGCAATGCTCTCCAGCGGCCGTTTGTCATCTGGCACAGTGGTCAGGGTATTCTCGCCAATTAAACGGCTGTTATCGGCTGGTAGGGGATATTCCGTAGCAAATGCAGGTGCAGAGAGTCCGCAACAGGACAACAGCAATGCACCGGCTAAACGTAAGGCTGGTTTCATGCAATTTTCTCTTTGTCGGATAGAACAGACCCCGGTCAAGCCGGGGTCTGAAGAGTGTAACTTAGCTGAGGGTCTGAGCGTTATGCCGGATCGCGCGGATCATGGCTTCCAGCCCCTGCGAACGCGAGGGAGTGAGATGTGAGGTCAGCGCTAATTCGCCGAACCAGTGGCGCACATCGAGATCGAGAATCTCTGGCGCCTTAAGCCCCTGATACAGGCTAAATACCACTGCAATCAACCCTTTAACGATGGCGGCATCACTGTCACCTTCGAAGGCGATGGTGCCATCGGCCTGCGGGGTCATGCGTATCCACACCTGGCTCTGGCAGCCTGAAATCACGTGTTCTGGCTGTTGTAAGCTTTCGGAGGATTCTGGTAATTTCCCACCGAGTTCAATGATGTAGAGGTACTTCTCTTCCCAGTTAGCGCAACGATTAAAGTTACGAACCAGTCTCTCTTTATCTGGCAAATTCGCCATGAATCACTCCTGAAATCTGCTCAACCGCCCAGCAGACGATGAATACGGGTCAAACCTGCGGCCAGGCGATCGGCTTCTTCTTCGGTGTTATACAGCGCGAAGGAGGCACGACACATCGCCGGCACCGCATAATGACGCATCAAGGGCATTGCGCAGTGATGGCCGGTGCGGATCGCAATACCGTATTGATCAAGGAAACTGCCGACATCAAACGCGTGATGCTTGCCGAGATTAAAGGCCACCACGCCGCTGCGACTTTCCGGACCGTAAATCACCAGATCCGGCACCGAAGCCAGTTTATCCAGCGCATAACGCATCAGCATCGATTCGCGCTGATGAATCACATCCAGGCCCAATTCGCTGATCCACGTTAACGCCGCACCTAATCCAATGATGCCGCCGGTATTCGGCGTGCCCGCTTCGAAACGCCATGGCGTACTGTTAAAGGTGGTGCCAGTTGGCAGCACCACTTCAGAAATCATCGAACCGCCGCCTTCCCACGGTGGCATGATCTCCTGCAACGCTTTACGCGCGTAAAGCACACCAATACCGGTCGGACCATAAATTTTATGGCCGGAGAAGGCGTAGAAGTCGCAGCCGATATCCTGCACATCCACCGCGTGATGCATCACCGCTTGCGCGCCATCCACCAGCGTAATCACGCCAGCGGCTTTCGCTTGCGCCACGATGGCTTTCACCGGATTGACGGTGCCGAGCACGTTTGAAACGTGGGTCACCGCCAGCAAACGGGTGCGACTATCAATCAAGCCGCTCAGCTGCTCCAGCGCCAGTTCGCCCTGCGCATTCAGCGGCAGTACGCGAATTTCTGCGCCGGTACGCTGCGCCACCATCTGCCACGGTACGATGTTAGCGTGATGCTCCATCTCGGTGATGATGATGTTGTCGCCCGGCTGCAGCTGGCTGCCGCCCCAACTGTTAGCCACCAGATTGATGGCTTCGGTGGTGCCTTTGACGAAGATAATCTCTTCAGGCGAAGCGGCATTAAGAAAACGCGCTGCCTGATGACGCACGTTTTCCATATCGGTGGTCGCCTGCGCGCTCAACGAATGGATACCGCGGTGCACGGCCGCATAGCCGTGCTGGTAGAAATAACTTTCCGCATTGATGACCGCGAGCGGGCGCTGTGCGCTGGCCGCGCTATCAAGGTAGGCCAGCGGATGTCCGTTGACCTCACGTTTCAGAATCGGAAATTCCGCTCTGATGCGTTCGAGATCGAAACTCATGACTCAACTCCCGGAATACGCGCGGCAATGCGCTGCAGCACCACCTGGCGCAGTACCGGATTCTCCAGCGTTTCGGTGAGTTCAGCGGCAAATGCATGGATGATCATACGCTGTGCGGCAGTCTCATCGATGCCGCGCGAGCGCAGATAGAACATCTGCTCTTCATCAATACGACCAATGGTCGCACCGTGACTGCACTTCACGTCATCCGCATAGATTTCCAGCTGCGGCTTGGTGTCCACTTCAGCCAGACGGCCCAGCAACAGGTTGTTGTTGGTCATCTGTCCATCGGTTTTCAGCGCGTGCTGTGCCACTTTGATCATGCCATTGAACACCGCACGACCTTTATCGCGCGCGATGACTTTGTGCATCTGACGGCTGGTGCAGTAGCCTTTGTTGTGCTCCAGATAGCTGCGGGTATCGCACACTTCCTGATTCACCGGCAACGACAAGCTGTTGATCGCCAGATTGGTATTTTCGCCATTCAGCTGCGCGCTGGTGTTGTGACGCGATAAGCCCGCACCCAGCAGGAAGCTGGTGGTGGCCACATTCGCATCACGGCCCATCACCACGTCATTGTGCGCGAAGTGGTAAGCCTTCTCACTCTCAAATGACAGTTTGATGTGCTGCAGTTTGGCATTGTCGGCCACGTCGAACGTGAAACGCGCGCCGGTAAAGTGCGCCACGTCATTCAGCGTAACGTAGTGCTCAATCACTTCCGCTTCTGCGCTAGCTTCCAGCTGCAGATGGTGGCGATGGTGCACAGTGTTGGTGCCCGCGTCCTGACCGCTGGTGATGTGCAGCAGATAGAGCGGTTTAGCCGCTGATTTGCCACGCGCCAGACGAATAGTCGTAGCTTCTTCCGCCAGACTTTCGGTCAGATGCAGGAACACTTCCGGCTGAATCGGTGCCGGCAGCGGACGACGCTCAGAAGCCTGCGCATGCTGAATTTCAAACAGGCCGGTATCACGGCTGCTCAATTCGGCCTGAAAGCGACCATCAACAAATACCAGACGCACCGCATCAACCGGCAGCGCAAGTGCTTCAACTTGCTCCGCGCTCACGTCCTGCGGCTGTGGCAGCACAAATTGCTGCGCCAGCAGGCCATCAAGCGGCGTGTATTTCCAGTTTTCATGCTTACGCGTCGGCAAGCCGACACGCATCAGTTGCTGCCAGTGCTGCTGCGCCTGTAAAGAACGTACGTCACCGCGCGATTCAAACAGGTGATGCCACTGCTGCAGGGCGTTATCACTCTTGGTCGGTAAGCCAGCCATAGCCTTGCTCCTCCAACTGTTTCACCAGCGAGAAGTCGCCAGATTTAACGATCTTGCCCTGATACAGCACGTGTACATGATCCGGCTTGATGTAATCCAGGATGCGCTGGTAGTGCGTCACGATGATGAATGAACGCTTACCGTCGCGCAGGCTGTTAACGCCTTCAGCTACGATTTTCAGCGCATCGATATCCAGACCGGAGTCGGTTTCATCAAGGATGCACAGCTCAGGTTCCAGGGCCGCCATCTGCAGGATGTCGTTACGCTTCTTCTCACCGCCGGAGAAGCCGACGTTTACTGAACGGGTCAGCAAATCTTCTGGCATCTTCAGCAGCTGGATTTTATCTTCGATAAAGTCTTGGAAGTCGAAACGGTCCAGCGGCTCCTGCTCACGGTATTTACGTACCGCGTTGACCGAGGTCTGCAGGAAGAACTGGTTGCTGACGCCCGGGATTTCAACCGGATACTGGAACGCCATGAAGATGCCTTCACCGGCACGCTCTTCTGGCTCAAGTTCCAGCAGGTCTTTGCCCTTGAAGGTGACAGAACCGCCAGTGACTTCGTAATCTTCACGACCAGCCAGCGTTGCAGACAGGGTACTTTTACCTGAACCGTTCGGTCCCATGATGGCGTGGACTTCGCCCGGTTTTACTTCAAGGTTCAGACCGCGCAAAATCTCTTTGTCTTCAACGCTAACCTGCAAATCTTTAATGCTTAACATACTCTTTCCTTCACATTGCTTCCGGCAACGGGCATCAGCCCACACTGTGCTCAAGGCTGATAGCTAACAATTTTTGCGCTTCCACGGCGAATTCCAGTGGCAGCTCGGAGAAAACGTCTTTGCAGAAGCCGTTAACGATCATTGAGATCGCATCTTCTTCGCTGATGCCACGCTGCAGGCAGTAGAACATCTGATCTTCACCGATGCGCGAGGTAGTGGCTTCGTGCTCCAGATGGGCGGTGTTGTTGCGCGTTTCCACATACGGGAAGGTGTGCGCACCGCACTCGGCACCAATCAGCATCGAGTCACACTGGGTGAAGTTACGCGCGTTGGTCGCGGTTGGCATGATTTTCACCAGGCCGCGATAGGTGTTCTGGCTCTTACCGGCAGAGATACCTTTCGAGATGATGGTCGACTTGGTGTTTTTACCAATGTGAATCATCTTGGTACCGGTATCCGCCTGCTGGCGTCCCGCAGTCAGCGCGACTGAGTAGAACTCACCAATCGAGTAATCACCGCGCAGGATGCAACTTGGATATTTCCAGGTAATCGCTGAACCGGTCTCAGACTGCGTCCAGGACATCTTGCTGTGATCGCCTTCGCACAGGGCACGCTTGGTGACGAAGTTGAGGATACCGCCCTCGCCTTCACCGCCTGGGAACCAGTTCTGCACGGTGGAGTATTTCACTTCAGCGTTTTTATGGATGATCACTTCTACCACTGCGGCGTGCAGCTGATAGGTGTCACGCACCGGCGCAGAGCAACCTTCGATGTAGCTGACGTAGCTGTCTTCATCGGCGATCAAGATGGTGCGCTCAAACTGACCGGTTTTTGCCGCGTTGATGCGGAAATAGGTCGACAGCTCCATCGGGCAACGTACGCCTTTCGGGATGTACACGAAGGTACCGTCAGAGGCCACAGCCGAGTTCAGCGCGGCAAAGAAGTTATCGTTTGGCGGCACGACAGTCCCGAGATACTTCTGCACCAGCTCTGGGTGATCGTGAATCGCTTCGCCGAACGAGCAGAAGATAATGCCCTGCTCCGCCAGCTTGCCGCGATAGGTGGTCGAAACGGAGACGGAGTCGAAAATCGCATCCACCGCCACTTCACGCCCTTCACGCACTGGAACGCCTAACTGGTTGAACGCGTCTTCCACTTCCTTCGTCAGGTAGTCGCTGGACGCGACGCTGCCGGAGGTTTGGGTGGCGCCAGGTTCAGAAGCACAGCTGTCATCGCAGTTGCCGCAGGACGGCGCAGAGTAGTAGCTGTAATCCTGATAATCCAGTTTTTCGTAGTGCGCTTTCAGCCAGTGCGGCTCTTCCATTTGCTCCCAGGCGCGGAACGCCTTGAGACGGAATTCAAGCATCCATTCAGGTTCGTTACGTTTAGCCGAAATCGCACGCACCACATCTTCATTGATGCCGTGGGCAAATTCTTCGGTTTGTAACTGGGTAAAGAAGCCCTCTTTATAATTGAGCTTGCCTTCCCACATTTGTACATCATCAGATGCTTCGGTGTGTCGTGACATGTTTTACTTACTCGACGCCAAAGCTTTCACCGCACCCGCAGGCGTGTTGAGCTTTAGGGTTGTTGAATTTAAAAATCTGGTTAAGACCTTCGCGGACATAATCCAGCTCGGTACCGTCAACAAACGGCATCGCCTGAAGTGGCACAAACAGTTTTGCGCCGAATTGCTCAAACTGCAGGTCGTCATCGGCAGGATCCTTTACCAGATCCATGACGTACCCAAAGCCGGCACAGCCGGACGTTTTCACACCCAGTTTCAAGCCCTTGACTTCAGGGTCTTGTTCTACCAGGTTAAGAATCTGTTTCGCTGCCGATTCGGTCAGCGTGAGCCCTTTCCAGACGAAATCTTCGGGTGAAAAGGAGTCGGCATTTACTGATGACATTGTGCTACCTCGTATGTCTGGGCCTTTTCAGGCTATCCCCCTATGGTAGTGATATCAGATATCACTTCAACCTCTTGTTTTGCAGGGATAATCATCTCGTGCTATTTTTCACTGCTGCTTTATTAAGCATAGTCGCTTCAAAGCAGATTGACGGCGGCATTCCTGTGCGTGCCTGACCAGCGTAACCCGTTAAATTGCCGCAAATTTTTTAAAATCAATTTTACGATTTAATCCTGATTGATAGGTTACGCCTTTCTACAATGTAAAGAAATTGTTATTGCCGATTTTAGTAACAGGCAGAAGAAATCAATAAAATTTCACAGCGGGAATTGCATTCCTGACGCGGTTTAATATGATAATGATTATCATTAACCTAAAAAGGTGGCGATATGACGCTTACCGTCTCAGCCTGGTTACAACATAAAATCGACGAATATAAGTTTTCGGTGCGCGATATCACCGTTGACTTCTACATGGCTCAGGCAAAGCTCAACCGCACCGATTGCACTCTAGACCAACTGCGTCGCTTCAACGACACCTGCCTCGATATGGCAGAAATCTGCGAACTCAACGGCGACGATCACAGCTTTCTGCATGCCATGGGCAAGCTCCATCACCGCTTAGTGCAGGAGATGGGCAATGCCGATCGTGACCGTTTGTTTCGGATTCAGGCCTATCAACTGGCGCGCCTGTCATTAACACGTTTGTGTCATCAACTGGCGCTGAGCGGCGAGTGGGATCAAGCTACCCGCCTGCAGAGTGATTTTGTTCGCCACGCAGGCTGGATATTCTAATCCAGCTTTGTGACGACTCCTACAATTTGTTTACATCATTTCCAGTAACGCTTGCAGTGGATGACGCATGCCATTGCCTTCTGCGCGTTTTACCTGACTACGACAGGAAAAGCCGGTTGCGAGACAGCGTTGACGCGGCAGCTTTTGCAGTTGCGGATGCCAGGAAAGCTCATAAATCCCCAGTGAATTCTCCAGGTTTGCGCTTTCGTGGCCATAGGTTCCCGCCATGCCGCAACAACCGACGTTGACGTTTTCCAGCTTCGCGCCAAAGCGTGCAAAAATGCTCTGCCACTGATTCGGCGTGGAGGGCAGCGCGGTCACTTCGGTGCAGTGCGCAAACAAATACCAGGCTTCGCCGCTGGCGGTTTGTTCCGCACGAGGAGACAAGGCGGTTTGCAGCCACTCGTGCACCAGCTGCACGCTAAACTCGCCGCGCTGCTCGCCCAGCACCTGATTGTATTCGTCGCGATAGCAGAGCACGGTCGCTGGATCGACGCCAACCATCGGCATGCCCAGTTTCGCTACGCGGTTGAGAAAATCAGCGGTTTTGCTGGCGGTGCGTGCAAAGCGTTGCAGGAAGCCTTTCACATGCTGCGCCTTGCCGTTCGGTGAGAATGGCAGTAGCACCGGACGATAACCGAGTTTCTCAATCAGCTTGATGAAATCGGTCACCAGCTGCGCCTCGTAATAGCTGGTGAAAGGATCTTGTACCACCAGCACGCAGTTTTCGCGTTGCCCCGCATCCAGTGCTTCTAACTGCTCCAGCGTCAGGTTCATCGCTGGATGACCGCCTAACTGCTGCTTGAGGCTTGGCGATGACAGCAGTGGCAAATCCACCATGCCGATATGCGTTTTGCTCAGTTCGCGCATCCACGGCTGTTTGAGGAAGAAGTTGAACACCTTGGGCGCTTTGGCCATCAACGGCGCGTAACTCTCCACGCTAGCCACCAGATGATCGCTCATCGGACGCAGATAGCGCGTGTGATAAAGCTGCAGGAAGCGTGAACGGAAGTTCGGCACATCGATCTTGATCGGGCACTGCGTCGAACAGGCTTTACACGCCAGACAGCCCGACATCGCCTCTTTCACTTCGTGCGAGAAGTCATATTCGCCCTGATTCGCATGCCAGGTATTGCGCGTGCGCTGAATCAACGTACGCAAGCTGGCGCCCTGTTTGGGCAGCGCCTGCTCCAGCTGAACGGGATCCACGCCCTGCTCGGAGAGCAAGCGCAACCATTCACGCGTGAGTGTGGCGCGCCCTTTCGGTGAGTGAATGCGGTTGCGGGTGATTTTCATCGACGGGCACATCGGGCTACGCGCATCAAAGTTGAAGCACAAGCCGTTACCATTACACTCCATCGCGCCACGCCACTCGTTGCGCACCGTGACCGGAATCTGTCGATCATAGGTGCCGCGTTTCACCGCATCAACCTGCATCATCGGTTCATCACTGCCCAGCGGCGTACAGATCTTGCCGGGATTCATGCGGTTATCAGGATCGAAGGCGGCTTTGATACGGCGCAATTCGTTGAACAGCGTCTCACCAAAGAATTCCGGGCTGTATTGCGCGCGGAAACCTTTGCCGTGTTCGCCCCACAATAACCCGCCGTAGCGTGCGGTCAGCGCCACCACTTCATCGGAGATCTGCTTCATCAGCAGCTCCTGCTGCGGATCGCACATATCCAGCGCCGGACGCACATGCAGCACGCCGGCATCCACGTGACCAAACATGCCGTAACTCAGGCCGTGGCTGTCAAGCAATGCGCGAAAATCGACGATGTAATCCGCCAGCTGCTCTGGCGGCACGGCGGTATCTTCGACAAACGGAATCGGCTTGGCGCGCCCTTTGGCGTTCCCCAACAGGCCAACCGCTTTTTTGCGCATATTATAGATGCGCTCAATGCCGCCTAAATCGTCACACAATTGATAGCCGATCACGCCGCCCATCTGCTGCTGCATCAGCTCATCTAAACGCTGGCACAGCGTGCTGATTTGCTGCTCAATCAGTTCGCCATCATCACCGGCAAACTCCACGATGTTGAGGCCGAGCATCTCTTTGTCTGGCACATCGGTAATTAATTCATTCACCGAATGCCAGACGATATCTTCACGCGCCAGGTTCAATACTTTCGAGTCAACGGTTTCTACCGACAGCGCTTTGGCTTCCACCATAAAAGGGGCATTACGCAGGGCCGAGTCGAAGGAGTCGTATTTGATGTTCACCAGACGGCGCACTTTCGGGATGGGCGTGATGTCGAGGCGCGCTTCAGTAATAAAGGCCAATGTGCCTTCCGCGCCGCACAGCAAACGCGTCAGATCGAAGGTCTGTAAATCATCACTGAACACATGACGCAGGTCGTAGCCGGTCAGGAAGCGATTGAGTTTGGGAAATTTCTCCAGAATCAGATCGCGCTGTTCACGACAGCGGCTTAACACCTGCTGATAAATGCGCCCTTCCGCCGTTGGCGTGTTCGCCAGCTGTTCCGCCAGGGCAGTCGGCATGGCGCGCGTATCGAGGATATCACCGCCAAGCAGCACCGCACGCAGTCCTTCAACGTGATCGGAGGTTTTGCCATACACCAGCGATCCCTGGCCCGATGCATCAGTGTTGATCATGCCGCCAAGCGTGGCGCGGTTGCTGGTGGAGAGCTCCGGCGAGAAGAAGAAGCCATACGGCTTGAGCCACGCATTGAGCTGATCTTTCACCACGCCCGCTTCGACACGCACCCAACCTTGCTCGGTATTGATTTCCAGGATGCGGTTCATGTAGCGCGACATATCCACCACGATGCCCTGATTGAGCGACTGCCCGTTGGTGCCGGTGCCGCCACCGCGTGGCGTAAACACCAGGCTGGTAAAGCGAGTTTCACCGGCGAGGCGCGCAATCAAGGCCACATCCGCCGTCGAGCGCGGAAACAGCGCCGCATCAGGCAGCAGCTGATAAATACTGTTGTCGGTGGAAAGCGAGAGGCGATCGGCATAGCTGGTGGCGGTATCGCCGGTAAAGCCTTGCTCTTTTAAGGACTGCAGGAATGTCAGCACCAGTTGAACGAGGCCCGGTGCCTGAGAAATCTGTGGGATCATTATTGAGTGACCGAGATGTTGTAAACGTTTGCGTCGTAATTTTTTTTCAGCCATTGGTTTTATCATACTTTTCTGCTGGCTGCTGTTTTTTCAGGAAAGCGCGCCGCCGTCGCTGCTTTTCCTGTTTAATTTTCAGGAAATAGATCATCATTAATCAGGGCTGTTCAGCCCCACTCTGAAGGATTCAATCGAGGTTAACCGTTGTGATGAAAGACCTGCAACGCGGTATGGATTTACCGCAAATGCTGTTTTCACTGATGTTCATTCTGATCATGATCATCGCCAGTCTGTGGGTGGTGCAGCCCTTTATTCTCGGCTTCGCCTGGGCCAGCATGGTGGTGATCGCCACCTGGCCGTTGATGATTCGTCTGCAACAGATGTTATGGGGACGCCGCTCGCTGGCGGTCATCGCCATGACCATTTTGCTATTACTGCTGTTTATTATTCCTATCGCCCTGCTGGTCAGCAGCCTGATTGATAACAGCGCGCCGGTGATTGCCTGGGCAACGCAGCGCCATCTGGTGATGCCTGACTTTGATTGGTTGCGACAGATTCCCTATGTCGGCAGAAAACTCTATTCCAGCTACCACAAATTGGTGGATGGCGGCGGCGCGGCGATGCTTAATCAGGTGCAGCCTTATATTGGTCGTACAACGGGTTTCTTCGTGGCGCAGGCCGGACACTTTGGCCGCTTTATGATGCACCTCATCGTGATGCTGCTGTTCAGCGTGTTGCTCTACTGGCGCGGTGAGCAGGTGGGCCACGGGATTCGTCATTTTGCTTATCGCATGAGCGGACGCCGTGGTGATGCCGCAGTGCTGCTGGCTGGTCAGGCGATTCGCGCCGTGGCGCTGGGCGTGGTGGTCACCGCGCTGGTGCAGGGCGTACTCGGCGGCATCGGTTTAGCCATTTCCGGCATTCCTTACGCCACGCTGTTAACCGTGCTGATGATCCTCACTTGTCTGGTGCAGCTCGGACCGCTGGTGGTGTTAGTGCCAGCGATTATCTGGCTCTACTGGAGCGGCGATACCACATGGGGCACGGTGCTGCTGGTATGGAGCTGCGTGGTCGGTACGTTGGACAGCGTGTTGCGTCCGGTATTGATTCGCATGGGCGCCGATTTACCGATGATCCTGATCCTCTCTGGCGTAATTGGCGGATTGATTGCCTTCGGTATGATCGGACTGTTTATCGGTCCGGTGGTATTGGCGGTCTCTTATCGTCTGGTTTCGGTGTGGATGCATGAAGCACCTGAACCGGATGACGATATGCAAACCGCCATCGAAGCATTGGCCGATCACGAAGAAGAACATTAAGTTATTCGTAGGGTCGCCATTTATGGCGACCTGATACACCTTAATGCCCATCCAAAAACGATACCCAAACTCTCCGTTTTACACTGGCCTTACTTTAACCCGCCTAATGCCACAACGTCGTCACCTTGCATTCCTTACTGATAATTATTTTTTTTCATAAGCGATTTTTAAGAAAAAACGCAGTTTTAGGCGCTTTAGGTGGGATTTGCTTACGGAATGATTATTTTTGCAGCTGAAACAGCGGTCGATCACTAAGAAAATCACCACGAAAGGTTATCAGCTTTAAACTAATAAGAGGATTCTTAAAGACGCCAGCGGGCCTGATCAATAACATGTTTCCTATGTTTGGAATCAAGCTACTGATTTTTAAACAACCTTATTCCCCTGAGTAAAGTAAAGAATTGCTGTGTGTAGTCTTTGCCCATCCCCTGTGATGGGCTTTTTTTTGGCTTTTTTTCAGGCAAAACAACAAGGCCAGCAGCGCTGGCCTTGATAATTACCTTAAAGACACGTCAAATTCTCATTTGAAGCATCAAATTGCCACTTGGTTAATGTTTCGCAGCGTTGAGCTCTGCCAAACCTAACCAGGTTTCAACCACGGTATCCGGATTCAGCGACAGGCTATCAATGCCCTGCTCCATTAACCATGCCGCAAAGTCCTGATGATCCGACGGGCCCTGACCACAAATCCCGACGTATTTGCCCTGCTTTTTCGCTGCTTTGATCGACATCGACAACAGTGCTTTCACCGCATCGTTACGCTCATCAAACAGCGCGGACACCACGCCAGAGTCGCGATCAAGGCCCAGCGCCAGCTGCGTCATGTCATTTGAGCCGATGGAGAAGCCATCGAAGTGCTCGAGGAACTGTTCAGCCAGCAAGGCGTTGGACGGGATCTCACACATCATGATCACTTTCAGGCCGTTCTCGCCGCGCTTCAGACCGTTTTTCGCCAGCTCGGCGACCACCGCTTCAGCTTGATCGACGGTACGCACGAACGGAATCATGATCTCAACGTTGGTCAGTCCCATTTCGTTACGCACGCGCTTCACCGCTTCGCACTCCAGCTTGAAGCAATCGCGGAAGTTGTCAGCAACGTAACGACCGGCGCCACGGAAACCGAGCATCGGGTTCTCTTCTTCCGGCTCGTAACGCTCGCCGCCGACCAGGTTGGCGTATTCGTTGGTTTTGAAATCCGAGAGACGAACAATCACGCGTTTCGGCGCAAACGCCGCACCCAAGGTCGCAATCCCTTCGGTCAGACGGCCGATGTAAAACTCAATCGGATCATCAAAGCCTTTCATCATCTGACGAATCTGCTGCTGCAGTTCTGGCGTCTGCTGATCAAACTCCAGCAGCGCTTTCGGATGCACGCCAATCATGCGGTTAATGATGAATTCCAGACGCGCCAGGCCAACACCTTCATTCGGCAAGCAGGCGAAATCAAAGGCACGATCCGGGTTACCGATGTTCATCATAATCTTCAGCGGCAGTTCCGGCATGGTATCGACCTGCGAGCTGGTGACTTCGAAGTCCAGCAGTTCGTTATAGACATAACCGGTATCGCCTTCGGCACAGGAAACCGTGACTTTGTGGCCATCTTTCAGGTGTTCGGTGGCATCGCCACAGCCCACCACCGCCGGAATGCCCAGTTCACGCGCGATGATCGCCGCGTGGCAAGTGCGACCGCCGCGATTGGTGACGATGGCCGAGGCTTTCTTCATGATCGGTTCCCAATCGGGATCGGTCATGTCGGTCACCAGCACATCGCCTTTTTCAATGCGGTGCATCTCGCTGATGTCGTGAATCACTTTAACTTCACCGGCACCGATGCGATGACCAATGGCGCGGCCCTCGACCACCACTTTGCCTTTACCCTGCAGCGTGTAACGTTCCATCACCTGACCGTTGGAGCGCACCGTTTCCGGACGCGCCTGCACGATGAACAGTTTGCCGGTGTGCCCATCTTTCGCCCACTCAATGTCCATTGGGCGTTTGTAATGCTGCTCAATCAGCACCGCCTGGCGCGCCAGCGCCTGCACTTCATCATCAGTTAAGCTGAAGCGATCGCGCTGTTCCTGCTCGACATCTTCAATGCGCACCTGCTCGCCATGCTCCTGCGAATCGGCATATACCATGCGCAACTTTTTCGAGCCCATGGTGCGGCGCACAATTGCCGGACGGTTGGCTGCCAATGTCGGTTTGTGCACGTAGAACTCGTCAGGGTTAACCGCGCCCTGCACCACCATTTCGCCCAAACCAAAGGCTGAGGTGATAAACACCACCTGATCGAAGCCTGATTCGGTATCAATGGTAAACATTACGCCTGATGAGGCGAGATCCGATCGCACCATGCGCTGAATACCGGCCGAGAGCGCTACGCCGCGATGGTCGTAGCCCTGATGCACACGGTAAGAGATAGCGCGATCGTTAAATAAAGAGGCATACACGTGCTTCACCGCGATGATCACCGCGTCATAGCCCTGCACGTTAAGGAAAGTCTCCTGCTGGCCGGCAAACGAGGCATCGGGCATATCCTCGGCGGTGGCTGACGATCGCACCGCAAAGGAGGCGTCGGCATCATCAGCAGAGAGTTGTTCGTAGGCGCTACGAATCGCCGCTTCCAGCTCAGGCTGGAATGGCGTATCGACCACCCATTGACGAATCTGTTTACCCGCTTGCGCGAGCTCAGCAACATCATCAACATCCGTTTTATCCAGCAAATCATAAATACGCTGGTTCAGTCCGCTTTGATCGAGGAACAGATTAAACGCATAAGATGTGGTCGCATAACCGTTTGGCACGGAAACACCCAGCGACGACAAATTCGTAATCATTTCTCCCAGGGAAGCATTCTTGCCTCCCACCCGATCAACATCATGCATGCCAAGCTGGTTGTACCAGAGCACTAGCGACTGTTGGTCTTGATTGGACATTGAGATTATCCTTTTAAATGATGTGAATACACATGGAACATTTTGCTATTCGCCAAAACAGCCTGGCACAACCGATAAATAAAGACTAAGTGTTGAATCGTTAAAGCAGGAAAAGAAAGGCAAAATCGGATTAGTACTTAGAATTAATTGAGTTGCGCAACCGGGCTATTTCACGCCAATTGATTGCTGCAACGATATTTTTCCCTTTTTCAGAGGGTTAGCGATTGATTTTCGTTGCGCAACGGCTTCACACTTTATTTCATGCGCGAAAAGGAAAATGCGCGAAAATAACGCTTTTCAAAACAGCATTTCATCTAATATTGATTATTCGCTGATTTATCTTTGTGAGCACAATAGCGGACAATATGGATATTTCATTTTACTATTAATTAAAATGAAATATTGTCATCAATAATTTAGACATTGATACGCAAGAGGATATTTGCACGATGAACACTGAACGCAGCGTATTTTACATTTCTGATGGCACCGCCATAACCGCCGAAGTACTGGGCCATGCGGTGTTATCTCAGTTCCCGGTGATGGCCCACAGCGTGACGCTGCCGTTTGTTGAGAATGTGCAACGCGCTCAAGCGGTTAAAGCGCAAATTAACGCGCTCTATCAGCAGAGCGGCGTGCGCCCGCTGGTGTTCTTCTCTATTGTTACGCCCGATGTACGCGAAATTATTCTCGAGAGTGAAGGCTTTTGTCAGGACATCGTGCAGGCGCTGGTGGCACCGCTGCAAAGCGAGCTGGGCGTGGCATCAATGCCGGTTGCGCACCGGACACACGGTTTAACCGCCAGTAACCTCGGCAAATATGACGCGCGTATCGCGGCCATCGATTATACCCTCGCGCATGATGACGGCATTTCTTTGCGCGGTTTAGAAGATGCGCAGGTAATTCTGCTCGGCGTGTCTCGCTGCGGGAAAACGCCCACCAGCTTGTATTTAGCGATGCAGTTTGGCGTGCGCGCCGCTAACTATCCGTTTATTGCCGATGATATGGATAACCTGAAACTGCCGCCGGCGCTGCGTGCACATCAGCATAAGCTGTTTGGGTTGACCATCGATCCTGAACGTCTGGCGGCGATTCGCCAGGAACGCGCGGAAAATACCCGTTACGCCTCGCTGCGCCAATGCCGTCTCGAGGTGGGCGAAGTGGAAGCGCTGTTCCGCACCAATCAGATTCGTTATCTCAACAGCACCAATTATTCGGTGGAGGAGATCGCCACCAAAATCCTCGACATCATGGGCCTGAACCGCAACATGTATTAGGTATTGCTGCCGGTCGCCATAAATGGCGCCCCTACAAAAACCGCACAACACATTCGTAGGGTCGCCATTTATGGCGACCTCGTTACTACATTCCTGACCTGTATTTGAATCGTAAAGCCACGCTTCCGTCTAATTTGAAGACCTTTGTTTTTAGCAGGTTGAATTCGCAGGCTATTAGTTTATTGTGACCACCATCACTTCCCGGTATTTCACCGCTGCGAAGAACAAATTTTTGAGAACCCCAATGAACAAGACTGATGAACTGCGCACCGCGTGCATCGGTAGCCTGTTAACGCCGGCTGCGCTCGCGCATGAACACCCTATTTCGGCAGAGATTGCCGCCAACGTCACCGCTTCCCGTCAACGCATCGCGCGCATCCTGACCGGCGAAGATCCGCGACTTTTAGTGATTATTGGCCCTTGTTCGCTGCACGATCCTAAAGCGGCAATTGAGTATGCTGAACGTCTGAACGTGCTACGTGAGCGCCATAAAGATCGTCTGGAAATCGTGATGCGCGCCTATTTTGAAAAACCGCGCACCGTGATTGGCTGGAAAGGCCTGATCTCCGATCCGGATCTGGATGGCAGCTACGATGTCAATCGCGGCATCGCCATCGCGCGCAAACTGCTGCTGGATATCAACGCGCTCGGCATGCCAACCGCCACCGAATTTCTCGATATGGTGATCGGCCAGTTTATTGCCGACCTGATCAGCTGGGGCGCGATTGGCGCGCGTACCACCGAAAGCCAGATTCACCGTGAGATGGCATCGGCGCTCTCCTGCCCGGTCGGTTTCAAGAACGGCACCGACGGCAACGTGCAGATTGTGGTTGATGCGATTCGCGCCGCGCGCGCCAGCCACATGTTCCTGTCACCGGATAAAAACGGTCAGATGACCATTTATCAAACCAGCGGCAATCCGCATGGTCACATGATCCTGCGCGGCGGTCGTCAGCCCAACTATCACGCCGAAGATGTGGCGGCAGCGGCGGCCAATCTGCGCGACTTCAATCTGCCGGAGCAGCTGGTAATCGACTTCAGCCACGGCAACTGCCTGAAGCAGCACGGTCGTCAGCGTGATGTTGCCGATGACGTGACGGCGCAAATTCGTGCCGGATCGCGCGCGGTCGCGGGTGTGATGATCGAGAGTTTCCTGCAGGAAGGGAATCAGAAAGTGGTGAGCGGTGAAGCGCTAACCTACGGCCAGTCGATCACCGATCCCTGCCTCGGCTGGGAAGACAGCGCCGAGGTGCTGGCAAAACTGGCTGCCGCTGTCGACAGCCGTTTTTAACTGACGCTTAGCTGGAACAACTCACTTCCAGCGTTTTGCCCCACTCTGGTGGCCGTTGGCGCAACTCGGCGCTGACGGCCGCATCGCTAAACGGCTGCTGTAACGCGCTATGCAGTTTAGCTAACGCCGTGGTCTCGCCGTTTTCTACCTCTTCAATCACCTGCTGCGCCAGATAGTTGCGCAATACTAGCGCCGGATTGGCCGCCTTCATCACCGCCTGACGCTGCGCATCGCTGGCGTGGTCTTGCAACAGCCGCTGGCGATAATCGCTGTACCAGCGATCAAAAGCGTCACGATCGATAAACTCATCCCGCAACGGCGAACGGCTTTCATCTTGCTGCGTGTCGCTTAGCATGCGGAAGGTCAGCGTGTAATCACTGCGTTCCGCCGTCATCATCGCAAGCAAGCCGGTCAGAAGCGTGTTGTCATTGGCATCCGCCGTCAGCAAGCCGAGTTTGGCACGCATTTTCTCGCCCCAGACGCGCATCAGCTCGTTTTCATAGTGGCCGAGCGCCTGTTTAAGCTGCTCGGTGGTCATCAGACCTGACAAGGCATGCGCCAGGCGATTAAGGTTCCACAGCCCAATCATCGGCTGATTTTCAAAGGCGTAGCGGCCCTGATAATCACTGTGATTGCAGATGTAATCCGGCTGATAGTCGTCGAGGAAACCGTACGGACCGTAATCCAGCGTTAAGCCCAGAATCGACATGTTATCGGTGTTCATCACGCCGTGCGCAAAGCCCACGCTTTGCCAATGGGCGATCAGGCTGGCGGTGCGTTTGACGATATCGGTGAACCACAGCAGATAACGGTCCGCTTCCTCTTTTAGCTGCGGCCAGTGATGGCGAATAGCGTAATCCGCCAGCTGGCGCACTTTGTCTTGTTCACCGCCGTAATAGAAATGCTCAAAATGGCCGAAACGCAGATGGCTGTCGGCAATGCGCATCAGCATCGCACCGCGTTCCTGGGTTTCGCGCAGCACCGGTTCATCGCCGATGGCGAGCGCCAGCGCGCGCGTGGTGGGAATGCCAAGATGATGCAGCGCTTCGGACGCGAGGAATTCGCGTACGCTGGAGCGGATCACCGCGCGACCGTCGCCCATGCGCGAATACGGGGTCAAACCGGCGCCTTTTAAGTGCCAGTCGAGCTTACGCCCATTCGTCAGCTGCTGTTCACCCAGCAGAATGCCGCGCCCATCGCCCAGTTGTCCCGCCCAGACGCCAAACTGGTGGCCGCTATACACCTGCGCCAGCGGCGACATGCCGGGCAACAGTTCGCGCCCTGACCACACGCCATGCCCGTTGCCGGCGAACAGTGCATCGTCTAAACCCATCTCTTGTGCCAGCGGCGCATTGTGATAAAACAGCCGTCCACCTGCCAATGGCTTTGGGTCCAGCGCGGTGTAGAATCCGGCTAATTCTTGCTGCCAGCTATTGGTAAATTGCATCGACACTCCGGAAGGTGCGCTTAACGAAGGCACCCGCATTGAGTTTTAAGATAACCAGGATTGTAACGCCGACGCGGCGCGGAAGACAGGCGAAAGGATTACTGCTGCGAAGGCGTGTGTAAATTCAGATCGGAATAGATGAGATCGCTAAGACGTTCAGCTTTAACCACCGGGAACAGGCTGCCCTGCAGCTGCGCACCACTCAACGTGCTCATCTTTTCCATCATTTGGTTATCGTCAATACCACAAATAATGATCTGCTCCGCAAAATCAGAAAAATTATTGATAACCGTCTGAATAAAAGGCGTAAACGAGGCGCGTTTTGCCAGGTTCTGAATAAAGGCTTTATCCAGTTTTAACACGCTAAACAGATTATCGTATACCGCCGTTGCCGGTGCTTTTCCTGCACCAAATTGTGAAAGCGATAAACGAAATTCACTTTGCAATGCGGCGAGCAATGGATGGGATTTACCCAAAGATAATTGCGGAAACGTTTCGCTGATATCCAAAGCAATAAAAGGAATTTGTCGGAATTTCCTTAACAGAAATTCGCTGGCCAAAAGTGTATTGGCCATGGAATCATCGATACGTACCAACGCGGTAATTTGATTAACCTCAAAAAAGTCGCGGTACTTTTCCAGCAATGAAAGCTGGCTTTGCAGCAAACGTAATTGCTGCGCATCGTCCAATTGTGGCAATAGCAAATCCTGCGGCAGCGTAATAGGTGCGCTGTCGTGGACAAATTGCGTCACCAGCTCGACCGCAGTCAGCTGGCCCGCCAGAGAGTAAACTGGATAAAACCAGGTTTCCGACTGATAGTCGGCAGACAAATGGACTTTCATTTTTCAAGCCAGAAGCAATGGCAATTGGCGCATCGTATATCAACGAATACCACCAGGCAATAGGACCAAACGTTTGAAGAGGTGCCGTTTTAGGTCTTATTACGCCGATTTAAGCCGCAAATAATACTTAAGCCAAATAAGCCGGGGTTAATATCCATACCAATTAAATAAATTTAGCTTTATTAATAGTATTAAATCGATGGCGGGTAAAGTGCCATTCTAAATGATAGTTAAATATCGGCACGATTCGGAATTAATTCAGGGTGAGATAACCTTTCTTTTTCCGCGTCTTTATTAAGCGATATAAGCACTATTTAGATGCGACGCGCCTGCCAAAATACTTTGCGCCAGTAAACGTTATCCAGCGAAGAGCGGATCACACCCTGGCTGGTCGAGGCGTGAATAAAGGTGTTGTCGGTATCGTAAATACCCACGTGTAAACCGTTTTCTCCACTGCCGGTTTTGAAGAACACCAGATCGCCAGGCAGCAGATCGCCTTTGTCGATGCGCGTACCAATGTCGGTTTGGTCAATGGTCGAGCGCGGCAATTGCATCTCAAATTTATCGCGGAAGGTCAGGTAGACGAAGCCGGAACAGTCCACGCCACCGCGGCTTAACCCGCCGTAGCGATACGGCGTTCCGCGCCAGCGGCTCAGCTGATCGTTAAGTTGGGCAATCACGGTGATGGAATCAGACAGGCGACCATTAGGCGGCGGCGCATGGTGGCTACAGCCCGCCAGCAACAGTGCCAAAATCAAAATTGTCAGCCGCATCAGCCTTTTCCTCTCTCCCTCGTCCGGCTGACACTTTAGCGGCAAAGCGCCACGGCACGCAATCCTCTGTCAGGGAATAAACAGTAGCGGGCCTTGTGCAGTATCGATTTGTTCAAACGGGGTTTGGTAAAGCGGCGCTAATTGCGCAGCGGTCAGCACCTCGCGGGCGCGGCCCTGACGTACCACCGAGCCTTGATGCATTAGCCACACGCGATCGGCGTGACGCAGGCTGTGATTGAGGTCGTGCCCGCTGGCAACAATTGCCTGGCCGCTACGGCACAGTTCGGCCAGCAACTTATCAACTACGCGCTGTTGCGCCACGTCGAGAGCGCTCATCGGCTCATCCAGCAGCAGCAGTTTGCCGCGAGGATTGATCGCCGGATGTACCTGTAACACCACGGCAGCCAGCCGCACACGTTGCCATTCACCGCCAGAAAGCTGCGTCAGGCTGCGCGTCAGCTTATCCTGCAGAGCTAACTGCGCGAACATATCCAGTAAAACGCGGTCCGTTTCTGCCGTTTGGGCGGAGATATGCATGCGTAAGTAATGCCACACCGGCATTGGTCCCGGCGCCATCTGCTGCTGCGGCAGCCAGCCGCGCAACTGAGCCAATGCCGCACCGTTTAACGTGGACAGCGGCGCGCCATCCAGCACAATGCGGCCCTGACTCGGCAACAAACCGGACAGCACGTTGAGCAAGGTACTTTTGCCCGCACCGTTCGGCCCCACCAGATGTACTAACTCACCGGCGTTAACGCTAAGTTCAACGGGAGCCAGCCGCCCTGCGACGCTGACTCCCTGACACTGCAATAGCATTTACTCGGCCAGCGCCTGCTCTACACTTTTCAGGATGATGGGATCGTCCGGCGTCATATCCGGTGAGAAGCGCGCAATCACTTTGCCCTGCTTATTAATGAGGAACTTCTCGAAGTTCCACAGGATATCGCCTGGCGCTTTCGGCGCGCGGCCTTTGCTCTCCATGCGCTCAAGGAAACCGCTGCCTTCCGGGCGTTGCGCCACTGGCTGCGCCGCCGTCAGCTGCGCATAGAGCGGATGACGATGCTCGCCGTTGACGTCAGTTTTATCGAACATCGGGAAAGTCACGCCGTAGGTGGTGCTGCAGAAGGTTTTGATCTCTTCGTTGCTGCCCGGCTCTTGCTCGAGGAACTGATTGCACGGGAAGCCCAGCACGCTGAAGTTCTTATCCTGCCAGGCTTTCTGCAGCGATTCTAACTGCTCGTACTGCGCCGTCAGGCCGCATTTTGATGCCACGTTCACCACCAGCAGCACCTTGCCTTCAAAGGCGGCCAGCGAGGTTTTTTCACCGTCCAGCGTCACCAGTTCTGTTTGATAAATGCTCATAGTCGATTCCTGTTGTTGATAACACGTTGCCAGCCAAAGCTAGCGCGAAGACTTCACTAATAACACGATAAACAGCGGCGCGCCGAGCGTGGCGGTTACCACGCCAATCGGCAGTTCGGCGGAGGTTAATACCAGCCGCGCAATAATATCCGCGCCCAGCAGCACTGCGGCACCGGCTAAAGCCGCCGCAGGCAACAAATAACGATGATCGCTGAAACCGCTGAGACGCAACAAATGCGGGATAACCAGACCGACAAAGCCGATTGCCCCCGCCATCGCCACGCTCACGCCCACCAGCCAGCCCATCGCCAGCACCAGCAGGTTGCGCCACAGCAGCAGCGGTAATCCGAGCTGACGCGCCGAGGTTTCGCCCAGCACCAGCAAATTCAGCGTGCGCGCGGTGGCGATCAGCAGCAGCGTAACCGGCAGCAGCGCCAGCATCATCCAGCCATAGCGCCAGTCGATGCCACTAAAACCGCCCATCATCCAGTACATCAGCTGGCGCAGATCGAGGCTGGTGCTAAAGTACACCGCCCACGTCATGATGGCGCTACAGATAATGCCGAGCGCCACGCCGGTCAACAGTAAGCGGCTTACCGACAGTTGTTTGTGGGCGAAGTGCAGCAGAATCAGGGTGATCAGTAGCGCACCGGCCATTGCCGCCAGCGCTAAGCTCCATAACGAACCGTTGCCAAGCATCACGCCCAATACCAGACCAATTCCTGCCCCATTCGACACACCCAATAAGCCGGGTTCCGCCAGCGGATTATTAAACAGCGCCTGCATCACCACGCCGCACACTGCCAGCGCCGCACCCACCAGCAACACCGCCAGCGTACGCGGCATGCGCAGCTGCCAGACGAACAGATCGCCTTGCGCCGAAAACCATTGTGTTGGGGAGATCCAGCTGTCACCGGCCGACAGGCTAAGCCCAATGAGCAGCAACAGCAGCGCACTGAGTGTGATGAGCCAGCGCTGGCTGCGGCGGTTTGCCTGAGAAGCAAGCTGATCCAGCAGAGTCATAGATAAGATTGGCTGAGAAAACAGAGATTTGATTGTAGTGGGATTACAGCAAAAAGAAAGCGGCGCTGTGGAGGCGCCGCTGGAGAAGCATTACTGATGCGGGGGAAGCGGCTGACCGTGATTATCACGCTTCTGCTGATTATCATGCTGGTCGTGATGCTGCGGTTGCGGCTGTCGCTGTGGCTGACGTTTGTCATCCCGATGCGGCCCATTGCCCGGATGCTGCGCCTGCCAGCCGTTACCGTTCCAGTAACCGTGCGGACCTTTGGTGCCAATGCGCTGGTTATGGTGCTGTTTCCACCACGTTGGCGCACGCCAGTCGTAACCATCCCAATAGTAGCCACGCTTATCCTGATCGCCGATATGCACCGAAACGCCCGGCGTGTTGATGTTGACGGAAACATTGGCGCTAGCCAGCAGCGGCATGCCTAACAGGATGCTTAATAAAAATGCTGTCTTTTTCATTATTCAAACCATTTGCTATGTGATGGCGCTGTTATAACAAAAGTGTTGATGCCGTCACTATCGGTGAGGACCGATTTTCGCCTTATTTTCCGGATGCTTACGAAATCCTTACAGCGTGGATAAATCGTGTAGAACGACCAAATTTAAGGCAAAAAAAAGGCCGCTAAGCGGCCTTTTTGTCGTACTGAAATTAGTCAGCATCCTTGGGTGTCGCGTTCTCGACGCGACTTTTCAACTTCTGTCCCGGACGGAATGTCACCACTCGGCGCGCGGTGATAGGAATATCTTCCCCCGTCTTCGGGTTACGGCCCGGACGCTGGTTTTTGTCACGCAGATCAAAATTACCAAATCCGGACAGTTTTACCTGTTCTCCGTTTTCCAACGCGCGGCGAACCTCTTCAAAAAAAAGTTCTACCAACTCTTTGGCATCGCGTTTGCTCAACCCGAGTTTTTCAAACAGGTACTCTGACATTTCAGCTTTTGTAAGCGCCATAGGTTCAATCCCTCAAGGTTGCCTGGAATCGCTCTTTTAATGCCGCAACGCATTTGGCAACGGTCGCGGCAATCTCCTCTTCTTCGAGTGTCCGGCTGGTATCCTGCAAAATCAGGCTAATCGCAAGGCTCTTTTCACCCTCGTTCACGCCCTTACCACGGTACACGTCAAACAAGTTTACGCCAACTACCTGATTTACGCCAACTTTCTTACACTCCGCAATGATATCTGCTGCAGGCACGTTTTCAGCCACCACAACGGCGATATCACGACGGTTTGCCGGGAAGCGGGAAATCTCGCGCGCATCAGGCAGGACGCGGTCTGCGACCTTATTCCAAAGCAGTTCAAACACTAAGGTGCGCCCGTTAAGATCCAGCTTACGTTCCAGCTCTGGATGAACCACCCCGATAAATCCGATTCGTTCGCCGCGTAAATAAATTGCGGCGCTTTGTCCTGGATGCAGCGCCGGATTGGCTTCCGCACGGAAGGAGATCTCATCAAGTTTACCGGTCAAATCCAGCAGCGATTCTAAATCGCCTTTCAAATCATAGAAGTCAACCGTCTGACGCGCCAGATCCCAATGCTCTTCATAGCGATTACCGCTTAAAACGCCGGCCAGCATAAGATCCTGACGGATACCCAGATCGGCCTGTGTATCAGGAACAAAGCGCAAACCGCTCTCAAACAGGCGTACGCGGCCCTGCTGACGGTTTTGGTTGTACACCACCGCACCCAGTAAACCGGTCCAGAGCGACAGGCGCATGGCCGACATATCGCTGGAGATCGGGCTTGGCAAAATCAGCGCCTCTTCGCCCGGATGCAGCAACTGCTGCATTTTTGGATCGACGAAGCTGTACGTAATCGCTTCCTGATAGCCCTTATCCACCAGCAGATTTTTCGCACGCTTCAGCGACAGGTCGGCTTCACGATGTTGCGTCATGATCAGGCTGGCTTTCACCGGCACATCAGGAATGTTGTTGTAGCCGTAAACGCGCGCCACTTCTTCGACCAGATCTTCTTCGATGGCCATATCGAAACGCCAGCTTGGCGCCACGGCTTGCCACTCGCCTGCACCGACCGTCACTTCACAACCGAGACGCGTCAGGATGTCAGTAACCTGATCGTCAGCAATCACGTGACCAATCAGGCGATCAAGCTTTTCACGGCGCAGCGTGATGGTGGCGCGTGGCGGCAGCGCGCTCGCGTCAGTTTGATCGATGACCGGGCCCGCTTCGCCGCCACAGATGTCGAGCAGCAGTTGCGTCGCGCGTTCAATCGCTTTGTGCTGCAGCGCCGGATCGACGCCACGCTCATAACGATGTGATGCGTCAGTATGCAAGCCTTGACGGCGTGCGCGGCCGGTAATCGCCAGCGGATCAAAGTAGGCGCATTCGAACAGCACGTTCTGCGTCTCTTCATTCACACCTGAATGCTCGCCACCAAAGATGCCGCCCATCGCCAGCGCTTTGTGGTGATCGGCAATCACCAGCGTGTCGCTGCTGAGTTTGGCTTCGGTACCATCCAGCAGCGTCAGGGCTTCGCCCTCTTCTGCCATACGCACCACGATGCCGCCGTTGATGCGGTCGAGATCAAAGGCGTGCATCGGCTGGCCAAGCTCCAGCAGCACAAAGTTGGTGATATCCACCACCGGATCGATTGAACGAATACCGCAGCGACGCAGCTTTTCTCGCATCCACAATGGTGTAGCGGCTTTGACGTTAATACCTTTCACCACGCGGCCCAGATAGCGCGGGCACGCGGCGGTGGCATCGACGCGAATCGGGAAAGTGTCGGTGATGGTGGCTTTTACCGGCTCAATGGCAGGCGCCGTCAGCGGCAAACCGTTCAGTACCGCTACATCACGCGCAACCCCGATGATGCCCAGGCAATCGGCGCGGTTTGGCGTGACGCTGATTTCAATGGTGTTGTCATCCAGCTGCAGATAGCTGCGGATGTTGGTACCAATGGGCGCATCGGCTGGCAGCTCGATAATGCCACTGTGATCGTCGGAAATACCCAGCTCAGAGAAGGAGCACAGCATGCCTTCAGAGGGTTCGCCACGCAGTTTTGCCGCTTTGATTTTGAAATCGCCCGGCAGCACAGCGCCAACGGTCGCCACTGCGACTTTCAGGCCCTGACGGCAGTTTGGCGCGCCGCAGACGATATCCAACAGACGATCGCCACCGACGTTGATTTTGGTGACGCGCAGCTTGTCGGCGTTCGGATGCTGGCCGCACTCAACCACTTCACCCACCACAACACCGTTGAAAGCGCCGGCAACCGGATCTACGCCGTCCACTTCAAGGCCGGCCATGGTGATTTGCTCAGACAGCGCAGCGCTGTCAAGGGCTGGATTTACCCATTCGCGTAACCAGAGTTCACTGAATTTCATTGGATAACCTGCCCTTATTTAAATTGTTTGAGGAAACGTAAATCATTTTCGAAGAAGGCGCGCAGATCGGTCACACCGTAGCGCAGCATGGTGAGACGCTCCATGCCCATGCCAAACGCAAAGCCCGAATAAATTTCCGGATCGATGCCAACATTGCGCAACACGTTCGGGTGCACCATGCCGCAACCCAGCACTTCCAGCCACTTGCCGTTTTTACCCATCACATCCACTTCTGCGGACGGTTCGGTGAACGGGAAGTAAGAAGGACGGAAGCGAATTTGCAGATTCTCTTCGAAGAAGTTGTTCAGGAAATCGTGCAGCGTGCCTTTCAGATTGGTAAAGCTGATGTCCTTATCGACAATTAAACCTTCCATCTGATGGAACATCGGCGTGTGCGTCTGATCGTAGTCGTTACGATAAACACGGCCTGGCGCGATGATGCGGATCGGCGGCTGCTGGTTTTTCATAGTGCGAATCTGCACGCCTGAGGTTTGGGTGCGCAGCAGACGCGTGGCATCGAACCAGAAGGTATCGTGATCGGCACGTGCCGGGTGATGGCCCGGAATGTTTAGCGCATCAAAGTTGTGGTAATCGTCTTCAATTTCCGGACCTGTCACTACCGCGAAACCCAGTTCGCCGAAGAAGGTTTCGATACGGTCGATCGTGCGGGTCACCGGATGCAAGCCGCCATTCTCAACGCGGCGGCCAGGCAGCGACACGTCGATGGTTTCCGCAGCCAGACGCGCATTCAGCTCGGCGTTTTCCAGCGTATCTTTGCGCGCGGTAAGGCGATCCTGCACTTGCTGTTTAGCATCGTTGATGACCGCACCCGCTGCCGGGCGCTCTTCTGCTGGCAGTTCACGCAGGGTGGTCATTTGCAGCGTCAGATGCCCTTTCTTACCCAGAAATTCGACGCGCACGGCGTCCAGAGCAGCGATATCCGCCGCCTCGTCGATGGCGGCCGTGGCACGAGCCACCAGGTCTGCGAGTTGGGACATGATTTCCTCTTCTTCCAGCCGGGCTGGTCAGTTCTCGTTGGGATCAGCTGATCCGATTAAGTGTCGCCAGAAACAAAAAAGCCTCCACGAGGGAGGCTTTTAGCGCGATTTTTCGTTTCTTTTCTTATGCGCAAAAGCCCCTGATGTTCAGGCGCTAAAGTAAAAAAAGAAACGGAAAATAGCAGCATTCATGCTTGCGTTACCTTGTCATATTTAGAAACCGCACTATTGAAATGCGCAGCGGCCAAAATGTCAATCTTTTGCGTGAGTTGCGGGTAATAAAAAAGGGAGCAAGCTCCCTTTTTCAACTGACTTACGCCAGAGCTGATTTTGCTTTTTCAACAAGTGCAGTAAATGTCACTTTGTCGAATACAGCGATGTCAGCCAGAATCTTACGGTCGATTTCAATAGAGGCTTTTTTCAGGCCATTGATGAAACGGCTGTAAGAGATACCGTTCTGACGAGCCGCAGCGTTGATACGCGCGATCCACAGTTGACGGAACTGACGCTTACGTTGACGACGGTCACGGTAAGCATACTGACCAGCTTTGATAACAGCCTGGAAGGCAACGCGGTATACACGTGAACGTGCACCATAGTAGCCTTTAGCTTGTTTTAAGATTTTCTTGTGACGTGCGCGAGCAATTACACCACGTTTAACGCGAGCCATGTGAGCTCTCCTATATCATATTCTGTGACGCCCTATTCCTTGCAAGCCAATGGCCAGTACGCAAAGTTTTCGGGCAAATTTATAAAAAACTTACTTATGCGTACGGCAGGCAGGCAATAACCAGACCCAGATCGCCTTTAGACACCATGCCTTTCGGACGCAGGTGACGTTTACGCTTAGTAGACTTTTTAGTCAGAATATGACGCAGGTTCGCGTGCTTACGCTTGAAGCCGCCAGAAGCGGTCTTCTTGAAGCGCTTAGCGGCGCCACGTACAGTTTTAATCTTTGGCATTTTTACAAATATCCACTTCGCATTGTTAATAAAATGAATCAGACAGGCGAATAAAAATCCGCACAACGCAAGCGATGCGCGGCTTCATTACTTGAAGGCCTACTGTTTCTTCTTAGGAGCGAGCACCATGATCATCTGACGACCTTCGATCTTCGAAGGAAAGGATTCGACAATCGCCAGATCCATGTCTTCACACAGATCTTTACGGACGCGGTTAAGCACTTCCATACCGATCTGCTGGTGCGCCATCTCACGACCGCGGAAACGCAGCGTGATTTTGGCTTTATCGCCCTCTTCCAGAAAGCGAATCAGGTTGCGTAGTTTGACCTGATAGTCGCCATCATCGGTACCAGGACGGAATTTGATTTCCTTAACCTGGATAACTTTCTGCTTCTTCTTCTGTTCCTTAGAAGACTTGCTTTTTTCATAAAGGAACTTGCCGTAATCCATGATACGGCAAACCGGCGGTTCGGCGTTCGGGCTGATTTCAACTAAATCTACGCCGGCTTCTTCAGCTTTCTCAATGGCTTCACGCAGGGTGACAATGCCAAGTTGCTCGCCGTCTACGCCAGATAAGCGCACTTCGGTAGCACGGATTTCGCCGTTGATACGGTTCGGACGTGTTGGTTGTACTCGTTTTCCGCCTTTAATAACCTGTTTCCTCTAATTGGTGAAGATGTCGGCTGCGAATCTCTTGTTGCAGCTTCTCAACAAACACATCTACGTCCATGCTCCCAAGGTCTTTACCACGGCGGGTGCGCACGGCAACTTTGCCTGCTTCCACCTCTTTGTCACCGCAAACCAGCATATAAGGGACGCGACGTAATGTGTGCTCGCGGATTTTAAAGCCTATCTTCTCGTTTCTCAAGTCCGCTTTGACACGAATACCTGCATTCTGCAGTTTCTTTGTCAATTCGCTGACGTATTCTGACTGACTGTCGGTGATATTCATCAACACAGCTTGCACTGGTGCCAGCCAACTCGGGAAGAATCCAGCGAACTCTTCGGTCAGGATGCCGATAAAGCGCTCCATTGAACCGAGAATTGCGCGGTGAATCATCACCGGTGTCTGACGATCGTTGTTTTCACCGACAAAAGTCGCGTCCAGACGTTTCGGCAGGGAGAAGTCTAGCTGAACGGTACCACACTGCCAGGCGCGGTCGAGGCAATCGTACAGGGTAAACTCAATTTTAGGGCCGTAAAAGGCACCTTCTCCCGGCTGATATTCGAATGGAATGTCATTCTCTTTCAGCGCTTCTGCCAAATCCACTTCCGCACGATCCCACATTTCGTCGGTACCGATACGTTTTTCCGGACGGGTCGACAATTTCACCACGATTTTTTCAAAACCGAAGGTGCTGTACATGTCGTAGACCATGCGGATACAGCTGTTCACTTCATCACGTACCTGATCTTCGGTACAGAAGACGTGAGCATCATCCTGGGTAAAGCCGCGTACGCGCATCAGACCGTGCAAGGCACCTGATGGCTCGTTACGATGGCAGCTACCAAACTCCGCCATACGCAGCGGCAGGTCGCGGTAGGATTTCAGACCCTGATTAAAGATCTGAACGTGCCCTGGGCAGTTCATCGGCTTGATGCAATATTCACGGTTCTCTGAAGAGGTGGTGAACATTGCTTCTTTATAGTTCTCCCAGTGCCCGGTTTTTTCCCACAGCACGCGGTCCATCATGAACGGACCTTTCACTTCCTGGTAGTCGTACTCTTTTAGCTTGGTACGCACAAACACTTCCAGCTCGCGGAAGATGGTCCAGCCGTCATTATGCCAGAACACCATGCCCGGAGCTTCTTCCTGCATGTGGTAGAGATCAAGCTGCTTACCGATCTTACGGTGATCGCGCTTCGCCGCTTCTTCCAGACGCTGCAAATAAGCAGCCAGCTGCTTTTTATCCGCCCAGGCCGTACCGTAAATACGCTGCAGCATTTTGTTGTCGCTGTTGCCGCGCCAGTAAGCCCCGGAGATTTTCTGCAGTTTGAAGTGATGGCAGAAACGCATATTCGGCACGTGCGGACCGCGGCACATGTCGATGTATTCTTCATGGTGATACAGGCCAGGACGATCGTCGTGGCTGATGTTCTCGTCAAGAATGGTGGTTTTGTAGCTTTCGCCACGCTCAGCAAACACGTCACGTGCTTCCTGCCAGCTCACCTTTTTCTTCACCACATCGTAGTTGCTTTCAGCCAGCTGGTGCATACGCTTTTCCAGCAGCTCAAGATCTTCCTGGGTTAAGGTATGTTCCAGGTCGACGTCATAGTAGAAACCGTTATCAATCACCGGGCCGATAGCCATTTTGGTGTTTGGCCACAGCTGCTTGATCGCATGCCCTAACAGGTGTGCGCAAGAGTGACGAATGATTTCTAAACCAGCGTCGTCTTTAGCGGTAATAATCGCGACCTGAGCATCCTCGGTGATCGGATCAACCGCATCAACCAACTCGCCATTCACGCGGCCCGCGATACAGGCTTTCGCCAAACCCGGTCCAATATCCAACGCAATATCCATCACGCTGACCGGACGGTCAAAGCTGCGCTGGCTGCCATCAGGAAGAGTAATTACTGGCATTTCACATCCTTAATTGCAGTGGTAAGCCACACGAAAGCCTACATGCAAAATGAGTTTTGTAGTGTGTAACCCGGCGTGATGTCAGACCCACGTTGTCGGAATGACGCCAGGAATGTAAAGCGGCGATGATGATAGCAGCTTTCGCCGCCGATCAAAACCCGTGCGGAGATTCGCTAAGCCAAAGAGAAATAAAAAAAACCGCTGCGAGGCGCAGGCCTGGCAGCGGTGATTCACATCCGTCTCGCTTACATTGAGTATGAGAGCTGGATCGTGGTTTTGGTATCGGTACGATCCGGTGCAGATTCTGGGGGATTGTTGTTCCAGGTCACGTTGTAGCCTAGTTTCAACGCGAAGTGAGCATTGATGGCCACCTGCAGCGCGGTTTCTGAGTTCAACGTGGTGTCTTCACCGAAGCTGCTCAGCACAGAAACACCCTGGATAAATTTGGTGGTATCTGTCAGCTGCCATTGGTAGCTCACTGCACCATAACCTAATGCTTTGGTTTCATGGCCGCCTTCATGGAAATCGTCGTAACGCACACCCGGACCGAATTCAGCACGCAGCGAGTGAACCGGACCATTAAGGATCTGACGACCGTAACCGGCGGTCAGTACGTCGCGTGAGTCATAACCATTGAAGCGGTCGCTCAACCAGCTCGCCTGACCAAACAGGTAATCGGCGCTGTTGAGGTTATAACGGCTACGGCCACCGATGTTGTAGGTCTCAGATGAACGCTCATCGTTAGAGGAGTTGTTAGAGGCGTTACCCCACAGGCTCAGTGCGGTGTTGGTTTGGTACCACGTCATATTGGTAGCCGCACTCAGCGAAGAACTGGTGGTGTTACCGGTTTGAGCCAGGTAACCCGCTGACGCACTGCCTTCAAACGGTTGTTTCGCCGTTGAAGGGTCATCCATGGAGGTGAAAACGGCGTTATCTGCAAATGCCTGGTGACAAAATGCTCCAGCAGAGAGCAATAAAACAGCGGACAGCTTGTTAAAGGCTTTCATTAAAAGTAACCCGTACGACAGTTTAAAAAACGAAGAGTCTGAAGCGTTTCTCCGGTCAATCAATGCAATTTACCGTAAGTTTTGTAAAAAATTATGTACCCGCAAAAAAAACCTGGAAAGCCGCTGGACCGCTCTTTTAATGGGACTTTTCCCATTTTCGCTGCGCATTATAGGGGGCAATTACTTAAATAGCAGCTCAAAAACCAGAAGAATTTTCTGAACTTTTTTGACAGAGCTTTACCCGCCATTTCTGCTGATAAATCGCCTAAAATTCGCTCTATCTTGCCCGCTGGTCTACGCTGAAATCTGTTCGATAACAATGAGGTGAATAATGAGTGACCATGATGTCAAACGTTACATTGTCACGTTAAAGTATCAGGAAAATGGACTTGGCGACTTGCAGTCAGTGAATAGCGCCATGATCAATGGCGGATATAGCACCACCTTAAGTGATGATGAAGGTCATCCGCATGAGTTGGGCACCAATAGCTTTGGCATTGTCAGCGCGTTAGAGGAGCATGAAGTGGCGGAGCAGGCCGCGGGATACGCGCAAATCGCGCTCGGCCAAAAACCTGAAGTCACCGTCATCACGCTAGAGGCATTTTTGAAAGAACACCCCTGACGCAGTGCAAAAAACGGCATCGACGCCAGGTTTGCTCAGGTTTTGCGCGTTACAATCGAATTCACGCAGCGAACAAAGAGGATTACCCGATGTGGTCAGCCATTAGTCGTCTGTTAAGCGAGCACGCCGGTGAGGCTGAAATCACCGACCGTCAGGAACTTCCCGGTGGCGATGTCCATCCCGCCTGGCGTATCCGCTATGGCGAGTTAGATGTGTTCGTCAAATGTAACACCCGCGACATGCTCACCTTGTTTAGCTGGGAAGCCGATCAACTCGACCTGCTGGCGCGCACGCAAACCGTTCGCGTACCGAAGGTGTATGGCGTCGGTAACGATCGTGATACCAGCTTCCTGCTGCTGGAATATATTCCACCTCAACCTTTTACCGATCAGAGTGCCTTCCAACTCGGCCAGCAGTTAGCCCATCTGCACCAATGGAGCGAGCAGACGCAATTTGGTCTCGATTTCGATAACAACATCACCACTTCACCGCAGCCGAATAGTTGGTTACGCCGCTGGTCGGTATTCTTTGCTGAGCAGCGCATCGGCTGGCAGCTGCAACTGGCTGCGGAAAAAGGCGTGCACTATGGCGATACCGAGCTGATTGTCGATTGCGTGCAACACACACTTGCCAACCACCATCCGCAACCCTCTTTGTTACACGGCGATTTGTGGCCCGCCAACTGCGCTGGCAGCGCAACCGGTCCGTGGCTGTTCGATCCCGCCTGCTATTGGGGCGACCGCGAATGCGATCTGGCGATGCTGAGCTACTACGCCGATTTACCGCGCCAGATTTATGATGGCTATCACGCGGTTTGGCCACTGGAAGACGGATTTTCGCAGCGTCAGCCGGTTTATCAGCTCTATTACCTGCTCAATCGCGCCAATGTGTTCGGCGGCAACTGGACCGGCGAAGCGCAGTTCGCCATCGGCCAGTTGTTAGATGAAGACGTGTTGGGAGAACGTCAGGCCAGACCGGCCTGACGCGTTACAGCATGCCGAGCAGCTTCAGTACAAAGTAGCCAGCGATAGCGATAATGATCGGCAGGATGTAGAGCGGAAAAATCTGCAAGAAAATGGTGTGACGTGGCATATGGATTTTCTCTTCCAGCTGCGCTCGCGTACGCCCTTCACTGCCTTTAGCCTGTTCCATGATCAACTGATCTTCAATGCCCTCTTTAATATGGCGCGACTGACGCCACATCCGTGCACCCGAAGCCTGCAGCGCAATCCCAACAAAAATCAGGATGTAGATCAGCCAAAAGCCGATATTCGCGCCGCCATTAAACTCCGGCACCGGCGAGTTCTGCCAAAATACATTGAGGAATGGCGTATTGAACTTCACCATGTCGACCATAACATGGACAAAATCGAGCATCACGGCATCGATGCCTGGCTGCTTTTCACTGTGCTTAAACATAAAGCCCAGCAGCGAAATAAGGGTGGATAACAATGCTGGTATAAAAATCACCCAGCCAGCCACTCGCTTAAGGATGGCGATGCGGCCAGCCTGTTGGTAAGTCATGGTGTCTCCCTGAACCGATAATAGTTTTGCCTAAGTCTACCTGCACTACTGCAATTTTTCCTGAAAAATGCGTGGCCTGCCGCAAGTCGGCTTTCTCCGGTACTCGTGCTAAGGTAAGCCAAATTTCAAGGGGAGCAGTTGTATGTCATATCGTCGTCCTGTATTGGCCGCCATCTTTGATATGGACGGATTGTTGATCGACTCAGAACCGCTGTGGGATCAGGCGGAATTGGATATCTTCGCCAGCCTTGGCGTTGATATCACCCGGCGTCACGAGTTACCCGATACGCTGGGTCTGCGTATCGATCAAACCGTGCGCATGTGGTTTGAAGCGCTGCCGTGGAACGGCCCTGATCAGCAGGAAGTCACCCAACGCATCATTGCCCGCGCGCTGGCGCTGGTTGAAGAGACGCGTCCAATGCTGCCTGGCGTGGAGCAGGCGCTGCAGCTGTGCCAGCAGCAAGGTTTGAAAATCGGCCTCGCCTCCGCCTCGCCGCTGCATATGCTGGAGCGCGTGCTGGAGATGTTTGACCTGCGCAAATACTTTGATGTGCTGGAGTCTGCGGAAGCGCTGCCGTACAGCAAACCGCACCCGCAGGTCTATCTCGACGCTGCCGCCAAACTGGGCATCGATCCGCTTAACTGCGTGACGCTGGAAGATTCCTTCAACGGCATGATTGCCACCAAAGCCGCACGCATGCGCTCGATTGTGGTGCCAGCGGCCAATCATCGTGATGATGCGCGTTGGGCGTTAGCCAATGTGATTATTAATGATTTAACCCAGCTCAAATCCGAGCATCTGCACGGTTAACCGCAGCCCGCTTATCGCGGGCTTTTTTGTGCAATTTGATCGCACACACAAATAAATAAAACATCGTTTCATTTTTATTGAATTCACATCCCATCCTACTTAAGATGCCCAAAGACCCGCATCGGGACCACTTCCTTTGACTCTTAAGAGGCCTGAGATGGACATTCGTCAAAGCATTCATAGCGAACATGCCAAAACACTGGACACTGACGGCCTGCGCCGTGAGTTTCTGATCGACAAGATTTTCGACGCCGACAATTACACCCTCACTTATAGCCATATCGATCGCATCATCATCGGCGGCGTAATGCCGGTGCAGAAATCCGTGACCATCGGCCACGAAGTGGGTAAACAGCTGGGCGTTAGTTACTTCCTCGAGCGCCGCGAGCTCGGCGTAATCAACATCGGTGGGCCGGGACTGATTGAAGTGGATGGCAATACCTGGGAGATTGGGAATCAGGAAGCGTTATATGTCGGACAAGGCGCGCAGAGCGTGATTTTCCGCAGCAGCGATGCTAATCATCCGGCGAAGTTTTACTACAACAGCGCGCCGGCACACACTCATTATCCGGACAAAAAAATCACCCTCGCCGAGGCAGTGAAAGCCACGTTAGGCGATGCCGCCACCTCGAATCGCCGCACCATCAATAAATTCATCGTGCCCGACGTGTTGCCAACCTGCCAGTTAACCATGGGATTAACCCGCCTTGATGACGGCAACCTGTGGAACACCATGCCGTGTCACACTCATGAGCGTCGCATGGAGGTCTACTTCTACTTCGATATGGCCGACGACAGCGCCGTGTTCCACATGATGGGCCAGCCGCAGGAGACGCGTCATCTCTTAGTTCATAACGAGCAGGCGGTAATTTCACCGAGCTGGTCGATTCACGCGGGCGTGGGAACGCAACGCTATACCTTTATCTGGGGCATGGTGGGCGAAAACCAGGTATTCGATGACATGGACCACGTCGCCATCAGCGCGCTGCGCTAACAAGGAGCGGATCATGATACTCAACGCATTTAATCTTGCAGGCAAAGTCGCACTGGTCACCGGCTGCAATACCGGTTTGGGACAAGGTATGGCGCTGGGTCTGGCGCAGGCAGGATGTGACATAATTGGTGTCAATCGCGCCGGGCCGGATGACACGCAGGCCAAAGTTGAGGCGTTAGGCCGCCGTTTTTGGTCGATTCAGGCCGATCTGACCAAACCGTCCGTTGTGCCGCACATTGTTGAACAGGCGGTGGCGCAGGCCGGTCACATCGACATTCTGGTTAATAACGCCGGCATCATTCGCCGCGAGGATGCACTCAACTTCAGTGAACAGGATTGGGATGATGTAATGAACATCAACAGCAAAAGCCTGTTCTTCCTGTCGCAGCAGGTCGCGCGTCAGTTTATCGCGCAAGGCAACGGTGGCAAAATCATCAATATCGCCTCGATGCTGTCGTTCCAGGGCGGCATTCGCGTGCCTTCTTATACCGCATCAAAAAGCGCGGTGATGGGGTTAACCCGTCTGATGGCCAACGAATGGGCCAAGCACGGCATCAACGTTAATGCCATTGCGCCAGGCTACATGGCCACCAATAACACTGAACAGCTGCGCAGCGATGAGTCTCGCAACGAAGAAATTCTGGGCCGCATTCCATCGGGTCGTTGGGGCGTCCCGGACGACATGATGGGCCCAATTGTGTTCCTCGCCTCCAGCGCCTCCGACTATGTGCAAGGTTATACGTTGGCCGTCGACGGCGGATGGTTAGCGCGCTAGGCTAACCCGTTCTTTTCCCGCGTCATTGTGACGCGGGAAAGTGATAAATATTAACGCTTAGTTACAGCGTCACCATTCTCATTCACTGGATAAATCCCTATACTGGATGCATCGACAGTTTTATGCAGCCAGGTTTCATCATGACGGCCGAAGGCCATATCATTTTTGCCATTGCCAGCGCCATTTTTGCCAAGCGCGCGGAGCTGACGCCAGTCCTGGCCAGCGCCGATTGGTGGCATTTAGTGCCTGCTGCGCTGTTAACCTGCCTGCTGCCCGATATCGATCACCCTAAATCCGTGTTAGGCCAGCGATTAAAGTGGCTATCACATCCCATCGCCCGCGCCTTTGGTCATCGCGGTTTTACCCACAGTTTGCTGGCGGTAGCGGTGAGCTTGTGGCTATTTCAGCTCAATGTGCCCGCCGACTGGTTTCTGCCCGCCGATGTGCTGCAAGGTATGACGCTCGGCTATCTCAGCCATATTGTCGCCGATATGCTAACGCCCGCTGGCGTGCCTTTATTGTGGCCTTGCCGCTGGCGCTTCCGTTTGCCCATCCTGAATAGTCAAAAAGGTAACCAGCTGGAGCGAGCACTTTGCCTGGCGCTGGTCGGTTATGCGTTGTGGTTCCCGCCCGGCATGCCCTCTTTTGGTGCCAACGGCTGGCCGGAGCAACTGTTCAATACGCTACAAAATGGCGTAGGTCGGTTGGTTAATGGTCAAAACGGTCAATAAGCAGTCGAATCAAGCGTTAAAGTTATAAAGAATTCTTTTTGGGTATAAGCCCGCCCCACGCTGAACTGATAACATTCCAAATATTCCCTAACCGGGACTTACTGTTTTTCGTGCCATCCCAGGATGGCGCGTCACACTCTGGAGTTGAGCATGGATTTTCCCCTCATTATTAATATCGTGGCGTTTATCGCACTACTGATTCTGCTGAATCGGATTGGCAACCAAAGCTGGAGCCTGTCCAAACGCGTGCTGACCGGTTTGGTTTTCGGTGTGGCCTTTGGTCTGGCTCTGCAAACCATCTATGGCGAAAACAGCCCAACCGTGAAAGCGTCGATTGGCTGGTTCAATATCGTCGGTAACGGCTACGTGCAATTGTTGCAGATGATCGTGATGCCGCTGGTGTTCGCCTCGATTCTGAGCGCGGTCGCACGTCTGCACAATGCCTCATCGCTGGGTAAAATTAGCGTGCTGACCATTGGCGTGCTGCTGTTTACCACCGCAATCTCCGCGCTGGTCGGCGTGCTAGTGACTGGCCTGTTTGGCCTGAGCGCGGAAGGTCTGGTGCAGGGTGCGCAGGAAACCGCGCGTCTGAGCGCAATTCAGAGCAACTACGTAGGCAAAGTGGCTGACCTCAGCACGCCGCAATTGCTGCTCTCCTTCATTCCGAAAAACCCGTTTGCCGATCTGGCTGGCGCCAATCCAACCTCGATCATCAGCGTAGTGATTTTCGCCGCCTTCCTCGGTGTAGCGGCGCTGCAACTGCTGAAAGATGACAAGGTCAAAGGCGAGCGCGTACTGGTGGCGATCGATACCCTGCAATCCTGGGTGATGAAGCTGGTGCGTTTGATCATGAAGCTGACGCCGTACGGCGTACTGGCGCTGATGACCAAAGTGGTGGCCGGTTCCAACCTGCAGGACATCATCAAGCTGGGTGGCTTCGTGGTGGCCTCTTATCTCGGTCTGGCAATCATGTTTGCCGTGCACGCGCTGCTGCTGTCGATTAACGGCATCAACCCAATGCGCTTCTTCCGTAAAGTGTGGCCGGTGATCACCTTTGCCTTCACCAGCCGCTCCAGCGCCGCCAGTATTCCCCTGAACGTGGAAACGCAGACGCGTCGCCTTGGCGTGCCGGAATCGATCGCCAGCTTCTCGGCGTCGTTCGGTGCCACCATCGGTCAGAACGGTTGTGCGGGTCTCTATCCCACCATGCTGGCAGTGATGGTTGCGCCAACCGTGGGTATCAACCCGTTTGACCCAATGTGGATTGCGACGCTGGTAGGTATCGTAACGCTGAGTTCTGCCGGTGTGGCCGGCGTCGGCGGCGGTGCTACCTTCGCCGCACTGATTGTGCTGCCTGCGATGGGCCTGCCGGTGACGTTGGTCGCGCTGCTGATCTCCATCGAACCGCTGATCGATATGGGCCGTACCGCGCTCAACGTCAATGGTTCAATGACCGCCGGTTCACTCACCAGCCGCTGGCTCGGATTGACCGACAAAAAAGTGCTGGAGAGCGACGAGCACGCCGAACTGGCACACCGCTAAATGTGATGCGTTCCAACAACGGCAGACCGCAAGGTCTGCCGTTTTTTTATGTTCTTTCCTCCCCAATCCCCCCCAATCATGGCGCTAGCGTCAGGAAAACGTTAAGCATGGTAAACAGAGGAAAAATCAGCCGCTTTTCGCTTGAGTTTTCGCTCAGGAAGGCCAATTCTGCAGTTAATCACAGCAGGAGAATCACCGATGAAAACAGTTATCGCCTCGGTGCTGGCGTTAACCTTATTAACACCAGCCATCAGTTTTGCCCATCCCGGCGGTTGGGGCCCTGGTCCAGATCCGCATTGGGGTAGAGGTCCACATTGGGGCGGTCCCGGCCCGCTGCATTTCTTACCGGAAGCGGCAACCGCCGTGTTGCTGGGCGGCCTGACCTATTACATGCTGAACGGCAACTACTATCAGCACCAGGGCGACACCTATGTCGTGGTGCAGCCCCCTGAAGCCCCGCCGGGCGGCGGAATGCGCGTGCTGGATTTCAACGGCAAGCGCTATTACGTACAGGAAGGCCATTACTACCAGCGCGAGATCGGTGGTGAGTATATCGAAGTGCCGCGTCCCTACGGTTTATAAGCGCCACAACGAAAAACGGCCCGTCAATGACGGGCCGTTTCTTATTCTGCTGCGATTACTGAGCCGCTTGCGGATCGGTATCGTAGTCTTTACAGCTCTGGAAACCGTAGTTCATGACGCGACCGGTATCGTTATAGCTAACGAAATAGGTCTGCGGTTTGCCGTCGCGCTCGCCAATCACGTAGGTCTGGCAAGTACCGCGGGCGTGAACCATGGTGATTTCAGTAGAAGCTGGACCGGCAATCTGGCGAACCTGATCGCGCGTCATCCCTTTCTTCACATCCTTCACCACAGGCTTGGTTACGTAGCTTTCAGCTTTGTCATAAGTCGTACAACCAGACAGGGCTGCCAGCGTCATAGCGGCAGCGATACATCCCATCACTTTATTCATGTTGTTGTTCCTCGTTTTTTTGTCCGTGTGAAATTAGCCTGGAACATAAATCCAGATTTATCAACTTTATGGGATAAATTTAGCTAAATTCCGAAGCGTTAGGATTTGGTAAAAATGCTGTGTTGATGCGCTACGGTTCGTATAATCACCCGCGAAAAAATACCTATAGCAATGAATAAAGACAGAGGATTAATGACACCTGCACCTTCTCATCGGCTGGTTTATGCCATCACGCTGGGCCTGCTCGCGGCGCTCGGGCCACTTTGTATCGATCTTTACCTGCCGGCGCTGCCGGAACTGGCGCGCGATCTGCACACCGAAACCGCCACGGCGCAGCTGAGCCTTACCGCCGGCTTGCTCGGTTTGGGTGCCGGTCAGTTGCTGTTTGGGCCAATGAGCGACAAATTTGGTCGCCTGCGTCCGCTGCTGTTATCGCTGGTGCTGCTGTTTATTGCCTCGATTGGCTGTGCGCTGGCAAAAGATATCAACTCGCTGTTGGTGGCACGTTTGTTTGAAGGATTGGCGGGCGCAGGCGGCGCGGTGCTGTCGCGTGCGATTGCCCGTGATATGTACAGCGGTCATGAACTGACGCGTTTCTTTGCCCTGCTGATGCTGGTCAACGGGTTAGCGCCAATTGGTGCGCCGGTGCTGGGCGGAGCCTTGATGACGGTGCTCAACTGGCGCGGCATTTTCGTGGTGCTCGGCTGCATCGCCATCGTGTTGATCTTTCTCGCCCGCTGGAAATTGCACGAAACCTTACCGCCTGAGCACCGCAGTCAGGGCTCGATCTTTTCTACCTGGGCGGCGCTCGGCCAGGTCGTCACCCATCGTCAGTTTATGGGCTTCTGCCTGACGCAAGGTTTTATGATGTCCGGCATGTTTGCCTACATCGGCGCGTCGCCGTTTGTACTACAGCAGCTGTACGGCCTGACACCGCAAGCCTTCAGCTTCTGCTTCGCTGCTAACGGCCTCGGCCTGATTATTGCATCACAAACCAGTGCGCGGCTTTGCCCGCTGTGGGGTGAATACCGCGTGTTAAAAGGCGGCCTGACGCTGGCATTTGTCGCCTCGAGCTGTTTGCTGCTGGCGGGACTGACAGGCGCCGCGCTGCCGATTCTGCTGGTCGCACTGTTCTTCACCATTGCCAGTAACGGCGTGATTGCTACCACCGCTTCTTCGCTGGCGATGCAAAGCCAGGGCCAGCGTGCGGGCAGCGCCTCGGCGGTGATTGGCGTGTGCATGTTCACCTTTGGTGCCATCAGCGTGCCGATCACCGGCCTGGGCGGCACATCGGTGGCGAGCATGACCGGCACCATCTTTGGCTGCTTTATGCTGGCGATTGTGTCGTTCAATCTGCTGGTGCAGAAGGCAAAAAACGCCTGATTTGCCAGCAAATAACCTGGACAACAAGACGTGCGGCTTGTTGTTTGTGGGGAGAGGCGTTAGCTTTAGCAGATGATTCGCATTGTGCCGTCAGGCTACTGACTTGAGGAGAGGTTCATGTCACTGCAACAGGAAATCATTGAAGCCCTTGGTGTAAAGCCCGTTATCGACCCGCAGCAGGAGATCCGCGTCAGCGTTGATTTTCTGAAGTCTTACCTGAAAGCCCATCCCTTTTTGAAAACGCTGGTGCTCGGCATCAGCGGCGGCCAGGATTCGACGCTAACCGGCATCTTGTCGCAAACCGCGATTCGCGAACTGCGTGAAGAGAGCGGCGATAACGATTACACCTTTATCGCCGTGCGTTTGCCGTATGGCGTGCAGGCCGATGAGCAGGATTGTCAGGATGCGCTGGCGTTTATCCAGCCGGACCGCACGCTGGTGGTGAACATTAAAGAAGCGATTCTGGCCAGCGAACGTGCGTTGAAAGACGCAGGTATCACGGTGTCGGATTTCGTGCGCGGCAATGAAAAAGCGCGTGAGCGCATGAAAGCGCAGTACAGCATTGCCGGCATGACCAAAGGCGTGGTGGTCGGTACTGACCATGCGGCAGAAGCGATCACCGGTTTCTTCACCAAGTACGGTGACGGCGGCAGCGACATCAACCCGATCTTCCGTCTGCACAAAGGCCAGGGCAAACAGCTGCTGAAAACGCTGGGCTGCCCGGAGCACCTTTATCTCAAACATCCCACCGCCGATTTGGAAGATGATCGTCCCGGCTTGCAGGATGAAGTGGCGCTCGGCGTGACTTATCAGCAAATCGATGCCTACCTGGAAGGCAAAACCATCGATGCCGCCGCGGCAAAAACCATTGAAGGCTGGTATCTGAAAACCGAGCACAAACGTCGTCCGCCGATCACCGTGTTCGACGATTTCTGGAAACCGTAAGTTACGCAAGTGCGCATAAATGCGCCCCCGCCAAATCACCGTAGGGTCGCCATTCATGGCGACCAATGCAAATCAGAACCTAAAGTGGCGAGAAAAAGCGCAGTTTGATACACTGGATAGACAACCAGTAAATGGAGTGTGCTTTGGTCAGACGTGCAGCCAGCCACCGCCTCGATTTCGATGCGGCAGCAATCTATCAATACCCCGAACATTTACGTCAGTGGCTGGAAGGTTTACCCAACCAGCCGGGCGTCTATACCTTTCACGGTGAAAGCGAAAATCTGCCGTTGTATATCGGCAAAAGCGTCAACCTGCGCAGTCGGGTGATGGCGCATTTCCGCACGCCGGATGAAGCCAAAATGCTGCGTCAGGCGCGACGCCTCACCTGGATTCCCACGGCTGGCGACGTCGGCGCACAACTGCTGGAAGCGCAGATGATCAAAACGCAACAGCCGCTATTTAATAAGCGCCTGCGTAAGAATCGCCAGCTCTGTTCGCTGCAGCTGGGTGACGGTGCGCCGCAGGTGGTATATGCAAAGGATCTCGACTTCTCGCGCTCGCCCAATCTCTATGGCCTGTTTCGCAGTCGCTTTGCCGCGCTGGAGAAGCTAAAAGCCATCGCCGATGAGCAGCGTTTGTGTCACGGCTTGCTGGGGCTGGAATCGTTGCGCCCGGGACGCGGCTGTTTTCGCTCCGCCCTGAAACGCTGCGCCGGTGCCTGCTGCGGTAACGAATCGGTTGCTGAGCATCAGCAGCGCTTACATGCGGCGTTAGAGCAAATGCGCATTCAGTGCTGGCCGTGGCAAGGCCCGGTTGGCATGGTGGAAACGGGCACAGACCTCACCCAAATCCATGTGATCGATCACTGGTTCTGGCTGGGATCGGTAAACAGTGAAGCCGAAGCACGCCAGCTGCAGCGCGCCTCGCACGGTTTCGATCATGACGGTTATAAAATCCTCTGTCGTCCGCTGCTTTCTGGCGTGTTCCCGCTGATCGAACTTTAAAAACAAAACCGCCGAGGTTGCCCAAAGCATCAGATGCGATGGACAACCCCGGCGGTCTCTATTCAGTTAGCGAAAGAACTTATTCAGCATCAGCCGGCGGTGGCGTCATTTTGCCATCGTGCGGGCCTTTCTCGGTTAAGCGCTTCTCAAAGTTCGCGTTGTACTGTTTCTTCTGCTCTGGTGTCAGCACGTTGTAGATCTTGTTCTGGGTTTCCATCATCTGCAGCGCACGATCTTTTGCGTTCGCGGTCATCTTCTCAGCCTGCGCTTCGGCTTTCGCACGATCGAAGGTATCGGAAGCGATGATGGCATGGTCAGCACGACGCTCTTCCAGCGACGGGCGCTTCATCTCTTTGTGGCCATCACGCAGGATAGTTTTGATCTGCGCTTTCTGCGCATCGGTCAGGTTCAGACCTTTAAACATCATCTCCATACCGTGATGTCGCATCGGCGGCTTGTGCATCGGTTTTTCGCTGCCTGCTGGCGGCGGAGTCAGGTTGTCTGCCGCTGCATGGACGATATTTGCAGCACCAAGAGCCATTGCGGTAGCCAGGAACACAGAAGTTAATTTACGCATAATATTGTCCTTACTTATCAGTTTAATGACGACAGCCGGTGTCGCGTCTTCGGAAACAAGCATACGACGCTGAACGTCAACTACTCAGAGGCTGAGTAAAGCCCTGAAAGCATAAAAGACAGAGATCAGGCAATCATGGAGAGAAAGAGAAGAAATGCGTGAGGAATTGAAAAAGTTTATGACAATCAAGGGAAAAACGCAGGAATTAAGGAGGAGTGTAACGGTATTGTCGGTTTTCAGGAAGGGAAATGTCGGCGGTTTTAACGCCTCTGCACTTTGATGCCCTCACCCTGGCCCTCTCCCACAGGGAGAGGGAAACGCTGCAACATATTAGCTCGATCGATTCCCTCTCCCGCCTGCGGGAGAGGGTTAGGGTGAGGGAAAATTACAACGCCAGCGCCTGCGTCTGTTCATTCTCCTCCACCAACATCAGCCCGGCGCGCAATCCCGGCGCGACATTCGGATTGGGGAACAGCACATATTCGCGCGCCTGCTGTACGTAGTAGCGCCGATCGCCCTCTTCCGCCAGCAGCGTGCCCTGCGGGAACGCGGTGAAGTTCAGTGTCTCTGGCCCCATGTGCAACACAAACTTATCACCGTGACGGGTCAGCTGCTGCGCCACGCGATAATGGCGCGGCTGCTCGCGCACCTCCGGCAAGGTCTCGCCATACAGCAACGCCGCCAGCGCCCGCTGCACGCCGCTAAACTGACTCAGATCGTTCTCACCAAACGGCAACGCCTTGCCGAGCTCCAGCGTGCAGCTCGCCGCATTATGGTGCTCACAGCTGTAATGGGTGAAGGTGCCGCCCGGTGAACGGTGGAACACCAGCGCCTCCATTTCTGCCGCCGCCAGCCAGTGCATAAACTGTTCGGGCCACGGATTAGGATTCAGCGGCATCACGCCAAAACGCGCATGATACGAGCCGCGAATCGCGGTATGCAGATCAAGGTGCCAGCGCACTTCGTGATCGAGACAGGCACGCCAGAAACTCTCGAGCTCCTGCTCGAGCTGCAACACACGCTGCGCTTCCGGTACATCGGCCACCTGCTGCCAGCGGCCACCAAACAGGCGGTTGATATCGTATTGCTGGTAGCGTTTGCCGCTGCGCAACGCGGCGGGATTACCTAAAATCACCAGTAAACGCACCGCCAGCGGTTTCTCGCCCTTTAATAATGGCGTCAGCAACAGATTGAGAATCTCAACCGGCGCGGTTTCATTGCCGTGAATGCCCGCAGAGAGCACCAGCGCCTGCTGCGTGGGCGTGTGCGGCGTGAGGGACAGAAGTCCCTCGTTATGCCATTGCCAACTCAGATGATCGTTGCTGCCCTCTCTTTGCTGTGGCGGCTCACCAGACAAGGTCTGCTGTAAAAAATCCTGCATGTTCACTCCTTTTTAACGACGTGGGGCGAACCTCTCACCCCGGCGTTAACGCTGAAACGCGTAGACACTGCCTAAGTCTAGCAGCTTCGTCAGCTCATCCAGCGCGGTGCGCCCTTCACGCAGCAGTTGCGGGTCGGCTAAATCGGCCTGGGTTAAGCGATCGCGGTAGTGGCGATCCACCCAATCGTTGAGCGTGGCAAACAGACGATCGTTCATCAGCACCGCCGGATTCAGCGCCTGACGCTCGGTTTCGGTTAACACTACGCGCAGACGTAAACAGGCCGGGCCGCCGCCGTTAAACATGCTTTCACGCAGATCGAACACTTTCAGTTCACGAATTGGCCCGCCGCTCTCCACCAGCTCGCTGAGATAACGCCACACGCCCGCATGCTGGCGCGACTCTTCGGGCAGCACCAGCAGCATTCCGCCATCGGCACGCTGCAATAGCTGGCTGTTAAACAGATAGGTATTGACCGCATCGGTCACCGACACTTTATCGCGCGGCACTTCAATCGGCTGGAAACCGCTAACGCGCGCGGCGAGGTCGTTGAGCAATTGCGGTTGATTAACAAAGGCATCCTGATGGCAGAACAGCACCTGCTGATTGCTCACCGCAATCACATCGTTATGAAACACGCCCTGATCGATCACCGCCGGATTTTGCTGGGCAAACAGCGTGCGCTGCGCATCGAGCTGATGCAAACGCGCCACCGCTTCGCTGGCTTCACGGGTTTGGCGCGCCGGATAACGTGCCGGTGTTGCGCCCTGCTGCTGCCCATCGCGGCCATAAATAAACAGCTGCACGCCCGCATCGCCATAATCACTGCCGAAGCGATTGTGATTGGCTGCACCCTCATCACCAAATTGCGCCACCTGCGGCAGCGCATCATGCACGCTGAAGTGCTGCGGGTTACGAAAAATTGCACGCAGCAGATCGGCAGTTTCCGGCGCCTCAATGGCGCGGTGGAATTTGTTATTCAGATTGGCGACGGTGAAATGCACGCGTCCATCGGCGCTATCCGCCGACGGCGACACCGTGGCGGCATTGGCCACCCACATGGCTGAAGCGGAGCTGGCCGCCGACAGCAGCTGCGGCGCGTGCTTCGCCGCCTGCGCCAGCACTTGCTCATCGCTGCCGTTAAAACCAAGTTGGCGCAGCAGCGGCAGATTAGGACGTTCGTGCGGCGGGATCACGCCCTGCACGTAGCCCATATCCGCCAGCGCTTTCATCTTCAGCAAGCCCTGTTTCGCCGCCAGACGCGGGTTCGAAGGTTGCAGCTGATTGCGCGTCGAGGCTTCGTTACCAAACGACAATCCCGCGTAGTGATGTGTCAGGCCGACCAGCCCATCAAAGTTGGCTTCAAACGCTTTCATTATTTCGCTCCCTGCGCGGAGAAATCGAGGCCCGGCGATAAGCTGCCCGGCAGCGCCAGGCTTGGGCTCTCCAGCGACGCCATTGGCCACGCGCAATAATCAGCGGCGTACCATGCGCTGGCACGATGATTCCCCGAGGCGCCAATGCCACCAAAGGGTGCGGTGCTGGCCGCACCGGTCAGCGGTTTGTTCCAGTTAACAATCCCGGCGCGCGCCTCCAGCAGCAGCTGATCAAACTGCGCGCGCTGCGGCGAAATTAGGCCGCATGACAAGCCGTAGCGGGTGTTATTGGCGATGGCAATTGCCTGCTCGAAGCTGTCGTAGCGAATCACCTGCAGCAGCGGACCAAACACCTCTTCATCCGCTAACTCTTTCACTTCGGTCACATCAATGATGCCCGGCGTGATGATGGCGCTGTCGCGATCCGGCCAGTGCATGCCGAGCAACACTTTTCCGCCCTTTTCCACCTGCTGCTGCCAGGCGGCAAAAATATGTCCGGCGGCGGCGGGTGAAATCACGCTGCCCATAAACGGCTGCGGCTCGGCATTCCACGCGCCAGGCTGCAAGCGCGCGCTGACCTCAACCAAACGCTGCAGGAAGGCATCGCCCGCCGCGCCCCGCTTCACCAGCAGACGACGCGCACAGGTGCAGCGCTGTCCGGCGGTAATAAAGGCCGACTGAATAGCGATATGTACCGCACCATCGAGATCAGAGGGATCTTCGACAATCAGCGCATTGTTGCCGCCCATCTCCAGCGCCAGCATTTTTTCTGGCTGCCCGGCGAACTGACGATGCAGGTGATAGCCGGTGGCGGCGCTACCGGTAAACAGCAGGCCATCAATTTGCGCTGCATTGGCCAGCGCCTGGCCGGTTTCACGCCCGCCCTGTAGCAGCGCCATCACGCCCGCCGGTAAACCGGCTTGTTCCCACAGCTGTACGGTTTTTTCTGCCGTCAGCGGCGTCAGCTCGCTTGGCTTAAACACCACGCAGTTCCCCGCCAGCAGAGCCGGCACGATATGGCCGTTCGGCAGATGACCGGGAAAATTATAGGGACCAAATACCGCCAGCACGCCGTGCGGACGATGGCGCAACGAGCTCTCGCCGTCGGCCTGTTCGCCGGTGCGGCTGTGATAGGCCTTAATCGAAATGACGATTTTGTTGATCATCGCCTGCACTTCGGTCAGCGTTTCCCAGCGCGGCTTGCCGGTTTCCTGGGCGATGGTTTCCGCCAGCGCAGTTTTATGGCTTTCGAGCAGACGGGCAAAACCTTCCACCAGCGCCTGACGTTCCGCAAACGGTTTTTTCGCCCACTGCGGGAACGCCGCGCGCGCCGCTTCGCAGGCCGTAGCCGCTTGTGCTGCCGATGCCGCTTTGCCCTGCCACAGCGTTTCGCCGGTTACCGGATTCTGTTTGCTCAGGGCATCAGCGCCGCCGGTCACCCATTGACCTTGTATAAAATGCGTCATGCTTTTTTCTCCTCGCGACACAGCGTGACCACACGCAGTTGATCGCCAATGTTGCAGTGCAGCGCCGCGCGCTGGCTTTCAGTTAGTTTCACCGTGCCGGATGCCATATCCACCGGCAGCAGCGCCACGCGGAAATGCTGGTAATCGGCGTTTGCCACCAGACACAGCGGCCAGCTTTCATCGGCGGCACCGCTCTCTGCGGTTAACTGGCGACTCTTGCGAATGGCACGGATGCGATCGATTTCGCACTCCAGCGTCGGGCCGCCGTCGAAGATGTCGACATAGTTGAGATAGCGGAAGCCTTCCGCCTCCAGCACCGCACGCGCCGGCGCGGTTTTCGGATGGACTTCGCCAATTACTTTTTGCGCCGCTTCAGACAGATAATGAATGTAGAGCGGATGTTTGGGCATCAGCTCGGCGATAAAGGCTTTCTGGCCTGTGCCGCTGAGGAAATCGGCTTTGCTGAACTCCATCGAGAAGAAGCGGCTGCCGACACTGTCCCAGAAGGGCGAGTGGCCATTCTCATCGCTGACGCCACGCATCTCCGCCACCACGTGTTTCATAAAGCGGTCGCGGAAGTTAGCCATAAACAGAAAACGCGATTTCGACAGCAGATGGCCGTTTTTGCCATCGCGGTAATCGGGATCGAGGAACAGCGTGCACAGCTCGCTGCTGCCGGTGTGATCGTTGCTCAGCGACAGCGTCGGCAGGCTGGCATACACATTCAGCTCTTTCGAGGCGTGCACCTGCGTGCCGACGCGGAAGTTGTACCAGGGATCCTGCAAACCTACCGCCGCTTCGATGGCGCAAATGCCGACGGCGCGATTGTCTTCGCTGTCGGCCAGCACAAACACATAGCCTTGTTCGGCAGGCGGCAGCGCACCTTGCCAGGTGAGCAGCGAACGCTCAATACGGGCTTTGAGCGTATCGCTATCCGCAGGCAGCGAGGTTAAGCCGCCCCCGGTTTTGCCCGCCAGCGACAACAACTGCGAAAGATCGTCACGTTCGACGGGGCGAATCACCATCATGATGTGGCTCCTTTGAGCACGCGTTCACAGGCACGTTCGAAGCGCGCCAGGCCTTCTTTTACTTCACGCTCGCTGATGTTCAGCGCTGGCGCAAAACGCACCACGTTGGCACCGGCAATCAGCACCATCACGCCCTCTTCGGCCGCAGTGAGGTTGAACTGTTTGGCTTTACCGGCGAAATCGTCGTTCAGCACCGCGCCAATCAGCAGTCCCAATCCGCGCACTTCTTTAAACACCGGCAGACGCTGGTTAAGTTCCTGCAACGCAGTAACAAACCATTGATGACGCTCGGTTACGCCCGCCATAAAGGCTGGCTGGTTGATCAACTCCATCACTTTGCCCGCGACGGCGCCCGCCAGCGGGTTGCCGCCGTACGTGGTGCCGTGCGTGCCGACGCCCATTACCTGCGCTAAATCTTCACGCGTCAGCATGGCACCAATCGGGAAGCCGCCACCGAGCGCTTTGGCGGTGGTTAACACATCCGGCGTCACGCCGTAGTGCATATAGGCGTACAGCGAACCGGTACGCCCCACGCCGCTCTGTACTTCATCAAAAATCAGCACCGCATGATGCTTATCGCAGAGTTCGCGCAGCCCGCGCAAGAAAGACGGATCGGCTGGCAGCACGCCGCCTTCCCCCTGAATCGGCTCGACGATCACCGCGCAGGTTTGGTCATTGATCAGCGCGGCCGCCGAGGCCAAATCGTTGAAATTAGCATGCTCAACCGCTGGCGGCAGCGGCGCAAAATCACGGGAATAAGCCGGTTGTCCGCCCGCTGTCACGGTAAACAGCGTGCGACCGTGGAAGGCGTTATTAAAGGCAACGATGCCATTCTTCTCAGCGCCGAAACGGTCGTGCGCGGTTTTACGCGCCAGCTTCAACGCGGCTTCATTCGCTTCGGCGCCGGAGTTACAGAAGAACACGCGGTCAGCAAAGGTGGCATCAATCAATTGTTTGGCGAGACGCAGGATCGGTTCATTGGTGTAGCCGTTACCGGTATGCCACAGTTTGCTCGCCTGTTCGGTCAGCGCCTGCTGCAACGCGGGATGCGCATGACCCAGGGCGTTAACGGCAATGCCACCGGCGAAATCGATATACTCTTTGCCTTGCTGATCCCACAGCGTAGAACCTTCGGCACGAACCGGAACAAAAGCCGCGGGTGCATAAACTGGTATCATCCATTGATCAAAATTTTGACGCGAAACCTGCTGTGACATAGCCCTTTCTCCTGCTTCACACCCGGTGAAGCCTTTGTTTTGAAATTGTTAAAAATGTTAAGTGGCAGCTCTACTGTATCTTGCAGATAGCGTGCCAGCCAGCCACAAAAATGCATAAACGTCTTGCCACTACGAAATATCAATAACTTAGGAAGTAATGCTATTCACATTAATTGCATAAAAAGTGAATATCAGTCTGATGTTGGCTGAATAGCAGCAATTTATTTAGCGGATTTATGCATTGGCAAAATGAAATATTGCTTTTGTGATCGGGCAGGAAATATTTCGCCAAATTAATGCGATAAACGCACTTTTTTGGGGCGCAATGTGCCTGATTGGTGCAGGAAAGTGTTAGCGCGGTGCAAATTTAGCATCTGGGTAATTAATTAGGTTTTAACATTTGCCTCGCTGGATTGAATATTATTTCGCCAGTTCATTGTTAAGCGAAAGGCTAAATAACATTTGTGACCAAGGTTATTATCAGAACAGAAATAAAAGGACACAAAGCCATGAAACCGATAATTACTCTGCTAATGATTAGTTGGATTCAGATATTTGCTATTGAACAATAATGCATAGGCTTGTGCTATTTCATGAACGAGCTACTTACTTTATTTACGCATCTTTAAATTTAAAATTAACTAATAAAATCATATAAATAAATATTTAAATCATCATCCTGCCTGTTGTCTTATGGATAAGTTTAACCAATACAAAATTCCACATAATGGAATTTAAGAGTAAAAATCACACAAAAAGTTAACGAGAAATATTTAGTTACAGATATTGCACTGTCGATCTTGAACCTTTTGTGTCATTTTCTTTTCACCCCGAACAAGGGGACAAAATTAAAAAATATCACAGGGTAAAAATTAAATGATGAAGCGCTCCTTACTGGCAGCAGTGATGCCTTTACTGCTGGGACTTTCTTCGGCTCAGGCCGCCGAAATCTATAACAAAGATGGCAACAAACTGGATCTGACCGGCAAAATTAACGTCTCGCATCTGTTCTCTGATAACGATGCGTCAAATGGCGACACCTCGTCTTATACCCGTCTGGGTTTTAAAGGCGAAACCAAGATCAATGACCAGCTGACCGGCTATGGCCAATGGCAGTATCAGTACAGCCTGACCAACTCTGAAGGCAGCAGCGATGCCAACAACGGTAACAGAACCCGTCTGGGCTTTGCTGGTTTGAAGTTTGGTCAGTTTGGCTCTATCGATTACGGTCGTAACTACGGTCTGATTTATGATGTGCTGGGTTACACCGATATGCTCCCCTTCTTCGGTGGCGATCAAGGTTACTCTGATGGGTTCCTGTCCAGCCGCTCAGGTGGTGTGCTGACCTGGCGCAACAAAGATTTCTTCGGTCTGGTGAAAGGCTGGAACGTTGCCGCTCAGTACGAAGGTAAAAACGATCGTAACAATGCAGACATTGCGGTTCGCCGTTCAAACGGTGATGGCTTCGCACTCTCCACTTCCTATGACTTCGATTTCGGTCTGAGCCTGGTTGGCGCTTACGCCAGCCTGGATCGCACCAATACGCAGAACCAGGCCTTACGTGGCGATGGCGAGAAAGCACAGCACTGGACTACTGGCCTGAAATACGATGCGAACCAGATTTATCTGGCAACCATGTACGGCGAAACGCTGAACGCAACCCCAATCAATGGTGGCTTTGCTAACAAAGCGATTAACTTTGAAGCTGTGGCGCAGTATCAATTCCTGAACGGCCTGCGTCCTTCAATCGGTTACGTTTCATCGAAAGGCAAAGAGATTGAAAATATTGGTGATGTCGATCTCACCAAATACGTTGCTGTGGGTGGTACTTACTACTTCAACAAAAACATGTCTGTGTATGCTGAATACAAGATCAACCTGTTGAAAGACGATAATGCGTTGGGCATCGCTTCTGATGATGTCACCGCTGTGGGTCTGGTTTACCAGTTCTAAGTTGCTTTACCCTCATTGCTATTCGGCTAGTGTCGGCTGAATATGCGCAAAGGGCAGCGAAAGCTGCCCTTTTTCTATTGGCGAGTGGCAATTACGGCGCCATCAAATCAAAGCGATTATCATCGCCCTGATCCAGTGAGAACGGCGGCTGCAATTGCAGGACAATCTCATTCGAGGTGACGCGATTCTGTTTGCTGTCTTCTAACACCACCGACAAGCGATAACTGTTATGCGCGCCAGGCGAGCTATCCCACGCGGGCATTATTACGCTCCAGCCCTGCGGATCGTTGGGATTAGCACCCGGCGTCAGGCTTAGCGCCTGCGTATCGCCCTGCCACATCACTTTAGTGATTGGGTTGGTGCTGCGGATCTGCAATTTCAGCGGCAAACTTTCTCCGCCATTCAGCTGCCACGGCGGCGTGGCGAGAAATACCGACAGCGTTTTACGCTGGCGATATTCCAGCACCGGCGTATAGCTGCGCGTCACGTTATCGTAACGACTGCCGCGCAACGAGTGCGCCGCCGCGACATTATCCGGACTCAGTTGCTGGCTGAGCGCCACGCCAAAGCGGTAGTTGAGACGCAAACCGAGCTGATCCTGGCTCTCACCGCTGTCGCTGGTTTTGTGGCTGGCGGATAAGGTCACCAGCGGCACTGGCGTATAAGTAACACCAAAGGTCAATGCCGACGGATTGTGGTAGCGATTGCCGGAGCTAAACAGATCGACGTTATCGCCAAGATATTGCTGCCAGCTCACCGATGCACCGAGCTGGCGATACTGCGGCAAATAGCCCTGGGTGGTGAAATCGTAGCCGCGTGCCATTCGCTGCTGCTGGAAGGGATTGCGATCCTGCCAGCCTGAGAGCGGCGTGTAGTAGTTGGCGGAGAAGCGCAGATAATCCCCCCACGCTTCGGTACCCAGCGAAGCGCGCTGTAGGCCGCTGCTGAACATGCGGTCAACAAAGCCGTTATAGCCCAGCTGCCATTTGCCCGCCATCCAGCGCTGACCAAGACCCACATTGCCCACCAGCCCATCATCGGTTTGATGCAAACCCACCTGACTGAAGGTCAGGTAGCGATAGTTATCCGCCCACGGTGTCAGCAGCGAAGCACCGCTGCCGTTAAAGTTGCCATCGATGTCCACGTTAAAGTCGATCTGCGCGTTGCCATACGGCGACAGCAATGATTGACCTTCATTGACCAGTCGATTTCCCACTTCATCGCGGAAATGATTAAAGGCCCACAGACCGGCCTGTTGGCTTAAGGAATTGTCGTCGGTGCTGTTCTGGCTGGCTTCGCCAATGCTTTTGGCAATGGTCGCCAGCTTTTTGTTAAACGCTTCGGTTTCGTCCTGATAGCCCAACGCGGGCAATTGATCGGCCATTTTCTGGAAACGTGTGGGATCGCTAAACGGCGCATCGGCGAGTTTAGTGTCAGAAATCAACGCCAGCGCAGGCGCGGATGCAGCAAGTAATGAAAAACCAGAGAGATATCGCACGCTTTTGAGTGATAACAAAGTAGATAACATAGCTAAAAATAGGGTTCGACCCAGTTCAGAATTTGAGGTGGCTCACAAAAGTGCATAAGTCTACCCTAGCATATTCTGATGCAAGTGCCGGAAATGTCTGGTTTCGATTAAGACAATGATACGTACTTTCGGATTTGTAGGGTGCCCATTCATGGGCACCTGGAAGCCAGGTCGCCATAAATGGCGCCCCTAAGAATGCGGCAATTGTTTTGTAGGGTGCCCATTAATGGGCACCTGGAAGTTAGGTCGCCATAAATGGCGCCGCTACGGAGAGCTATCAGGAGAAGATTAAACCGCCATCCACATTGATGGTCTGCCCGGTGATATAGCGTGCATCGTCAGAAGCGAGGAAAGCCACCAACCCGGCGACATCTTCCGGCTGTCCCGCGCGCTTAAGCGGGATATTTTCTACCCACTCCGCCATTAATTCGCCTTTACCATACTGCTTTTTATCGCTGCTGAGGATCTCGCCCCACACACGATCGTTGTAGTCCCACATATCACTCTCAATAATGCCAGGACAGAAGGCATTCACCGTGATATGCCACGGCGCCAGCTCCAGCGCCAGGCTCTGGGTAATCCCGATCACGCCCATCTTGCTGGCCGCATAGTGCGGAGTATAAATGAAGCCCTGACGTCCCTGGCCGGACGAAGTGTTGATCAGGCTGCCGCTGCCCTGCTTGACCATATATTTCGCCGCTTCGCGACAGCACAACCACACGCCGGTGGTGTTCACCGCAAGGATCTTCTCGAAGTCGCTTTTCGGCATCGAGTCGAAGCGATCGATGGTGATGACGCCTGCATTTTGAATCGACACATCAATGCTGCCAAAGCGTTCAGCCGCCTGTTGATAGAGTTGCTGAACCTCTGTTTCGTCGGTCACATCAGCCTGCAGCGCCAGAATCTCACTACCAAACTGCTGCTCGATGGCCTGCGCAGTGCTGAAAACCCGTTCCGAGTTCGACACCATCACCAATCGCGCGCCGTCGCCGGCAAAGCGCGCGGCAATGCCCGCGCCAATGCCGCGGCATGCGCCGGTAATCACCACTGTTTTGCCACTAAAATCGCGTGTCATATTGCCTCCTGTTATCCATGTGTCGCTTCATGCAGGGCGGCCGATTGCTGCTTTTTTTCATGTCTGCGCAGCAGCACCACCTTACTTTGTAATTTTTGCTGGAACTGGTCGATCACCACCGCAGTGACAATCACTAAGCCTTTAATCACCATTTGCCAGAAATCGCTGACGCCCATCATCACCATGCCATCGGCGAGGAATACGATGACAAAAGCGCCGATAATCGAGCCTGAAACGCGACCGCGTCCGCCCGCCAGCGCCGTGCCGCCCAGCACCGTGGCACCGATGGCGTCCATCTCAAACATGTTGCCGGTCATCGGGTGCGCGGTTTGCAGCTGCGACGCCACAATCAAACCGACCAGCGCGGCGCACAAACCGGAAAAGGCATAGACAAACACTTTGACTTTGATAATCGGCACACCCGCCAGGCGCGCCGCCGATTCGTTGCCGCCGGTGGCGTAGATGTATCGACCGAGCGGCGTTTTACGTGTCAGATACAAACCCAGCAGCAGGAAGCCGAGCATCATCCATATAGGGATATACACGCCCAGCACCGAACCGGAACCCAGCAAGGCGAAGCCGGTATTGCCGAGCGCTGGCGTGCCGACGAGGTTGGCGTAGGTGCTGCCATCGTTGAACAGCAGCGCCGCGCCGCGTGCCACATACATCATGCCGAGCGTACAGATAAAGGGCGCGACGCCGAGTCGCGTGACCACCGCACCATTAATCAATCCCAGCGCCACGCCGAACAGCGCCACCACCAGAATCACCTCGGGCACGTTGAAGAACAGCACGTTACCGCCCCACAGCGGAACGCCGTTGGTGAGCAGCGCACCCGCCACCATGCCGCATATGCCCGCCACCGCGCCCACGGAGAGATCGATGCCGCCGGTCAAAATCACCAGCGTCATGCCGATCGCCAGCAAGCCGGTGATCGCCACATGCTGCGTCATGATCAGCAGGTTGGAGGTGGTCAGGAAGTTAGGCACCATAAAGCTGAAGAAACTCACTACGATTAATAAGGCAATAAAGGTGCGCGCCTTAAGCAGGTACATGTAGATTAGGTATTTTTGATTCATCGTTTTACTCTCCAGCAGGCTCAATCATGCGGCGTTGAGGCGCTAATCAGGGCTTCGCGCGTGGCCGCCGCGCGCGGTAAATCGGCGGTAATACGACCATCCGCCATCACCAGAATGCGGTCAGCCAGCGCCATCACTTCATCCAGCTCGGACGAGGAGAACATCACTGCCAATCCCTGTTGCGCCAGGTTGCCAATCAGGTGATAGACGTCGGTTTTGGCGCCCACATCGATGCCGCGCGTCGGCTCATCCAGCAGCACCACCTGCGGCCCGGTCATCAGGGCTTTGCCCAGCACCACTTTTTGCTGATTGCCACCGCTTAGGGAGGTGATCGGCAATTCGGCATCGCTGACTTTGATGGCAAGATGGCCAATCATTTCATCGACGCGGTGCTTTTCTTTGTGCGGATTGAGCATGCGCCAGCAGCGGCGGAAGCCGCGCAGACTGAGATCGCTGAGCGTCATGTTGGCGGTGATCGACATCAGCTGCACCACGCCTTCGGTTTGACGATCTTCCGGCACCAGCGCGATACCTTTTTTCAGTCGCTGCTGGAAGCTGCGCTTCTCCAGCGCTTCGCCGTTCAGACTGACACTGCCCGACTGACAGTGCATCATGCCAATCAGCCCCTTGAACAACTCGGTGCGTCCCGCGCCCAGCAGGCCGTAGATACCAATCACTTCGCCTTTGCGCAGCGTGAAAGAGACATCATTGAGCTTGTAGCCGCCGTTTTGATGCAGCGCGGTCAGCCCGTTGACGCTGAGTACCGTTTCGCCCTGCGTCGCCGGTTGGTAATCGAAGTGTTTCTTCTTGTCGCCCACCATCTGCTCGATGATCCACGGAATCGAGGCGTCGCGGACTTCGCGTTCGCTGATAAAGCGTCCGTCGCGGAAGATGGTGATGTGATCGCCAATTTCCATCAGCTCTTCCAGTCGATGTGAGATATAGATAATGGTGACGCCACGCCGTTTAAGCTGGTCGATGACGTTGAACAGCACTTTCACTTCTGACTGGCTGAGCGCGCTGGTCGGTTCATCCATGATCAACACGCGCGTGTCCTTTGACAGCGCGCGGGCGATTTCCACCAGCTGCTGATGGCCGATACCCAGTTCAGCCAGTGGCGCGTAAGGATCGACATCCAGTTCCAGCCGTTCCAGCAGCGCTTTGGCCAGTGAATATTGGTACTTCTCGTTAATCACACCGCGCTGGAAAAACTCATTGGCCATGAAGATGTTGTCCATCACGTTCATGTTGGGAAACAGGTTCAGCTCCTGAAAGATAATGCTGATGCCCAGTTTTTCCGCCTGATGTGTGGAACTCAGCGACACGGCTGCGCCGTCCAGCAGAATCTCGCCCGATGAGGGGATCTCCACGCCAGCCAGCATTTTCATCATGGTGGATTTGCCCGCGCCGTTTTCGCCAATCAGCACGTTCACTTTGTTGCGATAGACGCGGTAATTGACCTGATCCAGCGCGGTGACGCCGGGATAGATGCGCGACACGTTGCGGGTTTCAATAATCACGTCATGTTGAGGCTGTTGCATATCCGCTCCTTACTGACGTGTAATCGCCGCAGGTGTCACATTCGGCACCTGCTCCGGCGTATCGAAGCTGCTAAACACGCCAGCAAGCTGCACTTTGTCACCCACTTTGGGCTTGAAAGCACTCATCATGTTCGCCGCCTGCTGATTGATCGCGCGGCTGTAATCGCCGAACACTACCTGATCGTTAAAGTCCTGATAGCTGGCACCTTTATAGGCATCGCGTAACACCGTACCGGGAAAAATTGGGCCGATCTGCACCGTGATGTTGTCACCGGACACATCCTTCACCGTCATCCGGCCATTGCGCGACGTGGTGTTGACGGCGGTGACTTCGCCGCTCACGTTGACACTGAAGACACACGGGTTCTCTTCCTGACTGCGATAGCCGTAGGTTTTGCAGGCGCTATCAAAATCTTTGGCGGACTTCAGCGCATTCAACAACTCAGCCACCGGCTTCGCATCATGTTGAATCTGCGGCACCAGCTTCTGTTGCCATGTTTGAGCAATATTGCCCATTTTGGCATTGGGAGGATTTTTCAGGTCGGCCAGCTCCTGCTGCGACACAATGCGGCAACCGCTAAGGATCACGACAGGAAGCAGTAACCAGAGTCGTCTGTGCATCACATTCTCCTGGGCGCCCGTTAGACGGGCGCACCGCATTGATTACGACTTGAAGTTAAAGTCCTGCACGCCTTTAGCGTTGTCTGGCGTGATGAGAATGCCGCGGAACATCACGCGCTGCTTCTCAGGCTTGGTGCCTTTCTGAATAAAGTTGTCGAGGTCGGTCACGCCCTGCGCGGCGATGGCTTGCGCCTGCAGCATCACCGTGGCTTTTAGGTCGCCTTTTTCCACCGCGTCACGTTCATCATTACTGCCGTCAATGCCAACCACGATGACATCGTTACGGCCCGCCGCTTTCAGAGCCGCAATCGCACCCAGCGCCACGGGGCCGTTACCGCAGATCACCCCTTTCACATCCGGATGCGCCTGCAGAATGCTGTCCATGATGCGTTTGCCGTCAATCAGCGTGCCTTTGGCATCCTGACGCGCCACGCTTTTCATGTCGGAATATTGGTCGAGCACCTGATGGAAGGATTTAGAACGCGTCACGCAGTTGTTGTCGGCGAGGTTACAGGTGAGTTCCGCGTAGCTGCCCTTCTCCCCCATCTTCTCAACAAACACGTTGGCCACGTCAGATCCGGCCTGGAAGTTGTTGTGGGTGATTTGCGCCAGCGCCACGTCGTCTACCGGGATTTCACGGTTGATCAGCACCACCGGAATGCCGGCATCTTTGGCTTTTTTGATGGCGGCCACGCTGGCGGTGGAGTCAGCGTTATCCAGCACAATGCCCTGCACCTTTTTGCCGATGGCGGCATCAATCAGTTCACTTTGTTTTTTCACATCTTCGCCATGCGACAGCACGCTGGTTTTATAGCCCAGCTGCTGCGCTTTGAGGTTGGCACCTTTGGCTTCGGAGGCGTAATACGGGTTATCCAGCGAGTTCACCAGAATCATGATGGTGCCTTTATCGGCAGCGAAACTGGCTTGGGAGATCAGGCAACTGGCAATGGCAGTTAACAGCAGGGTACGTTTTTTCATGGTGAGGTTCTCTCATTGTTATATTGGGTCACGCAGGTCAGCCGTTCTGGTGTTGGCGCGGCTTACCAGATGGTAAAGCCACCGTCGATCATTAAATCTGCGCCGGTGATCATGTCGCTGCCGTTGCTGGCGAAGAACAGCACCGCGGCGGCGATTTCGTCGGTATAGGCAAAGCGTCCGAGTGGGATCAGCTTTTTCATCTGCTCGCCCTTCTCGCCGCGCCAGGCTTTTTCACCCATCGGCGTCAGCACCACGGTGGGCGATAAGGTATTAACGTTTATGCGATAGGGAGCGAACTCTTTAGCCATCACTTTGGTCATGCCGAGCAGACCGGCTTTGGCCGAGGTATAGGCAACGTGGTTATCGATCGCGATAGAAGCGGCCTGCGAGGCGATATTGATGATTTTGCCGCCGTTACCGGCGCGCACCATGCGTTTACCGGCCGCCTGTGAGCAGAGGAAAGGTCCGGTAAGATTGACGTCGATCTGCTTCTGCCACTCGGCAAAATCGGTTTCTAACACCGGTTGCAACATCACGTAGCCCGCGCAGTTCACCAGGATATCAATCTTGCCGTAATGCTGTTCGACGTTATCAAATGCCGCTTCAACCGAAGCGGGATCGGTCACGTCGCAGCACACCAGCAGCACACGATCGGCAGCAAACTGATCCTGCACGCCCGCCACTTTGTCGCTTTCGAAGGGCGGATAGAGCAGCGCCAGCCGTGCGCCCTTCTCCAGCAGCATGGCGTTACTGGCCATCGCAATCCCGCCCAGCCCGCCGGTGACCACTGCCACTTTGCCGGTTAAATCCTGCTCAATGTTCACGCCGTAGCGCAGGTTAACGTCATATTCCCCACTCATCGTCTCTCTCCATAATGGTGTACGGCGGCTCTGCTTACGGCTGGCCGGGTTATCGTTTTAGTAAATATCATTTTCGAACAAAAATATAAGCTATCGTTTAATAACGGTTTGTGGAGGAGATCAAATTTCATACAAATCGCAGCAAGAAAAATTATCCCCATGATTTTATTGCCTTTACGTAAATGATTGAATTTATGACATGGAGAGCGCTGCTAGTGGCTTTGTGCGAAATCAATCGCATAGCAGATGATGATTTTCATTCGAAAATCAATGATTCTGGAAGCTGCCTCGCAAATGCCCAAAACGCAGAGTAAAATCAGCTCGGGTTTCCTTATTGGCGAAACCAGACCGTGATTGGAAAGAGGGAGCATTTCGATTGAAAAGCAAAACTGAGCAGCTGGCTGATATGCAGCAGCGCCGTGAGAAGATTCTGGAGATGATCCGCGAAGACGGCACAGTCACGGTTAAAGCGCTGACCGACACCTTCGGCCTGACCGAAGCCACCATTCGCACCGACCTGCGCATGTTGCAGCAAGAGGGCCACGTGCAGCGTTATCACGGCGGTGCCACCTTGATGACCGGCAAGCAGAATACCGGCGCGATGCTGCTGGAGCGTCAGACGCATCTTGAAGAAAAACAGGCGATTGGCCGTCTTGCCGCGCAGCATGTAGAGAATGGCGACACGGTGATTTTCGATTCCGGTACCACCACCACGGCGATTGCCGAGGCGATTAGCCATATTCGTCGGTTATCGGTGATTACCACGGCGGTGAATATCGCGCTGAAGCTGGGCGGCGAGCCGGGCATTAATATTTTGCTGACCGGCGGGACGTTCAAGTTCCCGACGCTTTCGACTTCGGGCGAGAAAGCCGCTTCGTTTTTCGAAAACGTGCTGGCGGAAAAGTTGTTTCTTGCCACGGCCTGTATCTCGCCGCGTCTGGGTTTGAGCTTTCCCAGTGAGACCGATATCAAGGTGAAAATGGCGATGATCAACTCAGCCAACACCGTGTATGTGGTGGCGGATTCCAGCAAGATCGATAAGGTGTCGATGTTCGCGCTGCCGTGCGACTGGAGCCATATTCACTATCTGATTACCGACAGCGGCATTTCTCCGGCGCAGGTTGCGGCGTTTGAGGCGTTAGGCGTGGAAGTGTTGGTGGCGCAATTGGCGTTGGCGCAGAAGCGCGCGGTGTAGGTACGGTACGCGCTGTCCCTCACCCCGGCCCTCTCCCGCAAGCGGGCGAGGGAGACGCTGCCATATGCAGGCTCGATCGGTTCCCTCTCCCACGTGTGGGAGAGGGTTAGGGTGAGGGCAAACGTCTTTAAAACCCTAAGCTATCCAGCAGGTCATCAACCTGATCCTGGTTCGCCACCACGCCAGGTGCATTGGAGTGGATCTGCGGACCGTTCAGCAGGCTGTTGCCCTCTTTACGCGCCGCGGCGTTGGCTTCTGGCATATTTTCCAGCAGCACCATCAACAGCTGACGCTCGATCTCCTGGATCACATCCATCATGCGTTTGATCACCTGACCGGTAAGGTCCTGGAAATCCTGCGCCATCATGATTTCGAGCAACTGCTTATTGGTGTACGACGTGTGTCCCGGAACGTCAGTCAGGAACTGGCGCGTATCCGAAACCAACTCGCGCGCATCAGTCAGTTCAATCGGATTTTCAAACCACGCATCCCAACGGCCTTTCAGCTGGTTAGCGCCGGCTTCCATTTGGTCCTGGTGTGGCTGCGCTGCATCAACGCAGTTCAACGCACGTTCTGCCGCTTGCGCCGTCATTTGCACAACATAATCCAGACGATCGCGCGCGTCAGGAATGGCTTCCGCCGCTTCAGCAATCGCCTGGTCTAACCCCAGCTCACGCAGACTGTCACGCAACATGCGCGTCAGTGAGCCGATGCGGGTAATAATGTCGTGTGCCGAGGCTTCTTCGGTTGATTTCGGAAGGTCGCTCATCACATCTCCTTACATACCCAGTTTTTCGAATATTTTGCCTAACTTCTCTTCCAGCGTGGCCGCCGTGAACGGTTTCACCACGTAGCCGCTAGCACCCGCCTGCGCGGCCGCGATGATGTTCTCTTTCTTCGCTTCCGCGGTCACCATCAGCACCGGCAGTTTGTTCAGCGTGGCGTCAGCACGAATGGTTTGCAGCAGCTCCAGACCGTCCATGTTCGGCATGTTCCAGTCGGAAACCACGAAATCAAAGCCACCGGCACGCAGTTTGGTCAGGGCATCGACGCCGTCTTCTGCTTCTTCGACGTTGTTGAATCCAAGCTCTTTCAGCAGGTTACGGACGATACGACGCATCGTATTGAAGTCATCCACCACCAAAAAGCGCATATTTTTATCAGCCATATCTACTCCCGTGTTGTCTCGTCCAGCAGGACGGGCTCGTTAAATTCGCAATGCCTGTCCGGCGCTAATTTTCGCCAGCATGTGCTGACTGATGTGGCCTAAATCGACCACTTCACTGGTGCCGCCCATCGCAATTGCTTCGCGCGGCATACCAAATACCACGCAGCTGGCTTCATCCTGCGCGATGGTCCAGGCGCCCGCGCGATGCATTTCCAGCATCCCGGCCGCGCCGTCGTTACCCATCCCGGTCAGAATTACACCCACCGCATTTCGTCCTGCGTGCACCGCCACCGAACGGAACAGCACATCCACCGATGGCTTGTGTCGGTTCACTGGCGGACCGTCATTCAGTTTCACCACATAGTTGGCCCCGCTACGTCCCAGCTCCATGTGCATGGCGCCCGGCGCAATATAGGCGTGGCCCGGCAAAATACGCTCGCCGTCTTCCGCCTCTTTCACGGTGATCTGGCACAGCTTGTTCAGACGCTCGGCAAACGAGCGGGTAAAGCCAGGCGGCATATGCTGGGTAATCAGCAGCGCCGGGCTGGTCGCCGGCAGCGGCTGCAGCACATGGCGAATCGCCTCGGTGCCGCCGGTGGAAGAGCCGATGGCGATCAGCTTTTCACTGCTCAGCAGCGGGCCCGCTTTCAGCGTCACCGGCATCGGCGTGGAGGCACGCACATGCAACTTGGCGCGCGCGGCGGCGCGGATCTTATCGGCAATCATCTGGCTATACGCCAACATACCTTCGCGGATGCCGAGCTGCGGCTTGGTGACGAAATCCACCGCACCCAACTCCAGCGCGCGCAACGTTACTTCGGAGCCTTTACCGGTCAGCGAAGAAACCATCACCACCGGCATCGGGCGCAGGCGCATCAGCTTCTCGAGGAAATCGAGGCCATCCATGCGCGGCATCTCGACATCCAGCGTCAATACCTGCGGGTTGTACTGTTTGATTAAATCCCGCGCCACCAGCGGATCTGGCGCACTCGCGACCATCTCCATATCGGGATGGCTGTTGATGATCTCGGTCATCAACTGTCGCATTAGCGCAGAGTCATCCACGCACATCACGGTGATTTTGCTCATCGTCTTTCCTTGCTCAGTCCATAGACTGTCTGTCCACGCAGCCAGAACTCTTTGCTGATCTGACTAAAGTTCTCGGAATGCCCGGCAAACAGCAGACCGCCGGGTTTCAGCAGGGGCACGAAACGGCGCAGAATCTGTTCCTGCGTCTCTTTATCGAAATAGATCATCACGTTGCGACAGAAAATTGCGTCGAACGGACCCGGCAACGCCCAGTCGTGTGCCAGTAAATTCAGTTGCGTATAGTTCACCATGTTGGCGAGGTCAGAACGCACGCGCACCATGCCTTCGTGTGGACCGGTGCCGCGCAGGAAAAAGCGCTGCAGCTGTGACTGCGATAGCGTGCGTAGCTCTTCGTGGCGATACACGCCCGCCACGGCTTTCTCTAACACCTGCGTATCAATATCGCTGGCATGGACCTGGAATTTCCCCGGCCCGGTGCCCAGCGTTTCCGCCAGCGTCATGGCGATGGAGTACGGCTCTTCGCCGGTTGAGGCGGCGGTGCTCCAGACGCTGTAATTGCCCGTGCGCTTACGCGCGTGATCCGCGAGGATCGGGAAGTGATGCGCCTCGCGGAAGAAAGAGGTCAGGTTGGTGGTCAGCGCGTTAATAAACGCCTGCCACTCCGCACTGTTTTGGTCCTGCTCCAGCAGCGCCAGATAGCGGCCAAAGTCATCAATATTCAGCATGCGCAGACGACGCACCAAACGGTTATAAACCATCTCGCGTTTATGGTCGGCCAGCACAATGCCCGCGCGCTGATAGATCAGCTGGCTAATGCGACGAAAATGCGTATCTGAGAGCGGTAAGCGCTGCACCATTTGCGAGAGCAGCGTGGTCGCTTCACTTTGATCCAATAACGTCGATTTCTTCATTTCAGGTCACCCGGCAACAAACTGTTTAAATTGTGATACTGCGGTTGCTACTGTGCTGCCAGTCGCGCCATTCTTATGGGCCGCCTTGCGGCGGCCACAAGGATTAAAAGGTTTCCCAGTTATCGTCAGTGCTACGTGCGCCTGCCGGTGCCAGTGCTTTTGGCGTGCCGGAACGCAAATTTTTTGCCGCTGTAGATACGTTAACGGCCTGAACGACAAATTCTTTACCGATATTGAACACCGCAACCGACTGTTTCAGTCTGCTGGCCTGATCTTCCAGCGCCGCTGCCGCAGTTGCAGACTCTTCGACCAGCGCGGCGTTCTGCTGCGTCACGCGATCCATCTCGTTCACCGCCAGACCGACCTGATCGATACCACGGCTCTGCTCGTCCGACGCCGAGGCGATTTCGCCCATGATGTCGGTGACGCGCGTAACCGCATTCACGATGTTGGTCATGGTTTCCCCGGCGCTCTCCACCAGCACAGAACCGGTGTTGACGCGGCTAACCGAATCTTCGATCAATCCTTTAATCTCTTTCGCCGCTTGTGCGCTGCGCTGTGCCAGACTGCGCACCTCGCCCGCTACCACAGCAAATCCACGTCCTTGCTCACCGGCGCGCGCCGCTTCTACCGCGGCGTTCAGTGCGAGGATATTGGTCTGGAAGGCGATGCCATCGATCACGCTGATGATGTCAGCGATTTTCTTCGAACTGCCAGTAATCTCTTTCATGGTAGTGACCACGCCATCCACCACTTTGCCGCCCTGCTGCGCGGTTTCCGAGGCGGTGAGCGCCAGCTGCGAAGCCTGACGGGCGTTTTCGGCGTTCTGCTTCACAGTGGCGGTCAACTGCTCCATGCTGGCAGCGGTCTCTTCCAGCGAAGCCGCTTGCTGCTCGGTACGCGAGGAGAGATCGTTGTTGCCCATGGCGATTTCGCTGGCACCGGTGTAGATGGCATCGGAACCGTCACGCACGGTACGCACCGTCCGCGCCAACTCTTGCTGCATCTCTTGCACCGAGGTGAGCAACTCGCCCATCTCGTTGCGCACCGTGATGTCGACCTGCTGCGTCAAATCGCCACGCGCAATGTGACGAATGTGCTCGATGCTCTGCTTCAGCGGACGGATCAGCACCGCACGCATGCCGCTCCACACCAGCGCAATCACCAGCAAGGTCACCAGCAGCGTGCCGACCACCAGCATGATGGATTGGGTATACGCCGCGTCATTAGCTTCAATGCCCTGATTGGCGAGCACAATGTTGTAGCTCAGCCACGCGTTATAATCTTTGGCAAATTTGTCCTGGAATCCCTGCGTCGGCTGATCAACAAATCCTTTGAAATTTCCGCTACCGAGGAAATCGATCAACTCACCCAATGCACCCCGATAGGCGTTGTAGTTGGCCTGCAGCGTCAGCACGTTCTCGGCCTTTTTGCCCTTTTCAGACAGGTTGGCGTTAAATTCGGCAAAACCCTGATCGGCGTTCTTCAACTCCTCACTCGCCAGCGCCACCAGATCTTTCACGGTTGCGCCTGAGCCAGCCTGCTGACTGTCCAGCAGGTAACGGATCCCCGCACGGTTCAGCGTGTTACGCGCCTGAACCAGCGATACCCATGAGGTGCCCATTGCCCGCTGCAGCGTGCTAAGACGCTGGTTATAGGCAAAATTTTCTTTATCGGCTTTGACCGTGGAGTAGAACACTCCACCGGAGAACAGCTGCAGTAAGGCAAACAGCGCCAGCACGCACAGTAGGCCGGATACAACACGAATACGACTAAACATAAACACCTCATTGGTTGGCGGAACGCCTCTGTTATCGGCGCTTAAAGAGGGATCTTTATGTGTGTTCGCAGGGGTTGGACCAGCTTGGCTAGTGCTAGCTGTCCCTCACCCCGGCCCTCTCCCGCAGGCGGGAGAGGGAGACGCTGCCATATGCAGGCTCGGACAGTTCCCTCTCCCACTTGTGGGAGAGGGTTAGGGTGAGGGACAAACGACTCAAAACTTAAAACGTCTCCCAATTACCGTCACTCACCGGCGCGGCAGCCGCTTTGCGCGGCGCGCTAATGGTGTGTCGGACAGGCGCTGTTTTAACTGCCTGGGCGGCGCGCGCAATGCGGAACACCGATACCGCCTGACTCAGGCGGCTCGCCTGCTCTTCCAGTGACGCAGCAGCGGCGGCGGACTCTTCCACCAGCGAAGCGTTCTGCTGGGTGACGCGGTCCATCTCGGTTACCGCTTGTCCTACCTGATCGATACCCCGGCTCTGCTCATCCGATGCCGAGGCGATTTCGCCCATAATATCGGTGACGCGCGTGACGGCGCCGACGATATCATTCATGGTCTCTCCGGCAGTGCCAACCAGCTGCGAACCGTTGTTGACGCGGTTCACCGAGTCTTCGATCAAGCCTTTGATCTCTTTCGCCGCCTGCGCACTGCGCTGTGCCAGGTTACGCACTTCACCTGCCACCACGGCAAAACCACGGCCCTGTTCTCCGGCGCGCGCCGCTTCTACCGCCGCGTTCAGCGCCAGGATGTTGGTCTGGAAAGCGATGCCATCAATCACGCTGATAATATCGGCGATCTTCTTCGAACTGCCGGCGATATCCTGCATGGTACGCACCACGCCATCGACCACCTCGCCACCTTTGCGTGCGGTATCGGACGCGCTGAGTGCCAGCTGCGACGCCTGACGCGCATTCTCGGCGTTCTGTTTCACCGTCGCGGTGAGCTGCTCCATGCTGGCCGCCGTCTGCTCCAGCGAGGCGGCCTGCTCTTCGGTACGCGCCGAAAGGTCGTTATTCCCGGCGGCGATTTCGCTGGCGCCGGTGAAAATCGCATCAGAACCGTCACGCACATTGCCCACGGTGCTAACCAGTGACTGCTGCATCTCGTGCAGGCTACCGGCCAGCTGGCTCATTTCATTGCGCCCTTCCACCACGATATGTTGCGTGAGATCGCCCGCGGCGATATGACGAATATGCGCCAGCAGCTGATGCAGCGGCTGAATCAGCACGCTACGCAGGCCGAACCAGCAGCCGACGATCACCGCAATCACCACCAGCGCTACGGACGCCAGCAACCACATCATGGTGTGGAAGGCGCGCTGGTTTTGCGCCACGCCTTCTGCCGCTAATTTGCTTTGCTCAGTGCGCCACTCTTCGTAAGTGGCTTTCATCGCCACCTGTTTTGCTTCGATGTTCTGCGCAAACATGCCTTGCAGATCGTTGGCTTTCAGGCGTTCCAGCATCGCTTTCAACCCATCGTTGAAAGCGGCGTAGTTTGCTTCCAGCTTATCGCGCAGCGCGTCCGGCAAGCCCGGCGTGGCCGGTAAGTCGTAGTAGCGTTGATAGTGGCCGGCAGCGACATTGAGCTGCTTTTCCGTTTGCGCAATTAACGCCGCCAGCTGGCCGCCATTCGCCTGCGCGGCCATGGTGCCCTGCATACGCAACATGGCGCGGTTGAGCACTGTGCGGGTTTGGTTCAGTTCAATCCAGGCATCGGACATTGCGCCGACGTTGTTGGAAGAGATCTGCGCTACCGCAAACGCCTCTTTATCTTTTTGTAAGGCGGACCAGAACAGGCCACCCGACAGTAATTGTAAAGCGCCAAACACCAGCAATACGGCGATGAGGCTGGTCACAACATTGATTCGTTTTAACATGGGTTCTCCAGGGATGCGTTTCAGCTTCCCCAGTTATCGACCGGTAATCTGAATATTTCAGGGTGCTTAAGCTACTTTACGAATTAAAATTCTGCATTTGAGCAGGATTGCAGTGTTTTATAACTAAAGAAATTAACAGTAAAAAAAATGCGCCTTTTATCGGGTGAGCGATGAGGGCGCATTGGGTATTGTGCGGGTTGTCCCTCACCCCGGCCCTCTCCCGCAGGCGGGAGAGGGAGACGCTGCCACATGCTGGCTCGGACAGTTCCCTCTCCCACGTGTGGGAGAGGGTTAGGGTGAGGGACCGACCACTCCGAAACTTAAAACGTCTCCCAGTTACCCTCCCCCGCTGCAGCGGTCACCGCTTTACGCGGTGTGCCCAGCGTCGGTGGTGCGATCTGCGGATGACGCATGCCGGCTCTGGCCTGCTGCTGCGCTTGCGCCGCGCGCGGTACGCGGAATACCGCCACTGACTGGCTCAGGCGGCTGGCCTGCTCTTCCAGCGAGGCCGCTGCCGCCGCTGACTCTTCCACCAGCGAGGCGTTCTGCTGCGTCACGCGATCCATCTCCGTTACCGCCTGACCAACCTGATCGATACCACGGCTCTGCTCATCCGATGCCGAGGCAATTTCGCCCATGATGTCAGTGACGCGCGTCACCGCATTAACGATATCACTCATGGTTTCACCGGCGGTGCCAACCAGTTCAGATCCGCTGTTCACACGTTGGACGGAATCTTCAATCAGCCCTTTGATCTCTTTCGCCGCCTGCGCGCTGCGCTGCGCCAGGTTACGCACTTCACCGGCGACCACCGCAAAGCCTCGGCCCTGCTCACCGGCACGCGCCGCTTCTACCGCCGCGTTGAGCGCCAGGATATTGGTCTGGAAAGCGATGCCATCGATCACACTGGTGATGTCGGCGATCTTCTTCGAGCTGCCAGCGATGTCGCTCATGGTGCGCACCACGCCTTGCACCACGTCGCCGCCCTTCTGCGCGGTTTCAGAGGCGCTCAGCGCCAGCTGCGACGCCTGACGCGCGTTTTCGGCGTTCTGCTTCACGGTGGCGGTTAGCTGTTCCATGCTGGCGGCGGTCTGCTCCAGTGAAGCCGCCTGCTCTTCGGTACGTGCCGAGAGGTCGTTGTTGCCCGCAGAGATTTCGCTCGCCCCGGTAAAGATGGCATCCGAACAGTCACGCACATCACTCACCGTGCGCACCAGCGACTGTTGCATCTCATGCAGGCTTTCCGCCAGCTGGCTCATTTCGTTACGCCCTTCGACCGCGATGCTCTGCGTCAAATCGCCCTGCGCAATGTGCTGAATATGCTGAATGTTGTCATTAAGCGGCTTGATGAGGATTTTGCGCATGCCGAACCAGCACAGCACAATCACCGCCACCACAATCGCCAGCACCGCGCCTAACAGCCAAATCATGTGATCGTAGGCAGAGCTGTTCGCTTCGGCGCCCGCAGCGGTCAGGCGATCCTGATCGGCACGCCACTGGCGATACTCTTTCAGGAAGGCGTTTTGGCTCGGCGCAACCGGCGCTTTGGCTGCCTGATCGAGATCTTTTGCTACCAGCGCATCCTGCAACTGGCCCAGCGCACTGGCATAGGCGGTATAGGTTTCATCCACACGTTTATTCAGCGCGGCATCCTGTCCCGGCGTGTCCGGCGTGGCTTTAAATAGCTGATAGTTATCGGCGGCCTCTTTCTGGAAGGCTTTGCTGTCGTCATATAAACCAGCGATATCCGCTTCGCTGCCGGTGAGTTTGCTGGTTGCGATACGCAGCTGAATGCGGGTTAACACCACACGGCTCTGATTGAGGCTCATGTAGGCATCGTTGATGGCGGCAGTGTTTTTGCTCGCCAGTTGTGAAACGTTAAAACTGTTTTTGTCATCGCTTAACGCTTTGAAAAACAGTGAGCCGGATGCCAGCTGTAAAAAGCCAAACACCAACAACACCAGCAATAAGCTGGTGACCACGCGGATTCTCGTAAACATAGTTTGCCCTGGAAAATGAAGAAAAAATGGTACAGATCGGTTATCGACCAAAGGCGGAGAATATTGAGGGATATTGCAGAGGTTTTTCGCGGCTTTGTTATTGATTTGTAAGGAATTAATTCACGCTCGTGATGATAACGGGCCGCAGCAGCGCGGCCCGTTGCGGGGATTATGCGGTACGCAGGTTATCCACCAGCGCCATCTCTTCGCTGCTCAGCAGCTTTTCGATGTCGACCAGAATCAGCATACGTTCACCCAACGCACCCAGACCGGTCAGGTACTCGGTAGACATGGTGACGGCAAACTCTGGTGAAGGGCGAATCTGCTCTTGCGTCAGCGACAGCACGTCAGAAACACCATCGACCACGATGCCCACCACGCGATGCTCAAGATTCAGCACGATCACTACGGTGTTCTCGTTGTACACCACATCCGGCTGCGAGAATTTCACGCGCAGGTCGATGATCGGCACGATCACGCCGCGCAGGTTGGTCACGCCTTTAATGAATTCCGGCGTGTTTGCGATGCGGGTTACCTGATCGTAACCACGAATCTCCTGCACTTTCAGAATGTCGATGCCGTACTCTTCGTCACCCAGTGTGAAAACTAAGAATTCCTGGCCCACGGTTTCGCCAGCGATTTTGGTCACGGTTGCCATGTCAGTCATTTTTTTACCCTTTCGTTATCTATTACGCTGCGGCACCGGCCACACGCTTTTCACGGTTCAACGATTGCAGTGCTGAGACATCCACAATCAGCGCCACGCTGCCATCGCCCAAAATGGTGGCGGCAGAGATGCCCGGCACTTTGCGATAGTTGCTTTCAAGGTTTTTCACTACCACCTGATGCTGACCAATCAGCTGATCAACCAGCAGCGCATAGCGACGGCCTGCGCTTTGCAGAATCACCACAATGCCTTGCGTGGCGTCGGTTTTGGCGTTCTGCACCTCAAACACATTCCACAGCTCTACCAGCGGCAGATATTCGCCACGCACTTCCAGCACGCGCTCGCCACCGGCCAGCGGTTTCAGCTCTTCGGCGGTTGGCTGCAGCGATTCCATCACCGCGTTGAGCGGCAGAATGAACACTTCGTTAGCCACGCGCACTGACATGCCGTCAAGGATCGCCAGCGTCAGCGGCAGCAGGATGCGAATGGTGGTGCCTTTGCCCTGCTTCGAGGAGATTTCAACGTGACCGCCCATCTCCTGAATATTACGTTTCACCACGTCCATGCCCACGCCACGGCCCGACACGTCGGTGACCTGCTCAGCGGTGGAGAAGCCCGGCGCGAAAATCAGCATGCCGACTTCTTCGTCGCTCATGCTGTCGCTGACCGGCAGACCAGACGACAACGCTTTGGCCAGAATACGTTCGCGGTTCAGACCGGCACCGTCATCGATCACTTCGATGCAGATGTTGCCGCCCTGATGTTCCGCAGAGAGCGTCAGGTTGCCGACGGCAGTTTTATTCGCGGCCAGACGTTTTTCCGGGGTTTCGATGCCGTGATCGAGGCTGTTACGCACCAGATGCGTTAACGGATCGATGATGCGTTCAATCAGGCTCTTATCCAGTTCGGTCGAGCTGCCGAGCAGCGTCAGTTCCACTTCTTTGCCCAGCTTGCTGGCCAGATCGCGCACCAGGCGCGGGAAGCGGCTGAAGACATACTCCATCGGCATCATACGAATCGACATCACCGATTCCTGCAGATCGCGGGCATTACGCTCCAGCTGACCCATGCTGTTCAGCAGGTCGCCGTGCGCCACCGGATCCAGCGCGCCTGAGCGTTGCGCCAGCATCGATTGGGTGATCACCAGCTCGCCAACCAGGTTAATCAGCTGATCCACTTTCTCCACGGCCACGCGGATACTGCTGGATTCGCTGCCTTTGGCCGGTGCGGCGGCACGCTTAGGTTCACGTTTCACCGCTGGCGTAATATCGGTCACGGTGGCGGTTTGCACCGCTTCGGCAGCCACTTCCGCTACCGGCGCTTCAGTAACGGCCGCTGCGCCTGTCGGGAAGTGGATCTGTGCTTCATCCAGCACAAAACAGAGCACCGCGACGATGTCATCTTTGCCGACGCCATCAATGGTAACTTCCAGCGAATTGGCGCCTTTCACCACGTTGCTGACGGTACCCAGATTGCCGAGCTCTTCCAGCATCAGCTCCGGCTCTTTCTCTTTCAGGTCAACCAGTTGCAGGCGCAGACCTGCGGCGGCTGCCGGTGCAGCAATTTCAACCACTTCGGCGACTTTGGGCGCTTCAGGCGCAATGCCTTTCGCTTCCAGTGCCAGCTGACGCAGCGCTTCGCAGATGTATTTAAAGCTTTCTGCATTCGGCTCCTGCGCCGTTTTATAGGCATCGAGCTGTTCTTGCATAATATCTTTGGTTTCCAAAAACAGGTTGATGATATCGGTGCTGAGCTGCATCTCGCCGCGGCGCGCACCATCCAGAATGTTTTCCAGGATGTGGGTGGTTTCCTGTAAAACCGTAAAGCCAAACGTACCGGCTCCGCCCTTGATGGAGTGGGCGGCGCGGAAGATGGCATTCAACTGCTCGGAATCGGGCTCCTGGGGATCAAGTCCCAACAGGTGTTGCTCCATATCCGCTAACAGCTCATCGGCTTCATCGAAAAACGTCTGGTAAAAATCGCTGATGTCCATGCTCACGGGATCACCTCGGCTGTGAGGGTTGGTCTGGTGTCACCGCGCTCGCCGCGGGCGTCGCCGCTGCCGCAGGGGCCGTTGCAGCAACCGGCGCAGCCGGTGTCGCAGTAGAACCTGTTGGGGCAGTCGACGCAGCCGGTACAGCGGGTGCGGTAATGTCGGGAATAATTTGCGCCGGGTCGCTCACCTGAACGGCATCGCTCTCGGCATTCTCTTTTTCAATCGCCGCTTCGGTGTCGTGATTCAACACCAGTAGGCTAATGCGGCGGTTGACTGCATCATTAGCACCACGGTTTTTCAGCTTCATGGTGTCGGCCATACCGACCACACGCAGCATTTTGGCGCCGTCGAGGCCACCAAGCACCAGCTCGCGCCGTGAGGCATTGGCACGATCCGCCGACAGTTCCCAGTTGCTGTAGCCACGGTCGCCGTTGGCATACTGGAAATCATCGGTGTGACCCGCGAGGCTGATTTTGTTCGGGATATCATTCAGTACCGGCGCGATGGTGCGCAGGATGTCGCGCATGTAAGGCTCCACGTCCGCGCTGCCGGTTTTAAACATCGGGCGGTTCTGGCTATCGATAATCTGAATGCGCAGTCCCTCTTCGACCATGTTGATGATCAGATGCGGACGCAGCGCTTTCAGACGCGGATCGGCTTCAATCAGCTGGTCGAGCTTTTCCCGCAGGCGATTCAGGCGGATCTCCTCCAGCTTCTTCTTCTGCGCATCCATATCGACAATCTTCTTCACTTCACCCTTCTGCTGCGTCGGATCGTCGCCGCCGCCGGGGATCGGGCTTTCGCTGTCGCTGCTGCGCTGACCGCCGCTTAACGCCACTTTCAACGGCGTTTTGAAGTATTCCGCAATTTGGACCAACTCTTTGGGGCTGGAGATGGAGAGCAACCACATCACCATAAAGAACGCCATCATCGCCGTCATAAAGTCGGCATAGGCAATCTTCCACGAACCGTGGCTCCCATGGTGACCTTTATGTTTGCGCTTTTTAACCAGCACAATGGGGCGATTGCCTGCTTTCATGAATTCTCATCCGAAGTTTGTTTCGCCGGGTTCTTGGCGTTACGCACGTGCTCTTCCAACTCTGAGAACGAGGGACGCTCGGCGGAGTACAGCGTTTTACGACCAAATTCCACGGCGATTTGCGGCGCGTAACCATTGAGGCTAGAGAGCAACGTCACCTTCACGCACTGCATCATCTTGGTGGTTTCGGCACATTTCTGACGCAGCACCGACGCCAGCGGAGAAATAAAGCCGTAAGCCAGCAAAATGCCGAGGAAGGTACCGACCATCGCGTGGGCCACTAACGCACCCAGTTCGGCCGCCGGACGGTCGGCTGATGCCAGTGCGTGCACCACGCCCATTACCGCCGCGACAATACCGAAAGCCGGTAAGCCATCACCCACCGCCGATATACTTTGCGCGGGTACTTCGCACTCGTGTTCGTAGGTCTCGATCTCTTCATCCATCAACGCTTCGATTTCGAAGGCGTTCATATTTCCGCTGACCATTAAACGCAAATAATCGGTAATAAAATCGACTAACTGTTTATCGGACAAAATACGCGGATAGTTAGCGAAAATTTCACTCTGGCTGGGATCTTCAATGTCGCGTTCTAATGACAACATGCCTTGCTGACGCGATTTCGCCATCAGGCGATACAGCAGCGCCATTAAATCCATGTACACGGCTTTGTTATATTTCGAGCCGCGCATTAACAATGGCAGCGCTTTTAATGTTTTCTTAATCGATTTGCCATTATTGCCGACTAAAAAAGCACCAATACCGGCACCGCCGATAATGATCAGCTCCGCCGGTTGATAGAGCGCGCCTAAATGTCCGCCGACCATCGCGTAGCCGCCCAACACGGAGCCGACGACCACGATATAACCCAGAATTATCAGCACAAAAAATCCTTACGTCCGTAACGTGTTGATGGAAGTTAAGCCAGAGAGCCGCAGGTGTTATTCGTTTATCGCAGGCAAAAAAAAAGCAGCGGTATTAACCGCTGCTGGATGTTTTCCACGATGCGAACAAACTTAAACGGCGCGTTTAACCTGTTCATCCAGCAGTTGTGGAAAGGTATCGGCAGAATCTGCAGAAAGTTTACGTCTTTTTACGGCACGTGATGGCGGCTGGCACAGGCTGCAGACAAAGCTGCCGACGGGCTGGTGCGCGTGGTTAATAAAGCTTCCACCACAGCACTTACAGTCAGACAGTTCCAGCATGCCGCTTTCAACGAATCGCACCAGGGTCCATGCACGCGTTAGCGCCAACAGCGGGCCCTCGTCCGATTGCGGACACTGCTCAAGATACAAGCGATAAGCTTTGATTACCGCTTCAACGCCGCTGTTCAACCCAGTTTTCAGCAGGAACTGCCAGGCGTTACAGAACATAGAAGAGTGGATGTTTTGTTCCCAGGTCATGAACCAATCAGTAGAGAATGGCAGCATGCCTTTCGGTGGTGGAGCACCACGCAGTTCTTTATACAGTTTAATCAGGCGACCACGGCTCAGCTGCGTTTCACTCTCCAGCATTTGCAGTCGTGCGCCCAACGTAATCAGCTCCATTGCCAGCTGAATATCGCGCGCTTCCTGAACAATACTTTTTTCGGTCATTAAACGGCCCTCTTCTTCGCGGAGACGTCATCTTTAGACGCATTCCGCAGCAGGCGGCTGGATAATAAAATACCGGTGTGGATTTGCTGCAAGTCATCCACGCGTGACTCTTGAGTCAGACGATTAATATGGTTGTGATCGGTAAAACGGAACTGGCAAACCAGTTGATTGGTTTCCGCTAATTTTACCATTTCAGGTAAGGTTAATTGCGACAATGCATCAGCCATCGATTCATCGATGCCTAAACGAAACATTGCTGAAGCTTTTTCCTGGTTAATTAAACGCTGAGCAAGAAGCAAATATGACAAATTGATGTCATATATATGTTTTAGTAATTCTGATGTACCCATTTTTTCCATCCTGATAGACGCGACACATATACGGCCACAGAATTAAATTGTTCTATGGTTCGGGCTGCTGGTTGGTAAATCTAAAGATGGCAAAAAATAATCAGGCTTGAGCCAACGCGTACCTAACTGTTTCACTTCCCGTCAGGACACTGATCAGTAGTAATCAAAACTCCAGGCCATTCTTTGCTTGAGTAGTAACCATCTTCCGTGACGTCTGCTTACAGTTTTTTAAGACTAATCTGAAAACAAGGCAAATCTATATCGTCTGATTTCGACATACAACGTGAGTGGCGCGAAATTTTAGATAAAGTGTGATCTGCGTCACACTTTTAAGGCAAATTTTTTCGCCAACCCTTCAGCATCGCTTTTCTGTTGTCTTTTTTTTGCGCGATTTCTGATTATTTCTTTAATAATTTGCTGAAGTAAGGCGGATTTTAGGCTCTGCGGAAGATTGTCATTACAACGCGATCAGATATCTGCCTCGTTGCAATTAGGGTGCTATAACGCGCCATATAAAGAATTATATGCAGCATAATACTCTGAATTATCGCGAAACTATTCGCTTCTAAATTAATCACTTACAGGGAATATTGCCCCTGTGGCGTAAAGCGAGACGCTAGCGAAGCGTGAAGACTGGGCGTAGAGCGCCTGGGAACCGTCAATGAATTGTAGGGAGTGTTTAGCGTGCGGCAGGGGATGTAACAGAGCGTTACATTAGAGAAATGAATGAATCGGCATTTTTTCGGTTTGCTACGCGTTTACTATCGGCGTACCACCTGAGATCTTTAGGGTTGAGACGAAAAAAAGCTTTTTTTACCTTTCGATTGCGTTCTTTTTAACCAAAATGTGCGCTTTTTGCTGATGAGTCAGCGCATTAGCGCTTAAAGAAATGAAATCGATTTCGTGAAGTTAGAGTGGCGCGTGAAAACGCTGTGCAGTGAAGCAGAAATGAAGTTGTGATCGGTGGCGTAATGGCAGGTCGTTTTTTGGCGAGGAGGTTGTCATTGATGGCTGGGAGTTCTTGGAAACAAGGTCGCCATTAATGGCGACCCTACTTGTTGGGTGCGTGTTACGCTAATTTCGGAAAGGTAGCGACTTTATTTGCCGTGCCGTGATCGTCACTGCGTACCGGCAACGTATTTAAATCTTTCAGGAAGCTTTCGCGCCAGTGCGAAATATCCTGTTTGCGCAACACCGCCATCATGTCGTTATAACGCGAAATACGTTCGGTACGCGGCATGGTCAACGCGCGGTCCAGCGCTGCTGCCACCTCATCACGATCGTACGGATTGACGATCAGCGCCGAGGTCAGCTCATTGGCCGCACCAGCAAAGCGTGACAATACCAACACGCCAGGGTTATCCGGGTCCTGCGCCGCCACATACTCTTTCGCCACCAGATTCATGCCGTCACGCAGCGGTGTAATCAAGCCGACGTTGGTGAGACGGAAGATCTTCATTAACAGGCGGCGATCAAAGTGCTGATTGAGGTAATAGAGCGGCGTCCAGCCTAACGTGCCGTATTTACCGTTGATGCGCCCTGCTTCCGTTTCCAGTTGATGACGGATGTCCTGATAAGCCTGCACGTCGCCGCGCGAGGTGGGCGCAATTTGCGAGTAGCGAACATTGCCGCGATGCTGTGGGAAGTTCGCCAGCAAGGCTTCAAAGGCGAGGAAACGCTCCGGCAATCCTTTAGAGTAATCCAGACGCTCGCAGGCGATGATGTTCTGCAGATCGCCCAAATCACGTTTCATCGCCGCCATTTTCGGTGGCAACGGCCCTTCCGCCATCTCTTTAATGGTGTCCGGCTCAATACCAATCGGATAGACCTCGGTCATAAAGGTGTTACCGAAGGCGCGATGCTTCTTCTCTCCTTTATTCTGCAGCTGCGTTAGCTGGCTCAGGCTATCAAGGAAGGCAACGCGGTCGGATTCTGTCTGGAAACCCAGCAGGTCGTAGTCGCACAGCATCTCCAGCAGTTCCTGATGCGGCGGCAACGCGTTGAAGATCTCAGGCGTTGGGAACGGGATATGCAGAAAGAATCCGATGCGATTATTAATGCCCTGTTTGCGCAGCTCGGCGGCAAACGGCAGCAGATGGTAATCGTGGATCCACAGAATATCGTCAGGCTTGAGCAGCGGTTTAAGGCGCTGTGCCAGCAAGGTGTTGACGCGGCAATAACCATCCCAGGCTTCGCGCTGATACTGCACCAGATCGAGACGATAGTGGAAAGCCGGCCAAATCACGGTATTGGAGAACTGGAGATAATATTGATCGTAATCGTTTTGATTCAGCGGCAGTGAGGCATAGGTAATGCCGTCTTTTTCGATCTGCGAAAGTTCTTCATCTTCCTCTTCACCCGAGAATTCGCTGATCTCTCCGTTCCAGCCAAACCATAATCCTCCGGTATCTCGCAGAGCATCCAAAATACCGACAGCAAGCCCGCCTGCGCTGGCCTTGCTACCATCGGGAATCGCGATACGGTTAGATACGACGACTAAACGACTCATAACCTAAACTCCTTACCCACATTGTCATGTTCTAGTTGTAATAATAGTTGTTCAAGCCAGTGCCATACGGCCTCAACGCTGTCGAGGCGATAGCGTGCATGGCTGGCCCCTTCACCGACTTTGACAGAAATGCCCTGCATGGCGTTGACCGCGAGGAATCCTTTTTCGTCTGTCAGGTCGTCTCCCACAAATACCGGAATGCGTCCGGCAAAGGGCGCTTCCTGCATAAATTCACGCACGGCGGCACCTTTATCGATGCCTTGCGGCTTCAGTTCCACCACGCATTTGCCTGGCTGCAGCGTCAGCTCGGGAAAGCGTGCGGCCGCGTCTTCGGCCAGCTGCATGATGGCGTTTTCATACTGCGGCGCATTGCGATAGTGCAGCGCAAACGCCATGCCTTTCACTTCTAATAGCGTATTCGGCCATTGATCCAGCGTCTGCTGCAGTTCGGTTTGCAGCGTTTGCGCCACATCGCCCGGCAAGCTGTGGCGATGTACACGTCCCGCCGCATCGCGGCGTTCTGCACCGTGCACGCCAGCGGCTGGCGTTTCGAGCGGCGCCACTAAGGCATCAAGTTGCGCAATTGGACGTCCGGAAACCAACGCGACTGCGCCGTGGCTGAGATTGGAAATTTGTTGCAGGAGCTGGCGTACCGAGGCGGGAATGGAGACCGACTCGGGCTGCGACTGAATCGCTGCCAGCGTGCCGTCGACATCAAAAAAGAAGGCATAAAGTCCGCCACTTAACGACGGCAAGGTGCTGTTCTGATTAACCGCGGGGGTCACGACTCTTCTCCTGTCTTGTGGAATTTACCATCACAGGATGTTCGGAGACTGGCTGGGCGATCGAGGCGGTTACAACCGCAGAAGTGTGCGCGAGGAGGTTTTGCAGATAACACGGAATTTCGATAGATAACTCTCCACAAACAAACATCATTTGAACTCACTCGCCAGTCTGACTGCGAACATCGTCAACTTTAAGTATAGACGCAGATCACGATATTGCCAGATTCATGCGGCTTCGCTATAGGATAAGTGGCAGTTTTAAGGGTTATGCCGCAAAAGAATCGCCTCACGGATTTTTCAACCGCTTCGCTTATTTCTGGCAGTATTACGCCCTTCTCCCGCCTCAATTCCCGGATTATGCCGACTTGCATCCGCCGCGCGGATTATCATATGGTGCGTTTACCGTGCGGCTACAGCGCGGAAATTGCGCCCTGATCGGCATTGATCACGGCTGTTAGACCCATTCAGGCAGGAATCCGGATGATGGAAAACCGATCGACATCACATTTTTCACTTGTCACGGCAGGTGATCGACGATGATCCCGCAAAGCTATAGCCAACGCGTTCACTTCTATTACTGCATTCTGGTCGCCCTGAAAATTAACGCCAAAACCAAGAAGTCTGGCGGTATACGCGGCAAGAATAACTTCCTGCTGAAATGGCTGCGTAATGCGCAGAACAACACCATTTTCCCGCCGGATATCACCAGCGAGATTGAGTGGCTGCGCGCCAAGATCATCAGCTCCGGGCCCGACACCGATCTGGAACCGATGCTGCAATATGTCTACGACACCGCGAAGCGTGCCGAGACCTTGCGTTTAGGCTCGTAATTTCTGTCGGGTTTTTCATTAAGTGGAAACCGCGTTTTTATTGAGGTAACGCAATATCTCCCTCTTAATTACCCCGTAAATCTGGATACGGTTAAATCTTCTTATCTTGATGAATTTAATCGAAAAAAATTAAATCTGGCATCTACGTGAAGGTAATTAATATGATTAACAGAATGATCCTCAATGAGACCGCTTATTTCGGTGCGGGCGCGATTAATTCGATTGTCGATGAGATTCACAAGCGCGGTTTTACTAAAGCGTTGGTGGTCACCGACAAAGATTTGATCAAGTTTTCGGTCGCCACCCGCATAACCGATCTGCTGGCGCAGCACGACCTCAGTTTCGAGATCTATGATGACGTGATTCCTAATCCCACCGTTGATGTGGTGCATGCGGGCGTCGATGCTTTTCGCCGTTCGGGTGCCGATTATCTGATCGCGGTGGGCGGCGGCTCGCCGCAGGATACCTGCAAAGCCATCGGCATGATGATTGCCAACCCCGAGTTCAGCGATGTGCGCATGCTGGAAGGCGGTGCCGCCACGCGTAATCCTTCCGTGCCGATCATTGCGGTGCCGACTACCTCAGGCACCGCAGCGGAAGTCACCATCAATTACGTCATCACCGATGAAGAGAAGAAGCGCAAGTTCGTCTGCTACGACCCGCACGATATTCCGGCGATTGCCATCATCGATCCCGACATGATGGCCAGCATGCCCGCCAGCCTGAAAGCGGCCACCGGCGTGGATGCGCTGACGCACGCCATTGAAGGCAACATCACGCGCGGTGCGTGGGAGCTCACCGATATGTTCCATCTCAAGGCGATTGAAATTATTGGCCGCTCGCTGCGTGACTCGGTCAAAGGCGTGCCTGCGGGCGTTGCCGATATGGCGCTGGGTCAGTACATCGCCGGGATGGGCTTCTCGAATGTCGGACTCGGTCTGGTGCACGGTATGGCGCACCCGCTGGGCGCGTTTTACGGCACGCCGCACGGCATCGCCAATGCGGTACTGCTGCCGCACATCATGGCGTTCAATGCCGAACATACCGGCGAGAAATACCGCGCTATCGCGCATGCACTCGGCATGGAAGGTGCCTATGCCTGTTCATTAGCCGACGCACGTGCGCTGGCGATTGATGCGGTGATCACCCTGAACCACGATATCGGTATTCCGCTCAGACTGCGTGATATCGGCATGCAGGAGCAGGATGTGGATGCGCTCGCCGCCGCCGCCTTCGCTGATGTGTGTACGCCGGGAAATCCGCGTGAGTGCAGCGTCGAGATGATTAGATCACTTTATCGTGAACTGTTCTGATTAATGTCAATCAGGCAATGCTGAATGAACAGCATTGCCATTTATTAGCCGCATCGGTTATTCCCTGTTTATCGCCAATTACGCTAACTCTATCGGCAGATTAATCTGGAATTTTGCTTAATATTCGGATATGAGGCGTTCTCTTTGCAGGATGTGCCATAGTTCATGTTGATATGAAATATAAAGGATCCTGCTATGTTTGGCTTTTTAACCTCTCTTTTTGGTAGTCCCGAATCATTAGTGCAAGTCATGACGCGCCAGGACATTCAGGAATCGATTGAGGAAGGTGACAGAATTATTATTGATGAAGACGGCAACGCTTCGGTTAATCCATTGAGTCCTGAAGTACAGCGCGATTTTGCCCATCATGTCAGCACATTAAAGGATATTTAGATGGGCACGGCGATATTTATGGTAATGATGGTATGCGGTTATTGGTATACTAGCCGCGACATGTCGAGCCGTTTGAAAATTAAGCGCTCTTTTGGCTGGGATGTCTATTTTCTTATTGCACTGTATGGCTGCATATTTGTACTGCAAGGCGTGTTGGCGACCGCCATTATCTGGCTGATTCTGCTGGCCGCATCTGGTGTGAACAATGCCTTTGCCCTGACTTCGGCAGAAAATGTCCACTGGAATGTCGACTTCATGACGTGGAGTTTTTTAGGCATTCAGGCGCCGGTGGTATTGATGCTGGCCTTTGCCATCCTCTTCTGCATGTATCGCTCCAATTGGGCGGTGAGCGCCCGGCTTAACGCCGGCGGGCGCAAAGAGCTGTATCAGCGGCTTTCACGTTCCAACGGCATTGAACAGTTATTGCTGCAGTGCATGGAAGAAGGCGAACTGGCGTGGGTTACGCTGAAATCGCGCCGTATTTATATCGGTATGATTCATGCAGCAACGTTTGAGTATCCGAATACCGCCAATATTGTGTTGATCCCGATGCTAAGTGGCTATCGCGATTCACGCACGCTCAACCTGGCGATCGAGCATAATTACAGTTTGTGGTACCACAATCACGACATTGATTTCTCTTCGTCGCCGAAAAATGCCCTTGAGTTTCGCAAAGTAATTATGGTGCATCAAATAGAAAGTTTGTCGCTGTTTGATCCGGCTAGCGCCAGCGCATTAGCCATGGATAAGCAAAGCGGTAATAAACGCAAATGGATGAGGAGGTCTGCGCCTAAACGCGACTATCCATAATTTAATAATCAAAGATGCTGGCTTAATTGTTTATGTTGTACCGAGCCAGCAACTCTCCATAATAAGTCAAAATAATAAGGTAATCATGATGGACTTTAAAAAGTTCGAGGCCATTCTGCAGCTGTGGGGAGATTTACACTTCACAGGAATTGAATTACAACAGCGTGATAATAAAAGCGAAATTTACGCCATCGGCACCAATAACCATACCCAGAGTCAACTTTATATTTGCACGCTTTCTACTGAGATTGCATCACATATTCAGTTAAAACAGTTTCGCACTTGGTTGCACAGAATTAACATTGGTAAAGCAAAACGCCGGTTGGCTCTGTCACGAAAGGAGTAATGACACTGTCCCCGCATGGGGGACAGAGAAGAATATCAGGCGTCGTCAGGTGTATAGCCCACCACAATTTCCAGCGTTTTGCGCAGCACATCGGCTTCAGCATCACTTTCAGCGGTTTCCAGCGCCATAATCAGACAAAGAATAATCGATTTATTACTGACTCGTCCTTCCGTGGCCAGCACGTGGCGGATAACCCTATCCAATACGGCAGCTTCGTTTTTTAGCGTACTGTCTGCATTGCGAAAATGCTCTGCCAACTCGGTGTCAGGCAGTGCAGCATAGAGGTTGTGATTTTCCGACATGATTCCAGTCCCGTGATTGCGTATATTCCCGCATTGCTATGTCCTCAATGCGAGCCAATCGGTCAATGTTTACGATTGTTGCCAGACTGCTGGTTATGACCAAACAGCTGAAGAACGTTGTCTCGTTGCGGCTGCTCTTCGCGCAATTTTTTCCCCGCCGAAATGCTGTTGCGCACATCGGTGATGGCGGCAGTGATCGCTGCACGCTGTTCGTCATCGGTGCTCTGCTGTTTCATCAGCGTCAGCTGATCCATCAGCGCCTGAGTATTGACGGGCCCCGGGCGCTGCAGCAACGCCAGCGCGGCTTCGCCAATAATTTCATCGATTATTTTCTGCTGTTCACTTCTATTCATAACGAATCATTCATAACGAATCTCTGATCGCCGTTTCGCCCCGGAGCGGGGCGAAACCAGTGTGGGAGCGTATTCAGAGTAAAATTCTAATACTTGTACAAGTTTGAAATCTGACAGGCTCTCAGCTTTCGCGTTCAAATAATAAGCCAATCAGCTGATGATAGTGATGCTCTTCTTCGGCGTTGGCGGCCAGTTCCAGTCTGCGCAGCAGCTTGGTACAGAGCGATTTGCGGTTGAGATTACGGCCTTCGCGTAAGATTTCAACCACGATCTGACCCAATGTTTCTTGCTGCGATGGCAGCGACGCTTTGCTGAAGTAGTTGGCAATGGCCTCGACTGAACTCGGCGTGTATCCGTTCTGACGCATAATTGACCCCAATAATTAAAAAAGTTAGATCATTTGACCTAAGTAAAGTTGTACAGGTAGCAAAAAGCTGTACAAGGAGCTTACTCAAGTTAGCAGGCGGGATTTGTTGCAAAAAGTGCTAATAAAGGTGAATTAGGATAATTGGAAAGCTTTTATTTCCAAATCCGTGCGCTCAGCGCCGAAAGTCATCGACGCGTGAGCTTATTGGGCTGGTCAACTGTCGTCGGTATCGGCCGAAGGCATTCTGACGCTGCCTTCCTGACGACTCAACCCGCGCAACGCGGAATGGACGCGGTTGTCGCTGCCCGCCGGTTGACGGTGCGTGAGCAACCATTGCTGAGCCTGGGCAATGCGCTGCTGCTGTTGCGTGTTTTGCTCTTTTCTCACCATGCGCGCGAGCTCTGTCAGCAGCGATGAGACGCTGACATCCTCACGACGTAGCAGTAACGCATAGGCGGCTTCGCCGATAATTTTAGGTTGCGAATCTGACATCTTCTACCTCCTGAGAATATGGGCTTACGCTTAGTTCTCACTACTCACTATAGATCATCAGCGTGATACCTTGTTAACAGAAAGCTCTGGTTATCTTGGGTTTTTGTTACTAACACGTTATGGTAACTGCCCTTCGGTGGCCTCTGCTCGCACCGACGATGTGAATTAATAACAAGATTGAAGCAAGGAAATCTGGCATGGAGTTCACCATACGCAAAGCCAAGGCAGAGGATGCAGAGCTGCTGCACCTGCTGGGGCGCATGACCTACAGCGCGCATTTTAAACATATGTGGGTTTCCGCAGAAGAGCTGGATGCCTTTATCGACAAGGAATATGGCCTGGCGGAGCTGAATAGCAGCCTCGCGGCCCCCAACGAGAGCTGGCTGATCGCCGAGACCGACAAGCCGATTGGCTTTGCCAAAGTCACCTGGAACACGCCGGTACCGGATTCCGGCATGAGCGGCGCGCTGCTGAATAAGCTGTACCTCAATCCGGAAGAAACCGGCAAAAATTACGGCCGCTGGATGTTCGAGAGCATCATCAATGAAGCGCGCGACAAGCGTGAAGGCTATCTGTGGCTGGAAGTGTTAGGCGATAATGTGCGTGCACGTAAATTCTATGAAGCCTTTGGCATGCAGCACATCAAAGACATTCCGTTTGTTACCGCCTCGCAGCAGAGCACTCTGCAGATCATGGGAATGATGATTTAAGCGCAGCGGCACGCCATTCGGCACAAAATAAATATCCTTTGTTGCCAACTGTTTTGCAAATCATTGCCGGTTCTGGCTTGATCAAACTGCCCAATCGACATTACTGTATACACATACAGTAATGATTTGAGATCGCAGCCATGCAGTTTTATCAGCCCGCGGAAATCCGCGCCATTCTCGCCTTACCCTTGTTCATCAGCCGCGTGCCCTGCGGCTTTCCGTCCCCAGCTCAGGACTACGTTGAACAACGCATCGACCTCAACGACTTTTTAGTCGATCACCCCAGTTCAACCTACTTCATCAGAGTCAGCGGTGACTCGATGATCGACATCGGGATCAATGAGGGCGACATGCTGGTGGTGGACAGCTCGCTGAAACCCAAACACGGTGACATTGTGGTGGCGTCACTTTCCGGCGAGTTCACCGTGAAACAGCTGATGCTGCAGCCTTACCTGCATCTCAAACCGATGAACGTAACCCATGCGATTATCGCCATTCCTGACGCCGATGAGTTCGAAGTCTTCGGCATCGTTAAACACGTGATTAAAACCATAGGCCGCTGATGTTTGCCCTGGTGGATGTGAACTCGTTTTACGCCAGCTGTGAAACGGTGTTTCGCCCGGATCTGCGTGGCAAACCGATTGTGGTGCTGTCGAATAACGACGGCTGCATTATTTCCCTGAGCAGAGAAGCCAAGGCGCTGGGCATCAAGATGGGCGCGCCCTACTTCAAACATCGCGAAGAGCTGATGCGTCACAAAGTGGTGGTGTTCTCGTCTAACTATGCGTTATATGGCGATATGTCGCGCCGCGTGATGGAGACGCTGGCGCTGATATCCACGCGTGTGGATGAGTATTCCATCGACGAAGCCTTCGTTGATGTTACCGGCATCAATGCCTGCATGACGTTTGAACAGTTAGGCTGCGATATCCGCGACCGCATTTATCAGGACACCCATCTGCGCGTGGGTGTCGGCATTGCACCGACCAAAACCCTCGCCAAACTCGCCAACTGGGCGGCCAAACGCTGGACCAAAGCCGAGAACGTGATGGATCTCTCTTTGCCCCACCGTCAGCGCGAGTTGATGAAACTCGTCAAGGTTGAAGAGGTGTGGGGCGTGGGCCGGCGCTTATCGAAAAAGCTCAACCTGATGGGGATCAACACCGCGCTGGAATTAGCGGAAACCCCAACCGCGCTGATCCGGAAACACTTCGGCGTGGTGCTGGAGCGCACGGTACGTGAATTATGTGGCGAGTCTTGTCTGGCGTTTGAGGAGGTGATTCCCAACCGACAAAATATTCTCTGCTCGCGCTCGTTTGGCGATCGTATTACCGAATATCAGGATATGCGCGAAGCCATCGCCAATTACGCCGCGCGCGCCGCAGAGAAGCTGCGCAGCGAGCGGCAATATTGCCGTCATATCGGGACGTTTATTCGCACCAGCCCGCACGATGCGCATCATCCTTATTACGCCAATGCGGCCAGTCAAACCTTGATTACGCCCACCGCTGACAGTCGCGATATTATTCAGGCCACGCTTAATTGTTTAGATCGTATCTGGGTTCCCGGTAAGCGTTATATGAAAGGCGGCGTGATGTTGGGCGATTTCTTTAGCGATGGCGTGGCGCAGCTTGATCTGTTTGCGGAATATCAGCCGCGTCATAATAGTGACCAACTGATGGCCCTGATCGATAAGATGAATGCCCACCAGCGCGGCGCGCTATGGTTTGCTGGCCAGGGGATTCAGAAACCTTGGTCGATGAAGCGCGAGATGCTGTCACCGGCGTACACCACCCGGCTGGCGGATCTGCCGGTAGCGAAGTAACCGCTTCACGCTTGAATTATGCCAATGCGATATTCAGGCCCTGACACAACCACAGCTTAATAGCATCTGGAGAACCGGGTTCGGCGAAAAGATGTTTCAGCAGATCAAAAAAACGCGCCAGTCAGCGTAATGCTCGTCAGTTAAGCTTCTTTCGGTCACCATAAATGGCGACCCTACAAAGCATTGGCGTGTTTTCCGTAGGGTGCGCATTCATGCGCACCTGCATGCATAGGCAAATTAATGCTTAACTGAGCGGCATTACGGCAGTCAGCGCGGTTTTTTGCAGGTATCTGGCGTGGGTGCGTTACTTTGCCGCCCTGTTCACCTCAGAAGCGGCATTCATACCCGGGTGCAGATTTACACCGGAAACGTCAGTGGTTTCTCGTGCCTTATGCAGGTCGCATGCAGCCTGCATTGATAGCCACAGGCGCGCCGCAATACCCAGCCCCGCCTCGAGCCGCACCGCCATTTCAGGGCTGACCGATGCTTTCCCGCTGGCGACTTTGCTCAGCGCTGAAGCAGAAACACCAAGCTCTTTCGCCAGTACGCGCAAGCCAACATTGTTATCTTCGATGTATTCGGTGATCAGACCGCCCGGATGCGGGGGATTGAACATTGCCATCAGTGGTAGTCCTCCAGGTTGAGAATATAGGCATCGCCGTCGGTGAATTCGAAGGTGATACGCCAGTCAGCCCTGACCGTTAATGAAAACAGGTTTTTCTAAACCACATGTTTCCCGACAGGAAATAGATCTAAATCTTTCTTTTTCCCAGCGTACCACAGACTCAAGCCCTGAGAGGATCTACCGGTGGCGAAGTAAGCGCTTCACGCTTGAATTACACGCATGCCAATGCGATATTCAGGCCCTGACGCAGCCACTGCTTAATAACATCTGGAGAACCTATGTCGAATGAAGAACGCGTAAACGAGCTGGAAGAAACGGTAAACCAGCTGCAGATTGAAGTCGCTGCCTTGCGCGAGTTAATGATTAAGCAGGTGGCAGTAAATAACATCACCTTCAAAGGGAAATATGATGAGGTGATTATTCAGCTGGCGAAAGAATATGAAGAGCGCGGCTTAGAGGACGAAAGGAATAGCCAGATGCATGAAGCGCTGCGTCAATATATCAAATACCAGCTGCCTGCCGTGGAATAAACCCACGGTTATTTCTGCTCTTCTGGCAGCGAGGCGATATTTATGCCTTTCGCCCCATCACGCCCTTCACGCTTTGCCTGATATAAAGCATGATCGGCGTATTCCAGCAGTTTCACGGCGCTCACCGCCGTCGCCGTAACGGTGGTGGCGCAGCCGGCACTGAGCGTGACATGGCCAACGGGCGAAGCAACATGGGGAAGCTGCATCACCCTCACCGCTTCAACCACGCGATTGGCAATGGTCATCCCTTCACCAAATGAGGTATCCGGTAATATCAGTGCAAACTCCTCGCCGCCATAGCGCGCGGCCATGTCTGAACGTCTTCCAGTGACAGACGACAGCACCTCGCCAACCACTTTCAGGCATTTATCCCCGGCAATGTGGCCATAGGTGTCGTTGTAGTGTTTGAAGAAATCAATATCCATCATGATAAGCGAGAGCGGTTTGCCGCTGGCCGCCGCATGGGTTAACGCTTCACGCAGGAAACGATCAAATTCCCGGCGATTCGCCAGCCCGGTTAAGCCATCAACATGCGCGAGTTTGTTCAGCGTCAGGTTGGCGTTGTGCAGTTCGTCACGCAGCAGCGTCAGCTCCTGCTGGTAGCGCAACACGCGACGCGCCTGACGCAGCTGGAAAGTGCCGAGTAAGATGATGGTCAGCAGCAGAATAATGCTGAGCAGAATATCCTGCGCCCGACCGTTGACCCACACGTGAAACAGATCGTCGCTGTTGTAACCTGCTGCAACAATAATCGGATAACGATCGGAACGGGCAAAACCAAAGATACGCGGTTGCCCATCCAGCACCGATCGCCACTGCCCGCTGCCGCGATCCATCTTAGCCAGCATCTCCTGAAACAGCGGGCTGGCTGAGAGATTCATACCGATGTAACTGTCTGGCATCGGACGCGCATAGAGCACGGTGCTATCGGCCAGCATTAGCACCAGCACATCGCGTGCACCGATCTCATAGTAGCTGTAGAAGCGGCGGAAAAAATCCACCTTGATGGTGGCCAGCAACACGCCCTTAAATCCCCCGCTGGCATCACTGACGCGCAGGGAAACGGGGATCACCAAATCGCCGGTGCTACGACTGGTGATCACCGGGCTAATATGCACGCTGTTACGATGGTTGCTGCGCTGAAAGGTGAAATATTCACGATCGGAGTTATTAATATTGTTGGGCACGCGTTCAGCAGAGGTCGCGATCCACTTGCCCTCGGCATCGTAATAGAAGAGTCCATGCAGTTGTGGCAGACGACGTTGCAGCTCGCGCATGGTGTTACTCAGATCGGCGCCCTGAGTATGTGTGGCCAGCTGCAGCTGGAGATCACGCTGCATCTGCCGCAGCGACAGCTCCGTCTGCAAAAAGGTATCTTCCGCCTGACGCGACTGCGACAGCGCCAGGTTCATCGCCGTTTGCTGCGTTTGTCGCACGGTGCCGAGCCAGTCTTCGCGCAGCGTCCAGATGCTCATCCCCACGACGGTGATAATCAAAAAGAGACCGGACAGCACAATACTTTGCTGCAAACCCGCGTCAGATGTCGCCTTAGGATCCATTTTTCTTTTTAACGGCATGTTGTCCTCTGTTTTCAAGCTACAACAGAGTTAAGCATGTAATGGGTGCAGTACGTGATAAGGCGGATATATTTCGGACCATCGATAACTCATATGACCAGTAACGAGATATTACTGTAGTATAGCTCCACCACACACAGTGGCTGCACTACGGCACGCGTTTACAACGAGATCATTCGGTAGTCACATCGACCAGCCCGCGAAATGCGGGCTTTTTTTATTTGAGAGGCAGAGAGAGCAGGACGGAGCAGAAAGCGCCGCCCTGAAGGTTTTATGCCGCGACGGTCAGCGCTTTTTTACTGCGCGACCAGACGCGATGGGATGCCATCAACGCGAGGAAATCCGCCATAAAGCTGCCTTCGGCTTTCACCGCTTCCACCAGCCCTTCTTCGGTTTCATTATCCTGCACGTTGAACTGCGCTTTGAATCGGCGCGCATCACCGCTCAGACCAATGGCTTTGAGATGCTTATACGCTTCCAGCAGGAAATAGCGCGCATCGCCGCTCAGCAGCAACGCATCAATATTGCCATCCGGCACAATCACCGCATCAAAGGTCAGCGAAGGAAGACCGGTAAAGGTGGCATCAACCGGCAGCACCGAGCCGTCGTCCGCCAGCACTTGCCCCATATGCGCCGCCAGGATTTTAGCATGCACGCCCTGCGCTTTTAGCGCCTGCAGAATCGCCAGCACGTCGGCAGCTTTCACGCCGTCACTCAGCAGTAACGCCACCTGACGGCCCTTAATATCGCCGCTCGGTTGCGCATAAAGACTGAGACTTTCATCCTTCGTCAAGCCATTCACATCCTTGGGCGGCGCGGTGTTGAGCTGTTCATCACTTAGCTTCAGACCGAGATTGGTGGCGACAGCCTGCGCCAGCGTGACATCAATCTGCAGCAGATGATCGACCACGCGTTCGCGGATATAAGGACGCGCTACCTTACTGAGCTCAAACGAATAAGCGCCAATAATGTGCTGCTGCTCTTCCGCCGTCTGGCTCAGCCAAAACAGCCGTGGCTGCGAATAATATTCGCCAAACGATGGGCTGCGCTCGCGCACCTTGCTGCCTTCAATGCGTTCCTGATAACTCTCAAATCCGCCCTGTTTCGCTGCTGGCGGCACTTCACGCGGCCAGTTGTTGTTGATGGAGTTCGGTTCGTAGTTGGCTGGATTGGTGTCAATTTCCGTGCGATGCATGCCCTGACGCTGGAAGTTGTGGTACGGGCAAACCGGACGATTGATCGGAATCTCATGGAAGTTCGGCCCACCCAAGCGGCTGATTTGCGTATCGGTGTAGGAGAACAAACGGCCTTGCAGCAGCGGATCGTTGCTGAAGTCCAGCCCTGGCACAATGTGGCCCGGATGGAACGCGACCTGTTCGGTTTCGGCGAAGAAGTTGTCCGGATTGCGGTTGAGCACCATTTTGCCGACCAGCTCAACCGGCACCAGCTCTTCCGGAATCAGTTTGGTGGCATCGAGAATGTCGAAATCGAACTTGAACTCATCCTCTTCCGGGATCAGCTGCAAACCCAACTCATATTCCGGGAAATCGCCCGCTTCAATCGCTTCCCACAGATCGCGGCGATGGAAGTCAGGATCGCGGCCGGTCAGCTTCTGTGCTTCATCCCACAGCAGCGAGGCTTTGCCCGCCACCGGTTTCCAGTGGAAACGCACGAAGGTGGCTTTACCCTCGGCGTTAATCAGGCGGAACGTATGGATGCCAAAGCCTTCCATGGTGCGATAGCTGCGCGGAATACCGCGATCCGACATCGCCCAGATGACGTTATGCAGCGTTTCCGGTTGCAGCGAGACATAATCCCAGAAGGTGTCATGGGCGCTCTGCCCTTGCGGAATTTCGTTGTGCGGCTCGGGTTTCACCGCATGCACAAAGTCCGGGAATTTATGCGCATCCTGAATGAAAAACACCGGCGTGTTGTTGCCGACTAAATCAAATACGCCCTCATCGGTATAGAACTTGGTGGCGAATCCACGGATATCGCGCACCGTATCAGCCGATCCTGCGCCACCTTGTACGGTGGAAAAACGCACGAAGACGGGTGTGATTTTTTCGGCATCGCTGAGGAAGCCTGCTTTGGTCAGTTTTTCCAACGAGCGATAAGGCTGGAAATAGCCGTGCGCCGCCGAACCGCGCGCATGCACGATACGTTCAGGAATGCGTTCATGGTCAAAATGCGTGATTTTCTCGCGCATGATGAAGTCTTCAAGCAGCGTGGGACCGCGTGAACCGGCACGCAACGAGTTCTGATCGTTAGCGATGCGCGTGCCCTGATTGGTGGTCAGGTCGGCGTTTTCACCATTTTTACGGTACGCATCGAGCTGCTCAAGCTTGTCGTTTTGCGTGGCGGGCGCTTTGAGGCTGCCAGGCGCCGTGGGCTGTTTGCCCGGCGGTGTAGGTTCGGCGGCAGGTTTATGCCCACCATCATGCGGTGCTAAGTCACCTAAACCCGGCTCAGAGGTTTCTGGCCCTTTGTGCGGCGCGGTGTGGGTTAAATTTTGTTCTTTTTTATCTTTTGACATTTCACATGCTCCTCCAGTTAAGACCCTATAACTGTAGAGCAAAAAAACATTTAAATTTCCGCTTCGCTTTTAAATGATGTTTAAAGAGATTAATGAGCTTGATTTACAGCGAGGTTATTTAAGCGAAACGTTTAATTAATTTTTATTAATAAGATTAATCCTGATAAATAGTGCTGCGTTTGTCGTGCAGCCACGCTTATTTGTGCCAGACTTACCACCGTGTGAGCAGGAAAATCCATGGAGAGCGTATGAAACAGGTTGTTTTAGCTTCGGTAATCATGATGTTCAGCGTCGGCGTAAGCGCAGCGGAAGGCGGCTATAAATCCGGCGAAACAGCACCGCCGCAGCAAAATCAGGATGCCGGTTATAAGGGTTCGGAAGACACTGCGCAAACACCGATTTCACGTATTCGTGATTTCCGTCAGGGCGGCTATGTCACGCTCGAAGGCCATATTATTGAAAAGCTGAAAGGTGATAGCTATAAATTCCGTGATGATACCGGCACGATTATCATTACTGCCCAGCAAGCCGCATTCAAAGAGAAAACCTATTCAGCGAGTGATAAAGTTCGCGTCAGCGGAAAAGTGTATGGGCGTGGCGATCAAACCACCTTAAAGGTATCGCGGATTGAAGAACCTTAAGGTTACGCAGTTATTATCTTAAGAATGGCGGGTGAGTGCATGGCTTTTCATCCTCACCCTTTTTAGTTCAAATAGCGCAGTGCATCATCTCTTTGACATATAAGTTTTTCGCCATTCCTCCGGCACTAATTTGCGGGTATATTAACGCGCATGTAGTGAATAGAACTCGTAAGAGTCTGAATGAGTTTTTATGGATAGAACGATTTATATTGTTGACGATGATCCCGCGGTCATCAGCGCGCTGCAAAATCTTCTGAGCTCAGAAGGCTACCTGATCTCGACCTTTACTTCCCCCGCTGAGTTTTTAAATCAGCCGCATTACCGTACTCCGAGCTGTTTAATTGTCGACATGAATATGCCGGGCCTCGACGGCTTTGATGTCTCGCACCATCTTAACGCACGCGGCTACACCCTTCCCACTATATTCCTCACCGGCTTTGGCACCATTCCCCTGACAGTCCGCGCGATGAAGGCGGGCGCCTTTGAGTTTCTCACTAAACCGGTGATGCCGGATGACCTGATGCAAGTGGTATCCGCTGCTATGGCGCTGGCCGAAAAAAGCGCGGCACTCTCACAGGAAAGAATTGCACTCACCGCGCGTTATCACTCTTTAACGCCCCGCGAAATGGAATTGATGCAATTAGTTATTCGCGGTTTATTAAATAAGCAGATTGCCGCTGAAATGGGCATCAGTGAAATTACGGCAAAAGTGCATAAGCGCCGCGTGATGGAGAAAATGGCGGTGCGTTCGGTTTCAGAATTAGTCAGAGCCGCAGAGAAACTGCATTTATTGCAAGACGAATAACATCACAGGTTATAGCGGTAACGGCATCCTTCTCCTCCCGCGAAATAGTGCGGGAGGATACGATACACTATTTATTCGCATTCAACGGCAGGGTAAAACTGAATAGGCTGCCACCTTGCGGGCGATTTTCTGCGCTCAACACACCACCATGACGTTTGATGATTTCGTTACTGATGGTCAGCCCCATTCCCATCCCTTCTGCTTTGGTGGTATAGAAAGAGTCGAAGATCTTGCCGATAACCTCTGCCGATAAACCGGTGCCGTTGTCGGCAACCTCAATACGAATACGATTAGCGTCAGGATTCGAAGACGAGAGCCGCAAGATACGCGCCCCGGAATTATCGGCCATCGCCTCAATGGCATTAATCACCAGATTCAACAGCACCTGCTGAATCTGTACGCGCTCGCAAAACACCTCATCCCACTGCGCTTTGATATCCAGTTCCAGCGCCACAAAACGGCGCTCAAGTTCCAGACGCGACAAAGACAAAATATCGCGCGCCAGCAGATGCAACCTGGCTGATCCATACTCCGCGACATTATTGCGCGTCAGTGACTGCAGGCCGCGAATAATTTCGCCGGCACGCTGCCCTTCGTTAATGATCTCCTCAATGCTTTCGCTGGCTTTGTCGAGCTGAGCCGGTTCGCGTTTCAACCAGCGCAGGCTGGCGCCGGCATTAGCCACAATCGACATCAGCGGCTGATTGATTTCATGGGCGATCGACGAGGTGAGCTGTCCTACCGTGGTGGCGCGCGCCACGCGAGCCAGCTCTGCCTGGGCGATTCTGGCGGCATCCTCAGACTGACGCTGCGCGGTGATGTCCGTCAGCGTTCCGAAATATTCGGCGACCTCCGGCCAGTTCTCCACCGGCTCACCGATACCTTTGATATAACGGCATTCGCCGTCATCACGGATGATGCGGAATTCGGCCTGCATGCTCACACCCTGCGCCACGCTGGATTCAATCAGCGCTTTCAGGCACTGAATATCGTCTGGATGTACCCGCCGCTGAAACTCCGCCATCGAGGTATTCAACTGCCCGGCGGGCAGCCCCATGATGCGTTTGTATTCATCCGATATCAGCTGAATATCCGGCCCCAGATGCCAGTGCCAGGTGCCGGTATGACTGATTTTTTCACCCAGCATCAGGGATGTCTGGCTGGCGCGCAGCTGTTTTTCAATTTTCCGCCGCTGGATGTTCTCTTCCACCAGCTCGGCATACAGCCGCGCCGTTTCCAGAGAAACTGCGGCCTGCGCACCCAACATCGAGACAATGCGTGAGTGCTCAGCGGTGAAGACGTCCGGCATCAGCCGGTTTTCCAGGTAGAGCACGCCCACCATTTGCGCCTGGCGGAACATCGGTACGCACATCACCGCCGCGCCGGAGGCGACCAGATAGTTATCCTGACTAAACGGACTGAACACTTCCGGCCTGCCGGTACGGATTTCCTGTCCGGTGCGGATCACCGCCGAGAGAATCGACAGCGGCAGATCGGTCGCCACCGGCAGTTGATTGACGATTTTGACTCTGACGCCTTCCACCGTAGAAGACGCGCGGGCCTGAATTTCCGGCACATTGCCGTCGATAAGACGGATCAAAATACAGTGCTGCGCCCCGGCGCGTTCTACCAGCATCATCATCAAAATATGGATCAACCGATCAAGATTGATCTCTTCGGTTAACGCACGCATCGCCGTCACCATGCTTTGCAGGTCGCTGATCGCCGCGCTCTGCTCAAAGGTCACGGTGTTTAACGCGGTCTGCAACGGTTGCGCCGCCAGATGCGGATAGTGCATTTCAAGCTGACGTACCTTGGCACCCGCGCCCCAGCGATCCCATGCGGCAAGGGCGCCTTTAATATAGCCCTCGGCGGCGAACGCCATGCCGCGTGCATTGGCGCAGCGTGCGGCCAGTTCGCAGGCCAGACCGTTGATAGGATGGAACTGACCTTTGCGCGACAGCTCGATGGCTTTTTCAAACTGCTCCAGCGCCGCACCGCTGTTATCCTCCAGCCTGAGCAGTTCAGCGCGCAGCAGCGCTTCCTTGTCGGCAAAGGTGCCTGGATTCTCCGCTGACCAGGTCATGATTCTTTCAAGATGGCGCTGCAGTTGCAGCCGCTGCGTGGCATCAAGCTCATTGGGTTGCAGCGGTATGCTGAGCGAAAGCGCGCTATACAGATGAAAATCCAGCATATGCACATGGCCGGGAATCACGTCAGTGAGCGGCGCGGCATCAATGAACTGGCGATGGGCGGCGGCATACTCACCGGCAAAGAAATGCGCCATGCCTTTATACAGCCGCGCCCAAAACTGCATCAGATACAGCGGTTCAATGGCATGTTCCGGGAGCACTCCGTTTAGCGTGGGTGCCCTGAAATCATCGCCGGTCAAGATCTCACCGGCGGGCTTACGCAGGAACATCACGTAGTCCAGCTGCATGCCGAGAATCACTTCCACATCGCGATATTGCGCTTTGCGCACATACACCATGCCGCGCATGATCGAGGTATGCACGCCATCAAGATGGTCACCACGCGCCAGGCAGTTCATGGTGAGATGACGCAGCGCCAGACACGCCGAGGTGCGATCGCCGATATCGACCGCCACATCAAAGGTCGCTTTCGCGCACTCAATGGCGTAACTGAGCGGCATGGTCCAGACGCTCACCTGATCCAGCGGCATCAGCGTGCGCGCTTTATAGCTGACAAAATCGTGTTTATACACCAGTTCACGGGCCAGCAGCGCGCTGGCAAAACCACGGCTGTATTCGTTGAACTGATCGCCACACACCACGCCGTACCACGCAAGCGCCAGTGTAGAAGCACCGCTGATGCCCTTCTCCATTGTCAGGTGCAGAAGTTTGCACAGGATGATGAATTGCAGCCGTGGGCTGATAAAAGCAGCGAAGGTGCTGGCGCTGGCCATCAGGTTCATCACGGCTTCGGTTTTATGGCAGGTTAATCGCGGCAGAGAGCGGAAACGCGTGTAGGGATTTTTACCGACAGCCTTTTTCAGCCGTTGCCGGGCGGCATCGCATTCGGCTTTATCCGGATAGCGGTTTAGATGAATGCCAAACACCGCCAGCCAGGCCAGCGCGGTTTCCAGCGCCAACTGACTGTCGGACTGACGCATATGGATTTCCGCAATCAGCGTCGCGGCCTCGGCTTTATCGGTGACCGCGCCGGGCGTGGCGAGAATCTCGGAGCTCAACGCCAGCGCGCCCGATAAGTTGCCGCTGAGAAACTCACATTCCGCTTGCTCAAACAAAATTACGCCGCCCTCCTCCACACCTGATTCTGCGTTGAGCGCGCGGGCGGTGTGTAAGAAGCGCAGCGCGGAAGCGTAATCGCCCATAATCTTCGCGCGTCGGGTGGCGTTTAATAACAGCAGACCGAACGTAGCGGCTTCAGGCATTAAAAGGGCGCGGTTTTGCAGCGTGATGGTGTGATGCGCGGCACTGAACAACAGCGCATGCGCATTATTCTCGCGCACGGCCTGCATGTAATAGCGGACGGCGGCAAAGTGAACATCATCTTTTGCTGCCGACGACAGCAACTTCAGCGCGGCCTCATGCATGCTGTCATGCATAAAGGCGTAGCTGTGATCGCTCAGCGAGATCAATCGCGCCTCGGCCGCGGGTCGCAGCGTGGCATGAATCGCGCTAACCGCCGTATTGAGAATGGCAGCCAATACCGGCAAATCGCCGCGACTGCCGATGCAGGCCAATCGACCCAGCAGCTGGCGCACCGGCAGCGCGAGTAATTGCAGCTGTTGCAGCACGCCAGCTGCAACGTTCGCGGTGTAATGGCTGTTTTTCAGCGCGTGCGGATTGTAGGTCCACTTGTGCGACGCGACGTGCGTGATGTGATGATCGCGCACCGCCTGACGGTAAAACTCCCGCGTGGCGAGCGGATTCCCGGCGGTTTTTTCATGAATAATCTGCGCCAGCTCGGCGGTCTCTGCGCTGCGGGTGTGAAAAATGCCAGCCAGCCAGCTGGCGATATTTTTCACTGACAGCGGCTCGGGCGTGACATCCACAATGCGCGTGGCGGCGGCACGAATCCGATCAAGGCTGGCGACCACCGTCGGACAGGGCAACGACGCGTGATCGCGGTGAGAAATCACCAGCAACAAGGGGATATCGTCGCTGGAACGCAGCAGATTCTGCAACAGCTGCAAGGTCGCCTGGTCGGCCCAGTGCACGTCATCAATCAACAGGATTAGCGGCCGCCCCGGCACCGTAAAGGCTTTCACCAGGCTGCAGGCCACCAGATTCAGGCGATTGCGCGTATCCAGCGAGCGCGCATCCGCCTGCACGCTGGCTTTGTGGTTGAGTAAGATGCCCAGCTCGGGCACCAGATTGACCGCCAGCCCGACATAATGCCCCAGCTGACGTGTGATATGTGTTTTCCAGCGCGCCATCTCTGCGGCGCGCAACCCGAGCAGATGCAGCGTCAACGAACGAAACGCTGAGGTAAAGACCGCATAGGGCAAAATCGGCGAGTGCTGATCGGCTTTGGTCACCGTCAGCAGCGCATTTTTTTCCCGCAGGATTTTAAGCGCCGAAGCAATTAGCGACGATTTTCCTGAGCCGGGCGCACCGCTAATCGCCACCATGCAGTGTTTGCCGCTGCTGCTCACCTCATCAAACGCCGCCAGCATCTCACTGGCCTGAGCGTGATCGCTGTACAGCACATCGGAGGATAGCGTTGAGGTCGGCACATCCTGTAAGCCCAGCGCAAAGGATTCGACCAGGCCATCAGGCATTAAGTTGGATTCGCAGCGTCGCAGATCGGCCAGCACGCCCTCGACGGTTTGATAACGCTGTTCCGGCGATTTGGTCAGCAGCCGTAAAATAATGGACGAGAGCACCAGCGGCACATCTTTGCGCAGCCGGTGCGGCGGCAACGCTTCGGAGGCAATGTGATGGTGCACCCATTCGGCCGCCCCCCCTTCGGCGCTGCCGTAGGGAAGCCTGCCGGTGAGCAATTCGTAGAGCACAATGCCAAGGCTATAGAGATCGCTGACCCGACTAACCGCGTGCGCGGTGCGCGAGGTATGTTCGGGCGACATGTAGGCCAGCGTTCCGCCGGTCACCGCAGCGCGCAGCGGCTGCTGTGAGTCCGCTTCCATAAACGCCAGGCCAAAGCCGCCCAGCACCACGTCGCCCTGGTCAGTGAAGAAGAAATTGGCCGGTTTGATGTCGCCGTGCACTAAACCTTGCTGATGCAGCTTGCTGAGCGCATCACACAGCGATACGGCGCAGCTGATGAATTTCTGGATTTTTCCGGCGGGCAAGCGCAGATAATCAGTGAGGGTTTGATAGTGGAACGCGGGATAAATCAGCGCGTAACGCCCGTGATATAAGGTGTGGCGCAGTGGTTTTAGCGCCCAGCTTTCTGCTAATAAAGTGCGCAGCGCATACTCATTTTTCAGCAGTTGCGTCACCGGAAACACCGCCTCTTCGGCCGCTGCCGTGGCCAGCACGAAGCACTCACCGGAAATAAGGTGGCGGCATTCGATCCACTCAACCTGTCCTTCCTGCGCCAGCGGGGTGAAAACGATGTCATCCGCCAGCACCAGCGCCGCGTCATCCGCGATGTTTAACGACAGGAAAAGCGTGCTCATTGGCGCGCCGCCTGGGAGGAAAAAGCCAGGCGTATATGTTCAAACAGCAGGTCGATATCAATGGGCTTTCGCATAAAGGTTATCGCGCCTAGATTGATGGCATACCAGAGCATATTCTCATCGCCGTTGCCGGAGATGATGATTCCGGGTGGGTTCTCGAGACGATCTACCAGCGCACGGAACAACTCAAAGCCCGACATGCCGTTGAGCTCAACATCAATAATGAACAGCGCCGCGCCGTACAGCGCCGTCTCGTCCGCCAATAGCGCTTCAGCCGACTCAAATGCCTGCGTTGCGTATCCTTCCGACTGAAGCAGATTGCATAAACCACTGCGAACAGATCGTTCATCATCAACAACGACAATGCGCTGCGACAGCTGCATGCTGTGTTCCTTAATTATTATTCACTGCCTGCGACGCGTCCTCAGGAGGTTTTGTCACTGGGCGGCGGCGTGCCGCTGATTTTAGGCACGCACTCATGACGAAACCAGGCCAGCGTTACCGGTTGACGGTTAATCAGGCGCTTGCACAGCGGGATAATCTGTTCGCCGACCAGCATACCAAACAGGCCAAGTAGCGCAATCACTGGCGGCGCCGGGGAATTGACGTCGATAACGGCGTAAATGATGCCGACTAAAATGCCGACGGAGAGCGAAATCGCATAGGTTTTCAGCATGTTCATCCCGCCTGTTTTGGCGTGAGCGTGGCGGAGTGTAGCGGCTTATCAGCGGCAATCGCGTGCTGCGCTTTATCAACTGGCATAGTGGCGGCCACGGGATGCGTCAATTTTCCGCCCAGCGAACTGCCGACGATCATGCCCAGCAATCCCACCAGCGCCACGGCGGGCGGTGCCGGCGATCGCACGTTGAGTAAGGCGTAAATCAGGCCGATAAACACGCCCGCAGCCAGAGAGATCAGTAAAGGACTCACCGGTCCTCCTTGCAAAAGAAAGGCGAGCCCGGTAGCGCTCGCCTGCGTGACGATTTAGCGAACGGGGGCAGGCACCGGCGCCAGCGTGCGATGCTCGCTCTTCTGACGTGAAGGCGCTTTGTGCACCATGGTGTACGCATAGTCCACGCCGATGCCGTAAGCGCCGGAGTGTTCTTTGGCGATATCCATCACCGCGTTATAGGTCTCTTTGTGCGCCCAGTCGCGCTGCCACTCCAGCATCACCTGCTGCCAGGTGACCGGGATCACGCCCGCCTGAATCATGCGCTGCATGGCGTAGTCGTGGGCTTCTTTGGTGGTGCCGCCGGATGCGTCAGCCACCATGTAGATTTCATAGTCGCCTTCCAACATGGCGCACAGCGCGAAGGTGTTGTTACACACTTCGGTCCACAGACCGGAAACCACAATTTTCTTTTTACCGTTGGCCGCCAGCGCATCACGCACTTTCTGGTCATCCCACGAGTTCATTGAGGTACGCTCGAGAATGTCCTGGCCTGGGAACACATCCAGCAGCTCCGGGAAGGTGTTACCTGAGAAGCTCTCGGTCTCAACCGTGGTCAGCACAGTAGGAATGTTGAAGACCTTCGCCGCTTTTGCCAGCGCCACCACGTTATTTTTCAATACCTGACGGTCGATGGACTGCACGCCAAACGCCATCTGCGGCTGCTGGTCGATGAAGATGATCTGGCAGTTGTGCGGCGTCAGTACTTCTAATTTACTGGTTGTCATTTTTGTATGCCCATTGAGGTGAATGTCTGGACGCAGTGTAGGAACCTTTGAGCAACCGAACTATTATCTATTGGTATACCTATACAAAGGTATACCTATCCTTTTGTATAACTAGACGCTTTCCAGACCGCCTGAACATAATCCCTCCACGCATTTCACCTGCGAAATGGGCAGGACCTCTTATTCAGGAGATTTTATGGTTACGTTAGGCAAAGCAGACATCATTTTGACCAATGGGCGGTTTCATACCGTCGATCGCGGCAACCCGATTGCCGAGGCCGTGGCGATGCGCGATGGCAAATTCCTCGAAGTGGGCAGTCTGGCCGACGTGATGCAGCATCACTGCGAAGGCACCAAAGTCATTGACCTCAAGGGTCATACTGCCATTCCCGGCCTGAATGATTCCCACCTGCACCTGATACGCGGCGGCCTCAATTACAATCTCGAATTGCGCTGGGAAGGTGTGCCCTCCATCGCCGATGCACTGCGCATGCTGCGTGAACAGGCGCTGCGCACGCCATCGCCACAGTGGGTGCGCGTGGTGGGCGGCTGGACCGAGTTTCAATTTGCTGAGCGTCGCATGCCGACGCTGGATGAGATCAATGAAGCCGCACCCGATACGCCGGTTTTCATCCTGCATCTGTATGACCGCGCCCTGCTCAATCGCGCCGCGTTGAAGGTGGTGGGCTACACCAAAGACACGCCCAATCCGCCGGGCGGCGAGATCCAACGTGACAGCAATGGCAACCCAACTGGCATGCTGATTGCGCGCCCGAACGCCATGATCCTTTACGCCACGCTGGCGAAAGGGCCAAAACTGCCGCTGGAGCAGCAGGTCAATTCCACCCGCCAGTTTATGCGCGAACTGAACCGCCTCGGCCTGACCAGCGCCATTGATGCGGGCGGCGGTTTCCAGAACTATCCCGAAGATTACGAAGTCATTGCCGAGCTGCATGAGAAGAAGCAGATGACGCTGCGTATCGCCTACAACCTGTTTACTCAGCGTCCGGGCCACGAGCTGGAAGATTTCGAAAAGTGGACCGATATGCTGACGCCGGGCCAGGGCAGCGACTATTTTCGCCATAACGGTGCCGGTGAAATGCTGGTGTTCTCCGCCGCCGATTTTGAAGATTTCCTCGAACCGCGTCCGGATCTGGCGCCCGGCATGGAAGATGAGCTGGAGCGCGTGGTGCGCCATCTGGTGGAACACCGCTGGCCGTTCCGCCTGCACGCCACCTATGACGAATCGATCAGCCGCATGCTGGATGTGTTTGAAAAAGTGAACCGCGACATTCCGTTCAACGGGCTGCACTGGTTCTTCGATCACGCCGAAACCGTGACGCAGCGTAACCTTGATCGCATCAAAGAGCTGGGCGGCGGCATTGCCGTACAACATCGCATGGCCTTCCAGGGCGAATACTTTGCTGAGCGATATGGCATTGAGGCGACTCGCCATACGCCGCCAGTGGCGCGCATGCTGGAGACCGGCGTGCCGGTGGGTTTGGGAACCGATGCCACCCGCGTGGCGAGTTACAACCCGTGGACCGCACTCTACTGGCTGGTATCGGGACGCACCGTGGGCGGCATGCAGATGTACGACGTTAACGCGCGCCTCGATCGCGATACGGCGCTGATGCTGTGGACGCAGGGCAGCGCCTGGTTCTCCAGCGAGCAAGGTAAAAAAGGCCAGATTAAAGTCGGTCAGCTGGCCGACCTGGTGGTGCTGAGCAAAGATTACTTCAGCGTGCCGGAGGAAGAGATCAAAGGCATTGAGTCGGTGCTGACCCTGGTCGACGGAAACATCGTCTATGCCGCAGGATCCTTTAGTTCGGAAGCGCCGCCGCTGATTCCGGTACTGCCGGAATGGTCGCCGGTGGTCAAGGTTCCTGGCCACTATCGCAGTGCGCCGCCGACCGCCACCACGCGCGTTGGCATGATGCCGCAAGCGCATCACTGCAGCGGCCCGTGCGGCGTGCATACGCATTCCCATGAGATTGCGCGCGGCGCCAACCTGCCGGTTTCAGAAGAGAACGCCTTCTGGGGCGCGCTCGGCTGCAGCTGCTTCGCTTTCTAACCATGAAACATTCACTCTCTCAGCCGCCTCGCATTGATGCGGGGCTGTTCTTCCTGCGCCTCACCGGCTGCCTGCTGTTGCTGCACGTGCACGGCTTGCCGAAGGTGTTCCACTTCAGTGAAGAACTGACACGTATCGAGGATCCGTTTGGTCTTGGTGCTTACCTCAGCCTGCTGGCGGCGATCGTGGCTGAAGTGGTCTGCCCGCTGTTTATCCTGCTCGGCGTCTTTACCCGTCTCGCCTGTCTGCCGATTATCGGCATGCTGCTGGTGGCGATGCTGTTTGTCCATCCCGACTGGAGCATAGCGGAAGGTCAGTTTGGCTGGCTGCTGCTAATCATCTTCACCACGCTGGCGCTGACCGGACCCGGTCGCTGGCGCGTGTTTGGCGGCGTTGCGGAGGTGGCACATGGCGCAGGTTAATGACATTCATGACATTCCGAAGGCGGATCTCCCGCCCGTTCCGCAGACGGTTTCACCGTGGCAGCCGCTGCGCCAGCGCGTGTTCCGCATGCTGTGGATCGCCACCGTGGTATCCAATGTCGGTTCATGGATGAACGACGTGGGCGTTAACTGGACCATGCTGACACTGAGCGCCGATCCGCTCTCGGTGGCGCTGGTGCAGGCCGCCAGCAGCTTACCGATGTTCCTGTTTGCGCTGCCGTCCGGCGTGATGGCGGATATCGTCGACCGGCGTAAATACCTGCTGTTCTCGCAGATCTGGGTATTTATTGCCGCTGCGAGCCTGACACTGCTGTCGTGGGCGGGGCTGGTGACGCCGATGGTGCTGCTGATCGCCGCCTTCCTGCTGAGTACCGGCGCCGCCATGAGCTCTCCGCCCTTCCAGGCCATCGTGCCCGATTTGGTCAGTAAGGAAGAGCTCGGCCCGGCGATCGCGCTCAACTCACTCGGCATCAACATCAGTCGCGCGATTGGCCCGGCGCTGGGCGGCCTGATTCTGTCGTTTGCCGGTCCGTGGATGGTGTTTCTGCTGAATACGCTTTCGGTACTTGGCGTGTTTCTGGTGTTGTATCTCTGGAAAGCGCAGCCCAGCGTGCAGCGTTTACCGCCGGAACACTTCTTCCCGGCGGTACGCGCGGGCGTGCGCTATGTGCACGCCGCGCCGGTGCTGCGTAATGTGCTGGTGCGCACTGTCGCCTTCTTTGTGTTTGGCAGCGCCGGCTGGGCATTGCTGCCGCTGGTGGCACGGCGCGAGCTGGGTCTTGGACCCGGCGGCTACGGCATTATGCTGGGTTGCATCGGCGTAGGTGCGATTTGCGGGGCGCTGCTGTTGCCGCGTATGCGCAAACGCTTCAATCCCGATCAGCTGATGGTGCTGGCGAGCCTGATATTTGCCATCACTATGCTGGCGCTGGCGTTTATTCGTCACGTCTGGCTACTGAATGCTTTCGAGTTCTTTACCGGCTTTGCATGGATCGCCGTGCTTTCCACCCTCAATCTTGGCGCGCAACGTAGCGCCGCCAAATGGGTGAAAGCCCGTGCGCTGGCGGTCTATTTGACGGTGTTTTTTGGCTCGATGACGTTAGGCAGCGCCATCTGGGGACAGCTGGCATCAAAATTCAGCATCCCATTATCTCTGACTGTCGCCACCGTCGGCATGCTGCTGGCGAGTCTGACGGTGCTGCGCTGGCGATTGGATCAGGATCCAGATCTGAACCTCGACCTCAGTACGGTGAGCGATCCCTTGCCCGAGCTGGAGATTCGTCACGATCGCGGGCCGGTGATGGTCAGCTATCATTATCAGATCAACCGCACTGAGGCACATGCCTTTGCGGTGTGCATGCAGGATATGCGTCGCGTCAGACGGCGTGGCGGCGCGCTGAACTGGTCGCTGTATGAAGACATGCTGCAGCCCGGCATGTTTGTCGAGACCTTTGTCGTCGGCTCATGGATGGAGCATTTGCGTCAGCGCGAGCGTTACACCATGAACGATCAAAAGATTCAGAATCGCGTGCTGAGATTCCATCAAGGCACAGCACTTCCGGAAGTTCGTTACCTCGTGGCGCCTGAATAAGGCGCTGTCATCTATCGACATCAATAAGGCTGGAACATGAGCACATTCAACACTCAGGATGGGACGCAGATCTATTTCAAAGATTGGGGTACCGGCAAGCCGGTGCTGTTCAGTCACGGCTGGCCGCTCGACGGCGATATGTGGGACAGCCAGCTGAATTTCCTGGCGGAGAAAGGCTATCGCGTTATCGCGTTTGATCGCCGGGGCTTTGGTCGTTCCGATCAACCGTGGGAAGGCTACAACTATGACACCTTCGCGTCGGACATCAACGACCTGATTACCCATCTGGATCTGCAAAACGTCACGCTGGTGGGTTTCTCGATGGGTGGCGGCGATGTGACGCGCTACATCAACAATTACGGCACTGCGCGTGTGGATAGCTTAGTGCTGCTGGGCGCGGTGACACCGATCTTCGGCAAGGCCGATGATTATCCGGCGGGCGTCGATTTGTCGGTGTTTGAAGGCATTCGTCAGGGCTTACGTCACGATCGCGCGCAGTTCATCAGTGATTTTGCGACCCCGTTCTACGGCATTAACGCCGGTCAAACAGTTTCACAAGGCGTGCTGACGCAGACGTTGAATATTGCCCTGCTGGCCTCGCTGAAAGGCACGATTGATTGTGTTACCGCCTTCTCGGAGACCGATTTCCGTCCTCATATGGCGAAAATCGACGTACCGACGCTGGTGATTCACGGCAGCAATGACCAGGTCGTTCCGTTCGAAACCACCGGGAAAGTTGCCGCCGAAATGATCGCCGGTGCGCAGCTGAAAGTGTATGACAACGCACCGCACGGCTTTGCGGTGACGCATACCGATCAGCTCAACGCGGATTTGCTAGCGTTCCTGCAATCGCTGTAACTCCGTAGGGTCGCCATTAATGGCGACCAATGCTTGTCCGTTAAGCCAACGGCGAGTGCGCTGGCCAGGGCCACTTTTGGTCCGGCGGTCCTCGCGCCGCTTACGCGGTGCCTTCACTTCGCTCGTCTGCCTGACGGACCGGCGGAGACGGGACGTCCTGTCCCGGCTCCGCCTTTCGCCCGCGTCCTGCGGGCTCTCCTGGCTTCCTCGCTTCGTTCAGCGCTGCGGATTGCCTGCCCAAAAGAGGCCCCGGCCTGCTCCGAAGCTTCAGTGCGTGTTACAGATAAGGGCTCATTTGCCAGATGTATCGGAGCTCGCACCAGATTTAAAGCAAGATGCTGGTCAGTTAAGCAATAAATTGCATATGCATGAAGGTGCGCATGAATGCGCACCCTACGAAATGCGTTATAGCCCTAACACCGATTGCGGCGCGGCGGCAGCAAATTTCTCTAATGCCGCCCCGTCGAGTCGATAACGCACCCACTCATTTAACGGCAGCGCATCAATACTGAGATAGAACTCTCTGGCGGACTGATCCCAATCTAACGCACTCCACTCAATACGATTGCACTGGTGATTGACCGCGTGCTGCGCGACATACTGCAGCAGCGCTTTGCCAGCGCCCAGGCCACGAAAATTGGGCGAGAAGTACAAATCCTCCATATACATCCCGCGACGTCCCAGCCACGCCGAGTAGCTACGCGTAATCACCGCATAACCGGCGGTTGAGCCATCAATCTCGCACATCAGCGCTTCGCTATTACTGTCGGGATTGAAAAGCATCGCTCTGATCTCTTCTGCAGTCGTCACTGATTGCTGCAATCCATGCTCATACACCGACAACTCAGCAATCATGCTGTAGATAGCGTCCGCGTCTTCAGGATTGGCTGGTCGAATAGTCATCTTCATGCATTATTTTCTTTCTTAATCAGATTGATGCTGCTCAGCATAATGGGTATTGTTCGATGAAATAAGTGCAATAAAATCAATGATAGGTGAATTTCATGCATCATGTGCTGCGTCGACTGGACTTAAATCTTCTCCCCGTTTTCGACGCAGTTTTCAGGCACCGTTCGGTCAGGCTGGCGGCGATTGAACTCAGTTTGAGTACCTCGGCACTTAGCCACGCGCTGTCACGACTACGTGATTTTTTTAAAGATCCGCTGTTCTACCGCGAAGGCCACAAAATGTGTCCCAGCGTCTATGCCTGCCAACTGGCACCCTATATTGCCGAAACGCTAAGCGGGTTAAATCGGCATCTCAGCCCAATGCAGCCATTTGATCCCCTGACCAGCGATGACTGTTTTCGAATTGCGGTAACGGATTACACCGCTTTTTGCGTGTTTCCGGGCCTGATGAATGCGCTGACCAATACGGCACCCAACCTGAGTTTTGAACTCTGCCATTTGCCACATAATCCGGCGCTGATTGAATTACTCGCTGGTGAAATCGATATGGCGCTGAGTTTTAGCGAGCCGGACGGCATGCATCATCCCGATCTGGAAGAGACTGATTTATTCAGTGATGAGTTTATTGTGATTGCCAATACGCGACGCAGCAGCCTGAATCTTGATGACTATCTTGCCGCCGGACATCTGGTCGTGACGCCGTGGAATGAAAAGCAGGGATTGCTGGATTCCCATCTTGCGCGCCTGGGTCTTAAGCGCCGCATTGCCATTAGAACGCCATCCATGCTGAGCGCGCCCTTTATTATCGCGGAAAGTGAATTGCTGATGGCGATCCCCTCCTTCGTCGCCAATAAAATCAAACACGCTGCCGATGTCACCTCATTCAGGCTGCCGTTTCCCGCGCCAAGGTTCACCGTGAAAATCTATTCACACAAACGCAGCGGTAAACGGGAACCCACTGAATGGATTAAAACCCTGATGGCCAACAGCATTATGGAGAAAGCCTACCGCTTTGATGATTAATGGGCGGCGAAATTTACGCCGCCTGCCACTCCGCCACCAGCATATTAACTAACTCGCTAGCCGGCATTTCCCGTGCCAGCGCCGCGCCCTGTCCGGCCCACTGCGCGCCAAAGCCGTGCACGCCTTTGGCAGCCGCTGCGGCGGCAAGCGCTTTGCCTAATGCATAGGTGAGTGGATAAGGTGGAATGGATTCCTGCGCAAATTCGCGTGCCAGGTGGCAAAAATCGTTGGTGAGACATCTTGCCGAGCGGCCAGAGATAGCAGCGATCATCTCGGTGCTGTTGGCCTGCTCGCTTTTCAGCGCCTGTCGATATGCCGCATTGGCAGCGGATTCCGGGCACAAGATAAACGCGGTACCCAGTTGTACACCCGCCGCGCCCAGCTTGAGCATGGCGGCAATGCCCGCGCCATCCATCACGCCACCGGCGGCAATCACCGGCAGCCGCGACGCGTGGCGAATCGCCTGCACCAGCGTAAAGGTGCTGAGCTGCTGATCGTCGCCTGCAGGCTGGAATATCCCGCGATGTCCGCCCGCCTCAATGCCCTGCGCCACAATAAAATCGATGTCGGCGGCTTCAATCGCCTGAGCTTCGCGGATACTGGTGGCGCTCGCTAACGTAATAATGCCGCGACTTTTCAAACGCTGCACGAAAGCGGCGGACGGCAAACCAAAGTGGAAACTCACAGCGGCGGGCGCGCTCTCCAGCAGCACCTCCAGCATTGCGTCGTTATCGACAAACGTTTGGTAAATCTCCGACAGCGCATCCGGCGGAGTGGCTTCATAGCGAGCAAACACCGGCTGAAAGCGGGCGATCCACGCCTGTTCTAATTGCGGATTGCGCTGCACCGGCGCATGGCAGAACACATTGACGTTAATCGGCGCGGAGGTCAGCGAAAGCGTTTTGCGGATCATCATCTCCGCCTGCTGCGGCGTTGAGGCACCCACGCTAATCGAACCCAGCGCGCCGCTGTTACTGACCGCCGCCGCCAGTTCCGGCGTGGAGACGCCGGCCATCGGCGCCTGAATGATCGGATAAGTGAGGTTCAGCTTCTGACACAGCGGATTATTCATTTTGCCTCCCTGCTTAATTAACGGTGATTAACCACGTTAAACCCTTCCTCGCTGTGTGGCGCAACGAAGTAGCTGCTGATCAGCGCAAACTGCGCATCGGTGGCGGCGAAGTCGTGCTGGCCGGATGCATTGCGCGCGTGCAGCCGCGATTTGCACAGTTCATCGGAGACATCAAGGAAATGCAGTTGATGTTCAGCCTCGGCGCTGTGGATCACCGCTTTCATCCACTGGCGTTGAGCCACGGTGTTGGCGGGGAAATCCAGCACCACCGAGACACCGCACTGCAACAGCGAAATCAGATGCGGCGTCATCGCGTTACGCAGCTTACTGGCACAGCGCACGTAATCCGCTACATCCTGCATCTCTTCAGCAAACAGATGCGCCAGCCAGGCATCTTCGCTAATGATCACCGCACCGGTTTGCTGCGCCAGTTGATGAGCCAGCGTCGATTTTCCGGCTGCAATTTTACCGCACAACAGATGCAACACAGGACGAGATGTGGACGCGCACGCAGATTCCATAAAACAGCTCCAGATAAGATGACGCATTAACATGCCGTGAAATGCCAGCCCAGTAAAGGGTGGCAGCTACACTTAGAACATCTGTACCTACAACAGGAGAATCCCGATGCATAAAATCGACTTTCCGGTGAGTAAAGCGCGCAAATATCTGGAGCCGGGTCCGGTGGTGCTGCTGAGTTCACAGTTTGAGGATCACCGCGACATCATGACGCTCGGCTGGCACACCATTCTGGAGTTCTCGCCGTCGCTGGTTGGCTGCATGATTGCCGGCGGCAATTACAGCCATGAACTGATTCGCCAGAGCGGCCAGTGCGTGATCAACGTGCCGTCGGCCAATCTGGTGGATAGCGTGGTGGCAATCGGTAACAGCCACGGCGATCGTCTCGACAAGTTTGATGCCTTTAACCTGACGCCCGAACCGGCCAGCGTGGTCAATGCGCCTTTGATTGACGAGTGCTTTGCCAGCTTCGAGTGCCAGCTGTATGACGATTCGATGGTGGATAACTACAACTTCTTTATCTTTGAGATCGTCAAAGCGCATGTGGCAGAAACACCGGAGTTTCCACCGACGCTGCACTACACCGGCGAAGGACGCTTTAGCGTGATGAGCAACTTGCGGCTCGACAAGCGCAGCGACTTTAAGCCAGAAATGTTAATTTAACTGCTTGAATTGATATGGGCTTGCCCCCACTTTTAACCTTTCGCCCTGACAGGAGTAAATATAATGGCAACCGAATATGCGGTGATCGCTGGTGGCTGTTTCTGGTGTACTGAAGCAGTGTTTAAAGATGTGATTGGCGTCGAGTCAGTCGAGAGTGGTTATACCGGCGGCGCACGTCCGAACCCAACCTACGAGCAGGTGTGCAGCGGTGCGACTGGCCATGCCGAAGCGATTCGCATTGGTTTCGATCCGCAGCAGGTGAAGTATGGCGATCTGCTGGATATCAGCTTTGCCACGCATGATCCCACTACGCTGAACCGCCAGGGCAACGATGTGGGCACCCAGTATCGTTCGGCTATTTTCCCGGCGAATGCTGAGCAGGAAGCCGAAGCGATTGCCGCGATTGCGCGCGCGCAGGAAGGCCTGAGCGATCCGGTGGTCACCACCATCGAGCCGCTGAAAGAGTGGTATGCGGCGGAAGGTTATCATCAGGATTATTGGCAAGGCGCGGGTCAGCGCAACGGCTACTGCATGGCGGTAATCCCACCGAAACTGCAGAAGCTGCGTAAGAGTTTTGCGAATCGCGTGAAGTCTTAAAGATGATTTGCGGTGTATCATGTGATGCACCGCTAAAGCGCAATGTTAGACCAGTTGACATATACGTTATAATATTGCCACATAGCCATCGATTTTTATTATATACAATTCATCTTTTGAAAAGTTATAAAATTGCACGATAACTGAATCTAATTCTGGCGTTAGTTCCAGCTATTCATAAAAATTCCGTAACCATAATTGCTGTTGCGCGATACTCTCCGCCCGCATTCGCATTCTGGCCCCATTTTACGCTGGTGGTTATTGGTATAAGTGGCGGATGATTGTAATAATACGTTTTACTTCCTAACTCTCCATCAATAAATATTTTCACGTCTACTCCCGGTATGTTTGTAGGGACCTCGCCTCCACCTAATATATAAAATTTTATATGCGTATTGCTTTGGCATGACAAGCGGATGTTGGTTGTCATCGGAGTCGTTTGTGCGTTTTCGCCAATCCTGACAATTGCAGGGGGATGAATGTGTACAATCGAATCGGTGTCAAATGTACACACGGCAGGAAGTGCCGGAGTATCAATGAATAATGATCCAAATGCGGGCGTCATGTGGACACCAGTAGCATGCATTATGTATACGTCGTATTTGTTTTGAGGTTGACGCAGCAATTCTAATCTGTTGACTACTCTAAGATAACGGGGGGCTTTTCCCTGTGCAATCGCGTCATGAAGAGTCAGTCCGGTACCCACGAAAGGAGTGGGGAAATATATTCTAGAGGTGAAGCCACCCTCGCAACTGGATACGCTGCAAAATGATTCATCACGTTTAAAGTATACGCCCGCGATCGTTGCGTAGTTGAAAAATCTTGTGTTAGGCAAACTTAATAAATCGATAACAAAATCTACATTTGCATTCTGCCTCGAAGGAGTGCCGTCAATCCAACTTAATACATGGAAAGATGTGAAAGAAGCCGCAGAAGTTATAAGTGGAAACGCCATCATTGATGCAATGATTAATTTTTTAAAATATCCAAATGACATATGAAAACTCTACTTTTCTATAAAGGATTTTTATCATAAAAGCCATATGATATGCATTAATAGCCCTACTGACTATTCCTTATATCACATCAACTTTAATAGTTGCTGAAGCCGTGAAATCTCCAGGCTCATAAGGTTCTCCGGCTTTCTTTACAATGGTTACTGAAAGGTTTAATGGGCCACTAGATGTCATTTTAATAGGCGTTGCCAGATTCTGGTCGGCTCCATTTCTTTTTAGTGCCAACTGAATTCCTTTAGCACCGCTCACAGGTATAATATTAGCATAACCATCAACTGCATCGATTTGCAGAATGACATCCTGAAGCGGATTGAAATTCTGACATGTCAGCGTTAAACCCAGATTTTCTTCACGAGTGCCCTCATTAACCTCTGTAGTAATTACATCACCAAATGCAATAGTTGACGGCTGTGACAGAGAGCAACTTGTCTCAACATAAAAATGACCGGTCACGGTGATATGAGCGCTGAGGGATTCGTCAGCGAGCGCCGATAAAGGCAACATCAAAACAGTAAAAATTAATGCTTTAAACATATTAAAACTCCAGGATAGGTTTAAAGAGCAATTTAATTTCCATTTAAACCTCTACCCCGCCTGCAAAAACCCAAAAAGGCAGTATTAAAAAACAGATTGTGGTTATCAGTCTGGAAAATAGCTTCATTACACCCTCCATCTTTACTGGTAATCTATTTCCAGTGTCGCCACTGCGTTAAATGCCCCAGGTTTTAATTCACTATCTACACGTTTTACCGGCACCGCACTCATCGCAGGCGGTACACCAACAAATGGCAGCCAACTATTGAGCGGCAGCTTGGTTCCCTGGGCACGTAATTCAATACCCAGGTCTGTATGATTAGTATCTAACACATCCTGATCAAAGCTGGCGCCAATGCCGGTAAAACGCAGTTTCAAACTATCCACCGGTGCAGCGCTACAATCGAGCTGAGCATCAATAGGTTGTTCATAACGGCTGCCATGAATATCGTTATGCAGCAGGTTGTCACCGAAATCGACATGAATAGGATCGACATTGAAAATGCACGGCTGCGGGTAAAATAATTGGCCTGATATCGTTATATCCGTTTCTGCGGTTTGTGCCTGAATCGGCAAGGATATGAATTGAAACGTAACGACTAACGCCAGCACTGTTTTCACTGATATGCCATAGCCAAACATCTTTATTGATACTCAATTTGCAGCGTCGCCAAGGCCGTTATTGCACCGGGGGTCAGCACGGCCGAGCTCTCTTTCACCGGCACCACATGCAATACCGGAATCGCATTGCGGTCAAAGTTATGCCAGCTGTTTAAATCCAATTTCGTGTTTCCTGTGCCCTGGCTAAATTGCATGGCAAAGCCGTTCACATTGGTTTGCAATAACGTCGGGTCGGAGGCAGGCAATCCTGTGAAACGCAAACGCAACTGATCGTTAGCTGCATTGGTGCAATCCATCCCCGGATCGATGTCAACGCGATAGTTATTACCATCAATCTCAGTGGTCACCATATCGCCGAGATCAACATCCAACTGGGCAGAATTAAAGGTACATGGAACGGGGTAGACCAACGTCCCCGAGAAGTTGATCTGCGCAGAAGCAGATGACGCATTCGCCGGGCTGTGGGTCAGCAATACACAGGCTAAACCCAAGCCAGCACCTGAAAATAAAGCCGATAGTTGCATCCTACTTCCCTCACTCTTAAGCCAAATAGCCATTATTTCGCGATTGATGATTTCACTACGCACTGCTGCGCCTGGCAGCCGAAAATGAGCTGTGGCTGACCGCCATAATCGTTGATATAGGTCAGCACCGGAGCATTACCTAATGCGGCAGCAGAACCTCCCAGTGTGATATGACTGTTCGGTGCCAGCATTACTGCTTCAAACCCACTGACTGACTTCTCTCCCGCTTTCGCGCTGGCACCAATTAAGGTGACGTAATACGGCGTTGGGTTGTTAACCTGATAACGATCGCCCTTTTTGCTGAGGGTGATTTTTTCCTGGAAAGGCGCGTTCTGTTTGTTTGACGCCTGAGCCGCTAGCAGCGCAGGACGATAAAACAGCTTGATACGCGTTTGTAACGCAATTTGCAGCACGTTGGATTTTTCTGACTTAGGCGGAATTTCACGCATATTGAAATAGAACAGTGATTCACGATCCTGCGGCAGTTTGGCAGTCAACGCATTAGACTGGATCTTCACCTGGCCTTTACCTTTCGGTTCCACACGCTGAATAGGCGGCAGCACCATCAATGGCGAGGTGTTCCCCTCCATCTTTTTACCCTGCTCATCTTCCAGCCACGCCTGAGCCAAATAGGGCAATTTCGCATTATTGTTGTTTACATTGAGACTGATAGATTTTTCACCGCCGTTATACACTACGCGAGTACGGTCCAGACCAATCGCAGCCTGAACAGATGTATGGCTAAAGATACCGATGCTGGCCACAAACAGGCCGGCTAATGCATTTAATTTCATCATTACACCTTTTAATTAACTTTGTGGTTCCGCCGTGCGCTCGCAAGGCAGGAACAAGATTTCGCTCATATCAGCCGGTAATTTATGCGGCATGGTCATATGGCACTGAATGTCTCCATTCCAGCGGACCGACATCGTACCGCCTTGCTGGATACCACTGAGGTAAACGTTCCCCTCATCATTCACTATCCCTGTTTCCTGCTGTTTTTGATTCTGCACTGTCGCGCCAAAAGGCGGGAATGAACCATCAGCCAGCCGGATAATCGCCATTGCTTTTTCACCGGCAATGACATCAAAACGTCGGAAGCCAATAGCTCCCTCGGTCAACGTTGTTTGGGCAACCGATCGTATGGCTTCAACGTTGTCATTTAGCTTATCCACATCAATCTTGACGCTGGTGCGGTAATAATTGCTGAGATCGCTCACCACAGCTTTACCAAACAGGTTGGTGCGAGTTGCTCGTGAACCATTCCCCACCGGCACATCGGCAATGCCATCAGTATCCACTAACACACGTGTGCCACCCATCTGCGTTGCACGATGCAGTGCTCCACCCTGAGTGGTCAAAGTCATGCCGCCCTGCAGCGACAGGCCAAGCGCGGAATAGCGACCTTCATGGTGGCTTCCGCTCGCTTTCACATTGGCGAGAGCGCCATCCAGCGTGTAATAACCACTCATTTCAGAACCATGGTCAGAACTGCCAGCGCTCACCTGATAACTACTGTTATCGCCAAGGCGATCGTAATAACTCAGGTTGTTACGCGTATCACTGCTGCTGGTGGCGCCGTTGTAACTAACACGCCCAGATTGCCCCCATGGAATGGAGAGCGATAAATACGCCCCTTCATCCTGTCCGCTACGGGTATTGGAACGGTACCCGGTTAATGAAAGTGAAAGATTGCGCCAGTTGCCCAGCGAGAAAGCGCTCGACAACGTTAGGTTATAGTAATCACTGTCTGGCGCATCCCAGTAAGTCTGATGGCTGTAATTGAAGTAAGCATGCAGCCCAAGTGATTCAATCTGTTGATTGAATGTTGCGGTGTACATCTCTTTGCTTCGACCACGTCGATTCCAGGTACGGTTAGCTTGCATATCCAGAAAATCGTTCATATTCAGGAAGTCGCTTTCTGCAAAGCGGTAACCTGCAAACGTCAGGTTGCTGCCGGTGTCGAGAAAACGCTTGGAGTAACTCAAGCGATAAGAGCGTCCTCGCAGCATGGGCTGATTGGCAAAGCGAGCAGATGATTGCGTAATATCAGCCGAGATCGCGCCAAAACCGAGGAGATCACGCCCAATACCTGCAGCTATGGCTTGATAATTATCATTGCCTAAGACTCCGCCATACAATGACCAGCCATTACTGACCCCCCATGAGAACTCACCCGTGGCAAAAGGAGAACCGCTGCGACGGCGATCGTAATCACTTGCCTGCCCTACTGCGGTTTTGAAACGTACCATGCCCGGACGGGTTAAATACGGAATGGAAGCCGTATCCACCTGGAACTCATGTACTTGCCCATCCTGTTCTTCAACACGCACATCCAGCAGACCCGATACCGCGCTGCTGAGATCCTGAATACGGAACGGCCCAGCAGCAACCTGTGTTTCCTGAATGACACGACCTTGCTGACTGATCACCACTTTGGCATTAGTTTGCGCTACACCGGCCACTTCCGGCGCATAGCCGCGGAGATTAGGCGGCAACATTTGATCGTCAGAAACCAGGCTGCCGCCGACGAAACGGAAGTTGTCAAAAATGGCCGAGTTGAGATAATCCTCACCTACCGTAAGTTTTGCCTGGTACTCTTTCAAAGCGCGAAACGCATAGATGCGATTCCATTCAACATTTTTAGAATGCGACTGATAGTTTTTGCGCCAGTCATGGCGTGCCTGCCAGTCGGCACGCAGACGCCATGCACCCACATTAGCACCGGCTGTTCCATTACCGGTTAGATAGCTGCCACTCTCACCTGAAGCATTGTTTTGCCGCTGATTCTGTAAATTCAGGTTGTAATCAAGAATCAGACCTGGGATACCATTTTCCCAGCGTGAAGGTGGATCCCAATCGGCATGCTGATATTCGAGATAGGCTTGTGGAATGCTCAAATAGAGTGTGCTGCTCCCAAGATCGGTGCGGGCTTCCATACCTGCCAGGCTGGATAATTGCAGACACTCATTTTCATGCCACCACTGCAGCTCAGAATTCAGAGAAGGCTTGAGTCCTAGCTGCGCGACTATTACCGGTGTTAAGCAAACCTGACTGCCTTCAGGCTCATCATCTGGTGCGTAATAGGCCAAACTTTGCTCAGGTAACGTGGCATCATTTATTTTTATCGCCAGAGAGTAATCGCCCGGCATTATATAACCCTTACGGGAGAATTGACTTAAATCAATATTATCGCGGTCTTTCAAATCGAGGATTGCGGTATTAAACGCAACATCCTGTGCCTGAATCGTAACGGGCAGTGTTAAAATCAGGCTGGTGCGCAACGCGATCTGACAAAAAAGACTTAACGCCGATCGTTGAAATATTCGCATCTGACACCTCAATAGTAATCAATTCCTAACCGCAATGACGAATGGGAGCGTCCAGACTCGCCCTCTTCTTTTTCACTCAGGATATTGAGATGAAAGAAATGCTCTTTTTTTGTTGACGAAAATGAAGTGGTATGGCCGGAAAACATGGGTTGATAAATTATTTTTGAATTAACGTGTTTCAAACCGTTTAGGAACCGGGCACTTCGAGATACCTGTGCAAATGATGCGGGTTCGAAACTAAACTGAGCATGATGATGCTCCGTTTGAGGTGCGACGCATCCAATTAACTTAACGCTAATATGATAGTTATCCCCGCTCGCTGTAACTGCATTTTTCTCTACTAAAATTTGTTGATAATCATCATCCAAATCGATAGTACAGGCAGAATGAAGGATCTCCCCGCTCATATTTACGCGAGCATTTAGTACACCATCAGAAAAGGCTTTCGGCGCAACGGACATTAATATAAGCATCAGAAATTTTGGGATGCTTTTTCTGAATAAATAGACCCGCATGTTTTCACCTGCCATTAAGCAGGTAATTTCCTGCTTTAGCCAGGAAATTACCTGGTGCTTATTTACTGATAGTTCAGCTGGAAACCAGCAACAGATGAATAACTGCCTGGCACCACTGTAGCTGAAGCACCACCGCCCTTCAGGCGAGCAGAGAACTGCAAACGGTTTTGTCCGTCAACCAACGTTTGGGTACTGGTCGCCGTATTCAGTTTTACTTTCTGACCACTTGCATCAGTCATCAGAATATACGCCCCCTCAGCACTGCCGTTCAGCGCCAGACTTTCAGCGTCGTACTGAGAAGCACCACCGGTGAAGATTACATCAACACTATCTTTGGTTGTAATAATGCAATTATCCAATTGAATATCAAAACTAACCGGAGAGGATTCACCAGTATTATTGTTTGCCATCAGTCCGGCATTAGCCACCTGCCCAAGATCAACGGTTTGATCATCTTCACCTGGCGCAATAGAGCACGGCGCATCAATAATCAAACCTTCAAATGTCACAGTGCCGCTATTCGCGCTTGGCGCATTAGTGCTAATGGCTGCATGCGCAGTCGTTGCCGTTGCCGCAGAGAAAGCCATTGCAATAATTGCTTTTTTAAAAGTCATTTAATAACTCCGAATTAATTGAAATGAACTCGATATTAATTCAAGCTCTTCACAAAGACTGAGATTGGATTAATTCAAGTTTCGCTATTATGACTACTAACCTCATGTGACTATATGAGAGCACTCTCAAATAGTGAACATTTAAAATAGAAATATTATAATTTCTATTTTAAATTATTTTGGCCATAATAACTCTGAAAAACCATCATCAACCATTTCTATTAAGCTTTTTATAAAACGCCTGCCTTTTTAACTCAATAGAGTTCGAATAGCTCAAATTTCCACGAGTAACGGTACGGCTTAAAGCCTTCTCTCCAACTTTAATTGCATAATTTACATTCTCCTCCTGTTCAAGGTTCTTCATTAACCGAGTAACAGAGTGCCCATGCTTTAGAAATTCAATAGGTAAACCAACACATTTTTTCCAAGGTGCAGCTCTGGCATAAGAATCACCCTGATAGATTTGTGTGACCAGTTGATCCTCCTTGATCATTTTCAACATACTCAAGCTCGTATGAGGCTTTTTGGATAAGGTGCTTACAAACGATAAAGCAAAAATCCCACAATCAGCAGGGGAGGCTTGAACGCCAACCTCAACATAAGCCACACGTAATGTATGATTTTTGGCAGTTAATGTTGTGAGCTGTTTTTTTAGCTCTCTAAACCCGTAATCTGACCCGTTATCGGGACTTCCAGAGATAAATGCGGATTCATAAAAAATAAAAAAGTTCTTGTTGTCTTTTTTAATAAAATCAACAGCAGCGAAATGGTGTTGTGAGATATCACCTCTGCGCCGCATTAATACGACAGCCTGAGCTCGGGTTCCAATACCACCCTTTAAGGCTTTTGAAAGAAGTTCATCGATACTGCCGAAGTAATACAGGTTCACAACCTTTCTTTTACTTTTAATACCTTCAATTATCTCTGGTAGATATATTTCATCAATAAAATTGATGTCCATGTCTGGCTGTTCATTAGCGGCGAGCTTGGACTCAATCAGGTTGAGGCTATCATTAAGCATTGCATCTCGGAAAACATCCACAATACTCTGATGTGTACTTTTAAATTCGGGATTATCACGCACAGAGTAATAAGCAGCTTGCTTCGCTATAAGGGTATTTTCACCCTTGATTTTCTCCTTTATCTTATTTACGGTTTTATTAGATATCGTGGATTGACCAGACTTTTTCGCCAACGCTTCGTCTAAAGTATCTCTGCTCGATATCTTATTAAAAAAACCCATGTTCATTACCTCATTTATAAAGGATGGGAATGTAAGCAGCTAAAAAATAGCTCGGTTATAAAACCCGGCATAGCAAAATGACGCTAATCGTCATAATCATTTGATATATCGAATGTACTCTGAAAAATAAAAAGTTCTATGAGAGCACTCTCAAATCATTGAAAGCGCTAGGGTGAAACATAGTTAAAAGCGCACATAATAAAGATCTAATCACATATTAACAACCCTTCTCCCAAGTAATTCAGCACCGATTTAATTATATAATTTTTATATTATAAAAAAAAGTTGTGAGGTATAATTGAATTAATGTTAATGTTTTCACCAAAGTAATGTTTTGCGTTAAGAATTAATTCATCGCAACTTAAGATACTGCGTAAATTTTCAGGAAAGAAAAATCCAAATAACTACCTGGATGCGACGTGCCAGTATCATTTGGCCATTTTCCCGGTGAATGCTGAGCAGGAAACCGAAGCAATTGCGCGTGCGCAGGAAGGCCTGAGCGATCCGGTGGTTACCACCATCGAGCCACTGAAAGAGTGGTATGCGGCGGGAGGTTATCATCAGGATTATTGGGAAGGCGCAGGTCAGCGCAACGGCTACTGCATGGCGGTGATCCCACCGAAACTGCAGAAGGTGCGTAAGAGTTTTGCGCATCGGCTGAAATCTTAACGATGTTCTGCGGTGCATCGCAGAAAGTACCATAATACGAAAATTTCGCGCTTCAATTTAATCTTTCAAGAGTGGGTTTATAGCAAGCAATGGATTTTTAGACCATTGTTTCACTATGGCTACATAGTCCATAGTGAGAGTTTTTCATGATTAACCAAGAACAGAAAAATAACATATCGGCTATATATTTGGCACATTCAAAAATTGAACTCACTACAAAAACTCCGGATCAGATTATGCAAAAAAAATACGCTTACCCTGAACAAGAATTTTAATTGAAAAAGACAGGTGAACACTATCGATTAATAATGACAAGCCCTGGATTGTTTCATTTCCTCCCAACCGGATGTTAAGTAACATTTTGAGATGTGCGCAATCCAATTATAAATCCAAGTTTAAAAATGGCAGACTATTGCCTGCCATGAGATAAAAGAAGTTTAAATATATTAATTATCTAATCTAGATTTTAAATGCTTATTAAAAAATGCCTGACGCTTTAGCTCAATTGAATTTGAATAGGTCCTCTCATCTCTAGTCACCGCATATTTAGTAGCGCGATTATAAACCTCTTGCTTTAAATCTTTATCCATTCCATTGTTTCTCTCTATATTCAAACGCAACTTATTGATTGAGTGAGCATGCTTTATTAGCGTTGGTTCCAGACTCACGCCAATTTTATGACGTTCTTTTCTCGCATTAGAATTCACATGATAAAATTGAGTAATTGTAGGGTAGACCAGTTTTCCTATCGCAAATTGACTAATATGCGGTAATTTTGAAAGAGTGTTTGCAAAAGCCAATGAAAAAATACCACAGTCAGCTTCGGAAGACTGTATGCCAACTTCCACGAAGCCCACCCGTAGATTACTGTATCTCTTACTTAACACTTTGAATATTTCATTTAATCTATTGAAACCATAATCAACTCCGGCTTCATTGCCACCAGAAAGATGTGCAGGCTCATAAAAGATAAAGAAGTCTTTTCCTTTATCTTTAATGTATTCAACTGCCGAAAAATGTGGCTGCGAAATATCAGCTTTTTTACGCATGTGCACCACGGCTTGAGCACGGTTTCCAATCTGGCCAGCTAGTGCCTTTGAGAATAAACAGTTTAAATCATCAAAATAATATAAATTAGCACCCTGCCGTTTTTTTCTTATGCTATCGATAATTAAAGGAAGATAAATCTCATCGATAAAATTAGTATCAAGATCAGGCTGTAAGTTATTGTCAATTTGTTTACCAATAAAATCCAATGAATCATTAAGTAATGCATCTCGAAAAACATCCTTAATTTTATCTTGAACTTTACTATATTTACCGTCAATCAATACTTGATTGTAGCCAACTAACCGCGCGTCTCTACTTGCAGATTGTATTTTTTCGGTCAGTTTTTTTACGGTTTTATCCGATAATGTATCATTGCCTCTCTTCTTCTTAAGTGCTTTTTCTAAGGAATCAGATGTGGAGATTCTGTTAAATAAACCCATAGATATAATATCCTTATTTTGAAATGAAATTTTTAGCAAGGTTATCAAAACGTTCTTGAATTATAGATCGTAATTCAACCTGCTTTTTTTCAGACAACGCAGGGCTGTCTAATTCATGCATCAATACTGAAATAGGTATTCCCATGCGTTGTAGATCTGAACGTAAAGCATAGATTTCGGTTTTTAATTCGGAGATCGTCAGATGGTTACGCTGTTTCTTTTCAGAATCGATTAACCGCTTATCCAATGCGTCCAATCGTTGATGTATATCCTGCCAATTTTGAACAATATTACTGTGCTGCGTCTCTTGCGTAAGCAGGTTATACCAGTTCTGCGCGATAGGATTTTCCGGTTGCAGCTGATTAAAATGACGCACCAACTGGTTGCCCTCCGCCAGCAACCAGGTAACAGGACGCTGCGCCAACTGTTGCAACTGCACTTCAATCTCACGCCACTGTTTTTCACTGGGCTTGTGCTGGCTGGATTTTGCCTTCACAAGGGCTTCATCTAACTGATGCAACAACATAAAAGGGGCTAATTGCGATGGCATCACTGCGGGCCGTAGCATTAGCCACGCTCCAGCGCACACTAATAACGTCACAGCAGCGCCACCAAGCGTGCTTAGAACCAGCCAATGCCAGCCTGGTCGCTGGGTAGATTTAGGGGGTGAAGCGATCATTGGCCTTTGTTGGTCCGTGGTCTTCTCTTCATTTAAAACGGGTTTCAGGGCAGGGGTTTTGCACACCACTTGAGCGGGCTGCGCCTGATCCCAATCGAGCACGATGCTGTGCGGGGAACGTGCCCGCACCTCAAGGAAATAGCAGAGATTATCTAACACCTCATGACCACGTACTTCGCGTATTTTCGCCATGCGGCTCAACACCTGCAACGAGGCGGCGGCTCGCGCCAGATCATCACTGCCCGCATTGCCTGGCGCCAATGTATAAATCGGGGTGACGAGATGTGAGGCCGCCCACGTCAGGATTTCACGTTGCAAACTTGGGTCACTTGGCTGTGGGCTCTCGACGCTCAGAGCGGTACTCAGCATTGTTAACCCTTCCGCCACGCCTTGCCAGCCATGTAAGCGCAATGAGATTAAGCAAAACCAGACGCCAGTTTGCAGATCGTAACCTTGCGTACGAAATACACGCTGGCACAGCCGCTCCAAAGCTGGCCAATCAGCTTGAGTGTTTGGCTGTCGTGCCAACGTAGCCATTTCACTGCTGAGCAACAGAAAAGCCGTATTCTGACGCGGAGGAATAGAATTGAAGCGCAAAGCCTCTCCGATCATGCTTGCTCCTTATTGCGCTTTTTAACCCACGCCAAACGCCCCTTCATGACACTTAGATTCAGCACTTTTGCCATATCGCCCGCACTGCCCAAAAGTGTGTCAGCTAGCAGGGGCATGACCAAACGATTGATCGCCGCATCAATGTCACGCGCACCGCTTTGTGCCGTCTGGCAAGACTCTGCCAAAAGCGTTACAACACTGTTGCTGTAACGTAAAACGTGCTGTGATTGAGTAAGCGCAAGTCGTGCAACCAGTTTGTCTAACTTGAGACGAATTATCTGATGCAAGGTTGAAGAAAGTAGAGGTCGATACGGAATCAGCTGCATACGTCCCATGAGTGCAGGTCGGAATACGCGATCAAAATCAGGACGAATAAGCTCACTGAGGCTTACCATATCCTTTTCACACCCGTTGATGAGTTTTTCACTGGCGAGGTTGCTGGTAAGAATAATTAAGGTATTACGGAAGTTGATGCGCTGGCCTTCAGCATCTTCCATCCAGCCCTTATCAAATACCTGATAGAACAGCTCCATGACATCCGGGTGCGCCTTCTCCACTTCATCGAGCAGCACTACGCTGTAAGGCTGGCGACGAACAGCTTCCGTTAACACCCCGCCTTGTCCGTAACCAACATATCCGGGTGGCGATCCTTTCAGACCGGATACGCTGTGTGCTTCCTGATACTCCGACATGTTGATGGTGATTAAACCGCGTTCACCGCCACACACCAATTCAGCCAGCGCCAGCGCAGTTTCCGTTTTACCCACGCCAGAAGGTCCCGCCAGCATAAATACGCCCGTCGGTTTGTGCGGATCGTTAATGCCTGCCTGGGCAATGCGCACCTGCTGCGCGATAGCCGCCAGCGCCTCATCCTGGCCAATAACCCGCTGCTGCAAACGTGGCAGCAACTCGTCTGCTTGTTCTGCTCTTTTTTCCAGCATTCGTCCCAGTGGAATGCCGGTCCAGCCAGCCAGTACATCAGCAATACAAACTTCATCGACACAATCAAACACCAGCGCCTGTTGCTGTTGTGCTGACTTAAGCTGCGCACGTAGCGCCAGACGTTGCTGAGCATCATCACACTGGTGAATTTGCTGCACGAGCGCCTGTTGCTGATGCCATTGCGGTTCCAGCCGGGCCAAATCGGTTAGCAACGCCGCTTCACGCTCCGCTATCCATGCCAGTCGTATTTCGTGGCCGCCTTCCGCCTGTAAACCCAGTTGTTCCGTTTGCAAGTTGTTCAGTAATACATGGAGATCTTCAATCTCTTTTGGCTGATGAGATTGTGATACGGCTACCCGCGCGCATGCGGTATCAAGTAATGAAACGGCTTTATCGGGTAACTGACGTCCTGCAATGTAGCGTGAAGACAAACGGACCGCGGCGGTTAACGCCTGTTGCTGAATAGTGACCTGATGGTGATGCGCCATCATCGGCGCCATGGCGCGCAGCATCGCTATCGCCGCCTCTTCATCGGGTTCAGCGACACCAACCACCTGGAAGCGACGTGCCAGTGCGGCATCTTTTTCGAAATATTTTTTATATTCTGCCCAGGTTGTTGCTGCCACCACGCGCAATTCGCCACGCGCCAGTGCGGGCTTCAACAAGTTCGCGGCATCATTTTGTCCGGCACTGCCTCCCGCACCAATCAAGGTATGCGCTTCATCGATAAACAGGATGATGGGTTGGGGATAGCGCTGAATCTCTTTAAGCAGATTTTGCAAGCGCTGCTCAAACTCACCTTTAACGCTTGCGCCTGCCTGCAGTAAGCCCATATCCAGGGTGAAAATTTCGGTAGTAAGCAGCGCGGGCGGCACCGCACCACTGATAACGCGTTGAGCAAGCCCTTCCGCCAGCGCCGTTTTACCTACGCCAGGTTCGCCGGTCAGCACGGGATTGTTTTGTCGACGACGTAGCAGCACATCGATCATCTGGCGAATTTCATGTTCGCGCCCTAAAACCGGATCAAGCTTTCCCTGACGCGCCTGTTCGGTGAGATGATGAGTGAATTTAGCCAGCGCACTATTACTCTCGACTTTATCCCGGTTGCAGTTATCAGCCACCTCAGGGGTTTGCTGGCATAGCCATGCATCGGCTACGTTGACATCACAATCAAGAGCTTGTTGAAGTGAAGGGATGAATGTTGATCGCTGTTGCAACATTCCCGCCAGTAACGCGGCAGGCGAGATAACGGGTTGCAACCAGTTAACACTGGCGTGTAACCATGTGGCCTCAAGAAAATTCACCAGAGTCGGCGAAAAAACCGGGCCTCGTGTATTGCCGCTTCGACAGTGATCGAGGCTGCTGCGTGCGTTAATCAGCAAACTATCGGCGGCAAGACCACTTTCAAGCACCAGAGAATGCAGAAGCTCAGAATGATCGCTAATGAGCGCGACGATCAAATGCTCGACTTCGATTTCATGGTGAGTGCGTGCTACGGCCTGAGCAATCGCGTTATCCAATGATTTACGCGCTGCTGGCGTCAGTAACTGAACGATGTTTTTTAAATTACTCTGCATAAATGCTCCTTAATTGCTGCACATTGCTATTGAAGTCGGCAAGGCAGTCAGTTTTCCCTGGAAATGGCCTGTTTGCTGACGCGCCTTTTGTCGTGCTGCCAGCTCGTCTCGTTCGTTCTGAAGTTGATCAATTTCATCATTGAGGTTTTGCCACTGCTGCCAGCGCGCTATTACCGCCTTAGCACCCTGCACGCGGTAACGCACCAGAACCTGCGGGATGTTGAGATCGCGCAGTGTTGCGAGGTTGTCGGCCGAGAATTCATCCAACTTGAACAAGCGTTCTCCGGTAGAGAAATCACTCAAAAAATCACTCCATGCGCTGTCGCCGACGTAGCGATGCTTCAGTTCCACGCCGGGAAAGCGCACGGTTAAACTCACGGCATTACATTGGTTAGGCGTCCAATTAAAAACGGCTTTATCCTGCAAGTTATTGCTTTCCAACTGCGCGGATTGGCGGGAGCAATGTAATTCCACACGCGTGCCCACAGGCAGCAATCTCGCACCGCCGGGCACGGTGGCTGGCAGGCTGGTGATTTCGACATTTAACGACTTTTGCTCAAGCGCTGTGCGCTGTTTCTCGTGGCGAGCAAGCTGCTCACTGATATGTGTTATGGCATCGTGATCGCGGGTGACCTCGCGTTCGGGCGTAGAGAGTAAATCGTCAGGATCTAAGATGTGATTGACCATCTGCATAAAATCCGGAGTGACAGGCAAAGATTGACCTAACAGGCTTAGCGGTCTGATCCCCGCCGGCGTGCTAATGAGTAAAGGGGCAGCGGCACTTTGTATAAAGTCAGCCAGATAGTGGCGCACTTTCTCCTGCTGCTGTGCTGCATTACGCATTTTTGCCTGTTTACCCAGTGGCGCGATGACTCTGCTCTGCCACTGATCTTCCAGCCAGCATGCCGAACTGGCTAATGCGTGGGTAGTGAGCGTAGTGAGTTGGCGTTCCAGTAATGTCCAGACTGCCCCCTGCCCGGCGTCACTCCCCCTGTTCGCCAGACGATCGCGTAACTGCAGCCAACGATGTTGCAGTTGCATCATCGCTTGCCCTTGCTCATTAATCTGATCGCCAGAACGGGTGCGTGCGATAAATGGAGCATGTCCAGCATCCGACACCGCGCGATTGATCATCTGCGCCAATGCCTCACGCCACTGCTGCCAATGATCAATGTCGTCCGTGTTAATGCTGGCATCACGCGGAGAGCGCAAAATGGCGCGGCGTAAGGCGCTTCGCAATTGCTGTTCACGATCATTTAGCTTTTGTAGCAGCGGTAATGCCGACGGCGCTCGCTGCAATCCCGCCACACGACGCAACTCCACCAGCCAGGATTTCGCCTGTTTTTTATTGATATCCGCTAGTGCTGCATCAAGCTGCCGCACTAACTTGCTGGCGGAATCCTCACCTTTAGCCAGAGCCATCAACTCTGAGGTACGCGCTTTTTGTCCTGGCTGGAGCGCATTAGCACGGCTCATCTCAAGCAAAAACATTAACCATGCATCCTGGCGTAATGCGGGATAGTGCTGCCAGAACGCCTGAAAAACCGGCAAAGTCGCCTCTTCTCCTGAAGCTTGCTGAATTTGCTCCACCACGGATTCTAAAAAAGGAGTTCCTGCTGGCAGCCAGATTCCATTCAGCGAGGCTGAACCTAAATTCTCTGGCATAAATTGCTGGAGTGTGAGGGGTTGCAGTTTTTCATTCGGCGCAATAAGCCAGCGCCATTGGCTATCGCTGCTGACCAGTTCAACCAACAGTTGTTGCATTGCCTGGATCTCCGGCTTGACGCGCCCCGTGCGCAGAGAAGCACGCTCCAGTGCCAGCACGGTTAATTCCTGCATACCAGCTCGCGCCTTGATCAACACTAAGCCTTCAGGCGTCGCGGGACGCTGCGCCAACTCGCTGAGGGATTCGCCCTGTAACATCGACTGACGAAGTCTGATGGTTTGTGCCAGTTGTAAAATCATTTGCCGTTGCTGTGCCGGTTCAGCTTCAAGAAACGCAGCTCGCCATCTCTTCATTTGCATTCGCGCGTTAGTGAAGGTGACACTACTGGCTTTCATTAACGCCTCTTCCAGCGCGCTATGACGGCTACGCAACAGCGGTAAATAAGGCATGTAGCGGAACGGATGCGCCATCCAGCGCTCATTAACCTCCAGACGCTGCGTCAGCGTCTCCACATCATGACTGTTCGTTGACACCATCAGCGGCAAGCTTAACCCCGCAGTGAGAAGCATCCAGCTAGCAAGCACGCCGGCAATCAGTGGCTTACGCCACTCCATCAGCCACTGCTTGTGCGCGCTTAATGCCTGATGCTGCTGCTGTTGATGGCAAACGGGTAGCACTTCAACCAAAAGCTCCTGAACAAAAAGACTTTCCAGTGCCTGTGAAGCGGGATGTTGCTGCGCAGTAAGCCAGATACCCGTCAACTGGCCGCCAGGGAATAGCGCATCCGGTTCATTTAATGCCGCAAGCCAGCCGTGCAATGCAGGTTGTAACTGGAGAAGATGCTGCTGAAAATCCAATATGGTTGCGGTGTTATTGTCGGGGATCGCACCCTGCAACATGCTGACGTGACTGAGTTCAATCCCCTGCTGCAGTCTTGTAAATAAAGGTTCAAGCAGCATTTCATCCTGGCGATCCACCACCGGCGCATAAGACCAACGATAACCCAGTGCTTGCTGACGTTGTGCAGATGAAAGCTGATTCGCCCACGCAAGGAGACCCGGAATTTCGTCGCCACGCGTCATGATAATAAATATCGGTAATTTGCGACCACACTCCACCATCAGCGATTCCAGATGAGTGCGTAATTTGCGTGCTTGCTGATGCAATTGTAATGGGGAAAGATGCATCAGATCATGGCATGAGATACCCACGACAATTCCGGATGGTGCTGTTAAGCGTCCACTCCAGTTAACCAATTTTTTCCAGGCAGCTTGCGCCGCCGGTTTACCAGAGACCAGATTACTCGCCACATCAACCAGAGCCAGCTGGCGAAAGAACCACCATCTCAAGGTGCGTGTCGGAACGATAGTCTCGGTTCCTGACTGGCGAAATGAAGTCGGTAAGCCGGCATTCGCCAACAACGTGGTTTTACCGCAGCGCTCGCCAATGCAAACGAACCACGGTAAAGCACGACGTTTACGGCTCAGTCGTCGAATAATGTTGGCACCACTTCGCCAGTGCTCAAATAAAACATGTTCTGCCCGTGTAAAATGCAGGGGCGCATAAAGATGGCGTAGATATTCCTTTCGCCAGACTTTTGCAATACCACTCCAGATAATACGAAACAGAAAAACAGTGGCAATTAACGCTAGCCAGATGACAATAGCCAGCCAGAGATTTTCGTCAAACCAGATGGTAATGAGCACAGCCAGAATTAACAGCGCGCTAAGTAATAACGTCCATCCAGCAAAGCAGAGTAACTTCTTAAACATTTTTTATTCAACTAAAGCTAAGTAATAAACCACTCATGGCGTAGCAGATGCCGGGAATGATTATCAGGGCGTATTTATTTCTCAGCAGACGGCGATAACCCTCAAAGATGTTATTGTCGTTGCGATCATTTAATGGGGTGATAGCAGCATTATTTGGCCAGTCTGACCATTCAGCAGGTAAGAACTGGCGTTCATTACGGATTCTCTCAACCAGTTGGCTGGCATCCTGATAATGATATTTACCGTGGAATCCCATTAACAGACAGTACAAATAAACCATCCGCACGTTTTTTTGCTTTTCGGTAAGCCCATCGAGACGAGAAAAAAATTCCTCACCACCAATGACTGTGTTGTACCACTGTGTTTGCAGTAACGTATTGCGCCACTGCTGCTTAACGGTTAAAGATGAACGCAATACCATCTCATCAAACCACACCACCATGGCAAATCGCGCGTTGTCTAAATCCTCATCGCCGAGGCCTGATTCATGAGCAGTGCAGAGTGCATCAGCAAAATGCGCTTCGGTTTGCTGGCGAAACGTTGCAAATTCAAGTGCCATCACCTCTGGCTGATTAAATTGACAAACCCAACGCACCAGGGGTTGATAACTGTTAATCAGATGCATCATTTGGCCACCTTACAGACTAGCTGTACCTGCAGATCGGTGGGTGCCTGCGACCAGAAAAAACCCAACTGACGCTCTACTACGATGCGGTGCCATAGCTCACTTTGACATTCGATGAGTAAATAGCGCGAATCTGCCCGTTTTGGCATGCCGCGTGGCGGCTGATGACACAAGGTCAATTTAACACCAGGTAATGCATGCTGGATCAACGCTTCCAGGGTAGATCGTGATGCCAGCTTCATGGCTTGCACTGCTGCGGAAATATCGCTGTTAGCTCCCCATTGCGGTGAACGCACCAGTAAGTAGAGTGCTTCAGCCTGTTCAATTTGCTGACGATCCAGTGGCGAGCAATACACTTCCTGCTCGTCACGTTGCAGCGGGATGTAAGCATTTTCCTCCAGTGCCAGACTATCGAGCAATGCCATCAATACACGTCGGACGCTGTCAAAACAGCCCGCTAAATCCTGATGATCATAGGATCGTAATGCATCATCACCGTGACTCCATTCGCCACTAAAGTTACAGTCGTCATTAAAGGAAGAGAGCTCGCCAATCAGTTGCGCAAGTTGTGCATACACTTGCGAAGGATGAATGCGCGGAGCCTGTCGATAGAGTGCCAGCAGGGGTAAAACCCGATTGAGTGAACGCATCACCAGTAATTGAACGAGCGATTCAGATCGTTCCTCGCTGCCGACTAAGCGCTCGGTACGTTTAAACTCTTCGAGGCTACGCGCTCTATTGCTCAGCTCATAATAGAGGTGATCAATGCGCTTACGCAGCGCGGAAGCCCCATCCAATGTCACTGAGGCGGGGATAAAATCACCATCATGCATCACACTTTGACCATCAAAATGGAAACGAGCTAAAGGAAAACATTGGTAATCAACCGCTTCCTGCTGCTCCTCATCCCACATCAGGCGGAGGTTATACGTGATGTGCGGCACGCTGGTTTCTGGCCCCTGGTGATACACATCCTTCATCATGTGTTCGTCACGGCAATTTACCCAACGGGTGGCGGCGGGCTGGTCATCGGTTGCCATGCTTACATTTTGTCGTTGTGGTTCAAATTTGCGCAGCGCCAGCCATAACGCAAAGGGACGATCGCGATATTTCCATGCTTGACGAAAATTTCTTTTTTCAATCTGGCAATTCCCTGGATATTCCAGATAAGTTCCATCAGGAAGGATAATGCGTAGCTGCTTAATTTCTGCGGTAAAGTCAATTAATGCATCGTCATTGAGACGATAATCGATGACGCCTTCGTTCCAGGCGTTCGCCAAAGTAAAATGACGGCTATGCTGCCAACCTTGATATAACTCAGCAGCCTGAAAATGCTGCGGTTGTAAATAGAGTCCTGAATACCAGTAAATAGCTTGCTGTTCCGGTAGCATTTAATTTCCCCTAGTCGTCTCTGGTGCTTTTTTATTTAAATTTTCCGCACCATTGATTCTCACAATACTGCTTTTACCCAAAGTGATTGAAAGTGATAATGGTGACAATGTTGCTTGCCAGTCAGAGCGCCACCAGAATGGTTGTGTTGCATCCACGGGAATTGCAAATCGTGCGATATGTCCTTCAGATGGGAAGGGGTAATATCCGGCGATAATAGCGACCTGGCGAACCTTTTCTGCCCTGTCGATATGCAGTGTGTGTTGCTGCCCTGGCATTAAGGTATAACGGTCCGTTTTTATGAGATGCGGATGTGCAGCAGCACCATGAAATAATGCGCGTATCTCACTGCTACTCTGGAGCACTGCCTCTAACTGGCTGCTGGACGCGGCCTGAATGACTATCACCGTGACGCTATTGGGCATCTCCTGCCACGCGTTCATCTGCGGTTCAGCGATGAGATGCAGACTAATAGCGCCTTCAGCATAAGATGAAGGCACGTTTACAATGGCTTGTTCTTTGGCTTGCGGGTCGTGGCTGCAGCCCGAAATCAATAGAACTAATAGCGTTGCGGCTAATACCCAAAGGGTTTTGCTTCTCATCGTGACGGTCCATGTAAAACAAAATTGATCTCCTGCAGGCTTCTTTCATCGCCTACCATCTCTACGAGCCATTCGCTTAACGGCATATTTGCCCAACGAGCTGCGCGCTCCATTAACATCGGTACTGGGCTGGATGGCTCGGTTTGACGGAAGAAATGTGCAATCGTCAACATTTGAGTAATAGCTAAATCGCGGGACATCACTTGTGGCTGCCTGACGGATTGTGGCTCTGTTGAGGCTGGCTCGTTCAACACATTCAGGTTCATGACTTCATCCTGTTGTGAACTGGTATGGCTATGAATGCGCATGAGAAAATCATACACGTCGCCTAATATCTCGTGACTCTGGGCAAATAATGCCCCCTCAGACTCAGACTTAAGGACTGTGTAACTGTGCTCAGCCTGCACAATTAATTGCTGGCTGGCTTCCACATCAGCCATAACGCGCGCAACTTCACAGGCATCCTGCTTACTGGCCCATTGGATAAAGGCAGCCATGCTGTAATCTTCTTGCTGCTCATCCTCCACAGACTGATGCCCCTGATGCTCGAAACTGAGTACCTGCTGCCACCATAAGAGGCTGCTTTGCATCGCATGGAGCCAGGGCTTAAGTTTCAGTATCTGACTTAGGTCACGATCAAGACGGATCAACATGCCGTGGCGAAACGTGGCGCCATCTTCGGTTAATGCGGGCCATGACTGGGGCCAGCACTGACGTAGAAAACCATCGATCAATTCCATACCCGCGCGCAAACCTGCACTCTGATGTAAATGAACCCAGGCTTCCGCCAGCCAACAAGCGATCTGTAAATCCTTACTTTGATTGATCAGCACCTCTTCACTAAGTCTGGCGACCAAGCCCCAATCGGCTTTACGAGGTGCGCTGGACCACTCATCCTGCGGCAGAAAATCTGGATCGCTAATGCGGGCCTGACGAATTCGCTCATAAATCATCTCATTTTCGAGCTCTTCACCCGCAGCATTGGTACCGGAAATGGGTTGCAATAGCGCTTCAATATTAAATTTTATCTCTCTGTTCATTGCTTGTTATCCAATTAAAACCTTTGGGCATCCCGCCACAATAGAACCGCCGTGGGCACACAAATCCCCCATGCGTGCAGCGGGCTTGCCACCAATCAACACTTTGCTGCTGCCTTTAGCGACAGTGTCGGGCGGGCCGCTACAAACAGCCATATCACCGACCGTGGCGGCGGGTAGGCCGCCAATCAACACCTTCGCGATGCCTGGCCCACTGATAGGCCCGCCAACATGAGGAACCGGTACCGGGCCAGGAATCATCATTGGGCAGATATGCATATCGCCGACTCTTGCTGCAGGCTGGCTCATCTTCTTATCCCTCCTTAGCCAATTTTGACCAAACCACCATCAATGGTGACTATGGCGTTGCCTTTCACATCCACTTTGGCACCTGCCACCTTAACTTCCGCCTGTGCCTGTAGCGCCAGTGTGGCTGCTTTTAGATTAACCTCAGAGGCAGTGAGTGACATTTCCGTGCCGCCCACTTTGAGGGTGATGCCCGACGACGTTAAGGCAATTTCATTACTGCCTACTTTGAACGTAATCGACTCACCGGATTCGATTACACAAGCCTTATCTGCCTTAAATTGACTACCGCCTCCGGTAATCGTGGTTTTCTGATCGCCCGCTTTAACCGTAATGGTTTGGTTTCCCTTCACGTTGCAGGCATAGTCGCCGTCACTGAGGGAGAGCCGATAATTCCCCTTCTCAAGCAGTTCTTCACGATTCCCCTCTTTCAGCGTCAGAAGATCATTACCTTTGGTAATTTCGCTGCGTCGGTTTGCGGCAACCGTTAACGTGAGATCGTTACCAATCTCTGTTTCGCTATCGTTTAATACCTTCAGATGCCAATCTTTTTGCGAGCTAACAATTAGCTTTTCCGCATCCTTTTTGTCGTCAAATACAATGCGATGTCCTTCGGTAATCTCTCCTTTCGGACTGCTGCGGGAAACAAAGCCGCTGTGCAATTTCTCATCGGGTAAGGCAAAGGGCAGCGGATTGAGATCGCTATAGACTGAGCCGATGACAATGGGATAGTCAGGATGTCCCTGCAGGAAACTCACCAACACTTCACTGCCAATACGTGGCAGAAACATGGCACCAAACTTGCTTCCAGCCCAAGGTTGGGCAATGCGAATCCAACATGAGCTACTGTCATCGCGGCCATTTTCTTCATCCCATGGGAACTGAATTTTGATACGGCCTTGTTCATCGGTATGCACCTCCTCAGAATCAGGGCCAACAACCGTGGCGGTTAACATGCCGGTAATTGAAGGCACTGATGTCACTTTTGCTGGTCGCAATGGCTGTGACAGTGGCCAACAAACAACTGAGCAGGTGAACTCACTCGTTGACGTCAGATTACTGGATGCGCTGAGATTGATGCGTTGGATGCCATAGCGAGCACTGGCTGTAGGATGTGCACTCAGGTCGAAATGCTCGCCCGCCGCTAGCCAGAACGCATTCATCTCACCTTTGAAGGTTTTTTGGTTGAGTTCGCTACGTTGCTGGTGTAATTGGCCCAGCTGTTTTTGCCGCGCTTTTTCTTGCTCACCGTTGGCATCCAAGTGAGAGAAACCCGCGATCGGCCATTGCGCTGCATTACTCAAAGGGGATGTTACCGGCGTGGTAACGCTCTGTTGTACCGTCCAGCCACTCACGCCGGCATGTTCTTGCACGCCTGCCACTGGATGGAACGGCAGTGTGGCGACAGCGGAGACGGGCCAGGCTTTTTCGTGATCGGCCAGGACCAACTGGTGCTTGTCTTTCTGATGCACAAAGAAGTAATTGATTCCCGCGCTTTCCAATAGACGATGGATAAAGTCGAAGTCACTTTCGCGGTATTGAATGAAATACTCCTGTTCCGGATAGCTGTCACTCAAACTCAAACTTACATCGGTAATTTCATGTTCTTTCAACATTGTCTGTACCAAATCAGGTACGTTAGTTCGCTGAAATACACGCATATTCTGACAGTGTCGGGTTCGGACCAGTTGCGGTTCAATTGTGGCGCGAAAATAGTGCTTACCATCACGATCGTGCTGCTGCTCCAGATGCATCAACACGCCATGAACAAAGCGCTGGGTATCGTCTTCACCAATGCGGCAGGCAATTGTTTTACCTAACCAGGCAGCTGGATCAATACCTGCCGGCGTCGTGAAGCAAGCGTGCCAGCAAAAGGGTTCGGAAATCGCCTCTTCACCTTCCAGAGAGATTAAAACCCACTCATTAGCCACCGGCCCTTCCCAACCGATAAAGCGTTTTTGTTGATTCATTAATGTAGACAACGGGTTAACTCCTTGGGAATACACAAGCGACGTACATCCGGGCCTGGCTTATCTCCCAGGCAGGCATTACGCCCTAATTGACTATTGTTAAGTTGGGTCGCGCGGCTTTCGTTCTGGGTTATCTCCAGTTCGATATCAAACTCCAGTCCTGGGCCGAGATAGGTATGCACCAAGTTGCTCAATGTGACGAGCTCACGCTCACCAGGGAAAAAGCGCATAGCCTGATGTGCATTCAATGGCCCGAGCTGCAGGCGAAAAGTATTTTGCTGCTCCCAACACTGCTGGCCGAGCATAGGGGCATCCGCCAATGAACGTTCAACATTACCAAGCTGACAACATTCGTTAATATCGACATGACGCCACTGGCGCTGGAAAGGAGTAATTCTCACTGGCACTGCAAAGGCATGCTTGAGTAACGCCTCCAGATTAACCATCGAGCGGACAGCCGGTGCCAGTAGCGAGGCGTAGCGGCCATTGCTGAGCACTGAGGGTTCATGCAATACGCCACAAAGTGCCTGTGTTGCCTCAGCCAAAGGCATCGCTTCACGTAATTCGGCAAAAGCGTAATAGTGATATTTCTCCCAGGCCAGATAGCGCAGACACTGCAAGCGATGGGTAAACATATCGAAAAAAGCCTTACCCGCTCGATCGCCATAACGGTAGTGACGCTCGGTAAGCCATTCCGTATACACCGCTGGCAACGCACCAACGGCGCCAGTTAGCCCCTGCGTCATCACCTCAACTTCCAGGCGACCATCTTGCCGCACAGTAAGACTGCCAATATCCTCGACCGGCGCATCGAGTGACAACGGCGAAATAAAGCTCATGGCTTCATCAAGCAGTTGCGCTTTGTTTGACGGCACTGTCAGCGCGCGCTGTTTTAGCAGGGCTCTGACCTGTTGATAAAAATCCTGTTGGTGCGCATGGCGATTCAAATCCATGAAAGCCTCCCCGCTCGTACCGGCCAGACATAACGCGTGCTCTGTTCACTGCTGATTTGTGTTACCAGCCGTGAAAAGCTATTCACTGGAGCATAGAGGCCGAGAAAATGGTCAAGAAAACGGCAAAACAGGAAGTATTCACTCTCAGTGGCTGCATCGGCGGCAAAAGTCAGCTCAATTTCAATGCCACGAGCAAGCGAGTGCGGATCGCTGGCCACCAGGCGCGCATTTACTGTGTTCACTTCTAACGAGCAAATATGATTAACCAAAGGTTCCATCGCCCGGTTATGGCTGAAGTCATAGAGCGCCAGCGTCTCTTTCAACACCTTGCAACCTTGTGGTCCGCTTAAGGTGATGTGATTAAGCGTCAATTGAGACAATAAACGCCAACGCAGGCTAGAGTGGCCAGGGGCCGCAAGTTGATGAGTGGGTCGTGTTAATGCATGTATTGTCACGCCTGCTAACGGTAATTCGGCAGTAAAATCCCCGCGCGGATCACCATTTGCCATTTGACATGGGAGATTGCCGTTATGGCAGGTGACGTCCAAGAGTGCGACGTCGCCTTCAGGTAACAAGGTATCTCCACCACGATCGGCAAAGGCAATGCGGCACTGCTGCCTGCTTACCTCAAGGTTACTAGCCTCTTGCTGCAGTTGTTGCCAAAACAAACCGTTTTGAGCATCAACATTTGCCTGATCCAATCCTAATAAGGCATAGACGGGTATCGAAGTGGTCTGATGGTTTTGTGTACGCTGGATGTAAACCCGATCAATCGACCAGGTGAAACTCGCGCCCTGCTCTCGCACATCCACAACCACCGGATATTCTGCAATGTGCGGACGCAGGTTGATTGGCTCCGCACGACGTGAATAGAGATTAATGGCAGGAGTACAGTTGAGGCGAAAGAAATCCTGACGGACTGGCATACAAAGTTCGTCAAGTTTTTGCGTCAAGGTACAACGATTAAATTGCAGGTGAAGGGTAAACGGCGTTTCAGCCGTAGCGGTAAACCCCTCAGGTAATGAGATATCAATGAAGTGAAACTTCGCAGGAAACACCAAATAGTCGTGCAGCAGACTGTGTGTGGCAGCAACTCGAGAATCGCGATTAAATAGAGCCTCATCATCAGCAAACCCTACTTCGCGTACCATCTTTACCGGCAGATCAATATGCTGACCATTATGTATGACCGTGAGTTGGCGTAGTTCAGAACCAATAAGGGCATACATTGTGTTGACATGATTGGCGCTACCATGCAAATGCAGACGCACTGCCTTGTCTTCGACTGTAGCACCTGGCCAGACTGAAAAATGCAGCGATAATTCCCACAAGGAATCGTTAGCATCCAATGCGAGCTCCACGCTAGTCAAATCCGCAGGCCAAAGCGCAACGGGATAAAGCGTTTCAAACTGACACACCTGACCATCGATGGGATGTGAGGAGAGCGCTAACCTTGCCTTGAGACTTTTTACGGCACTCATCCCACTGGCTTTGCGTTGTGGTTGCAACTGAACAATACAAACCGATGGAAAAGTGCGTGCCAGCTGCGGCGCCAGCGTTTGCATTAATCCATGCGTGACTTGCTGCATATCATCATCAAGTCGTTGATGAATTTGCGCAGTCAATAACGCGAATGACTCGATCAAGCGCTCAATGTGCGGATCTTCAGTTCGGCCTTCAGAAAACCCAAGCCGACGTGCCACTTTCGGGAATAGCTGACTAAATGCCTTGCCATGCTCGCGTAGCGTTTCGAGTTCCTTCTGATAATATGAGAGCAACTTTCTCATCATGATAAATATCAGGCCATTTCGTTCAGATAAAAAATGCTCATCGCATCATCCCATACAAGCAGGTATTTCAAAGTTTCATGTTGCCATTTTGCCTGAATGACAAACTCTACCAGCGGAGAGCGGGTCGATTTAATGTGAACAGAAACATCGGAGAGTCGGCTTTCAAAGCGTTCTAATAACTCCAGGATTTGCTGTTGCACCATCTCAATTTTGGTTTGTTTTTTATCACAAATGAGTGTGCTCTCATCCAGGCCATAATTTAATATAGTGCCTTTGAGTATGTCATTATCCTTCGCGCCTGACATGCGTGGACGGGAATCAAAAAGCATCCGGAGTTCATCGTATATCCAGTTGCTTTGTATTTCCCATGCCGCATCAGGTTGTTCAGGAATGTCATCAGACAAGCATTGCAATAATGATTTCATATTTTAATAAACAAGGCACAGCGAACTGTGCCTGTAAGGTGGAATTAAAGCTTAGTATTTTCCACGTTGCTCCATGACATCTCACCCTCTTTATTTTTCTTAGCGTCGACAGGCACTGACACTTTATAATGCACTGAGCCATATGTCATACTAAGGTCTTCAGAAGGAACGCCACCATTATTTTGCACTGAAATATTTTGCGCAACAAACAGACATTTTTTAAAGGTCCAGCATACCAATTCTTTATCTTCGCTGCCTAGCTTCGTCATAACCTTGATGACCACTTCTTCTATTTCTGTTGCTTCAGCGATTTTAGCCGTCATGGCAGGTGTACGCTCATCCACACGCTTTGTCATTGGAATATTTTCAAAATGTGGAGCGCCATCATTACTAACTTTACCACTGCTGCCATCAATACGAGCGGAGCTAAATACGTTCATTGAAGCTCCTTCAAGTGGCATCCACTCTTTAATATCTTTCGGCGGTGTGTTGCCAGTAAAACCCTTGATATGTAAAAAAAGTGTATTAGTCGACATAAAAATAACTCCTTATTATAAAATTAAGCGCCGGTTGATGCAGGCAATTCTGCCACCAGACGTAAAGAAAGGGTCAGGCCCTCTAACTGGAAATGAGGTTTCAAATAAGCGACTGCACGATAATTACCAGGAGCGCCTGGAATTTCAAATACATCAACGCGCGCTTCGCGTAGTGGTTTTTTGGCTTTAGTTGCCGGTCCCACATCATCAGAAGCCGTGACATATTGACTAATCCATTTTTGCAAATAGCGCTGGCACTCATCTTTCGACATAAAGCTGCCAATCTTGTCACGTACAATGGCTTTGAGATAATGAGCAAACCGCGAGGTGGTCATAATGTATTGTAGTTGGCTCGATAAGCGAGCATTGGCATTGGCTAAATCTGAATCGTACTTGCGCGGTTTATTAACTGATTGCACGGCAAAAAATGCTGCATAGTCGGTGCCCTTGCAATAAATAAGTGGAATAAAGCCCAGTTCCGCGAGCTCTTTTTCACGCCGGTCTGAAATAGCGACTTCTGTCGGACACTGCAAAACACTCTCACCATTCATGGCACGGTAGCTATGAGCAGGCAGTGATTTAACTAAACCTCCACCCTCAACGCCACGAATGGCAGCACACCAGCCATACTCTTCAAAGGCTTCGACCATACGGCCTGCCAGCTCATAGGCAGCATTTACCCAGAGATAGCTTTCATTGATATTTTTTTCGTTATGCGTTTCTTCGAAGTTAAAACTATCGATAGTGATGGTTTTGGCACCGTATGGCAGACGGCCAATCACTCGTGGCAGCGTTAATCCAACATAGCGTGAATCATCAGTTTGGCGGAATGATTTCCAGCGTGCGTAATCTGAAGTCTCAAATAACTTACTTAAATCGCGCGGCCTTGGCATTTCATTGTAACTGTTCATACCGAAGAGGCCTGGATTTGCCGCACTGAGGAAGGGGGCATGTGCTGCCGCAGCCACATGTGATATTTGCTCCAGCAACATAATATCTTCAGCTGTATTATCGAACTCAAAATCACCAACAAAGGCAGAGTAAGGCAATCCACCAAAGGTACCATACTCACTTTCGTAGACGGCTTTGAATAGTACAGACTGATCAAAATCAGCTGCTGATTTAAAGTCCTTTAATAACTCTTTTTTATTGCAATTGAACAATCTGACATGTGTATTTTCTGTTACGCTGCTTTGCACTAACTTATGCAACCCACGCCATGAAGATTCTAGCTTTTGAAACTCTGGCGCATGCATAATATGACTAACTTGTTTAGAGAGTAACTCATCAATAGCAGCAATACGTTGTTCAATGCTCCCAACCAGATCGTGGGATATCACAACAGCGCCGGTTGCAACTTCAGCCAGAAAACTATCTAATTGGCTTTTAACCTTCGGACGATCAGTCTCTTTCCGAATGGCATTAGTATTATCAATAATGGCATCAAGATAATCCGAAGATACTGCGGTGCTGCGATCATCTGCAGCGAGAAGCATTTCACTCATTCCGCACCTCCTGTATTTAAATCTACTTTCTCAGCTTGCTGATTGAGTAAATCAACTAATTGCTCTTTGAGTCGTTCATTGCTGGCTGCTCGATTGCGCAAATCGCTTAATTGTTCTCTTAGTGCAAGTAGTTTACGAAGAGGCTCGACCTGAGAAACAATATTGTCCGGCGAGAAATCTTCCAGGGAGTTAAACGTTAGCTCAATTGCCAATTTACCCTCATTTTCAGGCAAAACGCTTTCTACCAACATTTCCGTTTTTGGTGACATACCTTTCATCACCTCATTAAAGTTGTCCTTATCAACTTTAGTAAATTGACGATCGCGTAACGGAGTATCAGCTTGTGAAAACTCTCCCATTACACCTATAACCAGCGGCAACTCTTTACTTTCTTGTGCACCGCCCGTCTCCACATCGTAGCTAATTTGTACCCTTGGTGGGCGAGCTTTCGATAATTTATTCTGAGTGTTACTCATCCATTAGCACCTAATTTCTTAACTGTTTAATTTTGATGAATAGTTTTCAAGTTAAGCGATAACCCCTTTCTTTTAATTCATCATCTTGTTCAGGCGAGAACGGTTATGACGCTTCAAAGAAGGCATTAAAGCTATTATTGGATATATTAATGACTACAAAAATGGGGTTAACACAGCAAATTGAAATTTGTCATTTATCCGTAAACTACTATCCATCTCCTGAATTAGTTGACAGAAAATAACAGTACCACCCGTTCAAACCTACAAGAGCACTCTCAATAACCATTACGCACGATTTTTTATGCTATGAGAATCCATTTACTTCTTCAGTCGCTTAGCCATAATATTCACCTCCATTTATCCTCAGGTTCGTTATGACCCCACCAAAGCAAACGTCTCCGGCGCGCAAGCAGCCGATGAAGCTCAATACGCTGGTCACTCTGATGCTCAGCGCGGTGATTGTGCTGGTGCTGCTCAGCGTGCATATGTTCTATTTCTTCCAGATTGGCGCCGCGACCCGCGCGCAGCTGGAGGACAAAGCGATGGCGGTGGCGCGCACGTTGGCCAAATTTCCTGAAATTCAGCGCGCGCTGATATTGCCGCCAAATGCCACCAGCATCCAACCTATTGCTAAAGCCGTGCAGGAGAGCAATAACCTGCTGTTTGTGGTGGTGACCAACATGGATACCATCCGTTATTCGCACCTGAATCCTGAACTCATCGGCCAGCACTTTATTGGCACAGATATTGAGCCCGCGATACGCGGTCATGAAAATGTCTCCGTCAATCAAGGCGTGCTGGGCCGGGCAATGCGCGTCTATACGCCGGTCTATAATGCGCAGCATAAGCAGATTGGTGTCGTGGTAGTGGGCATTTCACTCAGTGCCGTTACCGATCAGATAAACCAAAGCCGCTGGAGCATCTTGTGGACTATCCTGATTGGCACCTTTGCAGGCGCTATCGGCACCTTTGTGCTGGTGCGCGTGCTAAAGCGCATCCTGTTTGGCCTTGAACCCTACGAAATTTCTACCCTGTTTGAACAGCGCCAGGCGATTCTCAACTCGCTGAAAGAAGGCGTAGTGGCAATGGACGATCAGGCGCAGATGACGCTGGTCAATCAGGCGGCGCGCTCGCTGCTGAATGATTCGATGGGCACCATCAGTGGCGACCGCATCTACGATGCCTCGGTGATCAACCATCATCTGCAGGATGTGCTGCACAGCGGGCGCGCACGGCGTGATGAAGAGTTAAATGTGAATGGCCGCGTGTTGCTAAGTAATACCGTGCCGGTGCGCAGCCAGGGACGAATTATCGGCGCGGTTTGTACCTTCAGGGACAAGACGGAAATCAGTCAACTGATGCAGCGCCTGACGGGCATGGTAAACTACGTCGATGCGCTGCGTGAGCGCTCACACGAGTTTATGAACAAGCTGCATGTGATTCTCGGCCTGCTGCACATGAAAAACTACACGCAGGTGGAAAGCTACATTCTCAAAACCGCCAATAATTACCAGACGGAGATCGGTTTCCTGCTCGATAAGATTAAGTCGCCGGTGATTGCCGGTTTCTTGCTGAGCAAAATCAATCGCGCATCGGATGGCGGCCATCGCCTGACCATCAGCGATGCCAGCTTCCTGCCCGACAGCGGCAATGAGCAGCAGATGGCGGCGCTGATTACGGTGATCGGCAATCTGATTGAGAATGCGCTGGATGCAATGAGCGAGCAGGTAGAAGGCGAGATTCACATAATGCTGCACTACCAAAACGGTTGGCTGACCTGTGAAGTGAGTGATGATGGTCCGGGCATTGAAGCCGATCATCTCAGTACCATTTTCGAAAAAGGCTTCTCCACCAAAGGTGAAAACCGTGGTGTCGGGCTGTTTCTGCTGCAGCAGCAAACCGAAAATATCGGTGGCAGCGTGAGTGTCGAGTCAGAACCCGGCGTGTTTACCCAATTTTTAGTCCAACTTCCCTGGGATGGAGGAAACCAATCCGCATGATCAATGTGTTAGTGGTCGATGATGACGCCATGGTCGCCGAGCTTAATCGCGCGTATATCGGCCAAATTCAGGGCTTTCACTGTTGTGGCACCGCCTCAACCTTGAAACAGGCAAAAGAGATCCTGTTCAACAGCGATACCGCGGTCGATCTGGTGCTGCTGGATATCTATATGCAGCAGGAGAATGGCCTCGATCTGTTGCCGGAGCTGCGCACGGCGCAGAGCGCGGTAGAAGTGATCATCATTTCGTCTGCCGCCGATGCGGAGAATATTAAAACCTCGCTGCACTACGGCGTGGTGGATTACCTGATCAAACCATTCCAGTTCCCGCGTTTTGAAGAGGCGCTGACCGGCTGGCGGCAGAAGAAGTCGCTGATGGACAATCAGCATTACTATCAGCAAGCGGATGTGGATCTGCTGATTCACGGCAGCCCGGCGACGCAGCACGACAACAAGCGCCTGCCAAAAGGCTTAACGCCGCAAACACTGCGAACACTGTGTCAGTGGATTGATGCGCATCCGGGACACGAATTCTCCACCGACGAACTGGCGGCTGAAGTGAACATCTCGCGCGTATCCTGCCGTAAATACCTGATTTGGCTGGCGCAGATTAATATTCTGTTTACCAGCATTCACTACGGCGCGACCGGTCGTCCGGTGTACCGCTATCGCCTGCAGCCGGAATACCATTCGCTGCTGCAGCAATACTGTCAGTAACGCAGCTGCCAGTCGAAATCGAGCTGCTGGAAGTGGAAATGATGCGGCGAGGAGCAGATGATCTGCCGATCGCGCGTAACGAAAACCGCGTCGATGTCGGGCTGGTCAGCGAGATAAGCCAGCCCTTGCTCCACGCCCATGCCGTAGAGCAGCGTGGTGTAGATATCACCATCAATTGAGCGATCGGAAATCACCGTCACGCTCAGCAGTTCGTTATCCAGTGGATAGCCAGTTTGCGGATCAAAAATATGGTGCCAGCAGCGGCCATCCAGTTCGAAGTAGCGCTCATAAATCCCCGACGTTACCACCGATTTTCCCTGCACCTGCAGCACGCCTAACAGCTCATCATCGCGTCCAAAGGGCTTTTTCAGGCCAATGCCCCAACCTTGCGGCTCGTGCGGCGGCGATCCCAGCGTCTGCACATTGCCACCCAGATTGATCAGCGCCTGCTGCACGCCCTGCTGGCGCAAAAACGCCTGCACACGATCGGCGATGTAGCCTTTGGCGATGGCGCCGAGATCGATCTCCATGCCCGGCTGTTGCAAAAACACTGAGCGATCGGCGGGATTGAGCAGCACCTGATGCGGATCGGTAAGTTTCAGCAGTGAGGCGATTTCCAGCGCAGGCGGCACGGCGCGCCCCTGGAAGCCGATTTTCCAGCGCTTCACCACCGGGCCGATGGTGAAATTGAATGCGCTCTCCGGCAGCAAACTCACCGCGTGCGCCACGCTGATCAAGGCAAACACGGGCTCGCTAACGATTACCGGATGACGGCCAGCGGCGTGGTTGATCGACATCACTTCGGATTCAGCGCGATTTACGGTGAACAGATTTTCCTGCTGTTTGATCAGTTGAAAGACGTGGCGGGCAAGCGTGGGATTGTCATCGAACAATTTGAGCAGAATGGGTGAACCCATTAGAACGGCAGAGTAAGAAAAAACGCCAGCGGTCATTGCATGCCTCTAAATAAAACGATGCCCGCACAAGGCGGGCATCTTTACAGCTTAGTGTCCTAACGCCAGTTTAGCCGCGTTATGACCGGCTTTGATACCGAAGATGATGATGTCGGCCACCGCGTTACCGCCGATGCGGTTGGCGCCGTGGATGCCGCCGACCACTTCACCCGCCGCCCATGCGCCAGGAATCACCGCTTTCTGCGCATCCAGCACCGCAGTATCGGTGTTGATGGTCACTCCACCCATGGTGTGGTGCACGCCCGGTGCGATACGAATCGCAAAGTACGGACCTTTATTCAGCGGGTGACGCAGCGCGGTTTTACGACCAAAGTCTTCGTCATCCTGCTTCGCCACAAACTCGTTGTAACGACCCAGCGTGGTTTGCAGCGCTTCCTGATCCATGTTGAGTTTCACCGCCAGCTCGTGTGGCGTTGGTGCGCTGATGACAAAACCTTTGGCGATGTATTCGTCAGCCGCTTTGTTGTTGGCGCGTACCTGCTCGTCAAACACGATCCACGCACTCTTCTCTGGCAGTGCGATGATCTCAGCGGACACTTTGTCGCGGGTTTCCATTTCGTTGTAGAAACGCTTGCCCGCCTGGCTCACCAGAATCGCCCCGCCGCCGCGCATCGCTTCGGAAATCAGGTACGAGGTGGTTTGCTCAACCGTTGGGTGAATCTGAATTTCGCCCATATCCACGGTATCCGCACCGATGTGTTGCAGCATGGCGATGCCGCTGCCGGTGGCGCCTTTGTGGTTGGTGGTAACAAAACCGTCCAGCTCAGGGCGGTATTTCACCACCATTTCGCGGTTGGCACTGAAGCCGCCAGTCGCCACAATCACGCTTTTGGCATTGATAATGCGGCTGTCGTTGTACTCATCCACCACTTTCACGCCGGTGACCGCGCCGTTTTCCACCAGAATTTCCGCTACCGAGGTTTCCAGCAGCACTTCGATATTGCGCTGGTTAACGTTTTTCACCAGGCCGCTGATCAGGAAGCCGCCGACTGCAGAACGATCTTCCGGACGGTGCGTACGGTCGATGCTCATGCCGCCGGTGATGGTGATATCACACAGCTCGATCTCTTTCGCTGCCAGCCACTCAATCGCTTCGGGCGCCTGCTCAACAAACTCGCGTAGCAACACCGGATTGTTTTTGAATTTGCCGCCTTTCAGCGTCTCTTCGTAGAACAGCTCTTTGCTGTCTTCGATGCCTTTCAGCTTCTGATAACGGGTTTCTGCCGCGTTCATGCCGACCGAGGCTTTGATGGTGTTACCGCCGATGGTGGGCATCTTCTCGATGATCACCACGCGTGCGCCATCGTCATGCGCCTGAATCGCCGCCGCCAGACCGGCGCCGCCGGTGCCCACCACCACCACATCGTAATTGACCGGTGCGTTCGGGTTACCGCCCTCTTCAATCACATACTCTTTGCTTGAGGTGGTCATGGCACGCGATACCGCTTTTTTCAGCGCTTCACTCTGCGTAGTAGCGCCAGTGATGGCATCCACGTGCGGGCTGTTCGCCACCAGAATGCGTTCACGCAGGCTTTCGAAGGTGCTGGTGAAGTCGACGTCGAGGCTTGGATCCGGCACCAGCGAGATATCGGTGATACGGTCGGTGTCGAGCGTGACGTTGATTTTCAGCTTCAGCGCTTCGGCTTCCACTTTCGCCTGATAGACGCCCGCTTTGTATTTACGGCCGGTATCGCTGGTGTCACGGATCATCGCGTCCACCAGCGAGAAGCGCCACAGCGGTTCAGGAATGGTCAACTCTTCGCGCTTGGTGCTGTCGATATACAGCTCCATGTGCTGATTTTTGATGACGCGATCGGTCCAGTCCGGATAAGCGATGCAGGCTTTACCGACTGCTACTAAATCGAAACCGTGCTCCAGCGCGTTCTCGGCATCTTCTTTATTGACGATGCCGCCAACGCCAATCACCGGCACTTTCGCCAGATTAGGAGAGCGTTGCGCCAGGTATTTGGTGATCAGCGGCGTTGGGTCTTGGGTATCGACAATCGACGGACGCAGCAGCTGTCCCACCGAGAAGTGCACGTAATCGAGACCGCGTTCCGCCAGTTTCTCCAGCAGGTAAAGCGTGTCGTCCCAGCGGATGCCCGGCACTTCCAATTCTTCCGGTGAGAAGCGATAACCGATGATGAAGTCTGCCGCAGCAAAGCGGTCCGCCATCTTGTGGGTGATTTCCAGCACTTCCAGTGGGAAACGCGCGCGATTGTCGCGGCTGCCGCCCCATTTGTCGTCGCGCTGGTTGGAGTTTGGCGAGTAAAACTGCTGGATCAGATAAGTGTTGGCGCCGTGGATCTCCACGCCGTCAAAGCCGGCTTTGATCGCACGGTTCACCGCATCACCAAACTTGGTGATCATCACATCCACTTCTTCTGCGGTCAGCGCCTGAGGTTTGGTAGCACCGTCACGCGGTGCGGCGATGGCGCTTGGTGCGACCGGGGTTTTACCGCCGATCAGCGCCGGTTCCACCATGCGGCCGCCGTGATAGATCTGCAGAACCGCTTTGGAGCCTTGCGATTTGATGGCGTGGGCAATTTTCGCCAGACCGGGGATTTTATTGTCGCTGTCGATACCGAGCGCACCTGGGAATGCAGGTCCACGGTTATCAATAAAGCAGCACTCTACAATGACGGTACCGATGCTGCCGGCACGCACGCGATAATATTCGACAAGGTCACTGGTAACACCGCCATCGTAATAACCGGTACAGGTGGTCATCGGCGCCATAACCAATCGGTTTTTAAGGACCGCACCTTTCGGTAGCGTAAGCGGATTAAGAATCGGGGTGAGCGTATTCATGATGAGCAACTCCAGAATTAAGAAACTTTGTATTCAATTCTTTGGCGATTCGGAGAAATTTATAATTATTTGAGTGGTCCGATTTCATGGCGTAAATATACCATTTTATTTACTTACATAACCTTATTCGTTAGTTATATAAGTTTTACGCATGGAAATAATATTTGATACCCATTGCTGAAAGTTGCGCTGAGCTAAGTTTTAACCAAGACTTGACAAAAATCAACTTTTTCCTTACATTTAAAACAAATCCAGCCTTATCATAAAGATAAATCGTCTCCTTTCTCTTTTTTTTGCTTGATTTGTGCCGTTTTATTCACCTCACACAGTTAATTTTCACCTAATGGTTCGTTTATTAAGGCATGCATGCTTAAAGCAAAAAAACCACGAATAAATTTTATTGATCTGGATCAAAATAGATATTTTAATTAATCGCATCATAGGCACATCCAATAGATAATTCGCGCATCGAATTTTGCTAATAGCGATTTATTAAAACTCAGTTTTAAATGTCACGACTAATCTGTTAAAAGAGTTTTGCAACTAAAAAAACCAGCTTGGTTCGGGGCGTATATACGCATTCTCCATAACTTGCAGACAAAACTATGAACACACAAACAACCCAGAGTGAATCCCTTACTGCGCCTCCCGCGGCACCAGGGAAGAAAAAGAACCGCCTGATAATGTTGTGCCTGCCAATTATTGTGGCTGTGCTGTTGCTGCTGGTGCCGACTCCTGCGGGATTGGAACCTTACGCATGGCACTTCTTCGCCATTTTTGTCGGGGTTATTGTGGGACTGATTTTCGAACCGCTGCCGGGCGCCGTTATCGGTTTAACCGGCGTGGTGGTGATTGCGCTGTTCAGCCAGTGGGTGCTGTTTAGCCCGGCAGAACTGGCGGATCCCAAGTTCAAAACCGCTGCGCAGTCGTTCAAATGGGCGGTAAGCGGCTTCGGCAACTCCACGGTCTGGCTGATCTTCGGTGCCTTTATGTTTGCCGCCGGCTACGATAAAACTCAGTTCGGTCGTCGCCTGGCGCTGATTCTGGTGAAGTATCTTGGCCGTCGCAGCCTGACGCTGGGTTACGCCATTACCTTCGCTGACCTGTTGCTGGCACCGTTTACGCCATCCAACACCGCGCGCAGTGGCGGTACCATCTATCCAATCATTGCTAACCTGCCGCCGCTGTACGGTTCAAAACCCAACGACCCAAGCGCGCGTAAGATTGGTTCTTACCTGATGTGGGTCGCCATCACCGCCGCCTGTATCACCAGTTCAATGTTCCTTTCAGCTCTGGCACCGAACCTGCTGGCGCTGGCGCTGGTAAAAAGCGTGGTGGGCTTTGAAATTTCATGGGGCATGTGGTTCCTCGCCTTCCTGCCGCTCGGCGTGCTGCTGATTCTCACCATGCCGCTGCTGGCTTACTGGCTCTATCCGCCAGAAGTGAAGGTGAATGACGAAGTGCCGCGCTGGGCCACTGCTGAGCTGGCAAAACTCGGTAAATTGAAACGTAATGAAATCCTGCTGCTGGGCTTTGTGGTTGCGGCGCTGATGATGTGGATCTTCGCCACCGCCTGGATTGAACCGGCAATGGCCGCGCTGTTAGTCATCGTGCTGATGCTGTGGACCGGTGTACTGAACTGGAATGACATCACCAGCAATAAAGCCGCATGGAACACCTTTGCCTGGTTCGCCACGCTGGTTGCGCTGGCAGATGGTTTAGCGCGCGTCGGCTTCATCGCCTGGCTGGGTAAAGAAGGCGCGATGCTGCTGCACGGTTACGATCCTCAGGTTTCTGCCGTAGTGCTGTTAATCGCCTTCTACCTGCTGCATTACCTGTTCGCCAGTACCACCGCGCACACCACCGCGCTGCTGCCAGCCATGCTGACTATCGCCGCCTCAATCCCGGGCATCAACATGCCGGTATTCTGCTTAATGATGTGTGTTTCTCTGGGTGTGATGGGCATTATCACCCCGTACGGCACCGGCCCAAGCCCGATTTATTACGGTAGCGGCTATCTGCCAACCAAAGATTACTGGCGCCTGGGCACCATCTTCGGCGCGCTGTTCCTGGTTCTTCTGATGGTTGTCGCCTATCCATGGATGGTGATGATGTTCTGATGATGTTGCTTCGATGTTAAAAACGGAGCCGCGCATTACCGTGAAAATGTTATGATGCTCGCCAGTCAGCCCCTGCGGAGGGCTGGCGAGAGAAAATCGAATAACAGACTGCCTAATTTGTCGCCCGTCATGCTGGCGGGTAACACGAAGCTAAGTGAGCCAACATGTCGAACAAACCCTTCTATTATCAGAATCCCTTTCCTCTCGCCAAAGATGATACCGAATACTACCTGCTGAGCACGGATTACGTCTCGGTGGCCAACTTCGATGGCGAAGAAGTCCTGAAAGTCGATCCCAAAGCGCTGACGCTGCTGGCGAAGCAGGCATTCCACGATGCTTCCTTCATGCTGCGCGCCTCGCATCAGGCGCAGGTCGCGTCAATTCTTGCCGACGACGAAGCCAGCAAGAACGACAAATACGTTGCCCTGCAGTTCCTGCGCAACTCTGAAATCGCCGCCAAAGGCGTGCTGCCAACCTGTCAGGATACCGGCACCGCTATCATCATGGGCAAAAAAGGCCAGCGCGTCTGGACCGGCGGCGGCGATGAAGCGGCGCTGTCGCAAGGCGTCTATAACACCTTTATTGAAGATAACCTGCGCTATTCACAGAATGCTGCGCTGGATATGTATAAAGAGGTGAATACCGGCACCAATCTGCCGGCGCAGATCGACCTGTACAGCGTTGATGGCGACGAATACAAATTCCTGTGCATTGCCAAAGGTGGCGGCTCCGCCAATAAAACCTATCTGTATCAGGAAACCAAAGCGCTGATTACGCCAGCCAAGTTGAAGAATTATCTGGTCGATAAGATGATGTCGCTGGGTACTGCAGCGTGCCCGCCCTACCACATCGCGTTTGTGATTGGCGGTACTTCAGCAGAAGCCACGCTAAAAACGGTCAAACTGGCCTCAACCCACTATTACGATTCGCTGCCGACCGAAGGTAATGAACACGGTCAGGCTTTCCGTGACATTCAGCTGGAAGAAGAACTGCTGAAAGCCTCGCAGGAGCTGGGCCTCGGCGCGCAGTTTGGCGGTAAATACTTTGCGCACGATATCCGCGTGGTGCGCCTGCCGCGTCATGGCGCATCCTGCCCGGTAGGTATGGGCGTATCTTGCTCTGCGGACCGTAACATCAAAGCTAAGATCAACCGCGAAGGTATCTGGATTGAGAAGATGGAAGACAATCCGGGCCGCTACATTCCTGAAGAACTGCGTCAGCAGGGCGAAGGCGAAGTGGTGCATGTCGATCTGAACCAGCCAATGAGCGAGATCCTGGCGCTGCTGTCGGCTTATCCGGTCTCAACTCGCTTGTCACTGAACGGCACCATCATCGTGGCGCGTGATATTGCGCACGCCAAGCTGAAAGAGCGCATTGATAACGGCGAAGGTTTGCCGCAGTACATCAAAGATCATCCGGTCTATTACGCAGGTCCGGCGAAGACGCCAGAAGGTTATGCCTCCGGTTCACTCGGCCCAACTACCGCAGGTCGTATGGATTCTTATGTTGATCTGCTGCAGGCCAACGGCGGCAGCATGGTGATGCTGGCGAAGGGCAACCGCAGCAAGCAGGTTACCGATGCGTGTCATAAACACGGCGGCTTCTACCTGGGCAGCATCGGCGGCCCGGCAGCGGTGCTGGCACAGCAGAGTATTAAGAGTCTGGAATGCGTGGAGTATGCCGAACTCGGCATGGAAGCGATCTGGAAAATTGAAGTGGAGAACTTCCCGGCGTTCATTCTGGTGGATGACAAAGGCAACGACTTCTTCCAGCAGATTCATAACAACTGTGCCGCCTGCGTGAAGTAATCTACGCATCGCAACGCAAAAAAGCCGTTATCGTGTGATAGCGGCTTTTTTATTGCGATATTTCTGGCGAATTGGTCATCGAATAAGGTAGTGCAACACAGTTAAAAACGAAACTGACTCTCCAGTTGACGCAGCGTTTCCATTCGTTGCGCAGCCGCCGCTTCGCGTGCTTTAACTTCGATCAGCAAGTCAGCATCGTTCTGACCAATTACGTAGATCGCCTGACGACCCGGCAGGTTCACGGTAATAATATTTTGTTCCACAGCGTCCAGCAGATCGTCTTGCTGTTCGAGATAGTTGTACAACGTGTTCATGGGTTCTCCTTGAAAATAGGTGGACCATTCTGCCCAACCGCCCCCTTTAAACACCACAAGACATGGCTTAAACACGCCACTTCGATCAGAAGATTCTTGTGCAGTAATCTTATCCTGCAGTCACGAGATGACGAGGAGATGAATCGGCAGCGGTATTGTTCCGCTGCCGTTATTAGTTAGAAGAAACCAAGCGGTTGCGTGCTGTAGCTCACCAGTAGGTTTTTAGTCTGCTGATAATGGTCGAGCATCATTTTGTGGGTTTCGCGGCCAATCCCCGATTTCTTATAGCCGCCAAACGCCGCATGTGCCGGATAGAGGTGATAACAGTTGGTCCACACGCGACCGGCTTTGATCGCGCGGCCCATGCGATAGGCGCGGTTGATATCGCGCGTCCAGACGCCGGCGCCAAGCCCGTAAATCGAGTCATTGGCGATAGCCAGCGCTTCCGCTTCATCTTTGAAGGTCAGCACGCCAACCACCGGGCCAAAGATCTCTTCCTGGAACACGCGCATGCTGTTATCGCCTTTCAACAGCGTTGGCTGGATGTAGTAGCCGCTGGCCAACTCCTCGCCCACTTTCTCGACGCCGCCGCCGTGCAGCACCTGCGCGCCCTCTTGCTGCGCAATCTCCAGATAGGAGAGAATTTTATCGAACTGCTGCTGCGACGCCTGCGCGCCAATCATGGTTTCGGTATCAAGCGGATCGCCACGTTTGATGGATTTGATACGCTTCATCACCGCCGCCATAAACGGCTCAAAGATTGATTCCTGCACCAGCGCGCGTGACGGACAGGTACAAACTTCACCCTGATTAAGGAAGCCCAGCACCACGCCTTCAGCCGCTTTCTCAATGAAACTCTCTTCGGCATCCATGATGTCTTCAAAGAAGATATTCGGCGATTTCCCGCCCAATTCAACGGTGGACGGAATCAGACTTTTCGCCGCCAGCTCCAGAATATGGCCGCCGGTGGCGGTGGAACCGGTAAAGGCGATTTTGGCGATGCCCGAATGTGACGCCAGCGCTTCGCCCGCCTCTTTACCGTAGCCGTGCACCACATTAATCACGCCCGGCGGCAACAGATCTTTGATCACTTCCATAAACAGCGTAATCGACAGCGGCGTTTGCTCGGCCGGTTTCAGCACCACGCAGTTGCCTGCGCCCAGTGCCGGTGCCAATTTCCATGCCGCCATCAGCAGCGGGAAGTTCCACGGAATAATTTGCCCGACCACACCCAGCGGTTCGTGGAAATGATAGGCAGCGGTGAACTCATCGATTTCAGCAGCGGTGCCTTCCTGCGCACGCACGCAACCAGCGAAATAGCGGAAGTGATCGACCGCCAGCGGCAGATCCGCTGCCAGCGTTTCACGCACCGGCTTGCCGTTATCCCAGGTTTCGTTGACCGCGATGTATTCCAGATTCTCTTCCAGCCGGTCGGCAATTTTCAGCAGCACCAGCGAGCGCGCCTGCGGTGAGGTTTTGCCCCACGCATCGGCAGCGGCCTGGGCGGCAGCCACGGCGTTATCGATATCGGCACGATCCGAGCGTGGGAACTCGCCAATGGTGGAAGCATTAATCGGTGAGGTGTTGACGAAGTAATTACCGTTCACCGGCGCAACAAATTCGCCGTTGATAAAGTTGCCATAACGCGATTGCAAAGTAATGAGAGAACCTTGTTCTCCCGGGGCAGCGTAACGCATGGTGTTTCTCCTTGCGGACAGAGTGGCGATTAACAACTATGAAACCTGTTATTAACATTGAGCGATCAACGCCAGCCTGTCAGATCGTAGAAGGGGAAACTGTGACCGCATCGAAGGAAATGTGGCGTGCGTAAGCCGCTACAGATAATTCCGAGTTTTCCCGGTTATGTCGCAAAAAGCGGAACATGGCCGAAATATGTGGTCAATATGAAGCAGGATACTAACCAGGAGAAACAGATGTTGGCTTCAGCCCTGACGTTAATGCGCGCCAAAGCGAACTTTGTTCAGCAATTCATCCGTAACCCGCGCAAAATGGGCAGCATCACGCCCTCTTCCGCCGCGCTGTGCCGCACCATGTGCGATGCGGTGAATTGGGATAACAGCCTGCGTATCGCCGAACTCGGCGCCGGTGACGGCGTACTCACACGCCACGTGCTGTCGCGTATGTCACCGCAAGCACAGCTTGATGTATTCGAAATCAGCCCGGAACTGGTGAAAAGCCTGCGGGGATTGCCCGATGCGCGTATGCAGGTGCGCGCCTGCTCGGCGGAATATCTTGCGGGGGAATATGATGTGATTTTCTCTGGCTTGCCGCTGCTGTCATTGCCGCCCGCCACGCGCGACAACATTCTCAGCGCGGTGCATGATGCGCTGGGTCCACGCGGCGTATTCGTGCAGTTTCAATACACCTCGTTCACCCAGCCAAATTTGTCACGCTACTTCACCTGGGAACGCCAGCGGGTGCTGAAAAACATGCCACCCGCGTGGGTTTATCGCTGCACGCGTAACTACGCGCCCTGAGCCTGTGCGCGCGGCTGCGGCCGCGTTTGCAGCCAGAAGCGGCGCAACAGTTCGCGCGACCAATCTTCCCCCACCAATTGCGTATCATCCTCACTCACGCCCGCCGGTAAACAGGCGCTCATAATGTCGCGGGTAAATTCCGGGTGGAACTGCACCGACAGCGCCTGCGGCGAATAACGCAGAATCTGACAGCCATCCTGCGCCGAACTCGCCAGCACCTGCGCATGCTGCGGCGGTGTTAACACCGATTGCCGATGCGATAACCACGCCTGAAATTCGCCTGGTAACGCAGCCAGCCACGGATCGTTGTGCGCCTGCGCGCTGCGCGTCAGCGGTTTCAGTCCACGCTCCCAGCCATGCGGGTTATCGCCCACTTTGCCACCCAGCGCATACGCCATCAATTGATGTCCGTAACAGACTCCAAGCAGCGGCAGATCCGCTTCCAGCGCGCCCCGAATCCAGGCGGCGGTGCGTTCGCTCCAGTCGGCGTGATCGGTAACCATCGCCCACGAACCACTGAGGATCGCGCCGCTGACGCGGTCAAAGGCCGGTAAATCATCACCCAGATGCGGACGCACAATCACATAGTCATCGGGCTGCAATTGCAGCGCGTCGATAAACCAGCGGGGTTGTTCACCAATTTGTGCCACAACCTGCGGCGGCGGGACTTCGAGTTGAATCAGAGCAAGAGGTAAAGCGCGGGTGTGTGTCATGCCGAATACGGTCCTCGTTATGGTCGCCTTTCGGACATCCACTTTGACAGTAAATCAACGACATGTCTTATTTTTTTCCTGCATAAGCTAATGCTTATGCGAAAAAAGTTTTGTCAGACATGTCCGAAGTCGACGGCTTCATGCCATCATTAGCCGGTGATAATCCTTGTTGATGCTTAAGGAAGACCTTGTGGCAGTGCGGCATTTTTTAATGGTTCTGATGGTGGTTTCCATCTGGGCTTTCAACAACGTGGCGGTGAAGTGGGGATTGCTGGAACTTCCGCCGCTGTTTCTCACCTGGATGCGCTTTGTAGTGGTAGCGGTTGTGCTGGTGCCGTTTTGCCGCATCACGCGCGCACAATTGCCGTGGCTGTTAACGCTGGCATTCACCTTCGGTTTTATGCATTTCTCGCTGCTGTTTGTCGGCATGCGCTACACCGATGCCGGCACCGGCGCCATCGTGGTTCAGCTCGGCACGCCGATTGCCATGCTGCTGGCGATGGTGATTTTGAAAGAGAAATTACGCCTGGTGCAACTGATCGGCATCGCCATTTCGCTGAGCGGCGTCGCGGTGCTGTCGGGCAGCCCGACTATTCCGGCCTGGTGGGTGCTGTGTATTCTGCTGTGCAGCGCGTTTGGCTGGGCAATCAGCAATATGATTGTGAAAAAATCACCGCCGATAAAACCGCTGACGCTGACCGGCTGGATCTCCTTCCTTGCGGTGCCGATTGTCGGTGCCGCTTCGTGGCTGACCGAATCCAATCAGTTTTACGCATTGAGCCATGCGGGCTGGCGCGGCTGGTTTGGTATTCTGTATAGCGCCCTCGCCTCGTCAATTGTGGCGTACACGCTGTGGTACGCGCTGCTGAAGAAGTACAACGTCAACCTGATCATGCCTTATTCGCTGCTGACACCGGTACTGGCGGTGTTGATGGGCGTTTTTGTCTTAGGTGACAGCATGAACAGCTTTAAGATTCTCGGCGCCTCATTGGTGGTGCTGGGCACCGCCATTGCGGTAATCAACCTGCGCAACCTGCGGATGCACGCGCGTTTCCCGCGCTTGCGCCGCCGTTAATCCGCTCTGCTATGCTTGAGTCTCGCGCGTTTTCCGGAGACTCAACATGGATTCTCAACGTGCTGCCGCACTGTGGCAGCAAATGTGGCAGGGATTGCGAGGCGCGGACCCGCTTCCCTCGCCTACTTTTCTCCAGCCCGACACCTTTTCTTCTGCCTTCGCCGTCAGCGAACTGGCGGCCACCAGCATTGGTCTTGCCAGCCAGGCGTTGAGCGATCTGCTCGGCCAGGCCGCGCCGGTCAGCATCAATGTTCGTCTCGCCTCGCGCTGGTTTCAGCACAGCCTGATTCCGCTTAATCGACCGCCTGCCGCGCTATGGGATGAATTTGCCGGTGATTACGCCAGCGCCGACGGCTGGATTCGTCTGCACACCAATGCGGCTCATCATCGTGCGGCGATGGAGCACGTGCTCGGCCAGCATGCCAATCGTGCCGCGCTGGCCGATGCGGTGGCACGCTGGCCCGCCGCGACGCTGGAACAGGCGGTGATTGATGCTGGCGGCTGCGCCGCGCAGATGCGTAGCGAAGCGCAATGGCTGCAACATCCGCAAGGCCGCGCCGTGCAGCAGGAAGCGTTGATTGCCCAACAGGCCACCGACGCTGCACCCGCGCCTGCCTGGTCGTTATCACCCGCGCGCCCGCTGCTCGGCGTGCGCGTGTTGGACCTCACGCGCATCATCGCCGGTCCGGTAGCGACGCGTTTTCTCGCCAGCCTCGGCGCGCAAGTGCTGCGTATCGATCCGCCCGACTGGCATGAACCGACGCTGGAAGAGGAGATCACCTGCGGCAAGCGCTGTGCGCGGCTTGATCTCCAATCCCACGCCGGGCGCGAGCAGCTGCGCCAGCTGTTGCAGCACAGCGATGTGCTGGTACACGGTTATCGCGCTGATGCGCTGGAAAAACTCGGGCTGGATGCTGAGACGCGCCGCAAACTGGCGCCGGGCTTAGTGGATGTCAGCCTCAATGCGTGGGGCTGGAGCGGGCCGTGGCGCAACCGGCGCGGCTTCGACAGCCTGGTGCAGATGGGCTGCGGCATCGCCGAACAAGGCATGCGCTGGAGCGGCAATAACCAGCCAACGCCGCTGCCGGTGCAGGCGCTCGATCACGCCACTGGCTATCTGATGGCTGCGGCGGTGCTGGAAGGTTTACGTCAGCGGTTGATCAATGGCGTTGGCTGGCAGGCGCGCCTCTCGCTGGCACGCACTGCGCGGCTATTACAGCAGTTCGGTGCCGCGCCCGAGAATGTGCAAAACGGTATCCACGCGCAGCACGATGACGCGTTGAGCGCGATAGAGATTAATCAGTGGGGAATTGCCGAGAGATTGCGTGCCGCAGCGTATTTGCCCGGCACGCCAATGATCTGCGCGACGCCGGGCGTCAAGCTCGGCAGCAGCGCAGCCAGCTGGTGACGATTAGGCCTCGTCGCCCTGCTCTTCGTTCAGCTCGTCGTACATCGCCTGAATCGCCTCACGGCTCAGCGCTGCCAGCGTGCGATAAAACGCGGTGGTCGCGTGCGCTTCCACTTTGCCGAGGAACGCGCCGCACCACGGCAGCAGATACTCATCAAACAGCGCCAGCTGCGCGGCGGATTCATCTTCCGCCGACTGATCTTCCAGCCACGATGCCGCCAGCAGCAGCACGCCAAAGTGATCGGCGGGCGCTTCGCTCAGCGGCATGCCGCGCGCGCTGAGAAACGCACGCACGTCTGCTTCAGCAACCCCGTTCGGCCATTGGGATGCGTACGGCGGCACGCTGCAGTCGCTGCCAACAAACAGCGCGTTGTAGTCGGCGGCCAGCGCCTGCGGATCGCTATTCTGCTGCAGGCGCGTCAACAGTTCATCCTGCTCCAGCGGCCACTGCTGTTGCAGTTTGCCTTCACGCAGCAGAGTGAACAGTGGCACCAGCAGCGGATCCTGCGGCTGGCGATTAAACAGCGAGCCGATGACGCGGCAGAGAATGGAAAACTCATTCATGCAACAGAATTCCTTGAGGCAAAAAAGTTAAAAATCAGCAAATTCGGCAATCGTTTTACCGGTGCGCTGTTCGAGGAAATCGAGCAGGCGACGCGGCGTGACATTTAACACGCGATCTTCAGGAAAATCCACTTCGCTGGTGATGCGCAGGCAGTGTTCGAAATTTCCCAGCGTAAACGCCGTATGCGAATCGGAGCCAAATGCCAGTTTCCCCCCCGCATCGCGCACCGCTTCGGCAATGGCGCGACAGTTCGGTTCGCTGCCGAGGCGCGAATGGGTAAAGGAGGAGTTGTTGATCTCCAGCGCCACATCATAATGCGCGGCGGCTTCGGCTATTGCGCGGATATCCACCGGGAATTTCGGGTTGCCCGGATGCGAAATGATATGCACCAAACCGCCCGCCATCGCCGCAATCATCGCTTCGGTGTGATGCTTTTTATCACGCGGTGCATAAACCGGTTCGTGGAAGCCCGCGACGATCAGATCCAGCGCATCCAGCATCGGGCCGCTGCAATCGATCTCGCCCTGCTGATTTTTGATGTTGGCTTCAATACCGCGCAGCACGCCAACGCCATCAATCACCCGCGGCCAAATGCGCATGTTGACGAAGTGCCAATAGTGCGGCGCATCAGCCATGTCCGGGCCGTGATCGGTAATCGCGAACAGCTTCAAACCATTCTGTTTCGCCTGCGCCACATAATCATGCAGCGTGCTGTAAGCATGCGTGCTGGCAACGGTATGCATATGTAAATCAACGGGATACATCTTCATCTCCTGACCCAATGTGAATTAATAACCGCGCTGGCGATCGACCAAACCACCCGGCTGTTGACCTTGCTCCAGAGCAAGTATGGCATCCGCAATGTAATCCATCGCCTCGGCTGGCAAGGTAATCGCTGCAGTATGTGGCGTGATTGTGACATGCGGATGAGACCACAACGGATGCTGCGGCGGCAGCGGCTCGGTCTGGAACACATCCAGCGCGGCGGCGGCCAGTTGACCGCTGTTCAACGCTGCCAGCAGATCGGCTTCCACCACATGCGCACCGCGCGCCAGATTAAGGAAGCTGGCACCGCGCGGCAACGCGCTGAGCAGTTGGCTATCGATGAGGTTGGTGGTTACCGGCGTGGTAGGCAGCAGATCGATCAGCACCTGCGTGCCATCAAGGAAGGCATTGAGCTGATCGCGGCCATGGAAGCTTTGCACGCCGTCGATGTGCTTCGGCGAACGGCTCCAGCTGCGTAACGGGAAGCCCCATTGACGCAAACTTTCCAGCACGCTACGGCCTAACACGCCCGCGCCGAGCACGCCAATGGTGAAATTTTCGCGATCGACACCATCCAGCTCCTGCCAGTTCGCCTGCTGCTGCAGTTGACGATACTCCTCGAAACGGCGGAACCAGCCCAGCACGCACCAGTTGGCGTATTCCTGCATCTGGCGCGCCATGCCGGTATCTTCCAGACGGAATAATGGCACATTGTCAGCCAACATTTGTGGGTTGTCACGCAGCTGCTTGAGGATTTCGTCCACGCCCGCGCCCATAGCAAACACGCCTTTCAGCTGACGGCCCGCCAGCATCTCAACCGGCGGCGAACGCACCACCGCGTAATCGGCCGGTGCATTGTCGCCCGGCTGCCAGTAACGCACGCGTGCCTCAGGTAAACGCTGATGCAAGCCTTCCAGCCAGCCCTGCGGCGCCAGCGACGGGTGATACCAGATAATCTCCATTCGACTCTCCTTTTTTTGCTTCAGCCTCAGGCAAATAACCGAACAGGGCAAGCAAAAACCTTAGCCTTGATGCAATTTCTCGCGTGATTAATTCCGGGCGCTTCACATTTCCACCGCTGTACAAGGCTAAGCGGCGCGATTACGACTAAAGTTGTCGGGTGGTCAATGCGTTAGCACACCACCTTTTCGGACAAGGAGAAAAACCGATGATAAAAAATGCCGTATTCACGCCCGCGCGTCTGACCTTTTTACTTAGCGCCGCGTTGCTGGCCGGTGCCAGCGCCGCACACGCCGACGATCAAAGCCGCATGCTCAGCAACCAACCGCAGCCACCGGATGTGCGCCTGGGACCGTTGTTCAATGCGGTACAGCAGGCTAAATTTTATCCGGATCAGAAAACCTTCGCCGATGCGGTGCCGAAATCCAATCCCTCGTCGATTCTGGCCGACTGGCAGATGCAAAAAAACCAGCGCAACTTCGATCTCAAGCATTTTGTCGACAGCAACTTCACGCTGCCAAAAGAGGGTGACAAATATGTGCCGCCCGCCGGGCAAAGCCTGCGTGAGCACATCAACGGTTTATGGCCGGTGCTGACGCGTACCGCGCAAAGTGCCAGTCAGTACGATTCGCTGCTGCCGCTGCCAAAACCTTATGTGGTGCCGGGCGGACGCTTCCGCGAAGTGTATTACTGGGACAGCTACTTCACCATGCTCGGCCTGGCGGAGAGCGATCACTGGGATCGCGTGCAGGATATGGTGGATAACTTCGCCACCGAGCTGGACAAATATGGCCATATTCCCAACGGTAACCGCAGCTACTATCTCAGCCGCTCGCAGCCGCCGTTCTTCAGCCTGATGGTTGACCTGCTGGCAACGCACAAAGGCGACGATGTCTATCGCCAATACCTGCCGCAGCTGCAGAAAGAGTACGATTACTGGATGGCGGACAGCGACAAAGTGGCGGCCGGCCAGGCCAGCAAACGCGTGATTAAACTCAGCGACGGTACGCTGCTTAACCGTTACTGGGACGATCGCGATGCGCCGCGTACCGAATCCTGGCTGGATGACGTCAACACCGCGAATAAAGCGCCGGAGCGCAATAAGCAGCAGGTCTATCGCGATCTGCGTGCGGGCGCGGCTTCGGGCTGGGATTTCAGTTCGCGCTGGTTCACTGATGCGCACAATCTGGCGTCGATTCGTACCACGCAACTGGCGCCGGTCGATCTCAACAGCCTGATTTTCCACCTCGAACAGACATTGTCTAAAGCGTCCAAACTGGATAAGCAGGATGACAAAGCCAAACAGTTCGCGGCGGATGCCGAAAAACGTCAGGCGGCGATCAATCGCTATCTTTGGGATGACAAAAAAGGCTGGTACGCCGATTACGATTTCCAGAAGAAGCAGGTTCATTCGCAGCTGACCGCCGCCACGCTGTTCCCGCTCTATATGCAGGTGGCGAGCGATAAGCAAGCTGAGCGCACCGCTTCCGCTGTTGAAAAACAGCTACTGAAACCGGGCGGTCTGGTGACCACCACGGTGAATAACGGCCAGCAATGGGATGCGCCAAACGGCTGGGCGCCGCTGCAATGGGTGGCGGTGGAAGGTCTTGAGCATTACAAACAGCCGAAACTGGCGCAGCAGATTGGTCAGCGCTTCCTGCAGAACGTGCAGGCCACCTACGACAAGGAGCATAAGCTGGTCGAGAAATATGTGGTTGAAGGCGCGCAGTTGGGTGGCGGTGGCGGCGGCGAATATCCGCTGCAGGATGGCTTCGGCTGGACCAACGGCGTGACGCTGAAGCTGCTGGATAAGTACTGTCCGAAAGACAAAACCTGTAATAACGCCGGCGATATCCCGAATATGCCGGTTTTGAGTAGCGCGAAGTAACGTTTTTCCTGGTCAATACGTAGCCGTAGCAGGGTCGCCATTTATGGCGACCATTAACCCGTGTGCGCATTAATGCGCACCCTACAGCCTCATATCGAATTCCGCCCTGCCTGTGTATTTTCCTCACACCCCATTTACAACAACCTCACATCTTGAAACATTCGCCACAAAAGATAATAATTCTCAATCTAATATCGATAGCTATTCCCATTTAAATATCAGGAACCTCTCATGACCTCGCTGTTTACCCTTAACCGTGGCCGCGTTCTGTGCACGCTTGCGCTGGCTTTACCCGCTGCAAGCTTCGCCGAAGAGTCGCTTGTCGTCACGGCGCAACCGCAAGAGAGCGCCACCTCGCCGACGCAGGGCTATCTCGCCACGCGCAGCAGCGGCGCCAGCAAAAGCGATCAACCGCTGATTACCACGCCGCAGTCAATCTCGGTAGTGACACGTCAGCAGATGGAAGATCAGGGCGCGCAGGATCTCAACCAGGCGCTGGGTTACACGCCAGGGGTGTTCACCAACTTCGGCGGGGCCGCCACGCGTTACGACACCATCGCGCTGCGTGGTTTCCACGGCGGCGATGTCGACAACACCTTCCTCGATGGCCTGCGCGTGATGAGTGACGGCGGCAGCTTCAACATCCTGCAGGTGGACAACTGGTTCCTTGATCGCATTGATGTGATCAAAGGTCCCTCCTCCGCGCTTTACGGCCAAACGGTGCCGGGCGGATTAGTGAACATGGTGAGCAAGCGTCCGCAGTTTGCCGAAGAGGGCCACTTCCGCCTGTCGAGCGGCACCAACGCCACCAACAGCGCTGCCTTTGATTACTCCAACGCCATCAACGATCAGTGGGCATTTCGCTTAACCGGCATCACGCGCAACAGTGATACGCAGTACGATCACACCCGCGAAGAGAAATATGCGATTTCGCCACAGCTGATGTGGCAGCCAAGTGAAGATACCAACTTAGTGCTGCGCGCCTACCTGCAGAAAGATCCCTCAGGCGGCTATCACGGTTCGGTACCGGCGGAAGGCACGCTTTACAGCCATAACGGCCGCAAGTTGAGCGACAGTTTCTACGAAGGCGACAGTTCGCTCGATCAGTTCAAACGTCGCGAGCAGATTTACAGCTATGACTTCTCACATCGCTTCAACGAAGTCTGGTCGGTGTACTCCACCGGCAGTTACAGCCACTCGAATACCGATCTCGATCAGGTTTATCAGATTGGCTGGAACGCAACGAATCCTGACCTGCTGAACCGCTACTACTCCGGCGAGCGTTCATCACTGAGCGCATGGGCGAATGACAACCGCTTGCAGGCCGATTTTGCTACCGGCGCGGTGCAGCATCGCGTGACGCTGGGCGCGGAATACCATCGCTATAAAAATGACATCACCAAAGCCAGCGGTGCCGCCAGCGCGCTGAATGCGTGGAGCGGCGAAGAAGTGGGCATCATGCCGGACTTCGACTGGACATCGCAGACGCGCCGCTACTATCAAACCGGTTTATATCTGCAGGATGAGTTGCAGCTTGATCGCTGGCATCTGGATTTGTCGGGACGTTATGACCGCATTGTGTCGGAAAACGGCACCAGCCGTCGTCAGGACGATCACATCAGCGGCCGCGCCGCGCTGCTGTATGCCTTCGAGAACGGCATCTCGCCTTACGTCAGTTGGAGCCAGGCGATAACGCCAGCCTCGTTAACCGATCCGCAGGGCAATCAGCTGAAACCGACCACCTCAGAGCAATATGAAGCGGGCGTAAAATATCAGCCGGTGGGCACGCGCGATATGTACTCAATCGCGGTGTACGATTTGACCCAGGACGATGTCGCCAACCGTAACGTGCTGGACGGCACTTACACGCCGTCGGGCAAAGTGCATTCGCAGGGCATCGAGTTGGAAGCGCGTAATCAGCTGACGCAACGTTTCAGCACCATCGCCGGCTACACGCTGAATCATCTGCGCTTCAAAGATTCGGTGGACGGTAACGATGGCCATACGCCATATGTCACGCCGAATAGCATGGCATCGTTGTGGGGACATTATCAGTTTGACTACGGCTTGAGCGCTGGCGCCGGTGTGCGCTATATCGGCAAACAGTGGGCGGATAACGAGAACACCACGCGTCTGCCATCGGTAACGCTGTTTGATGCGTCGGTTCGCGCCGATCTTGGCGCATGGAACTCACAGCTGAAAGGCGCCTGGCTGCAGGTGAATGCCAACAACCTGACCGATAAAAAGTATCTGGCCGCCTGTTATGGCACCGGTTACTGCTATCGCGGTGCCGAGCGTACGGTCATGGCTACGGTGGGCTACGACTTTTAATCAGGCATAAAAAAATCCGCCATCCTTTTACGGGATGGCGGATTTCATCAAATCGCTATGCTGTTAACTTCGTACTTTACGGTAAATCCACAGCACCACAATGGCACCGATCACGGCCACCACGAAGCTACCGAAGTTGAAACCGTCAACTTTACCGAAACCAAACAGGGTACTGATCCAGCCACCGACAACCGCACCTACCACACCCAGAACCACGGTGATGATAAAACCGCCGCCATCTTTACCCGGCATAATCCACTTCGCGATAATCCCGGCAATCAGACCAAAAATAATCCATGAAAGAATACCCATGTACTGCTCCTTACGTTATTAATCAATGTGTTCACCGCCTCTAGTATAGACGGGATTTTATGATCTGCCTCGCAACTTGCCGCAGTAAATAATCGTTAGCTAACTAAAGGTTAGCGCAGCCATGCCGATAACTGACGAACAGCATTGTCAGTCGTGAAAATAACAATCGGATAAGTGGAGCAGGACGTGGGAGAAGCCGATAAAGAACAATACCTCAAGCGAGGCACGTTAGCGGTTTTGGGCGTGATGAAGGATCTGTTGCGTTCTCAAACCCCGTTGATGGTGAATTTTTCGCGCGGTCAGTTTATCAGCCGCATGCTGTCAGCCGATGAAGATCAGGTGATCTTTGACCTTGGCAGCAATGCGCTGGATAACGATTTAGCGCTACAAAGTGGTGAAGTGAATATCTTTGCCGAAACGCACGGTGCCAAAGTCGAATGTAGCTTAATCGGTTTACAGCGCATCGAATTTGAAGGCTTGCCCGCTTTTGCTGCATCGCTACCCGAACTGGTGTGGCAGATTCAACGCCGTGAGTTCTTCCGCGTCAATGCGCCGCTGGAGCCGGTTTTTTATTGCCACAGCCAGTGGCCGGATGGCAGCACTGCGCGCTTCCGCCTGCAGGACCTGTCATTGGGTGGCGTGGGCGTGCTGCTGGACGAAGCGCTGCCAGAAGGCCTTAATCGCGGCGATACCTTTAAAAAGCTGCGCGTGGATTTGGCTGAATACGGTCACTTCGAGGTGACAGCACAGCTGCTGCACATTGGTGAACGCACCGTGGTGACCAGCAAGAATGAAACCCGCGCCACTCCGCGCCTCAGCTTCCGCTTTACCGCCATCGAGCCGATTCAGGAACGCCAGCTGCAGCAGGTGATTTTTGCGCTGGAACGTCTGGCGCGCGATAAGGCCAACCGTTTCCAGTAAGTCCATCATTCGTAGGGTCGCCATTCATGGCGACCACTCCCCCAGATTTGCACAAAACCGCACCCATCAATGCGGCTGATAACGGCAACGCGCCACCGCATCCAGCCAGCCGTGATAATTCTCCTGCATGCTTTTCGCCTGATCTTCACGCGGCGTAATCACGCTGCCGCCCTGTAACGCCTGCATCTCACTGCCCTGCTGCCACCAGCCTAAGCTGCGGCCCGCTAATAGCGCGGCGCCCAGGGCTGAAACTTCTGCCGTCGGTACGCGTTTCAGTGGCCGCTGTAGCACATCGGCCTGCATCTGCATCAACCAGCTGTTTTCCGTGGCACTGCCATCCACGCACAGCGCAGGAAGTTGCACACCGCTGGCCTGCTCCATGGCGAAAAACACGTCGGCGATCTGGAAAGTGATCGATTCCAGCGCCACGCGCGCCAGCACTTCCGGCGTTGCCGCATCGGTCAAACCACACACCATGCCGCGCGCTTTCAAGTCCCACCAGGGCGCGCCGAGGCCAGAGAGCGCCGGTACAAAATAGATGCCCTGATTGTGTTCGCTGCACTGCGCCAGCGCGGTGAGTTCTCGCGGATCCTTGATGCCCAGCATGCGGCCCAGCCACGCCGCGCCGGAACCGGTGTGGGTAATGTTGCCTTCAAAGGCATAGCGCAACGTGCCGTCGTGCCACGCCACCGTGGTGCTAAGGCCATTTTCCGTCAGTAGCGGCGTTGCCATCGACATCATCAGTGACGAACCGGTGCCGTACGTGGCTTTGACCACCTCTTCGCTGCCACTGCGCTGCGCTTGCAGCGCGGCGTGCGAATCGCCGATGCGCGACAAAATCGGTGTGCCAGGCACTAAACCGAGCATATCGTTACGTGTCACCACACCTTGCGCACTAGCCGAGGGCACAATCTGCGGCAGCGCCGCGCGGGGAATATGGAACAGCGCCAGCAGTTCATCATCCCAGTCGCCGCTGTGCAGGTTGTAAAGCTGGGTGCGCGCCGCATTGGCATGATCGGTGACAAAGCTTTCGCCGCCGCTCAGTTGCCAGTTCAGCCAGCTATCCACGGTGCCGATACAGAGTTCACCGGCCTGCGCACGAGAAAATCCGTTCGGCAGCGCGGCGAGCATGCCGGTGAGCTTACCGGCTGGAAACATCGGATCGACGGCCAACCCGGTAAGCCCGGTGATGCGCGGCGCTTTACCCGCCACACGCAAATCGCGGCAAAACGCCTCCGAGCGGCGATCCTGCCAGCTAACCAGCGGCGTCAGCGGCTGACCGTTATGGCGCTGCCAGATCAGCACCGATTCGCGCTGGTTGCTGATCGCCACGGCCGCAACTTGCGCACCCGCACACTGCGCCAGACAATCGCTCACCGCTTGTTTCACCGCCTGCCAAATCGCCAGTGGATCCTGCTCCGCCAGGCCAGGCTGCGGATGTTCCAGCGTCAGCGGCTGGCTGCCGCGCGCCACCACCTTCCCGGCACGATCGACCGCTATCGCTTTTGCGTTGGTGGTGCCTTCATCAATTGCCAGTATCACCGAACCTGCCATCTTTACGCTCCTGCACAGATGCGCGCTGCACTCTTCACTACGCTGGCGGCATCAATGCCATGTCGGGCACGGGTTGAGGCGCGATCGCCCGCAATCGCGTATTCGCCATCGGGGATACCCAAACGCAGCAGCGGGATGCCACAGCCGCCTTCCGCCAGCACTTCTGCCACCAGGCTGCCGACGCCGCCGTTGACGTTGTGTTCTTCCACGGTAATGACCGCTGGATAGTGATTTAACAGCTCGCGCAGCTGTTGGGTATCACAAGGTCGAATCGATGGAATGCTGATCACACCTGCTGTAATGCCTTGCTCATGCAGTTGCTCGGCGGCGTGAACCACCTCGTGAACTGTCGAGCCCATCGCCACCAGCACAATGTCATGACCTTCACGTAAAACGTCGATTTGCCCGGGACGGAATTGATAGTTCTCATCGTGCAGCTGCGGCAGATCTTTACCGTCCAGACGGATATACACCGGCCCGACATGCGCCAGCGCATACTCAATAATCTGGCGGCACTCCAGCGGGCAGGATGGCGCGTAAATTTCGATGTTGCCGAAGCCGCGCATCACCGCAATGTCGTCGATGCTGTGATGGGTGCTGGCGAGCGGGCCGTAGCTGGCACCGGCATTCAGGCCAAACAGTTTGACGTTAGTGTTGTTGTAGCAGACGTCGACTTTAACCTGCTCATTGGCGCGGGAAACCAGGAACGGCGCAGCGTTACAGGTTACGGCCACTTTACCGCCAATCGCCAGGCCGGCGGCGGTGCCCACCAGCGTTTGTTCGGCGATACCGACGTTAATCAGCCGGTCGGGAAAGGCTTTGATAAAGGGCGCAATTTTGGCGGTTGAGGTGGAATCGGCCACCACCGGCACTAAATCGACGCCGCGATTAACCGCATCAATAAATGCCTCGACCATTACCGTCGCCAGGTGTTTTGCATTACTCATCTTTCAACTCCTCCAGTGCCAACTCAATCTCTTCCCCTTTCGGCACGCGGTGATGCCACTCCGGTTTGCCCTGAATAAAGGAGATGCCGAAGCCTTTTTCGGTGTGCGCCACAATCACCTGTGGCTTGCCGCTGTTACGCGGCAGGTTTTCGATGGCTTCCACCACCGCCGCCATGTCATTGCCGTTGCACTCGCTCACCGCCAGACCAAAGGCGCGCCATTTATCCGGCAACGGATCGGTGTTCATGATGTCGCGCGTATGCCCCGCCAGCTGCAGCTTGTTCTTGTCGTTGATGATCACCAGGTTATCGAGGCCGTAATGCGCCGCCACCAGCGCCGCCTCCCAGTTGCTGCCTTCCGCCAGCTCACCGTCGCCGGTAACGACAAAAATACGTCGGTCGCTGTTATCTTTCTTCGCCGCCAGCGCAATGCCGACTGCCACCGGTAAACCATGGCCCAGCGCGCCGGTATTCAGCTCAACGCCTGGCGTTTTTTGGCGCACCGGATGGCCGGGCAGATGTGAATCCGAATGCTGATAGGTCGGCAGCCATTCGGTCGGGAAATAACCCGCTTCTGCCAGCACGCAGTAATAACCGCCCACCGCATGGCCTTTCGACTGGATATAGATGTCGCGTTGCGGATCGTTGGTGCGATCCGGCGCGCAGTTAAGAATGCGGAAATAGAGTGCGGTGAGGATCTCAACCTGTGAGAGATCGGCACCGGTATGCCCGCCCGCCGGGCTGCCCGCATTGAGCTGAATGATGCGGCGACGCACGGCGCGCGCTTTCGCTGCCAGATCCGCTACCGAATATTTGAAAGGATTCATAGACACCTCTGAATTTTAAAGCATGGATGAATATTTATTCTTGATGGAGAAAAAAAGGTGCAGACAATCAGCGCCTGCACCCAACCGATTAACCTTTTGCCGGGCTACCGCCCTCCTCAATCAGCGCTTTCTGCGCCACCACCGCCGCTTTCTGCTGCATGCGACTCTGCATTTGGTCGATGATCACCGCCACGATAATCACGATGCCTTTGATCACCATTTGCCAGAACTCACTCACGCCCATCATGATCAAACCATCAGCGAGGAAGCCAATCACGAAGGCACCAATCAGCGTGCCGAGAATGGTGCCGCGTCCTCCGGCCAGCGAGGTGCCGCCCAGCACCACTGCGGCAATCGCGTTCATTTCAAAGGAGGTTCCGTTCGCCGGATGACTGGCCACCAGCTGAGACGAGACCACGATGCCGGCAATCGCCGCGCAGAAACCGGAGATGGCATACACCCAGATTTTCACCGACTTCACTTTCACGCCCGAAAGTTCAGCGGCGCGTTCGTTATCGCCAATCGCGTAAACCTGACGACCAAACGGCAGACGGCGTGCGACATAGGCAATCACCAGCGCCAGTAGCACCATCATCCAGATGGCCCACGGCAAACCGAGAAAATAGCCCGCGCCTATCTTGTCGAATCCGGTATTGCCGAGCATTTCATTGCCCTGCAAACCGGGGAAGGTTTCGCCGCCCGACGTGAGCATTGCCGTGCCGCGCAGGATGTACATGGTACCGAGCGTGCAGATGAACGGTGCCACGTTATAGCGCGTGATGATCCAGCCGTTTGCCGCGCCAATCAGGCCGCCAATCAGCAACACAATCGGTACGATCAGCCACACGCTGGGGAAGATGGCGATACCAAACATCGGCAGCACAATGCCTTTGGTGATCAGCCAACCGGCGATCATGCCGCACAGGCCGAGCGTGGCACCGATGGAGAGATCGATGCCCGCCGTGATGATGACAAATGTGATGCCGAGCGCGAGGAAGGCGTTAATGGCGATGTGTTTTACCATGATCACCATACTGCCCACCGCGAGGAAATCGGGCACCGTAATAGCAAAGAAGCCAACAATCAGAAACAGCGCAATAAAGGTGCGCAGTTTGAGCAGCAGCAATATCAGGCTTTCGCGTGAGTTGAACGCTTTAGCTGGCGATGCGAGCGCGAGCGCGCCGTTGTTTTTCATATCAGAACCCTTGTGCGCTTGCTTTAACCAGCGCCGCCTCTTCCGCTTCAGCGCGCGGCAGGTCAGCAGTCAATTTGCCGCCGGACATCACAATGATGCGATCGGCAACGGCCATGATCTCTTTCAAATCAGAGGTGGAAAACACCACCGCAATGCCCTGCTCCGACAGCTTCACCATCATGCGGAACACTTCGCCTTTGGCGCCGACATCGATGCCACGGCTCGGTTCATCCAGCAGCAGCAAGCGCGGATTGGTCAGCAGCGAACGACCAATCACCACCTTTTGCTGATTGCCGCCGCTCAGCGCGCTGATGGCAACATCCGGCGAGGAGATTTTGATCGCCAGATTGCCGACGGTGCTGGTCACCACTTCGCGTTCCGCCTGCTCTGAAATCACCGTGCGATGCGACAGACGTCGCCACAGGCTGGCAATGGTGAGATTGCTCGCCACCGATGAGATGGGAAAAATGCCCGAGCGTTTGCGATCTTCCGGCACCAGACTCATGCCCATGCGAATGCGTTCAGCGGTCGGCAGACGCGTCGGCAACGGTTTGCTGTCGAGCCACAGCTTGCCGAGATAGTTACGCTGCGTGCCGAGCAAACACTCAAACAGCTCGGTGCGCCCCGCGCCCATCAACCCGTAAATGCCGACGATTTCACCGGAACGCACCTGGAAGCTGACATCATCCACCAGCATGTTGCCGTTCGGACTGACGCAGGTGATGTGTTCGGCTTCCAGCACCGGCGCACCGAACTGGCGATCCGGCGGCAGAAAGGTGCCCACCGGTTCGCTGCCCAGCATTTCGCGTACGATCCACGGCACGTCGATATCGCTGACCTGCGCTTCGGCTTGAAAACGCCCGTCGCGCAGAATGGTGATCACATCGCCAATCGCCATCAGTTCTTCGAGCCGATGCGAGATATAGATGATAGAAACGCCCTGACGCGTCAGTTCGCGGATCACCCGAAACAGGATCTCCACTTCGGTTTTGCTCAGCGCCGAGGTCGGTTCATCGAGGATCAGAATGTCGGCGTCCTCCGCCAGCGCTTTGGCGATCTCCACCAGCTGCTGCTGGCCAACCTTCAGGCTGCCCACCTTCTCATCCGGTGAAATCGGCTGATCGAGGCGCTGCATCAAGGCGGCGGTGCGGCGTTTCTGCTCGGCTTCATTGATGGGCCGAATGCCACTCTGAATTTCGCGGCCGAGGAAAATGTTCTCCGCCACGCTGAGATTCTCAAACAGATTGAGTTCCTGATGCACCATACCGATGCCGTGGCGCGCGGCGTCTCGTGTGCTGTGAAACGCCACTTTTGTGTCGTTGAGGAACATCTCACCGCTGGTCGGCTGCTGCACGCCGGCGAGGATCTTCATTAGCGTCGATTTCCCCGCGCCGTTCTCGCCGATGATGACGTTGACTTTGCCGCGCCACACGCGGTAATCCACACGATCCAGCGCTAAGGTGCCGGGGAACAGCATCGACATCTGATTGGCTTGCAGAATGATCTCATCGCTCATTTTGGATTCCCCTGCTGCAGCTGCACCGCCACCACATCTTCCACTGTGCCCGCGCCCATGCTGACGGCAAGCAGCGCTTGCGCCGGTTTGCCCACCCAGCTGGCATCCACCGCTGGCAGCTGTTTCACCGCATGGCGATTCAGTGCTTTGGTGAGTTGCGCGTATTGCACCTGATTGGTGAACTCTTCAAAGCGGAAACCGGCCGCATCGCGTATGGCGTTGCCGCGCAGCACCGGACCAATCGACACTTTTACCGGTTTGCCGTTGATGGTCATGGTGAGGCTGCGTTCCCGATCGTTGCTGTTATCAAATGCCGTCACCGTGCCCGCAGCGCGCACAAACACGCTTTCGCTGCCGCCGGCTTTGACGGTATGGCTTTTGGTTTCCATATCTGCCCAGCTCAGCGCCTGCTTCTCAGCCGGTTGCTGCACGCGGCTGGCCCAGCTTGATTCCGCAATCTGCTGCGGCGTTTGATCGCTGTAGCCCGGTTTGGCGTTGGGATCTTTCGGCATGATGGGTTTGCCGTCGGCATCCAGATCCACCACGGTGCAGGCGGCTAACATCAGCGTCAGCAGCGCCACCAGCATGCCGCTCAGCGCTTTCCCCTTCATGCCGACCTCCATGTTATTGCGCCAGCTTGAAGGTTTTCAGCTTCGCGGCGTTGCTGTCGTCAATCAGCACGCAATCCATCAGCTGCTTCTCCTCTTTCTGCGCTTTGCCGTTCTTCAGGTAGTAATCCACCTGCTCAACGGCCATCTGCGCCTGATCCCAGCCCGGCTGCAGCACGGTGGCTTTGATGTTGCCTTTATTAAGGATGGAGTCGCGGGTGTAATCGCTGCCGTCGAAGCCGACCACAATCACATTGGTTTTGCCCGCCGCTTTCAGCGCCGCTTCCGCACCCAGCGCCATGGTGTCGTTACCGGAGATCACGCCAACGATATTCGGGTTCTTCTGCAGGATGGTTTCCATGCGGCTGAAGGCTTCGGTCTGGCTCCAGTTGGCACTCTGCTGCGCCACCATTTTTAGATCGGGATAATCATCCAGCACGTCGTGATAGCCCTGCGAACGCACGCCCGCATTGGTATCCGACTCTTTACCCAGCAGCTCGACGTAATCCCCTTTACCGTTCAGCAGCTTGGCGAACTTCTCGGCACCGAGCTGTGCGCCTTGGTAGTTGTTGGAGACAATTTGCGCCACGGCAATGCCGGTTTTGTTGATTTCGCGGTCAATCAGGAAGGTAGGAATACCGGCATCTTTGGCTTTTTGCACCGGGCCAACCGTAGCATCCGCACCGGCATTATCGAGGATGATGGCTTTGGCTTTGCGCGCGATGGCGGTTTCGATCAGCTGGTTTTGCTTATTCACGTCATCGTCGTGTGAGGCCACCAGCGTGGTGTAACCGAGCGCTTTGGCTTTTTCCTGCGCGCCATCGGCTTCCGCTTTAAAGAACGGGTTGTCATGTGATGGCGTAATGATGGCCAGCAACCCCTTATCCGCCGCCAGCGACGCCGCCGAGATCATCATGATTGAAGCAAGTAGAGAGACTTTGAGGACAGAGGCTTTCATTTGTTATCTCCGATTGAATATATATTCAATTGCGATTTTATATGCATAATGACTATGCGCTGGCTTTCTGAGCACGTCCATTGCCCGATCCTCAAAAAGCGAAAACGATCACAAAATGTTCTGCGTTGTTATTTATGACAGGCTGATTAACAATACCAGGCAGGTTAAGAGAGAGAAAAAACCATGGCAAAACAGGATGAACAGCGGCTGATGGTGAAAATCGCCACGCTTTATTATGTGGAAGGCAGGAAGCAGTCCGACATTGCGCAGCTGCTGAAGCTGTCGCAATCCTTTGTGTCGCGCATCCTCAATCGCAGCGTGAAAGAAGGTGTGGTGAAGATCAGCGTAGTGCCGCCGGCCAATGTGTTCCCTGAGCTGGAAAAAGCCATTGAGCAGCTGTACCAACTGCCGCAGGTGATTGTGGTGGATGTGCCGGACCAGGCGTCGGCGTTGCAGATTAAACAGGCGATTGGTTCCGCCGCCGCGCACTATCTGGAAACACGAGTACGCGCCGATGAGCTGATTGGCATTTCATCCTGGAGCGGCACGATTCGCGCGATGGTGGATGCGCTGCATCCGCTGAGCGCGCCATGCAAAGGGGTGATTCAGCTGCTGGGCGGCGTGGGCGCCAACGGCAACGTGCAGGCCACGATTTTGACGCAGAATCTGGCGGCGCTGCTGGATTGCCCGGCGTGGCTGCTGCCGTCGCAGTCGATTGAGCATTCAGTGCAGGATCGCCAGCGTTTGTCGGTAAATCCCGATGTCGCGGTGGTACTGGAAAAGTTTGATCAGGTGGATCTGGCGATTGTCGGCATTGGTGATCTCGAGCCTTCCGCCCTGCTGCGCAACTCCGGCAACTATTACGACGGTGAGATGCTGCAAACGCTGGCCGAGCGCGGCGCAGTGGGCGATATCTGCCTGCACTATTTCGATGCTGATGGTCAGCCGGTGCTGAGCGCAGAGGAAGATCCGGTGATTGGCATGGAGCTGGCGCAGGTAAAACGCTGTCCGCAGGTGGTGGCGTTAGCGGGTGGCAAAGAGAAAGCGCAGGCGATTCGCGGGGCGTTGCGCGGCGGTTATGTGCAGGTGTTGATTGTGGATTATCCGACGGCGAGATTATTGGTAGAGGGTTAGTTTGGTGGGGTATTGGCAAGGTCGCCATGAATGGCGACCCTACGTCATCAACCGATGGTGCGGTAGGCGGTGGTGACTTTCCACAAATAACGCGGGGCCTGCGCCGCCGGATGCTTGTTCTGTACGTGCTGGTAAAATTCGTCTGGCGTCATGGCGTTGATCATCGCAATCGCACGATCGCGGTCACGCGAGAAGGTACGCAGCAAGGCACCGGCACCGTTGGCGTAGGACACGATAGTGGCGTAACGCAGCGTCAGCGGATCGCGAATCCCGGCTAATGCGGAGTCCTGCAAAATTTTCAGGTAGGCGGCGCCGATATCGATGTTCTTCGCCGGATCGCGCAGCTCGGAAGAGGATGGCTGACCGTGACGGCCCTGCGTGCGATACACTTCGCGGCCTGCCGTCGAAGCCTTAATTTGCATCAGACCGACCGCATTGGAACGGCTCACCACGGTGGGATTGCCTCCGGATTCGACACTAATAATGGCGCTGATTAACTTCTCATCAACGCCATAATGACTGGCGGCATCTTCGGTAAACATTGACCATGCATCATTCACTTTCGACGGCGGTGCCTGGGTCAAAGGCGTATTCTTCTCGGGCAGTGCCGGTTTTTCCGGCTCGCTTGAACAGCCAGCAAGCAGCAGTGCAGAAAGCATAAGTAGGCGAATTTTCACTGATTTTTGGTTCCGCAATAGGGTTGGCGCAAGCTATCATACCTGGCGCAGCGCGATGCAAAATTACCGTTTATCCTAAATCGGTTAAAAACCTTATGCTACCGTGACTTCGATAACGCATTTCGTCATCATCGGCAGGCCACTCTACAGCAGGATGGAAGTTATGGTTACTCCCCGCACGCTACGTCTTATCGCTCCTTCCGGCTATTGCCACAATCAGGATGCCGCCCAACGCGCAGTGCATCGTTTACAGGCCGCAGGCCATCATCTTGAGAATCTCTCCGCTATCACCCGCCGCTTTCAACGCTTTGCTGGTGAGGATGCGCAGCGGCTGAATGATATCAATGCGCTGGCTACGCTGGAGGCGCTGCCTGATATCGTGCTGGCGGTGCGTGGCGGCTATGGCGCTTCACGCTTGCTAGATAAGATCGATTACGTGGGTCTGCAACGTCGATTGCTCAATCAACCAGTGGCGCTGTGCGGCCACAGCGATTTCACCGCGCTGCAGCTGGCGTTACTGGCGCAAATCGGCCTGATTACCTTTAGCGGTCCGATGCTGGCCGGTAACTTCGGTGCAGAGGCATTATCTGATTTTACCGAGTCGCACTTTTGGCAAACGCTAACTTCACCTACAGTCAATCTAAGCTGGCCGAGCACAAGCCCGGATCATGGCCGCTGGCAAGGCACCTTATGGGGCGGCAATTTAGCGATGATCTGCTCACTGATTGGTACGCCGTGGATGCCACAAATTGAAGGTGGCATTCTGGTAATTGAAGATGTGAACGAACATCCGTTCCGCATCGAGCGCATGCTGATTCAGCTGCAGCAGAGTGGCATTTTATCGCGACAGCAAGCGATTATTACCGGCAGCTTCACCAGCACTTCGCTGTCGGCGTATGATAACGGTTTTGATTTTGCCACCGTGTGGCAGCGCATCCGTGACGAGTTTCAGATTCCGGTGATCACCGATCTGGCTTTTGGACACGATGCCGATACCGTGACGCTGCCGCTGGGTGCCAGCGCCACGTTGCAGATTGAGAAGGGAGAAGCACAGTTCGCCTTCACCGGCCACCCGACATTGCGCTAACGTGTTGCCGCAGGAGACCGACAATGAAGCCACTGTATGACGATTTGTGGATCTCCACGCCAGAATTCCCCGCTGAAGAGACGGCAAGTGATCTAATGATGCATGGCTTTATGCTGTGCCACCCCCGCGGCAATTTATTGATTGGTCGCGTGGAGCATCCGCTCGATCATGAATTCCTCAACGATGCCGGCGGCGTGATTCGCCACTATTTGACCCACTGGCATGAAGCCGCGCCGGGCGCGATCGCCATTCAGCAGCGCTTTAATAGCGCGCTCTATTGCCACAGTCGTTCGCTGGGGCCGGTAAGTTTAGTGATTGAACCTGACGAAACCTTTACCCAGCAAGAGACGCACTTCGGCGATTTTCACCTGTTGCCGACGCCCGGACATACGCCTGGCAGCAGCAGCTACCTCTATCACTCGCCGCTCGGCCAGACTTATCTGTTTGTCGGCGATACGTTGACCCGCGACTATAACCGCTGGATCAGCGTGCTGATGCCAGACAGCAATCCCACCGAACTGCAGCAGTCGCTGGAGCTTTATCGCTCATTGCGTCCCGATGTGGTGTTGATGAGCACCACGCGCGGACATCTGTCGTGGGCCAAGGTGAATTTGCAGAGCTGGCTGGCAGCCATCGATGAGGCGGAACAGTCACCGCTGGATTTGCGCCAGCGGCAACTGATCAAACCAGGATATTAACTCACGAGTTTGGGCGCGCGCTGTCGTCGTAGCGTTCCAGCGACAGAATCTGTGCATCGCGCTTATCGGTACGGCTGCAGGGCAACAGCTTGTTGCTGTTGGCGTAGACGAAGAATGTTTCATCGTTCTTTTTATTCACGATTAACTGATCGCCATTACGAAAACGGGTGATGGCAACTTTGTCACCGCCTTTCAGGCTGGTGCGCTGCTGCCCGGCAGCGATCTGGAAGTGACGCGATGGCCACATTAAGGTACTCAAACCATACTCGGCACGCGATACCGTCATGGTGGGACGGCCGGGACAGGTAATTTGGTATTCGGTTTCGCTCCAGGCGGGGGCAATCTGACAAGCCAGCACGCCAACGGCCATAACTATCGCCTTCATTGGGTTCTCCGCTGAGGTTAAATGATGATTACGTTGAGAGATGGGCTTTGCTACTGCATTCCATGAACGTTATCTAACAGCAGCAAAGCCTGATACATCAAACGTGGCGAGATTTCGCAGGAGCAAGTACTACTCAGCGGCCACTTGCGCCGCGACTAACATCAATGCCAGCCCGGCCTCTTCGGCTTCAAAACGCTGCATCACTTCCTGAATGGCCGCTACGCAGTTCATTACCTGCTTCTTTTTGTCGGCTTCTAATTTGTCAATCGCGTGCTGAAGAATCATTAAACTCGCTTCTTCTTCTTTCATTAATTTACCCTTGTTTTGCTTACCTGGTGCGCAACGCTGGCAAGAATACCGTTTCTCTGCTAGTAAAGTCACCCCTTTACATTCCTTCCGCTTAACGATTATACAAATGACAAATGGGAAGCAGCGTCAGACCTGCTATGATCCACTTATCAGTACGCATTGGCGTGCCATTGCAAACCAGGGAATGAAGCAGGTGCTCATGTGGCGAATCACGGTTGTACTCACCCTTTTAGTTTTAGCTGGCTGCAGTTCCGCACCGAAAGGTGTCGACTGTCCAGGCGAAGTGTCGACGATTTATGGACAATCGATGGGCAATACGCAGGCACGCATCTTTGATTTGGTGAACGCCTTCGCCGTTTCGCGCGATGGCGTGAAGGTGCAAAGTGGTACGTTGCACTCCACCGATCGCTTCCAGTACGTGCCTTCGGCCATCACCGCTGAGGGCCTCTACGCGCAACGGCTGTCGGATAAACAGTTCCGCCTGATCAATCCCTATCAGAACACCATGATCACCTGGACGTGCCCATAAGCCGTGCGTCGCAGTGCGAGATGGTTTATTGTCTGACCATCTCACGCTGCGGACCTGCCTGATGGAAAAGAGTCTGGATAACAACGGTTACATCGATTTCCCCTTCCCGGCCAGTACTAATGCGGATGGCTCGGTGAATCCTTGTGGATTCGACCTGACGCTGGAGACCGATCGTATTGATGAGATCACCGCCGGTAAACATTCCGAAAATATGCGGCGTCTGCTGGAAGAGGTCAATCTGCAGGAGGGCTTGTTTATGACGCTGGCCTGCGACTGGCAGCAGCGTGACGACGGCGTGTGCGGGTTTATCGATGTGGCATTTCGTCCGACAACTGCAGGCTTTAACACTGAAGAGACACAAAGCCTCGATCAGGCGTTTGAAATCTACCTCAGCCGGCAGGAGAAGCAACATAACATGCATAGTGGCACGCTGATCAACTACGCGCGCGCCGTACTCGATTGGGGTTGGTCACCGCTGCAGCAGCGCCACATGCGCTATGAAAAAGTGACTTTGCGCTATTACTGCCAGCAAGCTGAAGATGCCGAATGGTGTTTTGATCATCTACGTCACTTCCTTGTGAGCTGGTATCCGGCTTATCGCGGAAAGCCCTAAGTTCAGACTATTGCGTTCCCGCCTTTCTGCTGCGCGCAGAATTTTTGCTCACTGCAAACTGCTGTTACAACCTTTACCGCTGCGTCATTTGCTGCATACAGTTTCTCTGACTACGCTTTACAGGACATTCACCACGATCAGGGAGTAATTATGAGCGACAAAGCGGAAGCAAAATTGAATGAAGCGGCGGGTGCCGTTCAGGAAAAATTTGGCGAATTTACCGGTTCACGCCGTCAGCAAGCCAAAGGCGCAGCGCGTCGTTACCCGGCTCAAGCCAGCTATGCAGTTCAGGATGCAGCGGATTGTGTGGTGAAATCGGTGCGCGATAATCCCGCGACCGGCCTGGCAGTAGCAGCCAGCATTGGTGTGATTGTGGGTTTTCTGCTCGGACGTAAGTAATCCGTTGAAACGGGGCCGAGTTGGCCCCGATTTCTATTGATGGTGTCCCACATCCTCAGTCCGCTCTTTGATATGTTCATCCGGCGTTTCGGCAACATCCGCCACGCTGCTGCCTCCCTTCAAATGACGCTCGTGTTGTGTCGGCAAGTTAACCTCGCCCGCTGGCAGTTGCGCACAGGCACCCAATGAAAGTAGTAGGAAAAACCACGCCGCTACACTCTTCTTTCCCATTATTTATTTCCAGCAGACTGATCTAAGTTGACTCAGATTGCCGGAAAAAGTGCAAATCAGCGTCAACGTCCCGCAAAGCTATGTGGGCAGTTGTGTGCAATCAAACTTGCGCGCGCCGTGCTTTGTATCGTGCAACCATGGTCATCAGCGCCTGGTAAATTAATCCCGCATACAAGCTCATCACGATCACCATGCCGATCTCTTTGCCCTGCGCCTGCCACGAAACAAACCACATAAAGATGCCCCACAACAGGGAAAACAGTAGCCAGCCTTTAACGAACTTGATTACACCTTTCATACCACCTCCTCAATCGTAAGCGCTGAAGATAGCGGTTTAGTCTTTAATGCACACCGCCGTCAGCACGTTAATGTTAACTGATTCAAACTTCTGCGAAAGGGAATGTAAACAAGCGATGGTGTAGACTATTGCGCACGCGTGGCATATCGCCATTGGTGCATTTATGTTTGAATTCCCGCCAACACTGTCCGACATGTGGTTGAAATGAATTATTTAAGCAAGATTCAAGGTTTTATTGAGAGCAACACGGTGCTGTCGGCCGCTTTTAGTCTGGTATTACTGATGTTTGCCGGCATGATCGCCCACCTGATCTGTAAATTCTTTATTGTAAAGGTGGTGAGGAAGGTGTTCTTCAGCACGCACAAGAATCAGGTGCCGCTGGATAAAGACGTCAGGCTGTCGGAGAAGCTCTCTAACTTTATCCCGGTGATCACGGTTTATTATCTGCTGCAATTTATGCCAGATTTACCAGAACATCTGTTGATCGCGATAAAGACCATCTGCGGTATTCTGTTCTTCGTCTATTTATCGCTGTTTTTTACCGAAGTGCTGGAGATCGTTAATAACTCCTATTCGAAAAAAGCCAAACGCAAGAATCACTCGATCAAAGGTTATATTCAGGTCGGCAAGATTCTGGTGCACATTATTTCGGCGATCATGATTCTGGCGATTATGTCGAATAAATCGCCAGTAATTATTATCTCGAGTTTGGGAGCGGTAGCCGCGGTGTTGATGTTGGTGTTCCAGCACACGCTGATGTCGCTGGTGGCCAATATTCAGGTGTCCTCAAACGATGTGTTGCAACTCGGTGACTGGATTGAGATGCCGGATAACGGTATCAGCGGCGAAGTGATCGATATCGCGCTGCATACCATCACCATTCGCAACTGGGACAATACGCTTTCGCGCATCCCAACCAAAAATTTCCTCACTGAAACCTACACCAACTGGCAGGCGATGTTCTCCTCCGGCGCGCGACGCATTATGCGCAGTTTCCATCTTGATCAAATGTCGATTCGCTTTCTCGATCACGATATGGTGCAGCAGATGAGCCAAATTCGCGGTGTCAGTGAGCAACTTTCGGCGCTGATGGATGGTCGCGACAGCAATGCAGTGGGCGAACGCTGGTTTGCCGAAAACGGCATCACCAATCTGACGGTGTTTCGTAAGTACCTGACGGCGTGGCTGTCACAGCGCGACGATATCAAGAAAGATATGTATATCGTGGTGCGCGCCATGAAGCCCTCGCCAGAGGGCTTGCCGGTGGAAGTTTATTGCTTCACCTCGTCAGTGCTGTGGGTGGATTACGAGGATTCTCAATCAGCCATTTTTGAGTATATCTACGCGATTGTCAGTCACTTCTCGCTGCGGATGTATCAGCAGCCGGGCGGCAGCGATTTTTGGCGGCTCTCGCAGGAACGGGCTCAGCTGGTAAAACCCAGTGAGCAGCAAGTCGACTAAACAAAACCGTAAAAATGGGAGCTAATAGCTCCCATTTTTACACTTGTGTAAAAACTATTATTTTTTACGGCTGGAAGAGTGAAACGGATATTTTCCAACTATAGTTGTCTTATATTTGAATTTTTAATTTCCAGCTACTTTGAACAAAGGTGCCATATCGTATATATTTCAATATGATAAAATTATTTTCCCGCTTTTTTTCAGTTGGCATCATTAATACTTTGATTCACTGGGGGGTGTTCGCAGCGCTATATGCTCAAAACATGCCTCAATGGTTAGCTAATCTGGTTGCTTTCGCTGTTGCTGTAACATTCTCTTTCTTTGCTAATGCACGCTGGACGTTCAAAGCTGAAGCCACGCCCACTCGCTATATTATCTTTGTCTGTTTTATGGGTACCATGGCCGCAGGCATTGGTGGCTTGGCCGATCATATGCAGAGTAATCCGATCATTACGCTTACGTCGTTCTCGGTATTAAGCCTGATTCTCGGCTTCATCTATTCAAACTTTATTGTTTTTAGGGTGAAAAATTGAAAATTTCTCTGGTCGTTCCCGTCTTCAATGAAGAAGACGCAATACCGATATTTTATCGTGCGGTCAAAGAAAAACTCTCTGCATATAATCTAGAGATCATCTTTATTAATGATGGCAGCACTGACAAAACAGAGCAGGTCATTAAGTCTCTCGTGGCTGTTGACGAATCAGTATTAATCATTAATTTTATTCGAAACTTTGGCAAAGAAGCCGCCCTGCTCGCAGGACTTGAACATGCTACCGGTGATGCAGTAATCCCTGTGGACGTTGACCTTCAGGATCCCATTGACGTCATTCCCTTGCTCATCAGCAAATGGCAGGAGGGTTGGCCAATTGTGTTAGCAAAGCGCGTCGACAGAAGCAGCGATAGTCAGTTTAAACGCAAAACAGCTACCTTGTTTTATAAGCTTCACAATAAAATTAGCTCACCAAAGCTTGAAGAAAATGTTGGAGACTTCCGTTTACTGTCGCGGGATACAGTCGAAAACATCAAGCTATTGCAGGAACGAAATCTATTTATGAAAGGGATTTTAAATTGGGTGGAGGGTGATGCCGCTATTGTAGAATATAGTCGTTCCGTTCGCATTGCAGGACAAGCGAAGTTCAACGGCTGGCACCTTTGGAACTTAGCGCTGGAAGGACTGACCAGCTTCTCAACATTTCCATTGAGAATATGGACTTATATAGGTTTTTTTGTAGCTCTCTTATCTTTCCTTTATGGAACATGGATGATTATTGACAAGTTAGTATGGGGTAACTCTGTAGCAGGCTATCCGTCATTACTGGTATCAATTCTTTTCTTAGGCGGCATTCAGTTGATAGGAATCGGTGTATTAGGGGAATATATTGGAAGAATCTATATAGAGACCAAGCACAGGCCGCGATATATAAAAAAATCAAATGATTAAAATTTTATATGAACTGTGAATCTCATACTATTTTAAATGAAAAACGGGAGCCATTGGCTCCCGTTATGCTTTCTGCCGGAGTGGCAAATTACATGTTGTTGATGATCGCGTCACCAAACTCTGAACATTTCAGCAGTTTAGCGCCGTCCATCAGACGTTCGAAATCGTAGGTCACGGTTTTGTTAGCGATAGCGCCTTCAACACCTTTAACGATCAGGTCAGCCGCTTCGAACCACTCCAGGTGACGCAGCATCATTTCTGCTGACAGGATTACTGAACCAGGGTTCACTTTATCCTGACCTGCATATTTAGGTGCTGTACCGTGCGTTGCTTCGAACAGGGCACATTCGTCACCGATGTTTGCACCAGGTGCGATACCGATACCGCCAACCTGTGCCGCCAGGGCATCAGAGATGTAGTCACCGTTCAGGTTCATACAGGCGATCACGTCGTATTCAGCTGGACGCAACAGAATCTGCTGCAGGAAGGCATCCGCGATCACGTCTTTAACGATGATCTCTTTACCGGTGTTCGGGTTCTTGAACTTCATCCACGGGCCGCCATCGATCAGCTCGCCGCCGAACTCTTCTTTCACCAACTGGTAGCCCCAGTCTTTGAAAGAACCTTCGGTGAACTTCATGATGTTGCCTTTGTGAACCAGGGTCAGAGAATCACGATCGTTGGTGATGGTGTATTCCACTGCTGCGCGTACCAAACGTTTGGTACCCTCTTCCGAGCATGGCTTAACGCCGATACCGCACTGCTCAGGGAAGCGAATTTTCTTCACGCCCATCTCTTCGCGCAGGAACTTGATCACTTTATCCGCTTCTGGCGTGCCCGCTTTCCACTCAATACCGGCATAGATATCTTCTGAGTTTTCACGGAAGATCACCATGTCGGTTTCTTCAGGGCGTTTAACCGGGCTTGGGGTGCCTTTGTAGTAGCGAACCGGACGCAGACACACGTACAGATCCAGCTCCTGACGCAGCGCAACGTTCAGAGAACGAATACCGCCGCCAACGGGCGTAGTCAGTGGGCCTTTGATGGCAACGCGATATTCTTTGATTAAATCGAGGGTTTCCTGCGGCAGCCAGACGTCCTGGCCGTAAAGTTCTACTGATTTTTCACCAGTATAAATTTCCATCCAGGAAATTTTACGCTCGCCGTTGTAGGCTTTCTTCACAGCGGCATCAACCACTTTCAACATTACCGGGGAAACATCAACACCGATACCGTCACCTTCAATGTAAGGAATAATCGGGTTATTCGGAACTGTAAGTTTTCCCTGAGCCAGGGTGATTTTTTGACCTTCCGCCGGAACAACTACTTTACTTTCCATCAACCTCTCCTTCGAGCGATTTTTTGTTAATGATTTGTAAGATGCGGGTCAATACTACTTGATTATTTCCGCTACGCCAATCACCGTAGTTTCGCGCTATAATGCGCCGAATGTTTCTGACTGCAAAGCCCATGCGAAAAACTTCTCAACGAATTCACCAAGATAAGCGTGCGAACGCCCCAGCACGTAAGCCCGTGCGCCGTGATACCCGTCCGAAAGGCCCAAGACGCGTCATACTCTTTAACAAACCCTTCGATGTTTTGCCGCAATTCAGTGATGAAGCCGGACGCCGAACGCTGAAAGATTTTGTGCCGGTAGGCGATGTTTATGCTGCAGGCCGCCTCGATCGCGACAGCGAAGGATTGATGATTTTGACCAACGATGGCGCGCTGCAGGCCGCGCTGACGCAGCCCGGCAAGCGCACCGGAAAGGTCTATTTCGTGCAGGTGGAAGGTGCGCCGCAGGAATCGGATTTATCCCTGTTACGCATTGGCGTGACGCTGAACGATGGCCCAACGTTGCCGGCAGGCATTGAGTTAGTGGACGAGCCAGAGTGGCTATGGCCGCGCCAGCCGCCGATTCGCGAGCGCAAAGCAATCCCCACCAGCTGGCTGAAAATCACCCTGTTTGAGGGCCGAAATCGCCAGGTACGGCGCATGACGGCCCACATCGGTTTTCCGACGTTGCGCCTGATTCGCTTTGCGATGGGCGAACATCAGCTAGGCGATTTGCCGCCGGGTGAATGGCGCGATATCAGCGCAGCCATTTAATAACTTTTAGTTAACAATTTCGGAGGAAGGATGTTTAAACCTCATGTAACGGTCGCCTGCATTGTGCAGGCACAGGGACATTTGCTGGTAGTCGAAGAGCGCGTGCACGGTCGTATTACCTGGAATCAGCCCGCCGGGCATCTTGAGGCCAATGAAACCCTGCTCGAAGCCGCGAAGCGTGAACTGTTTGAAGAGACCGGCATCGACGCCCATCCCGAATATTTCCTCGGCGTGCAACAGTGGATTGCCCCGGACGATACACCTTTTGTGCGTTTCCTGTTTGGCCTCGATCTGGCCGAAAAAGTTGAAACCTCGCCGCACGATCGCGACATCGATTGCTGCTGGTGGCTGCCGCCAGAGCAGATTCTGACGGCAAATCGCCTGCGTTCACCGCTAGTGGCAGAGAGCGTGCGGCTGTGGCAACAAGGCGAACGTTATCCGCTGCATCTGGTCGCGCCGTTCCAGTGGCCGTTTCATGAGGGTGCGCGCCCCGCTTCTGCATGATAGAATGCGCCGCCTGTTTTTATCGTAATTTAAGAGTGCGTCATGTCTGACAACAGCCAGAAAAAAGTGATCGTCGGAATGTCCGGCGGCGTCGATTCTTCCGTTTCCGCCTGGTTACTGCAGCAGCAGGGCTACCAGGTTGAAGGCCTGTTCATGAAGAACTGGGAGGAAGACGATGGCGAGGAGTATTGCACCGCCGCCGATGATCTGGCTGACGCACAAGCCGTGTGTGACAAACTCGGCATAAAACTGCACAAAATCAACTTCGCCGCTGAGTACTGGGATAACGTGTTCGAGCACTTCCTGGAAGAGTACAAAGCCGGTCGCACGCCGAATCCCGACATCCTGTGTAACAAAGAGATCAAGTTCAAAGCCTTCCTTGAGTTCGCGGCGGACGATCTCGGCGCAGATTTCATCGCCACCGGCCACTACGTGCGCCGCCAGGATGTGGACGGTCAAAGCCGCCTGCTGCGCGGCCTCGACGGCAACAAAGATCAAAGCTATTTCCTTTACACGCTCAGCCACCAGCAGATTGCGCAAAGCCTGTTCCCGGTTGGCGAACTGGATAAGCCGGAAGTGCGCCGCATCGCTGAGCAGTTGGATCTGATCACCGCCAAGAAGAAAGATTCCACCGGCATCTGCTTTATCGGCGAGCGCAAGTTCCGTGATTTCCTTGGCCGTTATCTGCCTGCCCAGCCGGGTGAAATCGAAACCGTTGACGGCGAAATCGTCGGTGAACATCAGGGCTTGATGTACCACACGCTCGGCCAGCGTAAAGGCCTCGGTATTGGCGGTCGTAAAGAGAGCAACGACGATCCCTGGTATGTGGTCGACAAAGATGTGGCGCGCAATCGCTTGATCGTGGCGCAAGGCGGCGAGCATCCGCGCCTGATGTCTGTAGGTTTGATTGCCCAACAGCTGCACTGGGTCGATCGCCAGCCGATTACCGCCCCGCTGCGCTGCACGGTGAAAACCCGCTATCGCCAGACCGACATTCCGTGTGAAATCATTCCGCACGGCGACGACCGTATTGAAGTCCGTTTTGACGAGCCGGTTGCGGCCGTCACGCCAGGTCAATCTGCCGTGTTTTATCTCGGTGAAGTGTGCCTCGGCGGCGGCATTATCGAACAACGCCTGCCTCTGGCAGAAGCCTAAGGTCGGCGCTGCCCGACGCGATGACAGGAGTTAAGCGTGGCTAAGAACTATTATGAGATTACACTGGCGCTGGCGGGCGTATGTCAGGCCGCCCATGTGGTGCAACAGCTCGCGCAGCAGGGACATTGCAATAACGCGGCACTGAACGTGTCGCTGCGCAGCCTGATCGATCTCAATCCCGGTTCAACGCTGGCGGTGTTTGGCAACGACGAAGCCAATTTGAAGGTTGGATTAGAGACTTTAATGGCGGTGCTGAACAGCAGCAATCGTCAGGGCGCCAGCGCAGAACTGACGCGCTACACCTTAAGCATGATGGTGCTGGAGCGTAAGCTGCACGGCAATAAAACGGCGATGAACACGCTGGCACAGCGCATCGGCCAGCTTGACCGTCAACTGGCGCATTACGAGCTGGAATCGGACACCATCACCAGCGCGATGGCGGGCATTTATGTCGATGTGATTAGCCCACTGGGTCCGCGCATTCAGGTGACCGGTTCGCCGCAGGTATTACAGAATTCACAAGTGCAGAGTAAAGTGCGCGCCGCCCTGCTGGCCGGTATTCGCTCTGCGGTGTTGTGGCAGCAGGTTGGCGGTGGCCGCCTGCAGCTGATGTTCTCGCGCCAGCGCTTGCTGAGCGAAGCCAAAACCATTTTATCCCGTCTGGGCCCGGCGTATTAAGCGCCGCCCCGGCATAATTGTTAAACGATTCAGGAGTTGCACTGATGGAATTATCCTCTCTGACCGCCGTTTCACCTGTCGATGGTCGTTACGGCGATAAAGTCAGCCCACTGCGCGCCATTTTCAGCGAGTTTGGTTTGCTGAAATTCCGCGTTGAGGTTGAGGTTCGCTGGTTACAAAAACTGGCTACGACTGTAGAGATCAAGGAAGTTCCTGCATTTGATGCCGACGCAAACGCTTTCCTTGATGCCATTGTCGCCAATTTCAGCGAAGAAGACGCGGCGCGTATCAAAACCATCGAGCGCACCACCAACCACGACGTCAAAGCCGTGGAATATTTCCTGAAAGAAAAAGTGGCCGATGTCCCTGCGCTGCATGCGGTGTCTGAATTCATCCACTTCGCCTGCACCTCCGAAGATATCAATAACCTGTCGCACGCGCTGATGCTGGAAACCGCACGTCGTGATGTGATCGTGCCGTTCTGGAACAAACTGATCGATGCCGTTAAAGGTCTGGCGCACGAATACCGTGACATTCCGCTGCTGTCGCGCACCCACGGCCAGCCAGCAACGCCGTCGACCATGGGTAAAGAGATGGCGAACGTGGCGTATCGTCTGGAGCGCCAGTTGCGTCAGCTGAGCAAGATTGAAGTGCTGGGTAAAATCAACGGCGCGGTCGGCAACTATAACGCTCACATCTCGGCTTATCCGGAAGTGGACTGGCACCAGCTGAGCGAGCAGTTCGTCACCTCGCTGGGCATCACCTGGAACCCGTATACCACGCAGATCGAACCGCACGATTACATCGCTGAACTGTTTGATTGCATCGCGCGTTTCAACACCATTCTGATCGACTTTGATCGTGATATCTGGGGCTACGTCGCCCTCAATCACTTCAAGCAGAAAACCATCGCCGGTGAAATCGGTTCGTCTACTATGCCGCACAAAGTGAACCCGATTGACTTCGAAAACTCCGAAGGCAACCTCGGCCTGGCGAACGCGATGATGCAGCATCTGGCGAGCAAACTGCCGGTTTCACGCTGGCAGCGCGACCTGACCGACTCCACCGTGCTGCGTAATCTTGGCGTGGGCATCGGTTATGCGTTGATCGCCTATCAGGCCACACTGAAAGGCATCTCTAAGTTGGAAGTGAACCGCGATCGTCTGCTGGACGAACTGGATCACAACTGGGAAGTGCTGGCAGAGCCGATCCAAACCGTGATGCGTCGTTACGGCATTGAAAAACCGTACGAGAAGCTGAAAGAGCTGACGCGTGGTAAACGCGTTGATGCCGCAGGCATGCAGACCTTTATCGATAGCCTCGCGCTGCCGGAAGAGGAAAAAGTGCGCCTGAAGCAGATGACGCCAGCCAACTACCTCGGCCGTGCGATTCAGATGGTTGATGACTTGAAGTAATGCATTAACCAGGCGCGCTTAGCGCGCCTGGTTGTTCTATGGTTTAGTTGGCTTCGCATATACTCTTTCCATCATCACTACGTTGGAAGCTAAGGAAATACTATGCGTGTACTGGTTGTGGAAGATAATGCGCTGCTGCGCCATCACCTCGCCGTGCAGCTGCGTGACATGGGCCATCAGGTCGATGCCGCAGAAGATGCCAAAGAAGCGGATTATTTCCTGCAAGAACATGTCCCTGACATCGCGCTGGTCGATCTCGGTTTGCCGGACGAAGATGGCATGTCGCTGATTCGCCGCTGGCGCACCGATGCTGTACGCCAACCGATACTGGTGTTAACCGCTCGCGAAGGCTGGCAGGCCAAAGTGGAAGCGCTGGAAGCCGGTGCCGACGACTACGTGACCAAGCCGTTCCACATTGAAGAAGTGGCTGCACGTTTGCAGGCGCTGATGCGTCGCAACAGCGGTCATGCATCGCAAATTATCTCTATGCCGCCGTTCCAGGTCGATCTCTCTCGCCGTGAACTGACGGTGCAAGACGAACCGGTAAAACTGACCGCCTTCGAGTACACCATTGTCGAAACCCTGATTCGTAACGCCGGTAAAGTGGTAAGCAAAGATTCACTGATGCTGCAGCTCTATCCGGACGCCGAACTGCGCGAAAGCCACACCATTGACGTGCTGATGGGCCGTCTGCGCAAAAAAATTCTCTCACTCTATCCGACCGAAGTGATCAACACCGTGCGCGGCCAGGGCTATCGCTTTGATCTCTGATTTATGACGTGGTTACAACGCTTACGCCCCTTCTCACTTCGCGCCCGTTTCCTGTTGGCGACGGCCGCGATTGTACTGTTTTTGTCACTCTCCTACGGCATGGTCGCCGTGGTCGGCTACGTTGTCAGCTTCGATAAAAATACCTATCGCGTAATGCGCGGCGAGAGCAACCTGTTCTTTACGCTGGCGCAGTGGCACGACAATCAGCTCACCATTGGTCAGCCCGAGCGTATGACGCTCAATTTCCCCACGCTGGTCTTTATCTACGATGAACACGGCAAACTGCTGTGGCAACAGCGCGATGTGCCAGACATCCGCAAAAAGATTCGTCGTGAATGGCTGCTCAAGCCCGACTTCTACGAAATCGACACCAGCAATCGCACCAGCATGGCGGCGATGGGCAATAACTCGCAGGCGAAAGAGCGGCTACACGCGCTGGATAGCGACAGCAATGACACCTTTACCCATTCGGTCGCCGTCAATCGCTACGATGCCACCACCAACTTACCGGCGTTAACCATTGTGGTGGTCGATTCGATTCCGCAAGAGTTGCAGCATTCCGATGTGGTGTGGTCGTGGTTCAGCTATGTGCTGGCGGCGAATCTGCTACTGGTGATTCCGCTGCTGTGGTTGGCGGCGCACTGGAGTCTGCGGCCGATTGGCGATCTCACTTCGCAAGTGCGCGAGCTGGAAACCGGCCAGCGCGAGAATCTCGATGACAATCCGCCGCAGGAGCTACGCAGCCTGGTACGCAATCTCAACCTGCTGCTGACCAATGAACGCCAGCGCTACACGCGCTATCGCACCACACTTTCGGATGTCACCCACAGCTTGAAAACTCCGCTGGCGGTGCTGCAAAGTACGCTGCGATCGTTACGCAATGGTAAAGAGTTAACCATTGAGCAGGCCGAACCGGTGATGCTGGAGCAGATCAGCCGCATCTCACAGCAGATTGGTTATTACCTCCATCGCGCCAGCATGCAGGCCGATCACAATCCTCTGCAGCGCGATTTGCATTCGGTGTCGGCGCTGCTCGACAGCCTGTGTTCGGCATTGAATAAGGTCTATCAACGTAAAGGCGTGGCGATCACGCTGGATATCTCGCCGGAACTGACCTTTATCGGCGATAAAAATGACTTTATGGAAGTGCTGGGCAACGTACTGGATAACGCCTGCAAATATTGCCTCGAATTTATTGAAGTCACCGCGCGCCAAACCGACAACACCTTGCATCTGTTTATTGATGATGACGGCCCCGGCATCCCGGAAAGCAAACGCGATCTGATCTTCGTGCGCGGTCAGCGCGCCGACACCTTGCGCCCCGGCCAGGGATTGGGCTTAGCCGTGGTGCGCGACATCCTCGAACAGTACGCCGGTCAGGTGATTGCCACCACCAGCCCGCTCGGCGGCGCGCGCATGGAGGTGATTTTCCAGCGCCAGGAAGTCGAGCATCACCGCGAGTAGAAAGGGACGCGGGCTGTTATACTTGCCATCATTCTTTGCAGCAAACGGACTCACCCTATGGACTATCAGCTCGATATCAACTGGCCCGACTTTATTCAGCGCTACTGGCAGAAACGCCCGGTGGTGCTTAAACGTGGATTTAAAAACTTCGTCGATCCTATTTCTCCTGATGAGCTGGCCGGTCTGGCAATGGAGAATGAGGTGGATAGCCGACTTGTCAGCCATAACGAAGGCAAATGGCAAGTCAGCCACGGGCCGTTTGAGAGCTACGATCATCTCGGTGAGAGCAACTGGTCGCTGCTGGTGCAGGCGGTCAACCATTGGCATGAACCTTCTGCCGCGCTGATGCGCCCGTTCCGTTTCCTGCCCGACTGGCGCGTTGACGATCTGATGATCTCTTTTGCCGTGCCAGGCGGCGGCGTGGGCCCGCATTTCGATCAGTACGATGTGTTTATCATTCAGGGCACCGGCCGTCGTCGCTGGCGCGTGGGTGAAAAGGTGCCGTTGAAACAGCACTGCCCGCATCCGGATCTGCTGCAGGTTGAGCCGTTCGACGCCATCATCGATGAAGAGATGGAGCCCGGCGATATTCTCTATATTCCGCCTGGATTCCCGCATGAAGGCTATTCGCTGGAAAACGCCATCAACTATTCGGTCGGCTTCCGCGCACCGAACGGTCGCGAGCTGATCAGCGGTTTTGCCGATCACATGCTGGCCAACGAATTGGGCAGCTATCGCTACAGCGATCCTGATGTGCCATCGCGTGAATGCCCATCGCAGATCCTGCCATCAGAACTGGAAGGCATCCGCAAAGTGATGATGGATGTGATCAACCAGCCAGAGCAGTTTAATCAGTGGTTTGGCGAGTTTATTTCTCAGTCACGTCATGAGCTGGACGTCGCGCCGCCGGAGCCGCCGTATCAACCTGATGAGATTTACGATGCACTGCAGCAAGGCGATGCGCTGACGCGTCTCGGCGGTCTGCGTGTATTGACCATCGGAGATGTGGTGTTTGTGAACGGGGAATCGATCACCAGCAGCCATCCGCATGTGCTGGCGGCATTGGCACACAATCACGTGCTGACGCTGGAAGATTTCGGCGATGCGCTGGACGACCCTTCACTGCTGGCGCAGCTGGCGGCGTTGGTGAATAGCGGATATTGGTTCTTCGGCGAGTAAGGTTCTCTGCGGGCTGGTGCCCTCACCCTGACCCTCTCCCACAGGGAGAGGGAAACGCTGCCACATGTTGCTTCGTTGCCTGCATAAGGCAGCGTCTTCCTCTCCCCGTGGGAGAGGACCGAGGTGAGGGCATCAGCCCGCACCATCCACCATCCTAGCTCTTCTTCTGCCCCGCCAGCTCAGCCAAACGCACAATCACATCTACCGACTGCGCCATCACATTAAGAGAGGCGAACTCGTGCTTGCCGTGATAGTTGTAGCCGCCGGTGAACAGGTTCGGGCACGGCAATCCTTTCCACGACAGCGCAGAGCCGTCGGTGCCGCCGCGAATCGGTTTGACGTTCGGTTCAATGCCACAATCGCGCATCGCCTGTAGCGCTAACTCAATAATGTGCGGATGCGGTTCAACCTTCTCGCGCATGTTGCGATAGCTATCGCTGATCTCCACCTTCACCGAACACTCGCTCTGCAGCCCTTTGCTAACGCGCTGGCCAATCTCTTCCAGCAGTTGTTTACGCTGTTCATAGCTGTCGGCATCAAAATCACGGATTAGATACATTAGCTCGGCATGTTCAACCGTGCCTTTGATGGTGTGCAGATGGAAGAAGCCCTCGTAGCCGTCGGTATACTGCGGCTTCTCTTTGGCCGGCAATTCCGCGTGGAAGCGCATCGCCAGATCCAGCGCATTGACCATCACATTTTTGGCGCTGCCCGGATGCACGTTGTTACCGGTGATTTTGACCATCGCGGTGGCGGCATTGAAGTTCTCGAACTCAAACTCGCCGAGATCGCTGCCATCCACGGTATAGGCCCAATCGGCGGCAAAGCCTTCGACGTCGAAGTGCGATGCACCGCGACCAATCTCTTCATCCGGCGTGAAGGCCACGCGAATCGCGCCGTGCGGCGTATCACTTTTTGCCAGACGCGCCATCGCGGTCATGATCTCGGCGATACCGGCTTTATCATCCGCGCCGAGCAGGGTTTTGCCATCGGTGGTGATCAGCGTATGGCCAATCAACTTATGCAAAATCGGGAACATCACCGGTGACAAAACTTCATCACCGTTACCCAGCGCGATATCACCACCGCGGTAGTTTTCAATAATCTGCGGATTGACGTTTTTGGCAGTGAAATCCGGTGAGGTATCCATATGCGAAATAAAGCCGATCACCGGCGTGGCCCAATCGACGTTAGCCGGTAAAGTGCCCATCACACAGCAATGATCGCTCAGCGAAACATCAACAAAGCCCAGCGCAATGAGTTCTTCCTGTAATTGACGCGCCAGCGTCCACTGCCCTTCGCTGCTTGGCACCTGACGTGCCTGAGGTTTTGACTGAGTTTCTACTGCGACATAACTGAGAAAACGCTCAAGTAATTGATCCATCTGTCATCCCTCTAAAGAACCTGCGTCATTATCATGGTGGCCTGATGGCACCATGTTGCGTCAAATCATTATCCTTCAGGTTAGCTCTCTCAACGTGAATTGCGCTGAAAATTCGCTCACGCTCACCTGTCCGACTTTTCCGTTATGCATACTCCGGCATTTTTCAGCGTTTTCAAGGTAAATCCGTGGCAAAACATGGCATTGACACATTTTTGCGGTATCATCGCGCCCTTCATCACAGCAAGCGGCCACCAGCGGCTATGCTGTAACCTGATTCACCATCAGACTGAGTGACTAAAATGACGCAAACACGCGCGCCTGCGCTGGTTACGCTTTCTGGCATCAGTAAAGCTTTCGATGGCAAAACCATCATCTCTGACTTTGACCTGACCATCCGTCACGGCGAGTTCATCACGCTGCTTGGCCCTTCCGGCTGCGGAAAAACCACCATATTGCGGCTGATTGCCGGGCTGGAAGAGGCCGATCGCGGTCACATCATTCTTGATGATAATGACATCACCGACCTGCCCGCCGAGCATCGCCACATCAACACCGTGTTTCAAAGCTACGCGCTGTTCCCACACATGTCGGTGTTTGAGAACGTCGCCTTTGGCCTGCGCATGCAGAAAACCCCGGTGGCCGAGATCACCACGCGCGTTAACGATGCGCTGGCGATGGTGCAGCTGGAGAGTTTTGCCGATCGCCGTCCGCATCAGCTTTCGGGCGGTCAGCAACAGCGCGTGGCGATTGCGCGCGCGGTGGTCAATCGTCCGAAAGTGTTGCTGCTGGATGAGTCGCTGTCGGCGCTGGATTACAAGCTGCGTCGCCAGATGCAAAACGAGCTCAAAGCGCTGCAGCGTAAGCTCGGCATCACCTTTGTCTTCGTCACCCACGATCAGGAAGAAGCGCTGACTATGTCCGATCGTATCGTGGTGATGCGCGATGGTCGTATCGAACAGGACGGCACGCCGCGCGAGATTTACGAAGAGCCCGCCAACCTGTTTGTGGCGCGCTTTATCGGCGAGATAAACGTGTTCGATGCCGAGGTGCTGAACAGCGACCATGCGCCCACTATCCGCGCGCGGGTGGAAGGGCGTGAATGTGAGCTGCAGTGTGATTTCCCGGTCAGCGCGGGCGATAAGCTGCATGTGCTGCTGCGCCCGGAAGATCTGCGCGTCGAGGAGATCGATCACGACAGCCGCAGCGACAACCTGATCGGCTACGTGCGCGAGCGCAACTATAAAGGCATGACGCTGGAATCCACCGTTGAGCTGGAGAACGGCAAGCTGCTGACGGTGAGCGAGTTCTTCAACGAAGACGATCCCGATTTTGATCACTCGCTGAACCAGAAAATGTCTGTCAGCTGGGTCGCCAACTGGGAGGTGGTGCTGCCGTATGAAGTTGATGCGTAACCGCCTGCAGAAAGTCATTGTCGCGCTAATCGTCAGCTGGCTAACGCTGTTTGTCCTGCTGCCCAACCTGATGATCTTCGCCACCAGCTTCCTGACGCGCGATGATGCGCATTTTGTCAGTATGGCCTTCACCCTCAATAACTACACGCGGCTGCTCGATCCGCTCTACGCTGACGTGCTGCTGCACTCGCTGAATATGGCGTTGATCGCCACGCTGTGCTGCCTGCTACTCGGTTATCCGTTTGCCTGGTGTCTGACGAAACTGCCAGCGCGCCTGCGTCCGCTGATGCTGTTCCTGCTGATTGTGCCGTTCTGGACCAACTCGCTGATCCGCATCTACGGCCTGAAAATCTTCCTCAGCACGCGCGGCTGGCTAAATGAGTTTTTGCTGTGGCTCGGGGTGATCGATAAACCGTTTCGCATCATGTACACCTCCGAAGCGGTGATTCTGGGACTGATCTACATTCTGCTGCCGTTTATGGTGCTGCCGCTCTACTCCAGCCTGGAAAAACTGGATAAATCCTGCCTCGAAGCGGCGCGCGATCTCGGCGCCAGTAAACTGAAAACCTTCTTACGCATCATTCTGCCGCTGACCATGCCGGGCATTGTCGCCGGTTGCCTGCTGGTGTTTATCCCGGCGATGGGTTTGTTCTTTGTGGCAGATTTGCTGGGCGGCGCGAAAAACCTGTTGATTGGCAACGTGATCAAGAGCCAGTTCCTCAATATCCGCGACTGGCCGTTCGGTGCCGCCACCAGCATTGTGATGACGCTGCTGATGGGATTGATGCTGCTGGCTTACTGGCGTGCAGCGCGTATGCTGAACAGCAAGGCGGAACTGCAATGATGGCGCGCTGGTTACGTGGCGGCTTCATGGCCGTGATTTACGCCTGGTTTTATATCCCGATCATCATTCTGATCGTCAACTCCTTCAACAGTTCACGTTTCGGCATTAACTGGCAGGGTTTCAGCACGCAGTGGTATCGCCTGCTGATGAACAACGACAGCCTGATTCAGGCGGCACAACATTCATTGCTGATGGGCGTGCTCTCCGCCAGCTGCGCCACGATTATCGGCTCGCTGACCGCCGTCGCGCTCTATCGCTATCGCTTCCGGGGTAAACCGTTCGTCAGCGGCATGCTGTTTGTGGTGATGATGTCGCCGGATATCGTGATGGCGATTTCGCTGCTGGTGCTGTTCATGCTGCTGGGCATTTCGCTTGGCTTCTGGTCGCTGCTGTTCTCGCACATCACTTTCTGCCTGCCGTTTGTGGTGATCACCGTCTATTCGCGCCTGAAAGGATTTGATGTGCGCATGCTGGAAGCCGCCAAAGATCTTGGTGCCAGCGAAGTCACCATCCTGCGCAAAATTTTGCTGCCGCTGGCGCTACCGGCGGTCGCAGCGGGTTGGCTGCTCAGTTTTACGCTGTCGATGGACGATGTCGTGGTATCGTCGTTTGTTACCGGCCCGAGCTTCGAAATTTTGCCGTTAAAAATCTATTCGATGGTTAAAGTTGGCGTGTCACCGGAAGTGAACGCGCTGGCGACAATTTTGCTGCTGCTGTCGCTACTGTTGGTGGCGCTCAGTCAGCTGTTGCTCCGTGATAAAACCAAATAGAGGATAATCGATGAAAAAGTGGTCTCATTGGCTGGCGGCTGGGGCGCTGGCATTGGGCATGCAGAGCGCGCAGGCGGATGCCGGCAAAACGCTCTACTTCTATAACTGGACCGAATACGTGCCGCCGGGACTGCTGGAGCAGTTCACCAAAGAGACCGGCATCAAGGTGATTTACTCCACCTACGAATCCAATGAAAGCATGTATGCCAAGCTGAAGACCTGGAAAGATGGCGCTTACGATTTGGTGGTGCCTTCAACCTACTTCGTCGCCAAGATGCGTAATGAAGGCATGCTGCAAAAGATTGATAAATCCCAGCTCAGCAACTTCAAAAATCTCGATCCTAACCTGCTGAACAAGCCGTTCGATCCTAATAACGATTACTCGATCCCGTATATCTGGGGCGCGACCGCCATTGGCGTCAACACCGACGAGGTGGATGCCAAAAGCATTACCCGCTGGGCCGATTTGTGGAAGCCGGAGTATAAGCAGAGCCTGCTGCTGACCGACGACGCGCGTGAAGTGTTCCAGATGGCGCTGCGCAAGCTGGGTTATTCGGGCAACACCCGCGATCCTAAACAGATCGAAGCTGCTTATGAAGAGTTGAAAAAGCTGATGCCGAACGTGCTGGCGTTTAACTCCGATAATCCGGGCAACCCGTTTATGGAAGGCGAAGTGAACGTTGGCATGATCTGGAACGGTTCCGCCTACGTTGCGCGCCAGGCGGGCACGCCGCTGCAGATTATCTGGCCGCAGGAAGGCGGGATTTTCTGGATGGATAACCTGGCGATTCCGGCCAATGCGAAAAACCGTGAAGGCGCGCTGAAGCTGATTAACTTCCTGCTGCGTCCAGACGTGGCGGCGCAAGTGGCGGAAACCATCGGTTATCCCACGCCAAACCTGGCGGCGAAGAAGCTATTGCCAAATGAAGTGGCCAACGATCCTTCGCTGTATCCTGCTGAGGATGTGATTAAAAACGGCGAGTGGCAGAACGATGTCGGTGAAGCCAGCGTGCAGTATGAGACGCTGTTCCAGAAGCTGAAGGCGGGACGTTAGTCCTCTGCGACTTCCCCCTCACCCTGCCCTCTCCCGCAAGCGGGAGAGGGTTCTATTTCGCCCCTTCTCCCTTTGGGAGAAGGTTGGGATGAGGGAAAGCGCGCACTAAACTACTTATACAACCCACGCAAAAACGTATGCACAAACTCCGGCACCACTTCGCTGGCTAAACCGTAATGACGCTCAGCAAACTCATTGCCAACCTGGCTCGGTTCCAGGTTCAGCTCCACGGTATGCGCGCCCTGCAGTTTTGCCTCGTGGACAAAACCAGCGGCGGGATAAACGTGGCCCGAGGTGCCGATGGCAATAAACAGATTCGCCTGCTCAATCGCCTGATAAATCTCCTCCATCCCCAGCGGCATTTCACCAAACCACACGATGTGCGGGCGCAGCATCGCCGGGAACTGGCAGCAGGTGCAGCGATCGTCCGGGGTTAAATCTTCGGTCCAGTCCAGCACTTGTCCGCTGCTGACGCAGCGCACTTTCAACAGTTCACCGTGCATATGCAACACGCGCTGGCTGCCGGCGCGTTCGTGCAGGTTATCGATATTCTGCGTCACCAGCAGGAAGTTATCGCCCAGCACCTGCTCCAGTTCCGCCAGCGCTTTGTGCGCGGCGTTGGGCTGAATTTCGGGCTGTTGCAGCTGCTGACGACGCGCATTGTAGAACGCCTGCACCAGCGCCGGATTGCGTTGGAAACCTTCCGGCGTGGCGACATCTTCCACGCGGTGCTCTTCCCACAAGCCATCGGCGGCGCGGAACGTGCGAATACCGGACTCGGCGGAAATACCCGCGCCGGTCAGCACCACCACGCGCGGTTGCGGATGCGCGGCCAGTTCAGCTTTGCGATCGCGCTCGAAGATGCGCTGACGAAAGCGCTGATGCACCTTGCGGCGGTTTTTTTTGTCGCGGGCGAGTCGTAGGCGGCGGCGCGGTATGCGCATAAAAGCTCCTTATCTGCGGCGTTTATCGCCGCGCGTCGGGTATTTTTCGGGCTAATCTGCCCGATAATAGCAGCCGCATGGCGGCTGGGTTTTATCTTTACTGACCGCTGAGCACGCGGGCCGGATCGATACGGCTCGCGCGTCGGGCCGGATACCAGCTGGCAATCAGGCTCAGGACAATCGCGGTGCCCAGCACCGAAATCACATCAATCCAGTGCAGTTCGGACGGCAGGAAATCGATAAAGTAGATATCGCCCGCCAGCAGTTGATGCCCGGTAAGGTGCTCAAACACGCGCATCACTGGCGTGAGATTCAGCGCCACCAGCACGCCGACCACCACGCCGCTGACGCTGCCAAGCAGGCCCGCCAGCAAGCCGTACCAGATAAAGATGGCGCGAATCAGGCCATCTTTGGCGCCCAGCGTACGCAGCACCGCGATGTCGCTGCTCTTGTCTTTCACCGCCATCACCAGCGTCGAAACGATGTTGAAGCAAGCCACGCCAATCACCAGCACCATGGCTAAATACATAATGGCGCGAATCATCTGGATGTCACGATACATGTAGCCGTAAGTGCCAATCCAGCTCTTGATATAGACGTAAGAGTGCGTCACTTCACCGGCGTCTCGTACCAGCTTCTGCGCCTGGAACGGGTCATTCATCTTCAGCGCGATACCGCTGACGCTGTCGCCCATATCCAGATACTTCTGCGCATCGGCCAGCGGCACCAGCGCCAGGCTGTGATCGAGCATGCCGCTCAGTTGCAGCACGCCACTAACCTGCAGACGAATGCGTTTCGGCTGCAGCAGCTTATTCTCGCCATCATTATTCGGGATCATGATTGTGATCCAGTCGCCCTGTTTCACGTTGAGCGATTTGGCGATGCCGCCACCCAGAATGATTTGCTGTTTGCCCGCCGCGAACTGTGACCACGCATCACCGGCAACAAAGCTCGGCAAGGCGCTAAGACGCGCTTCCTCCTGCGGATCGACGCCTTTCACCTGCAGCGCTTGCAGCTTCGCGCCGCTCTCAATCAGCCCGGTGAAGTTGATGTAGGGCGCGGCGGCGGCAATGCCAGCAACCTGCTCAATCGGCGCGATCATCGGTTGCCAGTTGCGGAACGGCTGATTCACCGGCTCGATTTCACCGTGCGGAACCACCGCCAGAATGCGGTTGTTCAGCTCACGCTCAAAGCCGTTCATGGCGCTCAGGCCGATGATCAGCACCGCCACGCCCAGCGCGATGCCGATGGTGGAGATGATGGAGATCAGCGAGACCATGCCACCACGCCGCCGACCGCGGCTAAAACGCAGCCCGAGCAGCAGGGATAATGACGAAGCCATCAGATCACTCCCAGCGTCAGTTGGTCGCTCAGCTCACCGTCGCGCATCTCCATCTGCCGGCTCAGGCGTTTCGCCAGCTGCAGATCGTGCGTCACCACCAGAAAAGCGGTGCCCTGCTTGACGTTCAACTCGCCAAGCAATTCAAAAATCGCGTCGGCGTTGCGCGCATCGAGGTTACCGGTGGGTTCATCGGCCATCACCAGACGCGGACGATTCACCAGCGCGCGCGCAATCGCCACACGCTGACGTTCACCGCCCGACAATTCAGAAGGCCGATGCGCGGCACGTTTTTCCAGCCCGACCGCCGCCAGCATTTCACGCGCGCGTGACTCCGCTTCCGCTTTGCCGATTTTGCCAATCAGCAGCGGCATCGCTACGTTCTCCAGCGCGCTAAAGTCCGGCAGCAAGTGGTGGAACTGATAGATGAAGCCGAGCTCGCGGTTACGCAGCTCGGCTTTAGCGGCGGACGACATCGCATTCAGCGATTTACCATCAAAAATCACATCGCCCGAGGTGGGCGCATCCAGGCCGCCGAGCAGATGCAGCAAGGTACTTTTACCCGAACCGGAGCTGCCGACAATCGCCGTCAGTTCACCCGGCTGCAGGCTGAAAGCTACATTGCGCAGCACATCGGTCTGCACGCTGCCTTCCTGATAGCGTTTGCACAGGTCACGACACTGCAACAAAGGAGTATTACTCATAACGTAAAGCCTCAGCGGGTTGGACGGCGGCAGCGCGCCACGACGGATAAAGGGTAGAGAGCAGCGCAACGGCCATTGAGACCAGCGCGATGGTGATCACCTGCAGCACATTGATGTCGACCGGCAGCGCCGCGCCATCGAGGAACAGGCCAATTACCGGCATCAAATTATTCAGTTGGCTGGCCAGCAGCACGCCAAGCACGGTGCCCAGCAGCGCGCCAATAATACCGGCGCTGGCGCCCTGCACCATAAATACCGCGACAATCTGGCGGCGGGTCAAACCCAATGTTTGCAGGATCGCCACTTCGCCCTGCTTCTCCATGATCAGCAGGCCGAGCGAGGTAATGATATTGAAGGCTGCCACCGCGATGATCAGGCTCAGCAGCAGCCCCATCATGTTTTTCTCCATGCGCACCGCCTGGAACAGATCGCCCTTGCGTTCGCGCCAGTCTTTCCACGCCAGTCCATCCGGCAGTTTCTGCTGGCTGAGCGCATCAACGCTTAATGGCTTATCCAGCCACAAACGCCAGCCGGTGATGTTACCGAGCGGATAGCGCATCACGCGTGAGGCATCCTGCTGATTGACCAGAATCTGATAGCCATCCACTTCGCTGTTGGCGGCATACGTGCCAGCCACGGTGAAAATACGCTGGCTCGGCAAGCGCCCCACTGGCGTGAACTGGCTGACCGACGGCACCATCAAACGCAGCTGATCGCCGCGCTTCACGCCCAGCTGTGCAGCCAGCTGTTCACCGAGGATGACGTTGTACTGGCCCGCTTGCAGCACGCTTTGTTGAGTGTTGACGAGGAATGGCGTCAGCGGATCCTGTTCGTCGGGATTGATGCCGAGCATCACGCCGACCGAAACGTTACGCGCGCTTTGCAGCACCACATCGGCGGTGGTGAGTGGAGCGATGCGCTTAACACCTTGCAGCTTGAGGTCCTCGGCTGGCAATTCCTTTGGGTTGATACTGCCCTTGTCGCTGGTGACCAGCGCCTGCGGCATCAGGCCGAGGATATTGCCTTCCAGCTCGCGCTCGAAGCCGTTCATCACCGATAACACGGTGACCAGCGCCAGCACGCCGAGCGTGATGCCGATAGTTGAGAGCCAGGAGACGAAGCGACCAAAGCGGTCTGAGGCACGTCCACGCATGTAGCGCAAACCGATGAATAACGCGACTGGTTGATACATGAGATCCGTCTTGGCAGTTGCCTGAAAATAAGTAGTGGGATGATAAAGGAGGCGTCCCCTTTATGAAACCTCTAACCCTCTGAGTCTGCGGCAAAGTTGTGTCAAAAACCGTACCAGCCACTGCTTATGCATAAAATTGCGACAAATTAATGATGTTATTTGTACGTTTATTCGTCATCGGCTGGCGTAGACTTAAAGGTGAATTACCGTAGGCGACGAGGAGTACACCATGTTCAAATTCCCTAAGAACAGTATCGTGAAGCATAAATCGGGAGAGATCAGAGGCGAGATCGTTAACGTTTTTGAACAGGGAGATGCGCCAACCGGCTATTACGTGAAGTGGGACGACGGCAATCACAGCTACCATCTGGAGAAAGAGCTGTCATGGGCCAATGTCGATCGCCCGCGTATGCACTACACACAGCAATCGAGTAAGTGATTCGTGGGGGTTTTGTAGGGTCGTCATTATGAAGACCTGGCAGAAACTCCGAAACGACAGATGATCCTCAGGGCGGATTATGGAATGATGACGCCCTGTAATCCAAGGAGAGAATGTCGAGATCCCATGTCGGAACAGAGTCGTTATACCCTGCCAGTCAAAGCCGGCGACCATCGCCAGCTCGGCCAGCTCGTCGGCGCCGCGCAAGCGCTTGAGTGTGCCAGCATCACCGAACGCCATAGCGGTCCGGTGTTGATGATTACCCCGGATATGCAATCTGCCTTGCGTCTGCAGGAGGAGATACGCCAGTTCACCGATCTGCCGGTCACTAACCTCGCTGACTGGGAAACCCTGCCCTACGACAGTTTCTCGCCGCATCAGGACATTATCTCTGCTCGCCTCTCCACGCTGTATCAGCTGCCCAACCTAACGCGCGGCATGCTGATTATGCCGGTCAACACGCTGATGCAGCGCGTATGTCCGCACAGCTTCCTGCACGGCCATGCGCTGGTGATGCAGCAAGGGCAAAAGCTGTCGCGCGATGCGCTACGCGATCAGCTGGAGCAGGCCGGTTATCGTCATGTCGACCAGGTGATGGAGCACGGCGAATACGCCACGCGCGGCGCATTGCTCGATCTGTTCCCGATGGGCAGCGATCAACCTTATCGCATCGACTTCTTTGATGATGAGATCGACAGCCTGCGCCTGTTTGATGTCGATACTCAGCGTACACTGGAAGCGGTCAACGCGATTAACCTGCTGCCGGCGCATGAATTCCCCACGGATAAAGCCGCCATCGAGCTGTTCCGCAGCCGCTGGCGCGAAACCTTTGACGTACGACGCGAGCCGGAGCACGTCTATCAGCAGGTGAGCAAAGGCACGTTGCCTGCCGGTATCGAATACTGGCAGCCACTGTTCTTTGAGCAAGAATTGCCAACGCTGTTTAGCTATCTGCCTGCCAACACGCTGCTGCTCAACAGCGGCGATTTGCTGGCAAGCGCCGAGCGCTTCTGGCTAGACGCCAACGCGCGCTTTGAGAATCGCCGTATCGATCCGATGCGTCCGTTGCTGGAGCCGGTTACGCTGTGGCTGCGTCCCGACACGTTAATGAGCGAACTGAAAGCCTGGCCGCGCATGCAGCTAAGCAGCGACACGCTGCCGGAGAAAGCGGCAAACACCAATCTGGGGTATCAGCCGCTGCCGGAATTAACCGTGCAGGCGCAGGCCAAAGCGCCACTCGATCTGCTGCGTCAGTTCCTTGAACAATTCAGCGGTCAGGTCATTTTCTCGGTGGAGAGTGAAGGTCGCCGCGAAAGCCTGCAAGAGCTGCTGACGCGCATCAAACTGCGCCCACAGGCCATCGATCACTTTGATCAGGCCGCCAACCAGCCGCATAGCCTGATGATTGGCGCCAGCGAGCGCGGCTTTATCGACACGCAACGCCAGCTGGCGTTGATCTGCGAAAGCGATCTGCTTGGCGAGCGCGTCAGTCGCCGTCGCCAGGATAATCGCCGCACCATCAATCCTGATGTGCTGATCCGCAACCTTGCCGAGCTGCATCCCGGCCAGCCGGTAGTGCATCTGGAGCACGGCGTTGGGCGTTATATCGGCCTGACCACGCTGGAAGCCGGCGGCATCGTGGCTGAATATTTGATGCTCTCCTATGCGGGCGACGCCAAGCTGTATGTGCCGGTTTCGTCGCTGCATCTGATTAGCCGCTATGCCGGCGGCGCCGATGAGAATGCGCCGCTGCATAAACTCGGCAGCGATGCCTGGTCGCGCGCGCGGCAGAAAGCCGCCGAGAAAGTGCGCGACGTAGCGGCCGAGCTGCTGGATATCTACGCTCAGCGCGCGGCCAAAACCGGCTTCGCCTTTAAGCACGATCGCGAACAGTATCAGCTGTTCTGCGAAGGCTTCCCGTTTGAAACCACGCCGGATCAAGGTCAGGCGATCAACGCGGTGCTGAGCGACATGTGCCAGCCGCTGGCGATGGATCGTCTGGTGTGCGGTGACGTCGGCTTTGGTAAAACCGAAGTGGCGATGCGCGCCGCGTTCCTCGCGGTTGAGAATGCCAAACAGGTCGCGGTGCTGGTGCCGACCACCTTGCTGGCGCAGCAGCATTACGACAACTTCCGCGATCGCTTCGCTAACTGGCCGGTGCGCATTGAGATGCTATCGCGCTTCCGCACCGCCAAAGAGCAGAGTCAGGTGCTGGAACAGGCGCGCGAGGGCAAAGTCGATATTCTGATTGGCACGCATAAACTGTTGTCGAACGACCTGAAATGGCATGATCTCGGCCTGCTGATTGTCGATGAAGAGCACCGCTTTGGCGTGCGCCACAAAGAGCGCATCAAGGCGATGCGTGCCGATGTTGATATCCTGACGCTCACTGCCACGCCGATTCCGCGTACCCTGAATATGGCGATGAGCGGCATGCGCGATCTGTCGATTATCGCCACGCCACCGGCACGACGCATGGCGGTGAAAACCTTTGTGCGCGAGTACGACAGCTTGGTAGTGCGCGAGGCGATCCTGCGTGAAGTGCTGCGCGGCGGCCAGGTTTACTATCTCTACAATGACGTCGAAAACATCGAGAAAGCGGCGCAGCGATTGGCCGATCTGGTGCCGGAAGCGCGTATTGCCATTGGTCACGGCCAGATGCGCGAACGCGATCTCGAGCGGGTGATGAATGATTTCCACCATCAGCGCTTTAACGTGCTGGTGTGTACCACCATCATCGAAACCGGTATCGACGTTCCCAGCGCCAACACCATTATCATTGAACGCGCCGACCACTTTGGTCTGGCTCAGCTGCACCAGCTGCGTGGCCGTGTGGGACGTTCGCACCATCAGGCCTATGCGTGGCTGCTGACGCCGCATCCAAAAGCGATGACCACCGATGCGCAGAAGCGTCTGGAAGCTATCGCGTCGCTGGAAGATCTTGGTGCCGGTTTTGCGCTGGCAACCCACGATCTGGAGATTCGCGGCGCGGGTGAACTGCTCGGCGAAGATCAGAGCGGCCAGATGGAAACCATCGGCTTCACGCTCTATATGGAGCTGCTGGAGAATGCGGTCGATGCGCTGAAGGCGGGCCGCGAGCCGTCGCTGGAAGATCTCACCAGCAATCAAACCGAAATTGAACTGCGCATGCCTGCCCTGCTGCCGGATGATTTTATCCCGGACGTGAATACCCGCTTGTCGCTCTACAAGCGCGTCGCCAGCGCGGCGGATGAGCAGGATTTGGCGGAGCTGAAGGTTGAGATGATTGACCGCTTCGGCAAACTGCCGGATGCGGCGCGGAATCTGCTGGATATCGCCGGGCTGCGTTTAGTGGCGCGCCAGTTGGGGATTCGTAAGATTGAAGCCAGCGACAAAGGCGGTTTCTTTGAGTTTGCGCCGCAGAATCAGGTTGATCCGGGCTGGCTGATTGGCCTGCTGCAGAAAGATCCTAAGCAGTGGAAACTGGATGGCCCAACGCGCCTGAAATTCACCCGCGACATGGCGGACCGGAAAATCCGTATGGAATGGGTGCAGGATTTTGTCAGCGAGCTGGCGAAAAATCGGGTTTGATGTTGTGTTTCGGAAGGTCGCCATAAATGGCGACCTTATGGCTGAGATGATGTGTGATACGAAAAAAGCGCCTTGCGGCGCTTTTTTGTTACTGCTGCTGTGATGCATCTTTGCCCAATTAGGCCTGATTCGAATTCAGGATTAGCTGACCATTACGGTCCAGCGGAATGCGGGTGCCAGGGTCATTTTCCATGCGGATTTTGCCCTGCTGGTCGCCTATTTTGTAGGTCACGTCATAACCCAGCATTTTTTCCTGTTTATCGTATACCGTTTTGCAACGTTGCTCGTTGGTAGTGTAAGTGTCGCGATCCTGCAGCGCACCCTGCACCTGATTACCACCGTAACCGCCAGCTAACGCGCCCGCTACCGTAGCCACATCGCGTCCGCGTCCGCCACCAAACTGATGGCCCAACACGCCGCCGGCTACCGCGCCCAGCACCGAACCGGCAATGCGATTCTCATCCTGGACCGCACGACGATGGGTTAGCGTCACATTGCGACACTCCTGTCGCGGCTGCTTGATGCTCTCTTTAATCGGCGTCGCCGACAGGACTTGTGCATACTGCGGGCCGCGATCGAAAACATCCATGCTGGCGACTGCGGCAACGCCTAACGCTGCTGCTACGCCGATACCGATACCCGCTAACATTGATTTATTCACAGGAATGTCCTCCTGAAGGTTGTTACCGCGCATTCCTGCCGCTACGAAATCCTGATGTAGCCGAGGCATAACCGGCGTGCGCGCCGCGCCGTGTTTGTTGGTAATAAGTTTTACAGATGGACCGTAATTGCAACATCAGATTAATGGAGGAAACGCAGCGGAAACCCATCAGGGCCAGCTTTTAGGAGAGTTCTGAGAGCAGGTGAAATAGTGCCGTAACCTTAAGCTGAACGTGAAGTTTTCAGCGGGTTACGGCAGCTGACGTGGCGTGGGGCGGCATTCACCGCCCGAAAATCATCAGTGCAGCTTGAGGCGCGGACGCAGTACGCGGTTAAGACTGCCGACCAGCATCATCAGACCGGTCTTGAAGTATCCGTGGAGCGCAATCTGGTGCATACGATATAGAGAGATGTAGACAAAACGCGCAATGCGCCCTTCCACCATCATCGAGCCGCGCATCAGGTTACCCATCAAACTGCCCACGGTGCTGAAGCGCGACAGCGATACCAGCGAGCCGTGATCTTTATAAACATAGGCTTTCAATGGTTTATCTTTACGCTGTGCAAGGATGTTCTCCAGCGCGCGCGATGCCATCTGATGCGCTGACTGCGCGCGCGGCGGCACAAATCCGCCACCCGGCAGCGCGCAGGAGGCGCAATCACCAATGGCGTAGATGTCGTCATCCAGCGTGGTTTGCAGCGTCTCTTTCACCACCAGCTGATTGATGCGGTTGGTTTCCAGTCCGCCAATCTCTTTCAGGAAATCTGGCGCTTTGATACCGGCCGCCCACACCATCAGATCGGCCTCGATGAATTCGCCGCCTTTGGTATTCAAACCGTTTTCGATAGCGCTGGTGACCATGGTTTGCGTCAACACGCGCACGCCAAGTTTGGTCAGCTCCTGATGCGCCGCCGCCGAGATACGCGGTGGCAGCGCAGGCAGAATGCGTTCACCGGCTTCCACCAGCGTGACGTTCAGCGAGCTGCTATCCAGACCTTTGTAGCCGTAGCTGTGCAGCTGTTTCACCGCGTTATACAACTCAGCAGAGAGTTCCACGCCGGTAGCACCGCCGCCGACAATCGCAATATTCACTTTTTCCAGGCTGCCTTCGCTGGCCGAGAAACGCAGGAACAGGTTGAGCATTTCGTTGTGGAAACGACGCGCCTGATGCGGGTTATCAAGGAAGATGCAGTGATCTTTCACGCCCGGCGTGCCGAAGTCATTTGAGGTGCTGCCAAGCGCAATAACGAGGCGATCGTAGGCCAGCTCACGCTGCGGCACTAACAGTGCGCCTTCCGCATCGCGAATTTCAGCCAGCTCAAGGGTTTTGTTTTCACGGTTGATTTGCGTAAGCGATCCCAGCTGGAACTGGAAGCCGTGATTGCGCGCGTGCGCCAGATAGCTCAGCGCATCAATCCCTTCGTCCATCGAACCGGTTGCCACTTCGTGCAGCAGCGGTTTCCACAGATGGCTATGATTACGATCGACCAAAATGATCTCGGCCTTCTTCTTGCGTCCCAGCTTGTGACCGAGCTGCGTTGCCAGCTCTAAGCCGCCAGCACCACCGCCGATAATAACGATTTTTTCCATAGATATAGTCAACAAAGACCCCCTCAAAGTTGTAAACCAATAGTTAATCAATGGTTAATAAAAACCTTAATAAACATAGGGTTGGCGACGTTAAATCGCGAGCTGAGGGCAGAATATCACGGCGTCAACGACATCACATAAGAAAATTGATGTACATCAATCTTTCAGCAGCATTATCAGAATGTTACACATTTTATGCGCCGCGTCACACGGCGCACCGATGGTCAGGCGAGGAGTTTGAAGGCCTTGATGCGTTGTAGATGTGGCGCGATGTTCTTGAATTTGTGGCTGGCTGCGTCATCCCAGATGATTTCATAGAACGGCTGCAGATACGCCGCGCTGCGCTGATTATCCAGCGCTTCATCCTGACGAGACAAAATCGCCAGACACTTTTCGCGGTTCTTCTCGCGGAAATCATTCACGCACTTGGTAGCAATATCGAGATACTCTTCCGGGCGATCGATTTTGCCTTCCATGTTCTCAAATGGGAACAGATTGGGATTAAAGATCACCTGACGCATGCCACACAGGAAGCCAATGCGCTCGGCCCAATAACCGCCCAGCCCAACCCCGCAAATCAGCGGATGCGCATCGTCGCCCTGTTGCAGCAGCTTGTCGCACTCTTTCAGCAGAAACTGCATGTCGTGTTTGGGATGACGGGTGCTGTAGCTGACTAATCTGACGTCCGGGTCAATAAACTGCAGCTGCAGCACCTTTTCATGGTTGCCCGGACTGTTGGAATCAAAACCGTGCAGATAGATGATCATGATTTTCCTCAGCGTGGAATAAATCCGGGCAGCGCGGCTTATCTGCCCGAAGCTTTGTGCGCCAGCCAGCGCTCTTGCAATGCGCTGAGCTGACGCTGATTTTGCCGCCAGCGCTCGCTTGCCAGCAGGCTTTGACGGGTAAAACGCCCTTGATGGTATAACTGCGTCACGCGCTCTGCCCCGATCGGCGTCAAGTTATCCAGTACGCTCACCGCGCCGGCGCGCTGATTGCACACCAGGATCATATCGCAACCGGCATTCAGCGACTGCTGTGCGCGTTCGGCGTAGCTGCCCATCACGGCGGCACCTTCCATCGACAAATCGTCGGAGAAAATCACGCCGTGGAAGCTGAGCTCTTTGCGCAACACGGTTTGCAGCCAATATGGTGAACCGCTGGCGGGCAACGGATCCACCTCAGTATAGATAACGTGCGCCGGCATCACCGCATCGAGCAGTTGCTCATCGATTAACTGCTTAAAGATCGCCATGTCATGCTGACGTAGCGTGGCGGCATCGCGGTTGTCGCGCGGCGTCTCTTTATGCGAATCCGCGCTGACCGCACCGTGGCCGGGGAAGTGTTTGCCAGTGGTTTTCATACCCGCTTCATGCATGCCGTTGATAAAACGACGCGCGACTTGCAGTGCGATAGCCGGATCTTCATGGAACGAACGATCGCCAATCGCCGCGCTGATGTGACCAATGTCGAGTACCGGCGCGAAACTGATGTCGATATCCATGGCGATCATTTCCGACGCCATCTGCCAGCCCGCCTGCTGCGCCAGTTCACCGGCACTATTGAGATCGTGCAGCGCGGCGAAGGATTGCATGGCCGGCAACTGCGTGAAGCCGTCGCGGAAACGCTGCACGCGCCCGCCTTCCTGATCCACCGCGACCACCAGACGATGGCGCGACGCGGCGCGAATCTGGCGCACCAGCTCTGCCAGTTGGTCGACATCGTGGAAGTTGCGGGCAAACAGAATCAGTCCGCCTACCAGCGGATGCTGCAGAATCTCGCGTTCTTCGGCGTCCAGCTCATAGCTTTCGACGTCGAGCATCAGCGGTCCAGGCGTGTTCATGGTCATGATTAAAATCCTACGTTAAAGGTCGTGCCAACTGGCCTGCGCCAGCTGTTGTAAGGTGTCATCCTGGCTCTGCTCAGCGCGCAGCTGATACCAGCTGGCCATCAGCAATTGCAGCCACGGCTGCCAGCGCTGTATCTGGCGCGCCAGTTCGTGCTCATCCAACTTCGCGCGCGCGGCGTACTCGGCAATCCACGCTGGACGCGTATCGCCATCAACCGCACAGACCGCCGCCAGCTCCAGCGCCACGTCGCCATCGGCGGCATATTCCCAGTCGATCAGGCGCAAACCGGCAGGCGTAGCAATCAGGTTACCGGCGTGGACATCCATATGCAGCGGTGCCAGGCGCAGCGGCTGCGGTTCGCCCTGCTGTAATAAGCGTTGCAGACGACGCTGCCAGCGCCAGTGACGCTGCTGGCAAAGTTGCCAATAGCGCTGCAGCAGCGGCGCTAATCGTAAACGATAGCCGGTGAGCGGCTGTTGATGCAGGCGCTGCAGCAGCACCACAATCGCCTCCCGCTGCGCGTTAAACTGCGCGGAGCTGAGTGCTTCTCCCGGCAACCAGCTTTGCAGCAGCCAGGGATCGCGCCATGCCAGCGGCTGCGGCCCAAGCTCTGCATGCCTGAACTGCTGCAGGATGCGGTATTCGCGCTGGCGATCGACAAATGGGATCGGCTGCGGCGGCGCACGTCGCGCAAGCAACGCACCCTGCGGCATCTGCACACGCACGCTTTGCCCGCTCAGTCCCGGCAGCGCGAAAAAATGACCGGCAGCTTGCGCCGTCGGCCATTGTTGCTGAATCAGGTTTTGCAGCTGAGGATCAGGGTTGAGCAACACCGTTTCCTGACCAGATGATTTCACCGGTTTGCACCAGCATCAGCTGCATTTGCAGCGTTGGAGCTTTCACATCGCCCTGCGCATTGCTGTACAGCACATACTGCGCGTTAACGTTGCGCGCCAGGCCAATCGCTTTACTGCGCGAGTTGAGGCTGTCATCCGGCGATAAGCCCAGCGTCTGCTTGGCCTGCGCCAGCTGTTCCGGAGTGATCAGCGTGAACTTGCCGTTGTTGGCCAGCGCATTCTGAATCGCATCGGTAGCTTTATCGGTTTGCAACGCGCCGTTGGTGCTGTTCTTGATGCGGTCCACCAGCAATACGCTGCCAGGATTCACGCCTGAAGATTGCACCATCTTGCCGACCAACGGCTGGACGCTGGCATCCCAGTTAATGGTTTTCAGCTTCGGTGGCTGCGGTACGGTTTCTGGCGGCGGCACCGGCTGCGGCGTCGGTTCAACCGGCTGCGTTGGCGTAGTTGGCTGCGTGGGTTCTACCGGCGCTGGCGTCTGTTGTTTCACCACACAACCGGTGAGCATTAGCGCAAATAACAACGCGCCCGAACGTTTTACACTGCGAATCACAGCTTACTCCTCAAAGATAAAGATAGAGACGCACCTTACTGGCGGTCGGATTGCCCATTTGTGAGGCCACTTCTACGCTGCCGTGCGCCGGGACAATTTGGCTCTGCGCTGGCTCTTCCGGCGTGATTTCCAATCCTTTGTCGTCGTACCAATAGAAACGATAGTTCACCTTCACCGGCGTTTCCCGCTGGTTGTACAACACGCTCATGGCACGCTGCTGACCATCTTGCTCGGTCAACTTCGGATCATCGGTAATAATGCCCGCGGATAATACAGACGATTCCATTACCAGCGACTGCGAGGTATTAATCATCGGCTTATCGCTGCTGCAACCTGCAAGGGTCAGCAACAGCAAGCCACTCAGCCATTGACGCATCAATTTGTCCGCCTGAGTTAGATGGCCAACATTGGGCCCAGCGGCTGACCGCCGACCAAATGCATATGGATGTGATAAACCTCCTGACCGCCATGACTGTTGCAGTTCATGATCAGACGATAGCCATCTTCGGCAATGCCTTCATCACGGGCAATTTTGGCGGCCACGGTGATCATCCGGCCCAGCGCCTGCTCGTGTGCGGCTTGCACATCGTTGGCGGTGGGAATCAATACGTTGGGGATGATCAGAATATGGGTGGGCGCTTTGGGCGCGATATCACGGAAGGCGGTGACCAGTTCGTCCTGATAAACCACGTCGGCGGGGATCTCGCGACGGATGATTTTACTGAAAATGGTTTCTTCAGCCATGGTGCATTTCCTTAAGCCTGAGTTCAGTCAGGCAGTATGCGTGAGGAATTCCATTTCTTTCAACCTCAGGACCACATTTCCTGTATTAAATGACTGCCTTTACGCCGTTTTCTCCCTTCGCCACACATTGTGCTGCAACTCGCATTTCCAACATCTCATTAACCACAAAAATGAAACGCTGTTTTATAAATTAGAGATATCTCGCCATTTTCTTTGTGATTTTGCCATCCACAAGAAAGTCATTGCGAAATCACGAAGGTTTGCACGCTTAAGCCGCTCTACTTTCAATCCAATCCGAGCAAGTTGTACGGAGTGATGAGGGATGTGTTTACCGACTAATTCAAGGAGAACCTGCCATGCGCTCTCGTAAGATTGGCCTGGGCCATTATCTGGCCTATGGGTCCGGGGATTTCCTCGGTGCAGGCACCACGGCGTTAACCGCCGCCTGGCTGCTCTACTTTTACACCACCTTTTGTGGGCTCTCGCCGATTCAGGCGACCTTTATTTTTGCTGCCGCTCGCGTGCTGGATGCGGTAGTGAGCCCGCTAATGGGTTTCCTGACCGACAACTTTGGTTCGACCTGGCTCGGCAAGCGCTTTGGCCGCCGCAAATTCTTCATTCTGCTCGGCATTCCGTGCGTGTTCAGCTACAGCCTGATGTGGGTTGGCGACATGAGTTTCTGGTGGTATCTGCTGACTTATCTGCTGTTCGATATGGTCTACACCATGATTCTGGTGCCCTATGAAACGCTGGTGCCGGAGATGACCGATGATTTCAAACAGAAAACCCGTTTCTCTGGCGCGCGTATTGGTTTGGCGCAGCTGTCGGCCATTCTGGCGGCGTTCCTGCCGGGCGTGCTGATTGGCTGGTTTGGCAAAGATAATCCGATCTCCTTCTTCTACGCCAGCCTGGTGTTCTCGGTGATTTGTGCGCTGGTGTTAACGCTGGTGTGGCTGTTTACCTGGGAGCGCGATCCCAACGATTTCTCTGCCGAATCACGCCGCGCAGAGCAGGAAAAATCACAGCTAACTTTGCTGCAGAGCCTGAAACGCCTCTACACCGAGCTGGCCTCAACGCTGCGCATTCGTATTTTCCGCCAGCATCTTGGCATGTATCTCGGCGGCTATATCGCGCAGGACGTGTTTAACGCGGTGTTTACCTGGTATGTGGTGTTTGTGCTGATGCAAAGCGCGCAGATCGCCTCCAACCTGATGGGCACCATGGCGGTGATGCAGTTTATTGCGGTGATGGCGATGATTCCGCTGTGTATCCGACTAGGACCTGCGCCTGCCTATCGTATGGTGGTGGTGCTGTTTGGTCTGAGCGCCCTCTCCTACGCCGGATTGTGGTACACCGGCATGAACGACAACTTCGCCCTGCTGGTACTGATTTCTGGCCTTGCTGGTCTTGGTCGCGGTGGCATCAACTATGTGCCGTGGAATACTTACACTTATATCGCTGACGTCGATGAAGTGATTACCGGCCAGCGTCGCGAAGGCATTTTTGCCGGCATCATGACGCTGACGCGCAAAGCCTCACAAGCAGGTGCGGTGATGTTCGTCGGTATCGTGTTGCAGCTGGCGGGCTTCTCTTCCGGCAAGGCCACACAAGTCCCGGCTGTCGGCCATACCATTCTGGCGATCCTCAGCGTGGGCACACTTTGCGTGCTGGCCTGCGGCTTCATTATTTCACTGCGCTTCAAGCTCAACCTGCAAACCCACACGGTGTTGCGCGAAGAGACATTGAAAATGCGCGAAGCCGGACGCGTGGTGCCGGAACGCATTACGCCGCAAGCGCGTGAAGTGGTCGAAATGCTGGCGGGTATGCCGTATGAAAATCTGTGGGGCAATAACAACGTCGGGTATCTCAACCGTCACAAGGCGGCCGCACCGCCGCTGCCGACTCAGCCACGATCTTTACCTTCTCTCTCTACCCTGATTAACGATAGGAATGAACCATGACTGTATTTCCTGTGAAGCACAGCGCGTTACTGCGCCAGCCTGAATATCTGTTGCCACGTACAGAGCTGGTGCAGTTGATTCAGCGGCTAACCCATAATCTGGTGAATATTACCGATCACAGCGGTGAGTTTTTGCTGCGCCTCGATGATGGCCGCGTGATCGATACCAAAGGCTGGGCCGGTTGGGAATGGACACACGGCATCGGCCTGTACGGCATGCTGCACTACTATCAGCAAACCGGCGATCAAGAGACGCTGAAGATCATCGATGACTGGTTCAGCACGCGGCTGGCAGAAGGCACGCCAACCAAGAACGTCAATACCGTTTGTCCGTTCCTGACGCTGGCGTATCGCTATGAAGAGACGCAAAATGCCGCATGGCGGCCGGTGCTGGAGCGTTGGGCTGAATGGGTGATGTATGAGATGCCGCGTACCGAACAAGGCGGCTTGCAGCACATCGTCTACAACAACGAAAACACCCAGCAGCTGTGGGATGACACCTTGATGATGAGCGTGATGGCGCTGGCGAAGATTGGTCAGCTGCTGGATCGTCCGGAGTTTGTCGAAGAAGCCAGCTATCAGTTCCTGATTCATACCCAATATTTAATGGATCGCCAAACCGGTTTATGGTTCCACGGCTGGACGTTTGATGGGCGGCACAACTTCGCCAACGCACGTTGGGCGCGCGGCAACAGCTGGCTGACTATCGTTATTCCTGATTTCCTCGAGATGATGAACTGGCCGGAACAGCATGCCACGCGGCGTTTCCTGCAGCAGGTGCTGGAGAGCCAGGTGAAGGCGCTGAGCACCTGTCAGCACAGCAGCGGTTTGTGGCACACCTTGCTCGACGATCCCAACAGCTATCCTGAAGCCTCCGCCACCGCCGGTTTCGCCTATGGCATTCTTAAAGCGGTGCGCAAACACTACCTCTCGCCCGCGTATTTGCCGCTGGCGGAGAAAGCATTGCGTGGCGTGATCGGTAATATCGATGAGGATGGGGAACTGAAGCAGGTGTCGTTCGGAACGGCGATGGGCAGCGATCTGGAGTATTACCGTCAGATACCGCTCACCTCGATGCCGTATGGTCAGGCGATGGCGCTGCTGTGCTTGACGGAGTATTTGCGGGTTTATTTATAGCAAAAAACCCTCGTCTGAGGGTTTAAGAGCTTACGCTGGAAGAGGCGTCAGATCGTAAAGTCGCCATAAACCGTCCCTGGGGCTCGGCCCGCGACATCCTTGTCGCGGGACGCTTTACTCCTCTGCCGCCTCTTCCTGCTATCAACGCATGTGCGTGCTGTTAGAACACACCATTACATGCTGCGGATATAATCATCCATTTCAGTTTTCAAGTTATCGGACTTGGTGCCGAAGATCGCCTGAACGCCTGAACCTGCTACTACCACACCACGTGCGCCAAGGCTTTTCAGTTCAGCCTGATCAACCTTGCCGACATCCGCCACGCTCACACGCAGACGCGTGATACAGGCATCAAGGTTAGTGATGTTCTCTTTACCACCAAACGCGGTAACCAGTTTGCCCGCCATTTCGCTGCCGGTTGCGCTGCTCTGCTCCATTGCGGTGTCCTCACGGCCAGGGGTTTTCAGATTCAGTTTCACAATCAGGAAACGGAACACGGTGTAGTAAATCAGGCCGTAGATGATACCTACAATCGGGAACAGCCAGATTTTGCTGCTGTTGCCGCTCAGCACGATAAAGTCGATCAGACCGTGTGAGAAGCTGGTGCCATCACGCATACCCAGCAAGATACAGATTGGGAAGGCCAGGCCCGCCAGAATCGCGTGGATCACATACAGAATCGGCGCCACGAACATGAAAGCGAACTCGATTGGCTCGGTAATACCGGTCAGGAACGAGGTCAGCGCGGCGGAGATCATAATACCGCCCACTTTGGCGCGGTTTTCTGGTTTGGCGGTATGCCAAATAGCAATCGCTGCTGCTGGCAGACCGTACATTTTGAACAGGAAGCCGCCTGACAGTTTGCCTGCCGTTGGGTCGCCCGCCATGTAACGTGGAATATCACCGTGGAAAACCTGACCTGCGGCATTGGTGAACTCACCAATCTGCATCTGGAAAGGGACGTTCCAGATATGGTGCAGACCAAACGGCACCAGTGAACGCTCAATCAGACCGTAAAGGCCAAAGGCGACGACGGGGTTTTGGTACGCAGCCCACTGTGAGAAGTCCTGAATTGCGGTACCGATTGGCGGCCAAATGAATGACAGCACCACACCGGTGAAAATCGCGGCCAGACCAGAGATGATTGGCACAAAGCGCTTGCCGGCAAAGAAGCCGAGATACTCAGGCAGTTTGATGCGGTAGAAGCGGTTAAACATATACGCCGCGATGGAGCCAGCAATGATCCCGCCGAGCACACCCGTATCGGCAAGATGCTTGGCCTCGATTTCTCCGGCAGGCATATGCAGTACCAATGGCGCAACCACCGCCATGGTTTTCACCATGATGCCGTAAGCAACCACAGCCGCCAGCGCAGACACGCCATCGTTATTGGTAAAGCCAAGCGCCACACCGATTGCAAAGATCAGCGGCATATTGGCAAACACCGCCCCCCCCGCTTCGGCCATGACGTGGGAAACCACTTCCGGCAGCCAGCTGAAGTTTGCTGAACCAACACCTAACAAAATACCGGCAATCGGCAGAACCGATACCGGCAACATCAGCGATTTACCTACTTTCTGCAGGTTCGCAAATGCGTTCTTGAACATAGAAACTCCTGAGTATGAGTGCAATTTTTTGCGCAGTGCGCATGGCTTGGGGGGAGGATCCTTCGCCGGGGTAACGCTGAGCGTCTTTTGATTTATTACGAAGAGTAAAATAAATCGCTAATTGTTAAATTGACGGCCATCACATTTCGCTAAGTGTGACCCCTTCCTTTCAGTCATTTCTTACTGACTTGCACTAATAAACAGCAATAAATCACTACCTGCGTCCAGTCAGACGCAGTGCAGTTGGGTGATTTTTGATTAATTACAGCATTTGAAATAAAGCGGTTAGCCGCCGAGACGACTCATCGGGATGTGGAACAGGCGGGAGAAGTTTTCAGTGGTGGCAGCGGCGAGGGTTTCGATATCCACGCCTTTTAATACCGCCATGTAATCCGCAACATCACGCGTAAACGCTGGCTGATTTTCTTTGCCACGGTGTGGTACCGGCGCCAGATACGGCGAATCGGTTTCTACCAGCATGCGATCAAGCGGCACATAGCGCGCCGCATCGCGGATCTGTTCGGCATTGCGGAAAGTCAGAATGCCTGAGAAGGAGATATAGAAACCGAGATCCAGCAGTTTGACTGCGGTTTCTTTATCTTCGGTAAAACAGTGCAGCACGCCGCCGCACTTCTCCACCTGCTCTTCGCGCAGAATCGCCAACGTGTCTTCACGCGCATCACGCGTGTGCACAATGATCGGTTTATTCAGTGCGATACCAGTGCGAATGTGCTCACGAAACGAGGCTTGCTGCTGCGCTTTGGTTTCCTGCTGATAGAAGTAATCCAACCCGGTTTCGCCCAGCGCCACTACGCGATCTTCGGCAGCCAGACGGCGGAACTCTTCGACGTCGTAAGGCGCTTCCTGATTGAGCGGATGCACGCCACAGGCCAGCGCGACGTTTTCACGATCGCCTACTAGCTGTTTGATTTTGTAGTAATCCGGCAAGGTGGTGGCAATCGCCAGCATAAACTTCACATCGCGCGCCGCCGCTTTGGCGATGACATCATCCAGATCGCGATGGTGTTTTTCATAATCGAGGCCATCAAGATGGCAGTGGGAATCGACAATAAACATAGAGCTCTCTTTTCGCTTAGCCGACCGTTGCCGGAGTCAGTAAACGTCCCCAGGCGAGTAAACGATCGGTCAACATTAATTCTCGGTTGAGTGCGGCGACATGTAACAGCTGTTCGCGGCACTGCATCCATTGCTGCGCGCTGCTGTTGAGCGCACTGCTATTCATTCTTTGCGCCAACTGCGTGACCACATCCGGACGATCGCCGTTGCTCAGCCACTGACTGGCGCCCTGTTGCACTTTCATCGCATCCACCAGCAGCGAAATCAGCCAGCTGAGACGTACGGCCACATCTTCGCTGTTCAACGCGGGTAACAGCTGCAGCACATCGCCGTTAAGCGCTTTGATCAGCGTTTCGCACAGCGTTTCACGCGCCTGCCAGCGCTCGGGCTGCAGCAGCGTCAAGGCGGCGGCGGGAGCGCCATTACTCAAACGTAAGGCGGCGCGCAGCTTCTCTTGCGGCTGCGGTTGCTGCTTCTGCAGCCATTGCAGGCTATGTGCTTCTTCTGGCGGCGAGAGATGCCACGTCATGCAGCGACTGCGCAGCGTCGCCAGCAGGCGCGAAGGTTCGCGCACGCTGAGGAAAAACCAGCAATTCGCCGGCGGCTCTTCCAGCGTTTTCAATAATGCGTTGGCGGCAGCTTCCGTGAGCTGCGCCGCATCGGGCAACCAAACGATTTTTGCGCCGCCCTGCTGGGCGAAGTGATACAGCTTTTCAGTGACGTCGCGCACCGCATCAATACCGAGTGAGGATTTCCCCTTTTCGGCTTCAAGGCGATACCAATCCGGGTGCGTGTGCGCCTGCATCAACTGGCAGCCATGGCAGTGGCCGCAGCTTTTTAATCCTTCCGGCTGCAAGCACATCAACCAACGACTTACGCCCCAGATCAACGCATCGTCACCCATGCCCTCAATGGCCTGCACCAGCAAGGCGTGATGCGCCTGGCCGCTTTGATGGCGGGCGATGATTTGTCGATAAGGCTGGTTCAGCCACGGATACCAGTTCATGCGGATTGGCCTGCCAACCAGCTACGCAAGGCGCCTTGAAGTGACAATGTCACGTCTGCAATATTTTGCGTCGCATCAATGGTCAGGATGGAGGGATCCTGAGCAGCCAAAGCCAGATAGCGTTCACGCGTGCGCTTGAAGAATCGCAACGACTCTTGCTCGATACGATCCAACTCACCGCGAGCGCGGGCGCGTTGCAGGCCAATTTCTGGCGTAACGTCGAGATAGAGTGTGAGATCGGGACGGAAATCGCCCAGCACCGCATCGCGCAGCGTGGTCATCAGCTGCGCATCCAGACCGCGTCCACCGCCCTGATAGGCTTGCGAAGAGAGATCGTGACGATCGCCGATTACCCAGGCACCGCGTGCCAGCGCCGGTTTGATCACGTTCTCTACCAGCTGCACGCGTGCCGCGTACAGCATTAGCAGCTCAGCTTTATTGGTCACCTGCTCGCCATCAATGCCCTGCTTGACCAACACGCGCAATTGTTCTGCCAGCGGCGTACCGCCCGGCTCGCGCGTGAAGACGACATCATGAATGCCATGCTCATGCAGCACGGCAACCAGCGCATCACGCGCGGTGGTTTTGCCTGCACCTTCCAGGCCTTCAATGACGATAAACTTACTTTTCATTTTTTTCCTTCATTGCCAGCCGGTAAACCTGTACCGCTTTGTTGTGGCTGGCCAGATTGGTGGTAAAGGTGTGTCCACCTTTGCCATCCGCGACAAAATAGAGGTAATTGGTTTTTTCCGGATGTGCAGCCGCTTCCAGTGAAGCACGGCCCGGCATCGCGATCGGTCCCGGCGGCAAACCGCTAATGGTGTAGGTGTTGTAGTCGGTTGGCGTTTCCAGATTTTTACGGGTTAGCGTGCCGGTGTAGCTGTCGCCCATACCGTAAATCACCGTGGGATCGGTTTGCAGTTTCATCCCGGTACGCAGGCGATTGATAAACACCGACGCCACGCGCGCGCGCTCTTCGCTCACGCCAGTCTCTTTCTCAATGATCGACGCCATGGTGACCATATCCTGCTCTTTCTTGTAAGGCAGATTCTCCATGCGTCCCTGCCAAATCTCATCAACCAGCTTGTTCATGCGCGCATGGGCACGTTCCAGTAGCGCCACATCGCTGGTATTGGCGGTGTAGAGATACGTATCAGGGTAGAAACTGCCTTCCAGTTGGCTGACATCGAGTTTGAGCGCAGCGGCAACGGTGGCAAATTGATCGTCGGTCAGCGTGTGTTTCAGGTATGGCGCTTTACGTAGCTCGGCTAACCACTCGGTAAGACGCGAACCTTCAATAAAACGCACCGGGAACTGCGCTTCTTTACCGCTTGCCAGCAATTGCAGCAACTGTCGCACCGTCATGCCGGTTTCCAGGCGATAGGTACCGGCTTTGAAACGCGCCAGTTCCGGTTCAAGCTTCAGTAACGGGCCAAACCAGATGCTTTGCGGAATGATGTGCTGACTTTCCAGTTGCGCTTCCAGTACCACGCGACCGCTGCCAGCGGGCAAGGTGTAAATGGTTTCCTGCTGCAGTGTTAAGGGCGTATCGGCTAAACGTTCAATCTGCCAATAGCTAAAGGCGGCGGCGAGTCCTGCGACTACCACAACGCCTGCGAGAATTTTTTTCATTCGAGTCATGATGCTTCCATCGTCGGGCAACTGGCGCGCAGTTGCTGATACAGCGAGCGTGCGCTAAACGAAACGTCGTCAATTTGTCGCACGGGTAAAACGGGCATCAGGGCGTTGCACATCACCACTTCATCGGCGTTCAATACGTCGTCCCTGCTGCCATCAATCAGCTGACAAGTCTGGCCATTCGCCGCCATCTGCGCCATCAGATAACGACGCATAATGCCATCCACGCCAGCCTGCTCAAGCCGCGGCGTAAAGACGTGGTTGCCTTTGCGCCAGAATAAATTGGCCGCACAGCATTCCACCACCGTCCCGTTAGTGTCAAGCACCAGCGCCTCGTCGCCGCCCGTCTGGTCAAGATGCTGGCGAATTAACACCTGTTCAAGGCGATTCAGGTGCTTTACGCCGGCCAGCAACGGATTGCGCGCCAGACGTATTGGGCTGGTGTGGAGCAAGGCGCCCTGCTGTTGCAGCGTGGCGTAATGCTGTGGCCACAGCGAGAGCGAAATAATGCGCGTCGGTGTTTGGCAGCCTGCGCGGCTATAACCACGTCCACCTGCGCCCGGTGTCAAAATCACCTTGAGCACTGCCTGCGTTTGTTGCGCAGCGGCGTGATGCATTTCTGCGGCGAGTTGAGCTAAATCAGGCGCATCCATCAATAACCGTGCGCAACCCTCTTTCAGCCGCTGCAGATGCGCATCCAGCATAACAATATGGCCGTTGATCACTGCAGCAGTGGTAAAGCAGCCATCACCAAATTGCACTGCGCGATCGCGTGTTGAAAGTGCGGTTTGCGGTATGCCGTTTATCCACATGTTGGCCGCCTTGATTAGCCCGGTAGAAAATATAAAAAAGGCCCGCAATGCGGGCCTCTGTATGGCTGAGGAGCGATTAAACCTTGCGGAAGATCAGCGAGCCGTTAGTGCCGCCAAATCCAAAGGAGTTACACAAGGTGTACTCCAGTCCGCTGACCTGGCGCGCCGTATGCGGCACGAAGTCCAGATCGCAACCTTCGTCAGGATTGTCGAGGTTGATGGTTGGTGGAATCGCCTGGTCGCGCAGCGCCAGAATCGAATAAATCGCTTCTACCGCGCCCGCAGCGCCCAACAGGTGGCCAGTCATCGACTTGGTTGAGCTGACCATCACACTGTGAGCCGCCGCACCAAACACCGATTTCACCGCCTGCGCTTCCGCTTTGTCACCGGCGGGCGTCGAAGTGCCGTGCGCGTTGACATAACCAATCTGCTCAGCGTTCAGCTGCGCGTCACGCAACGCGTTAACCATCGCTGCTGCTGCACCTGAACCGTCTTCCGGAGGTGACGTCATGTGGTAAGCATCGCTGCTCATGCCGAAACCAATGATCTCAGCATAAATCTTCGCACCACGTTTCTTCGCGTGTTCGTACTCTTCCAGTACGATAATGCCAGCACCGTCACCCAACACGAAACCGTCACGATCTTTATCCCACGGACGGCTTGCCGCCTGAGGATTGTCATTACGCGTGGAGAGCGCTCGAGCAGCACCAAAACCACCAACGCCTAATGGCGTACTGGCTTTCTCCGCACCACCGGCCAGCATCACATCAGCATCGTTATACGCAATGATACGCGCCGCATGACCAATGTTGTGCACACCAGACGTACAGGCAGTTGCGATCGAGATGCTTGGACCTTTCAGGCCGTACATGATGGTGAGGTGACCTGCAACCATGTTGACGATGGTAGAAGGCACAAAGAATGGGCTGATTTTGCGCGGTCCACCGTTGACCAGCGAGCTGTGGTTATCTTCGATTAAACCCAGTCCGCCAATACCAGAACCGATTGCCGCACCAATGCGACCAGCATTCTCATCGGTTACGACCAGACCGGAGTCTGCCATAGCCTGAATGCCTGCAACGATGCCGTATTGGATGAAGTCATCCATCTTGCGCTGATCTTTGCGCGAGATGAAATCATCGCAATTAAAATCTCTTACTAAGCCCGCAAAACGCGTTGCATAGGCACTAGTATCAAAATGGTCGATCAGGCTAATGCCGCTCTGACCGGCAAGGAGAGCACTCCAGGTAGACTCTACGGTATTGCCGACAGGAGACAACATGCCAAGACCAGTCACAACTACACGACGCTTAGACACGCACGTCCTCCAGGGAGGGAAAAAATAACGCTATGTGGGGCAAACATAAAACTCAGGCGGTCGAGGTGACCGCCTGAAGATATTCATTAGCCGTTGTGGCTATTGATGTAATCGATCGCTGCCTGAACGGTAGTGATTTTCTCAGCTTCTTCGTCTGGAATTTCAGTATCAAACTCTTCTTCCAGAGCCATTACCAGCTCAACGGTGTCAAGAGAATCTGCACCAAGGTCTTCAACGAAAGAAGCAGTGTTAATCACTTCGTCTTCTTTAACACCCAGCTGCTCAGCTACGATTTTCTTAACGCGTTGTTCGATATCGCTCATACTATTTAATTTCCTATCAAAACTCGCTTTCGCGATGGTTTTCGTAGTGTATAAAATGTTGAAAAAGATGCAACAAAATCCCGGCTGGTCGAACCACGATTTTGCGTTATTCTGCGGTGTTTACCGCAGATAAAGCAAATGTTTTCGTGATTATCAGACCATGTACATGCCGCCATTGACATGAAGCGTCTCACCCGTGATGTAGGCTGCTTCGTCAGAGGCTAAGAATGCAACAGCATTGGCAATCTCCTGCGGGTCACCTAAACGACCTGCTGGCACTTCTGCCAAAATACCCGAACGTTGATCTTCGTTCAGTGCACGCGTCATGTCCGTCTCAATAAAGCCCGGAGCCACGACGTTTACAGTAATGCCACGTGACGCAATTTCTCGCGCCAGTGATTTGCTAAAGCCAATCAAACCTGCTTTTGCTGCCGCATAGTTTGCCTGACCCGCGTTACCCATGGTCCCAACTACAGAACCGATGGTAATGATACGGCCCACGCGTTTTTTCATCATGGCACGCATAACCGCCTTAGAAAGACGGAAGACAGATGTCAGGTTGGTATCAAGGATATCCGCCCACTCATCGTCTTTCATGCGCATCAACAGATTGTCACGCGTAATGCCTGCATTATTGACTAAAATGTCCACTTCGCCAAATTCGGCGCGAACTTGTTCGAGGACGCTCTCAATTGAGGCGGCATCAGTGACGTTCAGCAGCAGGCCTTTGCCCTTGTCGCCGAGGTACGCACTGATTGCTTCCGCACCGCTTGCACTGGTGGCGGTTCCCACCACTTTGGCACCGCGCGCAGCCAGCGTTTCCGCAATGGCGCGACCAATTCCACGGCTTGCACCGGTAACCAGCGCTACTTTACCTTCAAAGCTCATGTTTTTCCTCTTATTCCTGTGAAAGTGCAGCACTCAGTGAAGCAGAATCGTTCACCGCAGCAGCACTCAGGCTATCCACAATACGTTTGGTCAGACCGGTCAGGACTTTACCTGGACCGACTTCCAGCAGCTGTTCAACGCCCTGCGCAGCAATAAACTCGACCGATTCGGTCCAGCGCACCGGGCTATACAGCTGACGAACCAATGCGCTTCGAATCGCAGCAGCTTCAGTTTCACACTTCACGTCGACGTTATTTACCACCGGCACCGCAGGCGCATTGAAGGTGATCGCTTCGAGCGCCACCGCCAATTTATCGGCAGCAGGCTTCATCAACGCACAGTGTGATGGCACGCTGACTGGCAGCGGCAGTGCACGTTTGGCACCGGCAGCTTTACAAGCTGCACCCGCACGCTCAACCGCTTCTTTGTTGCCAGCGATAACCACCTGGCCCGGCGAGTTAAAGTTAACCGGTGAAACCACCTGACCTTGTGCACTTTCTTCACAAGCTTTGCGGATGGATGCATCATCCAGACCGATAATCGCCTGCATGGCGCCAGTACCTTCTGGTACCGCTTCCTGCATCAGTTTGCCACGCAGTTCAACCAGTTTAATGGCGTCTGCGAAATTCAGCACACCGGCACAAACCAACGCCGAGTATTCACCGAGGCTGTGGCCGGCCATCATGGTTGGCTGCACCGCATTTTTGCTCTGCAATACGCGATAGATAGCAACAGAAGCCGCCAGCAACGCAGGCTGCGTCTGCCAGGTTTTATTCAATTCTTCAGCCGGTCCCTGCTGGACCAGCTGCCATAAGTCATAACCCAGCGCATCAGAAGCTTCACGGAAAGTGGCTTCAACCTGCGGGTTTTCAGCAGCCAGCTCGGCTAACATGCCGACGGTCTGCGATCCCTGTCCTGGGAAAACATAAGCAAATTGCGTCATCTTTCGTTCCTGTCAATCAAAAGCGAACCAGCGCAGAACCCCAGGTGAAACCACCACCAAAGGCTTCCAGCAGAATCAGTTGTCCCGGCTTGATACGGCCATCGCGCACCGCTTCGTCCAGTGCACTTGGCACTGACGCGGCCGAGGTATTACCGTGACGATCCAGCGTGACGACAACTTTATCCATGCCCATGCCGAGCTTTTTGGCGGTTGCGCTAATAATGCGCAGGTTCGCCTGATGCGGCACCAGCCAGTCGAGCATTTCACGATCAAGATTGTTGGCTTGCAAAGTTTCATCAACAATGTGCGCCAGTTCAGTCACGGCCACTTTGAAGACTTCGTTGCCTGCCATCGTCAGATAAGCAGGCTCATCCTGATGGGCACGATCCTGATACGGCAGCGTCAGCAGTTTGCTGTAACGGCCGTCGGCGTGCAGATGGGTAGAAAGGATGCCTGGCTCTTCACTCTGGCTTAGTACCACCGCGCCCGCGCCATCACCAAACAGAATGATAGTGCCACGATCGTTAGGATCGAGCGTACGTGCCAGCACGTCTGCACCGATCACCAGCGCATGTTTTACCACACCATTTTTGATGTATTGATCGGCAACGCTCAGTGCATAGGTGAAGCCCGCACAGGCAGCGGCCAAATCGAAGGCAGCGCAATCGTTGATCTCCAGCATCTGCTGGATCATGCACGCTGAACTAGGGAAGGCATGGCTGGAAGAGGTGGTTGCCACAATGATCAGGCCAACGTCGCTCGCATTCACACCCGCCATTTCCAGCGCGCGCTGTGCTGCGGTGAAGCCCATAGTAGCAACGGTTTCTTCCGGAGCGGCAATACGACGCTCACGGATGCCGGTACGAGTGACAATCCACTCGTCCGTCGTATCGACCATTTTTTCCAGATCCGCATTGGAGCGAATCTGCTCAGGCAAATAGCTGCCCGTACCGATAATTTTGGTAAACATCTACGCTTTGTCACTCCTGGCTAATACAGTGTCAAGGCGCGCCGCAATCCTCTCTGGGACTTGCTTTCGCACCGTCTGCTCTGCCTGCTCTATCGCCACGGCAAATGCACGTTGATTCGCCGCACCGTGGCTTTTGATCACTGTCCCGCGCAATCCTAACAGACAAGCGCCATTGTACTGGTCGGGGTTGAGATGGCCGAAACGCTTTGCCAGACGCTTTTGAATCCAGCGCCCCAGCAATGTTAGCCACCAGGCCCGTTTTTTTCCTTCCTCTGACGATTTGATCAGAGAGAGGAACATTCTTACCACGCCTTCCATGGTCTTCAACGTGACGTTACCGACGAAGCCATCACAAACCAGCACATCCGTCTTGCCGGTGAGGAGATCGTTCCCCTCAAGGTATCCAATATAGTTGATTTGCGGTGACGCTCGCAGCACCGCAGATGCGGCGCGGATTGTTTCTAATCCTTTGGTCTCTTCCTGACCAATATTCAGCAGCGCCACACGCGGCTGGGCGATCTCCAGCACTTCTTCGGCCATTACAGCGCCCATGATCGCAAACTGCACCAGCATAGCGCTGTCAGATTCAACGTTAGCGCCGAGATCCAGCACCACCGTTTTGCCATGCTGCTGATGTGGCAACACCGTCATTAACGCCGGACGCTCAATACCATCCAGCGGCTTTAATAACATTTTCGCCAGCCCCATCAGCGCGCCGGTATTTCCCGCACTGACACAGGCTTGTGCTCTCCCCTCTTTCACCAACTCTAACGCCACACGCATGGAACTGCCGCGGCTGTTACGAATCGCCTGAGAAGGTTTGGCATCACTTGCAATAACCGATTCGGCAGGAATAACCTGCACACGCCTCAGTAACGAGGAATCCGCTTTGGCAAGAAATGACGAGATGATGTCGGGATCACCGACCAGAAGAAGAACCAGCTCCGAATGAGAGGCCAGTGCCTGCAAGGCTGCAGGCACTGTCACGCAAGGACCGAAGTCCCCGCCCATGGCATCAACTGCCAGGGTCAAACGTGTCAAGGTGTCGCCTTGTGTAATCGCGAGGATTACTTGGTGATAACCTTGCGACCGCGGTAGTAACCATCCGCAGTGATATGGTGACGCAGATGAGTTTCGCCAGAAACTTTATCTACTGATAGAGCAGCAGTGGTCAGAGCATCGTGTGAACGACGCATACCACGCTTAGAACGGGTTGGTTTATTCTGTTGTACGGCCATGGACCTTACTCCTATTACTTACGCTTTAAACTGGCTAATACGGCAAAGGGATTTGGTTTTTCTGCCTCTGGAGGCAGTTGACCAAACACCATGTCCGCGTCGGACACTTCACAGTGTTCAGAATCATGCACCGGAACCACGGGCAGCGCGAGGATGAGCTCATCTTCGATCACTGCCAGCAAGTCGATCTCACCAAAATCATTGACATCAACTGGCTCGTAGGCTTCCGGTAGTGCCTCGGCCTGCTCATCAGAAGAGACAGGACTGAAGCAATAGCTTACGTGAACATGACGTGGAAACGACTGGTTGCAGCGTTGACAAGACAGAGTCACCTGCACTTCGGCTGTTCCTTGCAGAACGGCGAGGCGCTGGTTATCAACCGCAAACGACATATCGCATTCAACTTCACTGTCCACACTCACGACCGTTTCGGCCAAGCGCGCCACCAATTCAGGTGCATAAACACCATGATAATCAAGGCGCTTTTGCGCGGCGCGGACCGGATCGAGCGTCAGGGGTAATTTTACCTTTTGCATAGGGCGCGCATATTAACTTTGTAACGTCATAGAGTCAAAGAAAAAGGCCGGTTTACGGCATCTTTCACCCGTTAGTCGCATCCAGTGCGGCGCATAGTTTAAAATGACTGTCATCTTTACGCTATCTATTCTGAAAAAAAATGACGACACCTTTGGTTTTAGCCTCTACCTCCCCTTTTCGTCAGGCGTTGCTGAGCAAGCTGGGCCTGCCTTTTATTACCGCCGCCCCGGATTGCGACGAATCCCCGCTGCCGAATGAAACGGCCCCTGAGCTGGTGCAGCGTCTGGCATTAGCCAAAGCGGAGGCGCTGGCAGCACGTTACCCAGACAGCTGGATAATCGGGTCCGATCAGGTTTGCGTGCTGAATGGCGAGATAACCGGTAAACCGCATACGGTGGAGAAAGCCTGCCAGCAACTCGCAGCCGCCAGCGGCAACACCATCACCTTTTATACCGGTCTGGCGCTATTGCAACCGCAGAGCGGCAAACAATCGGTCATTTGCGAACCCTTTATCGTACATTTCCGCGAATTGAGTGCTGAAGAGATTCGGGGCTACGTTGATAAAGAAAAGCCGCTGCAGTGCGCTGGCAGTTTCAAAAGCGAAGGTTTGGGGATTTGTTTATTTGACAGGCTGGAAGGTCGCGATCCCAATACCTTGATTGGCTTACCGCTGATTGCGTTGGATGAAATGCTAAGAAAGGCGGGCATCAACGCGTTATGTTGATGCCCGGATAATCAGGCTTTTTTCTGACGCAGTTTGGCGAGGCAATTCTTGAGTGCGCCATCCAGTGGCGCTTCCATCCGCAGCACTTCTCCGGTGTTGGGATGGGTAAAGGTCAACGCTGCAGCATGCAGGAACAGACGCGATAAGCCCGTCGAACCCAATTGCGCATCAAAGTCGCGGTCACCGTAACGATCGTCAAAGGCGATTGGATGGCCGCCGTGCAGCGTATGCACACGAATCTGATGCGTACGGCCGGTCACCGGACTGGCTTTCACCAAGGTCGCGAAACCGAAGCGCTCTTCGACTTTAAAGCGTGTCTCAGAAGGCTTGCCTTCCGCACTCACGCGCACCACACGCTCGCCGCTCTGCAAAATGTTTTTCAGCAGCGGTGCCTGCACGACTTTCAGATGCGACGGCCAGTCACCGCGCACTAGCGCCAGATAATCCTTCTGCATGCCTTTTTCGCGCAGCTGCTCATGCAGAGAGCGCAACGCGGAACGCTTCTTCGCCACCAGCAGGATGCCGGAAGTATCACGATCGAGGCGATGGACTAACTCAAGGAATCGCGCTTCCGGACGCAACGCACGCAGCCCTTCAATCACGCCGAAACTTAATCCGCTGCCGCCGTGCACCGCCGTGCCCGACGGCTTATTCAGCACCATCAGGTAATCATCTTCATAGAGAATGGCATTGGTGAGCGCCGCGACTTTATCCAGCTTCGGTGAAACCGTATTCTCTTCGCGCTCGGCAACCCGCACCGGCGGAATACGCAGCTCGTCGCCATCCTCCAGCTTATATTCCGGTTTAACGCGCTTTTTATTCACCCGCACTTCACCTTTACGCAAAATGCGATAAATCATGCTTTTCGGCACGCCCTTGAGCTGGGTGCGCAAAAAGTTATCAATTCGTTGTCCGGCATTTTCAGCCGTGATGGCGACATACTGTACGCCGGGATTCTCTGTTTTCATGGCGGCGATTCTAATTAGTGTCCCTGGATAGCGCCACCCCTTTTTCTGTGCTTAACTCTCTCTTTGTCGCGTGATGAAACGGTGAAAATGGCGACATTTTCAGCGATGCGATGATTAGCCCTGCAAATGAACAGGTTATGGACGAATAAACTTCTCAGCTTGGCAAAAGTCGCCTTGCTTAATGTTGGTTAGCAATGGAATAATGCAGGGGTTTCTGCCCTGGAAAGATTCAGGCAGGATAAAGAGCGAAATAAGTCATTTTGCCGGATTGAACGGACACGCAGCAATGGCGTAAGACGTAATGTTAAATCAGGCACTTAGCGGGCTGCGGGTTGCGGCCTGGACGACAGACCAGGATGTGTGGATTTTTGAATACTCTGTAACATTTCCACCTTCAGGCGCTGGATTTCCTTATGAAAAACAGGCCACCGACAAGATTTGCGCCCCTTTAGCCGCCGACAACCGTGAGGTTGACGTCAGTGCATTAAGACACGGGGCCATCGGTTGATTCTCGTCCAGGGTAACGATGCCCGCAGCTAGATCACTCATGTGAGAATAACGAGTAAGTCACGATGAAAAGAATGTTAATTAACGCAACTCAGCAGGAGGAGTTGCGCGTTGCCCTGGTTGATGGACAACGTCTGTACGATCTGGATATTGAAAGTCCTGGACACGAACAGAAAAAAGCCAACATATACAAAGGTAAAATCACCCGCGTTGAACCCAGCCTTGAAGCTGCATTTGTTGATTACGGTGCAGAACGTCACGGTTTCCTCCCTCTGAAAGAAATTTCCCGCGAATACTTCCCCGCCAATTACAACGCACATGGTCGTCCGAATATCAAAGATGTGCTGCGTGAAGGTCAGGAAGTTATCGTTCAAATTGATAAAGAGGAACGCGGTAATAAAGGTGCAGCACTCACTACCTTTATTTCTCTGGCCGGTAGCTATCTGGTATTGATGCCGAACAACCCACGTGCCGGTGGTATTTCACGCCGCATTGAGGGCGACGATCGTACCGAATTAAAAGAAGCACTTTCCGCACTGGAACTTCCTGACGGCATGGGATTAATCGTCCGTACGGCGGGCGTAGGCAAATCTGCCGAATCACTGCAGTGGGATCTCAGCTTCCGTATGAAGCACTGGGAAGCCATTAAGAAAGCCGCAGACAGCCGCCCGGCGCCTTTCCTGATCCATCAGGAAAGCAACGTTATCGTGCGCGCCTTCCGCGACTATCTGCGTCAGGATATCGGTGAAATCCTTATCGATAATCCAAAAGTCCTGGAACTGGCTCGTCAGCACATTGCTGCACTGGGTCGTCCAGACTTCAGCAGCAAAATCAAACTTTACACTGGCGAAATTCCGCTGTTCAGCCACTACCAAATCGAATCGCAGATTGAATCAGCCTTCCAGCGTGAAGTGCGTCTGCCATCAGGCGGATCGATTGTTATCGATAGCACCGAAGCCCTGACGGCGATTGATATCAACTCCGCACGCGCTACTCGCGGCGGTGATATCGAAGAAACTGCCTATAACACCAACCTGGAAGCGGCCGATGAGATTGCTCGCCAATTGCGTCTGCGCGATCTCGGCGGCCTGATCGTTATCGACTTCATCGACATGACGCCAGTGCGCCACCAGCGCGCGGTGGAAAACCGTCTGCGTGAAGCGGTGCGTCAGGATCGTGCGCGTATTCAGATCAGCCACATTTCACGCTTCGGTTTGCTGGAGATGTCGCGTCAGCGTCTGAGCCCGTCACTGGGTGAATCCAGCCATCACGTCTGCCCACGCTGCAGCGGTACCGGCACCATCCGTGATAACGAATCGCTGTCGCTGTCTATTTTGCGTTTAATTGAAGAAGAAGCGCTGAAAGACAATACCAAAGAAGTGCATGCGATTGTTCCGGTTCAGGTCGCCTCTTACCTGCTGAACGAAAAGCGTGACGCCGTTAGCGCCATCGAAAAACGCCAGGGCGGCGTGCGTGCCATCATCGTGCCAAACGATCAGATGGAAACGCCACACTACTCGGTACTGCGTGTTCGCACCGGCGAAGAGACGCAAACGCTGAGCTATCACTTACCGAAACTGCACGAAGCGGAAATGGCGCTGCCTTCTGAAGAAGAGCACGCTGAGCGTCGTCGTCCGGAGCAGCCAGCATTGGCCGCCTTCGCGATGCCTGATGCGCCGCCTGCGCCGGTTGAAGTGGTGAAAGAGTCTCAGCCTGCAGCAGAAGTGAAAACCAATCCTGCTGTTGCAGCACCAGCGGTGACTAACACCGGCTTCGTGGCACGCCTGCTGAGCGGATTGAAGAAACTGTTTGCCGGTGATGCGCCAGCTGCGGCTCCTGCTGAAACTAAACAAGAAACCCCAGCCGTTGTTGCCGCTGAATCTGAAAACACCCAGCAGCGTGGCGAGCGTCGTAACAATAACAACCGTCGCAACAACCGTCGTGAACGTACTCCGCGTAATGGCGAGAATGGTCAGGTGCGCGAAGGTCGTGAACCGCGCGAGCCGCGTGAAGCACGTGAGCCACGTGAAGCCCGTGAACCGCGTGACAATCAGGACAATCGTCGCAACAAGCGTCAGAACGAGCCGCGCGAAGCGCGTCCGGTCCTGAGCGATGAAGCGCTTGAGCAACGTGATGAGCAGCAGCAACAGCGCCGCGAACAGCGTGCCGATCGCCAGCGTCGTCGTCAGGAAGAGAAGCGCAATCAGCAGCAGGATCAGAAAGCCGCTGAGCCGGTTGTTCAGGCTCCTGTCGTTAACGAAAACGTCGAGCAGGAAGAAGAACGCGTTCAGGTAATGCCGCGTCGTAAGCAGCGTCAGCTGTCACAGCGCGTGCGTGTGGGCGACACCACTGAAATTGCTGCCGAAGCGCCAGTGGTGCACGAAGCCGCCATTGAAACTGCGCCGCGCGCTCAGTACAACGAACATCCTGAAGCCAGCAATGACGAGCAAGATGATAGCGATAACCGTGATAGCGCCAATATGCCGCGCCGTTCACGTCGTTCACCGCGTCACCTGCGCGTGAGTGGCCAGCGTCGTCGTCGTTATCGTGACGAGCGTTACCCAACGCAGTCAGCAATGCCGCTGGAATCGGCTGCTGCCTCTCCAGAAATGGCGTCAGGCAAAGTGTGGATCTCTTACCCGGTTGCGCAAGCGCAGGAAGAGTACAGCACGCAAGATGCGATGCATGAAGTGACGGATTACGGCTACCAGCAAGCCGCTGATGCAGAAACTCAGCCGGCTGCTGTTGAACCGGCCGTTGAGCAGGTTGCTACTGAAGAAGTGGTGCATCAGGCTGAACCACAAGCACATACCGATGTGCCAGTGGTGAATACTGATGACGTCTCGCCAATTGCCGCGCCTGTTAACGAAGAGCCAGCCGTAATTCCCGCTGCTGATGAACAGGTTGCTCAGGAAACCGCAGCTGAAGCGGAACCGGCTGTTGTTGTTGAAGAAGCGAAACCTGAAGAAGCAGTTAGCGAAGTGGCTGCGGTTGTTGAACAGGCGCCAGCTGATGTTTCGCCAGCAGTGGAAGCTCAGGTTGAAGACGTGCTGGCTGCGCCAGTTGCGGCTGAAGCCGAAGTCACACCGGTCACGGAACCTCATGCGCCGGTTGCGGCACGTGATACCGCAGTGACCACGGTTGAGACGCGCTTTAAACATCACGCAACTGCACCGATGACCAAAGCACCGGCACCGGCGTGGGAACCTGAACCGGTTCGCAATAGCGACTGGGTCCGTCCAGCGTTTGGTTTCGAAGGTCGCGGCTCTGCTGGCGGTCACAGCGCGACGCATCAGGCCACCGCTCCGGCAACCCGTCCGGAAAGCGCGTAAACTCTAGCAAGTCAGTCAACATCAAACCCCGGCCAGTCCGGGGTTTTTTATTGCCTGCGACCGCCATAAATGGCGCCAGGAATAACAGGCAAAAAAAATCCCACGGCCCCGAAAGGCGGTGGGAGAAACTAAGCGCACCCGGTTAAAGTACGCTCAAAGGTTCAGGTCAATTACGAATTAAGCTGAAATAAAGAAAGTTTCGACATATCGGTAAACGTCTTGTACGACGCCTGCAAGGCTGTTTGTTGCATGGTATAGCTCGATATGGCCTGCGTATAATCAACCTGCACCAAATCCGTCATTTGCGTCGCCATAATGGTGTCACGATCATCACCTTGTGCATCCAGCGTATCCAGTTCCGCCAACTGTGAACCCACCGCTGAACGCACTGCCAGCACGTTGTTTAATGAGTTACTCAAGCCACGGTTGGATTTATCCATCGCATCCTGAAAAACCTGCTTGGTTGCAGCATCAGCATCATCCTGCGGCGTTTTTAATGCCGCAATGGCGCTATCCAGCATCTTAAACAGATTGGTTTCACTAGGCGTGCCATCGGGCTCAACTTTAGAGTTGCTGGTTATTGACATAAACACTGATGAGCCCGTGCTACTCACCGCCATCGTACGACCATCATCGACCTTCTGCGTAATGGCTTCAGCGCCGCCGACGTAAGAGACACCTGCCGGCGCACCCGCATCGCTGAAAGGCGCGACATCCGTTTGATAGCCAGCAAAAATGTAACGACCGTTACCATCACGGCTGTTGGCCTGATTGAGTAATTGTGAGCGAATACCTTCAAGTTTAGTAGCAATCGATGCGCGGTCATCGTCACTCAGCGTACCGGTAGAACCATACACGATCATGGTCTGCGCATCCTGGATACTGCTGGTCACGCTTGAGAGTGAATTCTCTTCCATCGACAAACTTTGATCGGCAAAACTGCGCGCCGTAGCATATTGAGTGCTTTTAGCCTGGGACTGAGATAGCACTACCGCGCGTGACGCTGCAATAGGATCATCCGAGGGATTGCTCACGCGTTTCCCTGTTGCCAGTTGGTCGCCTACTTTTAACCACGAGGCTTGCGAATCCGTAATTCCGCGTACCTGCTGGTTGAAAATCATATTGGTACTAAGACGCATGGTTTTATCCTCTATGCTTAGCTGCGGATGCCCATCAGCGCATTAAAAATGGTGCCCGCCGTTTGCAGCACTTGCGCGTTCGCCATATAGAACTGCTGATACTTAGTCAGGTTAGCGTATTCTTCATCAAGGTTGACCCCTGACACTGACTGCTGACGATCGCTTAACTGAGTCACCACGTTTTCTTGCGTAGTGCTGGCAGTTTTCAATGTGCTGGTTTTGTTACCAACGGTGCTAACAATACTGGCATAAGCTTGGGCAATGGTCGCATTACCATTCACCAATTTACTGTCCTGCAGATCCAATAATTTCTGCGCATTACGGTTGTCACTTTCACCGCTGGTTGCACTGGATGCCGCAGCAATTTCAGACTCATCGGTGATCGCCACCGACATACCGGCAATGACGTTTTGTACCGGTTTGACCAGGAAACTGTCTTTAGCGTTTGGCGCGGGTGAGGTGCTCACCGTCAGTTTCAGACCATCAAAGTTAAGGGTGCCGTCAGTCGTATCTGGCGTAACGCTAAACTTCACGTTGTCAGACATGCGGGTCACCGACCAATTACTGCCGTCATAACTTACGGTGTAGTTAGACGCTTTCATCGCGCTGGTGTCTGACCATGCAGCCGTAACGGTAGCCGCTGAGGTGTTTTTGCTGTTACCCACCACGGTTGGCGAACCGATATTAAAGAAGTTACCGCCCTGATCGCCGTTGCTGTCATAGCCTTCGCTGTGCACGGTATTGAAACTTGTAGTGAACGCCGCAGCTAACTGGCCGAGCTGATTTTGCGCGGTATCCAGATCCTGCGTGCGGAACGCCAGCAAACCACCAAGGGAACCGGTGGTTAACGTCTTCTCAGGGATCTCAACGTTACCCGCCTGCTTATCGACATAGCCGACAGTGGTACGTGTTGAATCGCTGCTGGACGGCATCGCCACCAAACTGGTCGAGTTTTTACCGTTCACCAAGGTCACGCTGCCCATTGAGACGATATAGCTACCATCTTGCTGGGATACGTTAACGCCCACCACATTGTTCAGGCTATTCACCAACTGATCGCGCTGATCCAGCAAATTGTTCGGCGCCGCGCCACCGCCGGTGGTCAGCTTGGCGATCTGGCTGTTCAGGTCGGCAATCTGGCTGGTGAAGGTATTGATTTGGTCGACGTTCGAGGCGATATCGGTGTTAACGCTGTTCTGCATATTATTGAGATATTGCGCCGTGGTCTGGAACTGATTCACCAGACCTTGTGCATAGCTCAGCATTGACTGACGCGCCGACGGGTCATTGGCGTTACTCACCACGTTCTGCACGTTGGTGAAGAAGCTTTGGATTGAGGTCGACAAGCTGGTGGTCGATGTCGACAGCAGGTCATCAATGTTCGAAATTTGGTTGTACTGCGTATTCACGGCGCTGTAGTTAGCGCTGGAGCCGCGTAGCTGAGCGGTGATGAACTCGTCATACTCACGTTGCACGCCGGAGAGCGTCACACCGTTGCCGTAATAGCTGTTGCCCTGTAGGGTGCTGTTCGACTGCGACAGAATCGCCGTCTGACGCGAATAGCCCGCTACCGTGTAATTGCTGATGTTATTACTGGTGGTGCTTAATGCAGCCTGTGCGGCGCTCAGCCCACTCATCGCTGAGTTAATTATGCTGGACATCTCGGTTCCTTAATTTCCCGTTAACCGGGCTGGCAGTCATCAGTGCGATTGCGCGGGCGGTGAACGCCCGAGGCATGTGATTGTTATCGGCGTGCTTAAGTGAAACTTGAGAGCAAAAATCAGAACAAATCGGTGATGTCGTTGCTGTAAGCCTTCACCACTTTTTCGCCCATGTTTTTGAATTGCTGGATCATTCCCACCAGTTTCTGCGCATACTTTGGATCGGTCGCGTAACCGGCGGCCTGCAAGGCACGCGCGCCCTGCTCGGCGCTCGGTGCGTTGGCAACGGCGGCATAACGAGGATTATTGGACAGCAGTTTGACGTAGTCGCTGAGCGCTTCCATATAGGAGCCATACACACGGAAACTGGCGCGCACCTTTTTCGCCACGCCGCCATCGTATTCGGTGGTCATGATATCGGTAGTTGCGCCCTTCCAGTCGCCACTCGCCTTAATACCAAACACGTTGTAACTCGGCTTGCCGTCGCGCGTCAGGATCTGTCGCTGGCCCCAGCCGGATTCCAGCGCGGCCTGCGCCAGAATCAGGTGATGCGGAATGCCGCTCTGCTGGCTGGCGACCTGCGCCGGTTGCGCCAGCTGGGCGATAAAGTCGTTACTGTCGCTGGGCAAACTGCTGGGCGAGACCGGCAAACGCGGCACCGCTTTACGCACCATCTGCTCCAGCTGATTCGACGGCAGATTGCTATAGATGAAGCTGTTATCCAGCTTCATCGGCACCGTACCGGCGGTTTCGTCCGGCTCCTGAGCGGGCTGCATCTGTTTAACGATGATATCGGCCATGCCGAGACCCCGTTTGCCGATGTCCTGCGCAATCTGCTGATCGTACATCGAGGTGAAAAGCCGCGTCTGATCGTTGCTCAGCAAGCCATCCTGCGGCAGCGCAGCGCGCATGCTTTTCATCATCATCTGCACGAACATCCCTTCCACCTGCTTGGCCACCTGCATCGCCTTCCCTTTTGGGTCGGCGGCGGCTTCGCGTTTCAGGTCGTTCAGCGAGCGGCTGTCGTACGCCGCATTCACCAGCGATTGCGTATCGTTCATCAGATAATTTCCAGTTTGGCGCGCAAGCAGCCTGCGCTTTCCATCGATTGCAAAATCGACATCAGCTCAATCGGTGACGCACCCAGCGCATTCAACGCACGTACCACGTTGTTGAGGTTGGCGCTGGCGTTAACCCGTTGCAGCGCGCCGCCACTCTGACGCAGATCGATCTGGGTATTGTTGGTGGTCACGGTCTGACCGCCCGCCAACGGCGTATCAGGCTGACTGACGTTCTGCTGCTGATTGACGGTAACCGACAGGTTGCCCTGCGCCACCGCACAGGTATTCAGCGTCACTTCGCGGTTCATCACCACCGAACCGGTACGTGAGTTGATGATCACCTTGGCATCTTCCAGCGGCACTGAAACGTCGAGGTTCTGGATTTCGGCCAGCAGGCGCACCTGAGAACTGTTATTCGGCGAAACACGGATCTGCACGGTACGCGCATCCAGCGGCTGCGCGGAGCCAATACCACGGCTGTTGATGGCGTCGGCGATGCGCTGTGCCATGCTGAAGTCTTCATTATTCAGCTGCAAGTTGATGGTGTTCTGGCTACCAAAGTTACTCTGCAGTTCACGCTCTACCGTGGCGCCGCCGGTAATACGGCCACCGTTCAGCTGGTTAACCTGCACGCTGCTGCCACCGGCTGAAGCGCCGGCACCGCCAACCAGAATGTTACCCTGCGCCAGCGCATAAACCTGGTTATCGACACCTTTCATCGGTGTCATCAGCAGCGTACCGCCGCGCAGACTTTTGGCGTTACCCAGCGAGGAGACCACCACATCAACGGTTTGTCCCTGACGCGCAAAGGTCGGCAGCTTGGCGGTGACCATAACGGCCGCCACGTTTTTCAGCTGCATATTGGTGCCCGCTGGCACGGTAATACCGAGCTGGGAGAGCATGTTGCTCACGGTTTGCGTGGTAAACGGCGTTTGCGTGGTCTGGTCACCGGTACCATCAAGGCCCACCACCAAGCCGTAACCGATCAGCTGGTTATCGCGCACGCCCTGTACGGAGGTCAGATCGCGGATGCGGTCAGCATGCGCCAGAACGCTGAAACCAAGCAGTAAGCCAAGGCTCAGGCGGAGCAGAGTCGTCATATTCATTGTTACTACCTCTTACATCGGCGAGACGTTCAGGAAGAAACGCTGGAACCAGCCCATCGTCTGCGCTTCATTGATATAACCATTTCCGACGTACTCAATACGTGCATCGGCCACCTGCGTTGACAGCACCGCATTGCTGGCACTGATGGTGCGCGGGTTAACCACGCCCGAGAAGCGGATGAATTCGGTGCCCTGGTTAATTTCGATCTGTTTCTCACCCACCACGCGCAGGTTGCCGTTCGACAACACCTGATTGACGGTGACGGTTATGGTGCCCGTAAAGGTGTTATTCGCCGTCGCGCCACCTTTGCCGGCGAAGTCATTTTTGCCATTGGCATCCAGCGTGGCTTTTTCGCCACCGGCACCCACCAGACCACTGAGGCCGGTTGGTACACCTGTCACACCAAAACTGTTGCTGCCATCGCGGCTGGCGTTAGCGGAAGAACTTTTGCTGGCGCTGACGTTTTCCTGCAAGGTGATCGTCAATGTGTCGCCAATGTTGCGTGGACGGCGATCCTCAAACAGCGGCTGATAGCCGTAGTTCAGCGGTGCGACGCCCTGAAAAATGGAACCGTTCACCACTGGTGGTGCGGATGGCGTCGGCTCTGCCGTTGTCGCCCCTTGCACCAGTGGCGTGCGCGGAACCAGCGCACAACCGTTAAGAGTGAGTAGCAGCGTGGCTACCAACCAATGACCAGGCTTGAGAATCACTTGCTTCGCCACGGAGTTCTAACCTTATTCATGTTGCTTAATCAGGCCAGCCAGGCTGGCCCAACGACACCAGCATTACAGCTGGGTTAACTTCGCCAGCATCTGATCGGAGGTGCTGATCGCTTTACTGTTGATCTCGTAGGCGCGCTGCGTCTGAATCATGGTCACCAGCTCTTCCGCCACGTTGACGTTCGAGGTTTCGACATAACCCTGATACAGCAGACCCGCGCCGTTCTGGCCTGGCGTGCTCTGCGTTGCCGCACCGGATGCCTGCGTCTCCTGATAGAGGTTTTCACCCTGGCTATTCAGGCCCGCATCGTTCATGAAGGTGCTCAGCGTCAGCTGACCGACCTGTGCTGGGTTGGTCTGGCCCTGCTGCGTTACGCTCACTACGCCATCGCGCGAGATAGTGATGCTGGTGGCGTTGGCCGGAATGGTGATGCCTGGCTGCACCGGATAACCGGCGTTGGTCACCAGCTGACCGTTCTGGTCAACCTGGAATGAACCATCACGGGTATACGCCGAGGTGCCGTCCGGCATCTGCACTTCGAAATAACCCTGGCCGTTAATCGCCACGTCTTTCGAGTTGCTGGTCTGCGACAGGTTACCCTGCTGATGCAGACGTTCGGTGGTGACAGGACGCACACCGGTACCGATCTGCAAACCAGACGGCAGCGTGGTTTGCTCCGACGACTGGGTGCCCGGCTGACGCAGGGTTTGGTACATCAAATCTTCGAATACCGCGCGCGAACGTTTAAAGCCGTTGGTGCTTACGTTCGCGAGGTTGTTGGAGATGACGTCCATGTTGGTTTGCTGAGCGTCAAGACCGGTTTTGGCGATCCATAAAGAACGAATCATGGTGTTTTCCTTACGCCTTAGCTGCTCATGTTGAGCAAACTGTTAGCTTTCTGTTCGTTTTCATCGACGTTGGAGATCACTTTCATCTGCATCTCAAAACGTCGGGCGTTGGCAATCATATCGACCATGGTTTCCACCGGCTTCACGTTACTGCCCTCCAGCACGCCAGGCATCACCGTCATGGTGGCATCGTTCGCCAGCGCCGCGCCGCGCGTCGCCTGGGTTTGCTGGTTAGGGCGAAACATGCCGTCATCACCGCGTTGCATCTCTTTACCGGTGGCGCGCACCAGCTTCAGGCGACCAATCTGCACCGTGGCGTTCGGCGCATCACCGGCGTTACGCGAGGTGATGGTACCGTCCGCCGCGATGGTCAATTCAGCACCTTGCGGGATGGCGATCGGACCGCCATCGCCCATCACGGGATTGCCCTGAATGGTCAAAATACCGGTCGAGCTGATCTGCATGTTGCCGTTGCGGGTATAAGCTTCGGTACCGTCAGCGGCACGCACTGCCAACCAGCCGTCCTGCGCGACACCTACATCCAGCGTGCGGCCGGTGTTATCCATCGAGCCCGGTGACATATCGGCGCCCGGCGTGGAAGCGGCAACCAGCGTACGTGTTGGCAGCGACCAGCCGCTGACCGGCACCGCGCGCAACGCGTTGAGCTGAGCACGAAAGCCCGGCGTTGAGGCGTTGGCAAGGTTGCTGGCCGTTACCGACTGCTGCTCCAACGTCTGACTGGCCGCGCCCATGGCGGTATATATTGCGTGATCCATAAGGCAATCCCGTTAGCGAATTAACGTAAGTTAACCAGGGTGTTAAGAATCTGGTCCTGAGTTTTGATGGTCTGGCTGTTGGCCTGATAGTTACGCTGCGCAACGATCATATTCACCAGCTCTTTACTCATATCGACGTTGGATGCTTCCAGCGCACCTGAAGTCAGGTTGCCGTAAGTACCGGTGCCTGCCAGACCGACCGCGGCCTGACCTGATGAGCTGGTTGCTGACCAGACGTTATCGCCTTCAGACTTCAAACCTTCCGGGTTAGAGAAGCTCGCCAACACGATCTGACCCAACAACTGGGTTTTCTGGTTCGAGTAAGTGCCGGTAATGGTGCCGTCATCATTAATTGTGTAGCTGGTCAAATCACCCGGCTGATAACCGTCCTGTGTTGGGTTACCAAAGGTGGTCGCACCGGTGTTTTGCTGCAGGCTGCCCAACATGCTCAGGCTGATATTCATGCCATCCGCACCGTTGGTGCCACCTACAACCAGGTTTGCCAGTGAGGCGCTGGTATCTGCAACACCCGTTGCAGTGATTTTCCCTACCTGCGTCAGCTTACCGTTAGCATCAAATTGCATCTGGTAGCCCAGACTGTCACCGCCCGCAGTGTTACCGACTTCATTACCGGTGGTGGAGTCAACCATATGCACGGTCCAGGTGTTATCTGCCGTTTTGATGTAATACATATCTAACTGGTGATCGTTACCCTGAGTGTCATACACCGTCATGGTGGTTTTTGCGTTGTAGCTATCTACATTGGACTTATCAAAGGTGGTGACACTCGGCGTGGTGCTGGTGGAGTTCAGGTTCGCAACCTGAGTCGCGGTGGTCGTTGCGCGAGCGCCCATCTGCGTGGTTGGAATGCTCAGCGCCACCGGATTCGCACCGGTCTGAATGGTGGGTGGTGTGCCACTGGCCGGATAACCAGAGACGTTCAGTCCTTGGGTGTTCACCAGGTTACGGTTTGCATCCAGCGTGAACTGGCCGTTACGGGAATAGAACACACCGCCGCTAGCGTCGGTCATACGGAAGAAGCCGTTGCCGCTCAGCGCGACGTCCAATCCACGACTGGTTGATGTAGTACTGCCATCACCAAAGTTCTGGATAACGGCGGCAACTTTAGTCCCCAGACCGACGTTAGAACCGGCAAACATATCGGCAAAGGCAATGGTGCTGGATTTAAAACCGGCTGTGGCGGAGTTGGCGATGTTGTTACCAATCACATCCAGGTTGCTGGAAGCAGCATTCAGGCCGCTCACCGCTTGTGAAAAAGACATGTAATCTCTCCTGCAAAAAGGTTAATCAGAGAATCTGACGAATTTCATCGAGGGTCGCGGAGCCCATGGTGCCGAGATCCAGTTTTGTGGTGCCATCAGTGGTGCTGACGCCATTGACATAGGCATAATTCAGCGGCTGCGCCACCAGTTGCGTGCTGCCATTGCTGGCGGCCAGTGAGACAGAATATTTGCCATCCGCGGCAGTAGAACCGTCATCCAGTTTGCCGTCCCACGAGAAGGTGTGAACGCCAGAGCTCAGTTTGCCGAGATCGATGGTGCGGACCGTGGCGCCATTACTGTCTTTAATGGTGACACTGGTGGCAGTCGACGCGGTCGCCAGCTCAACACCAAATGGCGTCGTGGTTCCGCTGCCCACCAGTACCTGAGATCCCTTGACCATGACACCGTGACCAATCAGCGTTGAACTCTGCAGCGACTGGCTGGTCGTGATCTGGCCGGAGATGGATCCCAGTGTGGTATTCAGCTTTTCGATACCGCTTAGGGTGTTTATCTGTGCCAACTGGGTGGTGAGCTGGCTGTTATCCATAGGATTGGTGGGATCCTGGTTTTTCAGCTGCGCCACTAGCATGTTAAGGAACTGATTCTGCAGGTCGGCGGAAGAGTTACCGCTCGAGGCGCTGCTGGAGGTCAGTACCGTTGGGTCCAGACTGTCTTTAATGCCTACTGCTACGCTCATATTCGTTCTCCGTTACTGACCGATGGTGAGAGTTTTCATCATCATTGACTTCACCGTGTTCAGCACTTCAACGTTGGCCTGGTAGCTGCGCGACGCGGACATGGTGTTAACGGTTTCGGACACAACATCAACGTTCGGCATCTTGACGTAGCCCTTCTGATCCGCCAGCGGATTACCCGGGTCGTACACCAGTTTTGCCGGAGTAGGATCGTTCACCACGCCTGCGACCTTAACGCCGCCGGTGGCTGCACCTTGTGCGGCGTCGGTCTGGAAAATCACCTGCTTTGCCACGTAAGGCTGGCCATCTGGGCCAGTAACGCTGTCGGCGTTGGCCAGGTTACTGGCGCTGACGTTGAGGCGCTGTGATTGCGCTGTCATCGCAGAACCGGCGATATCAAAGATATTCAGCAATGCCATGCTTATTGCCCCTGCAGAACGCTCATCATGCCTTTAATCTGGCTACTGATGAGGGTGAGATCGGTTTGGTATTTCAGGCTGTTATCAGCAAACTGTGTACGTTCGCGATCCATATCCACGGTGTTGCCATCCGCGGCGGGTTGATCGGGAATGCGGTACAGCAGATCCAGTGACGGCTGAGAGTTGGTTTGCGCTTCAATGTGGCGTGAGGACGTCACATTCAGCGCCAGACTGCTGCCTTCGGCGCGACCGTTTTGCATCACCTTGCTCAGTTGGCTGGCAAAGTCGATATCCCGCGCCTGGTAGCCCGGGGTATCGGCGTTGGCAATGTTTGACGCCAGAATTTCCTGACGCTGAGCTCGCAGGTTTAACGCTTCAGTACCAAATCGCAGCGCGGCATCGAGTTTGTCGAGCATGCTTCCTCCGCGAATGAGAATTTCGAGCTGACAGCTTAAGGGGACAAATGCAAGGGTGATCGTCTGAATAGCAGCAAAAATGACGGCTATTTTTGACATTGGTTTTTTTGCGCGAGGCGTAGACTCACTGCCATCTTCTCGTCAGGAGGCGTTATGCGCAGATATTCCACCTTGCTAGTCACACTGTTGCTGGCACTGGCGCTCCCCAGTTCTGCCGCGGACCTTACCGCGCAGTTGACCCAATTTTTTAAGGCACGCGACCCACAACATGCCGCAGGCATGACGGTGGTGGTGCGTACACCGCAGGCGCAGTGGCCAAACTGCGAAACCCCTGAACTGCAGCTGCCGGGTAATAGCCGTCAGTGGGGCAACATCAGCATCGCCGCTAACTGCGATCAAAACCGTCGTTTCCTGCAGGTGCAGGTACAGGTCACCGGACAATATCTGGTGGCGAGTCGCCAGGTGGCACGCGGCAGCAATCTCAGCCCATCTGATGTGCGTCTTGAAACCGGGCGGCTGGATGAACTGCCGGCGCGCGCCTTGATGGATAGCAGCGGCGTCATCGATGCCGTCGCGCTGCGCGATATCCCGCCAGGACAGCCGGTGACTGCCACCATGGTGCGCCAGCCGTGGCGCGTGAAAGCCGGTCAAAATGTGATGGTAGTCGCCAGTGGAAACGGGTTTAATGCCAGCAGCGAAGGACGTGCGCTGAACAACGCCAGCGCGGCACAAATGGTGCGCGTGAGGATGGGAAATGGTCAGGTTGTCAGTGGTCGCGTCGACGCGGATGGGAATATTCTGATATCGCTATAAAGCGTTAAAGAACCCTGTTTTTCTGCCGATAGAGATATCAACAAAGACATTACCCTATGCTGACTCAGTTGGCTGACCCCCAACTGACCTTACAGGAGCCTTACCATGAGCATCGACAGAACGCAGCCTACGAATCCGGTTAGCACTGTTCAAACACGCGATACCAACGATAACAGCAGCAAAGTGCGTCAGAGCGCCACGCCAGCAGCCAGCACCACCAGCGAAAGCGGTGCAGAAGTGAAGTTGAGTAGCGCGCAGGCGCAACTGATGCAGCCTGGCAGCAAAGACATTAACACAGCGCGCGTTGAGCAGCTGAAGACGGCCATTCGTAATGGCGAATTGAAAATGGATACCGGTAAGATCGCCGACGCGCTGATCGCCGATACCAAGGCGTATTTAGAGGGTAACTAATCCCAATGGACAATCTGCTGATCACCTTAGACAAAATGCAGGACGTGCTGACATCCCTTGCGGTGGTAATGGATGAAGAACAACAGCAACTTTCTGCCGGCCAGGTTAATGGCAACATGCTACAGCGTATTTCTGAAGATAAAAGCGCGCTGCTGACCACGTTGAATTATCTGGACGAGATGCGCCGCACCACCGAGAAATCCCTTGGTACGCAGGCGCCCTATGGTGATCACAGCGATCGCGAAAACCGCTGGGCGCGTATTCAACAGCACACGCGCCGCTTGCGCGATGCCAATACGCATAACGGGATTTTGTTGCAGCATCAGATTGGCTTCACCAATGAAGCATTGGCGGTATTGCGACCGCATCAAACGCAGGCATTTTACGGGCCGGATGGTTTGGGCAAAGGTCAGGCGACGCTGAGCCGTAAAGGGTAAAAAAGTGGGTTTGAACAGGCTGCTATCTTTCGGGATGGCGGCCTTTTTTTTTTGGTTTTAAGCACAACGCACAAGAGATAAACAGCAGGCGGGAGCTTGTTTTGGGCAGGCATCCGCAGCGCTGAACGAAGAAAGGAAGCCAGGATTTGCCCGCAGGACGCGGGCGAAAGGCTCAGCCGGGACAAGGAAGTCCCGTCTGAGCCGGTCCGTCAGGCTGACGTACGAAGTGAAGGAACCGCGAAGCGGCGCGAGGACCGCCGGACCAAAACAAACTTCCGTCTGCGTGAGAGCTGGTTTTTTACGCCAGAGTGCGGCGTGCGAAGTCGCGCGGGCGGAAGCCGAGCAGACCGAGCATTACAAAGTATGCGCCGCCGCCGATAGCGCAGACTGCCGCCAGGCGAATCAGGCGCCACCACATCTGCCCCTCTTCCCATGCTGGCATGACCTGCAGAATACCCAGCAATGCTGCGGCCATCACACATACCGCAATCAGCAAACGGGTCAGGAAACTGAACCAGCCAGGCTGCGGCTGGAAGATATCCTGCTTACGCAGTTGCCAGTACAACAGCACGGCATTCAAACAAGCAGCCAAACCGATCGACAGCGACAAACCGGCGTGTTTGAGCGGGCCAATAAACGCCAGGTTCATCAATTGCGTCACCATCAGCGTCACGATGGCAATTTTCACCGGCGTTTTGATGTCCTGACGAGAATAGAAGCCGGGTGCCAGCACTTTCACCACAATCAGCCCCATCAAACCCACTGAATAGGCAATCAGCGCGCGTTGCGTCATCAAGGCATCAAAGGCGGTGAATTTCCCGTACTGGAACAGCGCGACCGTCAGCGGTCCGGACAAGATCCCCAGCGCTACCGCGCTCGGCAACGCCAGCAGGAAGCAGAGACGCAGGCCCCAATCCATCAACCGTGAATACTCTTCCTGATTACCACTGGCAAAACTCTTCGCCAGCGAGGGCAGCAAAATGGTGCCCAGCGCCACGCCCAGTACGCCGGATGGAAACTCCATCAGACGATCGGCGTAGTACATCCATGAAACAGAACCGGAAACTAAAAAGGAGGCGAAGATGGTGTTGATGATCAGTGAAATTTGACTGACCGACACGCCAAGAATCGCCGGTCCCATTTGACGCATTACGCGCCACACGCCCGCATCGCGCAGATTCAGGCGTGGCAGAACCAGCATGCCAATTTTCTTCAGATGCGGCAGCTGATAGCACAGCTGCAACACGCCGCCCACCACCACGGCCCACGCCAGCGCCATCACCGGAGGATTAAAATGCGGCGCAGCGAAGACGGCAAAACCAATCATACTGATGTTCAGCAGCGTTGGCGCAAACGCCGGCACGGAAAAACGGTTCCAGGTATTGAGGATGGCGCCCGCCAGCGAGGCCAGCGAAATCAGCAGAATATAAGGAAAGGTGACGCGTAGCAGCGCGCTGGTTAAGGCGAATTTATCGGCGGTATCGGCAAAACCTGGCGCCGTCACCACAATTACCCAGGGCGCAGCGATCATCCCCAACACGGTCACCACCGCCAGCACCAGCGTCAATAAACCGGAAACGTAGGCCACAAACACGCGCGTAGCATCTTCGCCCTGCTTACTTTTATATTCCGCCAGGATCGGTACGAACGCCTGAGAAAACGCGCCTTCAGCAAAAATGCGGCGCAGCAGGTTGGGCAGTTTGAAGGCAACAAAGAAGGCATCGGTTGCCATCCCCGCACCGAAAACGCGCGCCACAATGGCATCGCGGGCAAAGCCCAGCACGCGGGAAAACAAGGTCATCGAACTGACCGCAGCCAGCGATTTCAACAAATTCATTTTGAGTGGCGCATCCTGAAAAGTGTCGGAGAAATGAGCGACTTAGCGCGGACATCCCTTGATGTCCGGCGATAGTCTACTGACACGGCGGGAAATGACCAGCATTGAGTGTTACAAGGGATTATTCACGTTCGGCATCGCGCCACAACTTTTCCACCAGACGCTGCGCCGCCAGCGCCTGTTCGCCACTGGTTTCAGGCATCGTCTGATTTTCAACACACTGAATGAAATGGTGCGCTGCGCCGCTGAAACCGCGCTGGGTAAGATGGCTTTGCCACGCGGGCGGCACATCACGCACGATGCCGCTGCGGTTTTCCTGCTGCCAGTCGCGCATCTCGTTAATTTCGATGTAATCACCGTTGCAGATGGCGCTGACCACTTCGCGTTGCGTGCCGGCGCGGCGATGCATGCTGGTGGTAATTTGCAGCGAACCGGCGGTGAAATGGTGTTCGGCGTACAGCATCGCGCCATCGTCATTGGTCTCGATATGCCCCAGCTCGCGCGTCAGGCTGCCGCCCGCCAGCCACAGCGCGGTGTCCACTACGTGCAGATAATCGTCCAGCAGGGTAAAACGCAGATCGTGCGGGCCAACGCTATCCGCGCGATGCTTCTCAATGCGCAGCGAGGCCGCGCGAGGCATGTCATTTTTTAGCTGCTGATAGCGCGGCGCAAAACGGCGATTAAATGCCACCATCAGCTTGCGCTTATGCTTGTCAGCCAGCGTAACCAGTGCTTCAGCCTGTTGCAGCGTTTCGGCTAACGGTTTATCGACGCACACATCTTTGCCCGCCAGCAACAGCGCTTTGACCACTTCGTAATGGCTGGCGGTGCTGCTGTGAACAAACACCGCATCGCTGGCTGCGGCCAGCGCATCCAGCTGACCAAAATAGGGGATGCGATAGCTATCGCAAATCGGTTGCGCCTTGGCCTGATTGGGCGAGAACGCGCCAGCCAATTGCCAGCCGCTGGCCTGCGATAATACCGGCAGCCACGCTTTCTGCGCGATACCGCCTAAACCGACAATGCCAATGCGCAGCGTCATATCAGAGCTCCTTTTGCAGCAGCTGTTGCAGTTGCGACTGCAACTGAGCAACCGTTTCTTCAAGTTGCGCGACACGCGCGGTTAAATCGCCATTGTCGCTAGCAATTTCTGCGCTGGCCGCGTCTTCCACCACTTCGCCGCCAAACAGATGCATATAGCGGCTTTCACGTTTGCCCGGTTCGCGCGCCAGACGCACCACCATTGGACCATCATCGCGCGTGGTCAAGCCGTTAAGCGTCTGCTCGACTTCATTCATATCACTGAATTCGTGCAGACGACCGCTACGGGTACGCAGCTCGCCAGGCGTCTGAGCGCCGCGCAGGAACAACAGTGTCAGCACCGCGACTTCAGCGCTGTTCAGTTGCAAGTTGCCGAACGCGGAATTACAGAAACGCTGTTCATACTTGCTGACGCGCTGGCCGAAGCCGTTATTGGAGGTCACCAGATGCTTTTTCACCAGCTCATCGAGTTGCGTTTGCACCTCCATCTCGCTGAGATTCAGCACCGGTTCGCGGTTGGATTTCTGATTACAGGCGGTGACAACGCCATTAAGGGAGAGCGGATATTGATCCGGCGTGGTGACCTGCTTCTCCAGCAGGCATCCAATTACGCGCAGCGCCTGCGCGGATAAAGCCATTTTCATTGGGGTAATCCTTTTTTATTGTCCACGGCGATCCGGGGTCCACTCCCGGTAGGTCAGCGCAGTCAGGACATGATCCTGCCAGCGCCCATCAATCAATAAGTAATCTTTGGCATAGCCCTCTTTTTCAAATCCGAGGCGCGCCAGCAGATCGCCACTGCGCTGATTGTGCGGCATGTAGTTTGCCATGATGCGGTGAATGCGTTGCTGACGTTGCATATAGCGAAGGGTGGTGGTGAGCGCTTCAAACATCAATCCCTGACCTTGCCACTTCTCGCCCAGCGAATAGCCGAGATAGCAGGCGTGAAACGAGCCGCGCAGCACGTTGCTGTAGTTGGCTACACCCCGCACTTCGGTCTCTTCCGGGTCCATCAACACAAAATAGTAGGCTGAGCCCTGTTTATGCATGTCAGCGATCAGCCCGAGGCGTGCTTGCCAACCGGAAGGATAACAGTGGCTCTCGTCGCGCACCGGTTCCCACGGCTTAAGAAACGCACGATTTTCAGCGTAATAATCCGCTAATCGCCAGGCATCGCGTTCATGTACTAAACGCACCACTAAGCGATCGGTTGTGAGGCGCACGCGTGGGCCAGCAGAACGATAGCCAAACATCATGACTCCTGAAATCCATAACTTAAGAAAGATGTACGCCAGCGGCGATACTGCTCACTATAACCGTCACCCCGCTTGCGGTAAAACCCTTGAACGCGTTCCTCCGGATTCATCCTGATTGAGGATTAATATTTCTGCGGATTCGATGAAAAAATATCATCCTGAGAAAGCTGTTTTTCGCCTTTGAGCAGGCGGAAAATAGACCAATTGGTCTCTTATCTCCTCTCACTTGCTCAGGAATTAGCATGTCTCGGGTTGCGCGGGCACGACGCCTCGGTAAAACATTTCTTTTAGTGGATAACATGCTGGTTGTGATGGGATTTTTTGTGGTATTTCCTCTCATCTCTATCCATTTTGTCGAACAGCTGGGCTGGGCCGCGTTGATGGTCGGCATTGCGCTTGGCTTGCGGCAATTCGTCCAGCAGGGATTCGGCATCTTCGGCGGTGCGATTGCCGACCGTTTTGGTGCGCGTCCGCTGATCGTCACCGGCATGCTGATGCGTGCGGCGGGTTTTGCCTGCATGGCGCTGGCGCATCAACCCTGGCTGCTGTGGTTCGCCTGCTTGCTATCCGGTCTTGGCGGCACGCTGTTTGACCCGCCACGCAGCGCACTGGTGATGAAACTGGTGCGCGCACGCGATCGCGGCCGCTTCTTCTCCCTGCTGATGATGCAGGACAGCGCCGGTGCGGTGCTGGGGGCGCTGATTGGTAGCTGGCTGCTGGCGTGGGATTTCCGCCTGGTGTGCTGGGTTGGCGCGGCGGTGTTCGTCGCTGCTGCGCTGTTCAACGCCATTTGGTTACCGGCGTGGCGTATCTCAACAGAACGCATTGCGATGCGTGAAGGGATGCAACGCGTCTGGCAGGATAAGCGTTTTCGACTGTATGTGCTGACATTAACCGGTTACTACATTCTCGCCGTGCAGGTGATGTTGATGTTACCGGTGATGGTGAATCAGGTGGCCGGTGCGCCTGCTGCGGTGAAGTGGATGTACGCCATTGAAGCGCTACTGTCATTAAGCCTGCTTTATCCACTGGCACGCTGGAGCGAAAAACGCTTCCGCCTGGAAACGCGTCTAATGGCCGGTTTGTTCCTGATGACGTTCAGTCTGTTGCCGGTTGGCATGACCGACTCGCTGCCGTCGCTGTTTATACTGATCGCCATCTTTTATCTCGGCTCGATCATTGCTGAACCGGCGCGTGAAACGCTCAGCGCTTCGCTCGCCAGCTCCCGCGCACGCGGTAGCTACATGGGCTTCAGCCGTCTCGGCCTCGCGATTGGCGGTTTGATCGGCTACTCCGGTGGTGGCTGGATGTTCGATATGGGCCAGCAATGGGCGCTGCCGGAACTGCCGTGGATGCTGCTGAGCAGCGTCGGGATGATCACCCTTTTGGCGCTGTGGTGGCAGTTCCAGCCGCGTTCGGTGGCGCCAGCAATTTTCAGCAGCTAGTTTGCCCCTGCCACAGATCTCTTCCATACTTCCCGCACGTCCGAAAAAAGGGTGACCTCCGTCACCCTTAGAACCACAGGAGAAACGGGATGAAACTCTACATCTACGATCACTGCCCTTTCTGCGTCAAAGCACGCATGATTTTCGGCTTAAAAAATCTGCCGTTAGAACTCATCGTTATGTTGAATGACGACGAGCAAACGCCGAAAAAACTGATCGGCCAGAAAATGGCGCCGATTCTGCAAAAGGCTGATGGCAGCGCGGTGCCGGAAAGTATGGATATTGTGCGGCTGGTGGATAAATACGATCACGAACCGCTGCTGAATGGCAAAAGCAATCCGGCGATTAGCGACTGGCTGCGCCATGTGAATGGCTACGTCAACAAGTTGCTGTTGCCGCGCATCGCCGATGCCTCCTTTGCCGAATTCGCTACGCCGGAAGCGCGCAGCTACTTTAGCGAGAAGAAGCAGGCCAGCGTCGGGGATTTCGGCGAGTTGCGTAAACACGCGCCGGGCTTGATCAAAAACATCAGCGATGATCTGCGCCAGCTCGACAAACTGATCGTCAAGCCCAATGCGGTCAATGGCGAACTTTCAGAAGATGATATTCATCTGTTCCCGCTGCTGCGCTCCTTAACGCTGGTCAATGGTATTGAGTGGCCAAGCCGCGTTGCCGATTATCGCGATAATATGGCGAAACAAACTCAGGTCAATCTGCTCTCCTCCATCGCTGCATAATCCTCATCCATGAGAAGCGCCACGGCGCTTCTCATCCCTCTCCTGGTGACAGGTGCCGCTGATTAAGGCAGGCTATCGTTGTTTTGCCGTTTCGATCAGGATGAGGATTATATGAAAAAGGCGTTTACCGGGCTTGTCGCCCTGCTTTTTGCCGTGCTACTCAGCGGCTGTAACCAATTGACGCAATACACTATCAGCGAACAGGAAGTGAATCAGGCGCTGCAAAAGCGCAATAACTTCGAAAAAGACATCGGCGTTTCCGGGCTGGTGAATGCACACATTGTGCTGAGCGATCTCAACAGCCAGATTGGCCGTGAAGAACCTGGCAAAATCACCCTCTCAGGTAAAGCCAATATCAATGTCAGCTCGCTGTTTGGTCCGCAGCAGGCCGAAATGCTGCTGAAGATGAAGGCGCAGCCGGTTTACAACGCGCAGGAAGGCGCGATTTATCTGCATGACATGGAGATTGTCGATGCGCAGGTGCAGCCAGAAAAAATGGCGTCGATCATGAAAACCCTAACGCCTTATCTCAATGAGTCGCTAAAGCGTTATTTCAATGAGAAACCCGCCTACGTGCTGAGCGCAGACCGCAGTAAAGGAGAAGCGCTGGCGAAGAAACTCGCTAAAGGGATAGAAGTGAAACCGGGACAATTGGTGATTCCGTTTACTGATTAATCCGCGTAGCCGCACCTTCGGGTGCGGTTTTTGTTTGTCACAATAAAATCCCGTGCAAACGGTTGCCCACATCCTTATGATTACTCCCCGGCCTAAACGCGCCTCTCGTTTTCTTCTCAGCCGGAGTCTTTTTGAATGACAGCCCAACCTCAGCAAATTACCATCCGCCGCCCTGACGACTGGCATATTCATCTGCGCGATGGCGCGATGCTCAACGCCGTACTGCCTTATACCAGCGCAGTGAATGGTCGAGCGATTGTCATGCCGAACCTGGTTCCACCGGTTATCAGCGTGGCCGCTGCCGTGGCTTACCGCGAGCGCATCATGGCTGCGTTACCTGCTGAGCATGCTTTTACTCCGCTGATGACCTGCTATCTCACCGACTCACTCGATCCCGATGAGATCGAACGCGGCTTCCGTGACGGCACTTTTACCGCTGCCAAACTCTACCCTGCGCATGCCACCACCAACTCCAGCCACGGCGTGACCAATATCGCCGCGATCGCGAAGGTGCTGGATCGCATGCAGCAGATCGGCATGCCCATGCTGGTGCACGGTGAAGTGACCGATTCCCATATCGATATTTTTGATCGCGAAGCGCGCTTTATTGAAACTGTGCTGGAGCCGCTGCGCAAACAGTTCCCGGCACTAAAAGTGGTGATGGAGCACATCACCACCAAAGAAGCAGCGGAGTATCTGGCGGCAGGAAACGAGTTGCTGGGCGCCACCATCACGCCACAACACCTGATGTTCAACCGCAACCACATGCTGGTTGGCGGTGTGCGTCCGCATCTCTACTGCTTGCCGATTTTGAAACGCAATATTCATCAGGAAGCGCTGCGTAAGCTGGTCGCCAGCGGTAATCGTCGCGTATTCCTCGGTACCGATACCGCCCCCCATCTGCGTCACCTGAAAGAAGCAAGTTGCGGCTGCGCCGGTGTGTTCAATGCGCCGACCTCCTTGCCTGCTTACGCCACGGTGTTTGAGGAGCTGAAGGCGCTGGAACATTTTGAAGCCTTCTGCTCAGAGAACGGCGCGAACTTCTATGGTTTGCCGCTGAATGAAGGCACGCTGACGCTGGTGCGTGAATCCTGGCAGGTTGAAGAGAGCATTGCCCTGGCGGATGACACGCTGGTGCCTTTCCTTGCCGGTGAGACGCTGAACTGGCGCATCAAAGAATAATTTTCTGCTGCTTGCCTTCGGGATAAATATACTGTACAAATAAACAGTATATTATTCCGGAGGCTTCTATGCGCGTTGAAATTACCGTAGCAAAAACTTCGCCCCTTCCTGCAGGTGCACTGGATGCACTCAGCATCGAACTGGTCCGTCGCATTACGCAGGATTTCCCTGACGACGATCATCACGTCAAAGTGCGTTATGCCGGCGGCAACCAACTTAGCGTGTTTGGTGGCTGCAAAGAGTCACGCGAACGCATCAGCGAACTGTTACAAGAAACCTGGGAAAGCGCTGACGACTGGTTTAATAACGATTAACAGCCACTGTGCCGTTTTTGCCGGGTTTCGCCACCCGGCTTTTTTGTTTTTATTTCCCTCTCGCCAGAAAAACTGCCTGCATCTAGACTCATGTTAAACGATCCCCTATTCTTGCCTCGTCATGCTTACAGGAGGTGTTTTACATGACTACTGAAAAACCAGAAGAGGCGATGACCTTCGGAGAGTTGCTGGCATTTATTGCTGAGCAACAGCGCCGCTTAACCGTATTAGAAAATGCGTTTGCCACCTTGACCTTCTGTCTCGACGATCGCGCCAATCAGTTGCTGGTCCACAACCTGACGCTGGAAGCGCAAAACCAGAACCATGACGAGCAGTTACAGCAGCATTTTACCCGGCTAGCGGAAGAGATTCAGAAACGTCACGGCCTGCTGCCAAGCGAGCCACACGCCTAAAAGATTCTCTTTTTCGGCCTAAAGTTTCCTCTTACAAAAGCCGATAATTTCGTCACTACTGCCAATAATATTTCCAATAAAATGCCTGACGTTTCGGGCATTTTATTATTCGCTATAACGTCAATGTGAAGTGCGTTTATTTTCACTCTGATTAGGTTCGTCATACCTTTTAACTATTGTACTCGCTATTTCATGTTATAATTGTTTCGCTAGTGCACGATACAGCCGCATTGAACCTCAAGAAGCACTTCGTTTAACGAGTAATACGGAGGTTATAATGGACAGAAATAAAGACGTCATCCAGACTCATCCGTTGGTAGGATGGGATATCAGCACCGTAGACAGTTATGACGCCATGATGATTCGCCTGCACTCGCTCTCCTCGCAGGGGCAGAAAGAAGAAGAAGCTGACGTGGGCCCGACCTACTGGCTGACTACTGATGTTGCCAGACAGTTTATCTCACTTCTCGAAGCTGGCATTGCAAAAATAGAGTCTACCGAGCAGTATCTACGCGACAATCAAAAGCATTAACTTCTACTATCGCGTGAAAGGGCACCCAACAGGGTGCCTTTTTCATGGGCGCTCTCTTTTGATATGCTGTTGAAAAATTTCACCGTTTTGCTGGAGTGATGTCGTTATGGTTTATGATCTGATTGTGGTGGGAAGCGGTTCGGTAGGCGCAGCAGCCGGGTTTTACGCCACGCAGGCTGGCTTATCAGTGCTAATGATTGATAGCGCCCATCCCCCGCACAGCCAGGGCACGCATCATGGCGAAACCCGCCTGATTCGCCATGCTTATGGCGAAGGTGAACGTTACGTGCCGCTGGTGCTGCGCGCGCAGACGCTGTGGGATGAACTGGAACGCCAGAGCGGCGATCGCATCATGCATCGCAGCGGCATCCTCAACTTAGCGCCTATCACCTCCACCTTTATTCAAAATGTTATCGATAGCGCGAAAGCGTGGCAGCTGGATGTGAAAATCCTGCAAGCCGATGAAGTGCGCGCGCGCTGGCCGCAGTTCACGGTGCCAGATGGCTATATTGGCGTGTTCGAGCCTAACTCCGGCTTCCTCAAATGCGAGCAGGCGGTGCGCAGCTGGGTGCAGCTGGCGGAACAAGCCGGATGCGCGCAGCTGTTTAACTGCCCGGTGACAGATATGGGTCGCGATGGCGATCTGCAGCAGGTCACTACCAGCGAAGGCATTTTCCGCGCGCGTAAATTGATGGTCAGCGCCGGAACCTGGGTGAGCCAGTTGGTCGCTGATTTGCCGGTTGCGCCGGTGCGTAAAGTTTTCGCCTGGTATCAGGCAGATGGTCGCTACAGCGAAAACAACAAATTCCCCGGCTTCACTGTGGAGATGAGCGATGGCAGTCACTTTTATGGCTTCCCGGCGGATAACAATGCGCTGAAAGTGGGACGTCACGATGGTGGCCAATTGATGCAAACGCCGGCCGATCGCAAACCTTTTGGCAGCATCGCGGTGGATGGTAACGAGTCATTTAACTTCCTGCGTCAATTTCTGCCGGGCGTGGGCGTCTGTTTGCATGGTGAAGCCTGCAGCTACGACAATACGCCGGATGAAGATTTCATTATTGATACGCTGCCTGGTGAGCCGAATCGCCTGATTATCACCGGTTTAAGCGGACACGGTTTCAAATTCGCCAGCGTGTTGGGTGAGCTTGCCAGTGAATTTGCGCAGAATAAACCGTTCTCTTTCGATATGAAGCCCTTCTCACTCGCGCGATTTGACTGATGCACAGATGCCGGCGCTCATTATGCGTCGGCAAGATTGACGCGAGTTGACATTTAATTACCTAAATAAACATTCAATGCAGCGGTATGCCGCATTTGGTGTAGTCAATATGCAATATCCCGCAATAGCCCTTGTGTTTTACGTCATCCCTTCAATTATCCTGACTGAGTTTTAATTAAATCCTCATTTATTCCGAAGATGATTTTCGACTTTATAGAAAAGTAAGGTTAATTGATCTTTCATTGCAAAATGTAGATGCTCATTGCCACTTATTTCATTTCTGGAACTTAATATGTGGCGTAATTCCACACAGCATTTCGGCGCCATCTCCATTTTATTGCATTGGCTTATGGCGCTGGCTATTTACGGCATGTTTGCGCTGGGTTTGTGGATGGTCGGATTGGGTTATTACGACGGCTGGTATCACGACGCGCCTGAAATTCATAAAGGCATCGGCATGCTGCTGTTTGCTGCACTGCTGCTGCGCCTCGGCTGGCGTTTTATTTCGCCGCTACCCAAACCGTTGGCGAGCTATTCCCCCGCCGTTCGGCACGGTGCCACTGCCGCGCACTGGATGTTATACAGCTTACTAATTGTGCTGCTGTTCAGCGGTTATCTCATCTCCACCGCCGATGGAAAACCGATCTCCGTATTTGGCTGGTTCGAGGTTCCCGCACTGTTCAGCGGTGCTGCGCAACAAGCAGATCTGGCAGGCGACATTCATCTTTGGCTGGCGTGGGGTTTGGTGCTGTTCTCTGCATTGCACGCGCTGGCAGCCCTGAAACACCATTTCATCGACCGTGATGTGACACTGAAAAGGATGTTGGGTTACCGCATCCCGTTAACCTCTGAAAAGGAAAAGTAACATGCTAAAGAAGACATTATTGGCAGTAGCAGCGGCCGGCTTATTAAGCGCCAGCCTGACGGCCAGCGCAGCTGACTATAAATTTGATAAGGAAGGCCAGCACGCGTTTGTTCAGTTCCGCATTCAGCATCTGGGCTACAGCTGGTTGTACGGTACCTTTAAAGATTTTGACGGCAGCTTCACGTTTGATGAAGCCAATCCTGCAGCAGATAAAGTCAACGTGACCATCAACACTAACAGCCTCGATACCAACCATGCTGAGCGTGATAAACACCTGCGCAGCGCGGATTTCCTCAACACCGGTAAGTTCCCGCAGGCGACCTTTACTTCTACCGCTGTGAAGAAAGACGGCAAGGATTACAAAATCACCGGCGACCTGACGCTGAATGGCGTGACCAAGCCCGTGATGCTCGACGCAAAATTGATGGGAGAAGGCAAAGATCCGTGGGGCGGCTACCGTGCAGGATTTGAAGCCAGCGGAGAAATCGTGCTGAAAGAGTTCAACATCAGCAAAGATCTTGGCCCGGCATCGCAGAAAGCTGAATTGATTATTTCGGTGGAAGGCGTGCGTAAGTAAACCAAATGCAGCCTGAAGTCCGCTGACTTCAGGCTGTTTTGCGCTTATTTTTTATCTGGCGCGGGAATCGCCATCGTCATGTTCAGCAAACCGCGTGATTTGTTAAACACCTTGTTGCCATTTTCACGGCCCGCACGGCGTGCGCGCTGCTCTTCTGGCGACAGCGTTGACTCTTCCATGCAGATTGGGCTGCAGCAGTTGTTGTATTTTTCAGCACAGCTTGGGCACTGAATAAACAACAAGTGACAGCCATCATTGATGCAGTTGGTGTGGCTATCGCAAGGCGTGCCGCACTGATGACAGCTGGAAAGAATATCGTCGGAAATGCGTTCGCCCATGCGTTCGTCAAAGACAAAGTTTTTGCCCTTGAAACGCACCGGTAAGCCCTGCTCGCGCGCGCGACGGGTGTATTCAATAATCCCACCTTCAATGTGATAAACATCATTGAAGCCGTTGTGCTTCATCCAGGCGCTGGCTTTTTCACAACGAATGCCGCCGGTGCAGTACATGACAATCTTTTTGTCTTTCTTATCCTGCAGCATATCAACGGCCATCGGCAGCTGATCGCGAAAAGTATCGGCCGGCACTTCCATGGCGTTATCAAAGCGTCCCACTTCATATTCGTAGTGGTTACGCATATCCACGAAAAGCGCATCCGGATCGTCGAGCATCGCGTTAACGTCTGCGGCTTTCAGGTAAGCGCCCACATCGCTGGCATCGAAGCTATTATCTTCAATCCCATCCGCCACAATGCGCTCACGCACTTTCAGGCGCAGCACCCAAAAAGATTTACCGTCATCATCCAGCGCAATGTTCATGCGCAGATTGTTCAGCGCCGCATCAAAGGCATACAAAACTGCCTTCATCTTTTCGTAGCGGCTGGCTGGTACGCTGATTTGTGCGTTGATGCCTTCATGCGCGACATAGACGCGACCAAACACCTTGAGTTTGGTTAACTCAACGTAAAGGGCATCACGGAAGGCTTTGGGATCGGCGATCTGGAAATATTTATAAAAAGAGACTGTGGTACGTGGTTCGGTTTCCGCCAACATACGTTCCTTCAGCTCTTTATTGGAAACAAGGTTATGTAACACTGGCATGGTGTTCGTCCTGTTAGCAATCAGAGAAATTGAGCGCGCGTATAATACCCGAATTCTGCCGGATACAAAAATTTTGGTGTGATAAACCTGACGGATGTAATTACAGGCGCATTTCTGCGACACAATTGCGTTTTCGTGCGCATACCTGCTGCCAGATAGCCGCCCACGGTCTATGCTTGATTTCAGCCAGAATGAAAAAATGGCATAATGACAAAAAATTACAGAAACCGGACTCTCTGGCATAAGACGCAGGATACTGACATTTCCATGACTCAACTTCCCAAACTCACCCGTGAACTCCTCTATCCACGCTATTGGCTGACCTGGCTCGGCATTGGTTTCCTCTACCTGCTGGTGCTATTGCCCTATCCAGTGTTGCATGCCATTGGCTGTGGATTGGGTCGCATTGCCATGCGTTTCATGAAACGTCGTGTTGAAGTGGCGCAGCGCAATCTTGAAGTGTGCTTTCCCACCATGCCGACCAATGAACGCGACGCGATGGTCAAACACAATTTTGAATCGGTGGGCATGGGACTAATTGAAACCGGTATGGCATGGTTCTGGCCAGACTGGCGCATCCGTAAATGGGTCACCACCAGCGGTCTTGAACATGTTGCTAACGCACTGGCCGAGAAGCGCGGCATATTATTAATTGGTATGCACTTTCTGACTCTGGAATTGGGCGCGCGAGTATTTGGTATGCATAACCCGGGCATTGGCGTATATCGCCCTAATGACAATAAGCTCATCGACTGGCTACAAACCTGGGGCCGCATGCGTTCCAATAAAAGCATGCTAGACCGCAAAGATTTGAAAGGCATGATTCGCGCGATGAAGAACAACGACATTATCTGGTATGCACCGGATCATGACTATGGCCCGCGCAGCAGCGTGTTTGCACCGTTCTTCGCGGTTCAGGATGCGGCAACCACCACCGGCACCCATATGTTGATTCGTCTGGCAAACCCCAGCGTGGTGCCGTTCCTGGCGCGACGTCTGCCCAATGCGCGCGGCTATGAGCTGAAAATGATGCCTGATATCCGAGATAAATTTACGCTGGAATCTGAACTTGAGACCGCTGTCGTGATGAATAAAGTGGTCGAAGAGACAGTGTTACTGGCTCCGGAACAATATATGTGGCTGCATCGCCGCTTCAAAACGCGTCCACAAGGCGAGCCTTCGGTTTATTAATGTGATATGGGGCATGATTGCGTGCCCCACGTCCTTCAGCAGAAATTTACCTTATTACGTGATTTTATCCGGTTATTAATTCGCTAATCGGTCCAGCGTGAACTTGGGCTAATTGTTCAGTTAGCACCAAACTTTACCCACTAAATCCGTGTTTCTTTGCCTTAACTCTGTAAAAAATTAACCTTTCAAGCCAGTATATGGGTAAAAAACTGCCTTAGCATTTGATTCTTGCGCTGCTTGTAAGGAAATATTAACGGATCAAAATATGCTGTCTCGGACCTGAATTCCCCAACATCCAGGGGTAATCCTATTTAATTTTACTAAACCCTTCGGCCCCGCTAATCAATGCAGTAAAATTAACTTACTAAACAAGGTATTGTCTTAATAAAATCCTCTATATTCCTTTTCTAAAGAAAATAACACCTTCTTATTCCCTTATGGAATTTGTCGATAAAATCGAATCCAGTTAATTTCGTGATGTCAGTTAGAACGCTACGTTCACTTTTAAAAAAATATAAAAAGATTTCACACAGCAAATATATCTCAGGACAATTATAAAATGAATAAAGGCATCTACTACTACGTGACGATCAGTACCGATCAGGAAGGTTATCATCTTCTGCATAGAAAAGAGTGTAAACGGCTACCCGTAAAGGAGGATATGGTTTTTATCGGCACTCTGTATAATTTAAATCAGGCATTATCAACCGCGCGTATTAATTTTAAAAAGGTTAAGCCCTGTATTAAATGTTGTATTCGTTACTCTGCACCAATTATTCATGAATCAGTACGCCCGGTATTGCATTTCCCGCAGAAAATAGCCTGACCGGTTGGGCGGTTGAATTTTACGCAACCGCCCAACCGATATTTCCTCTCCGCCCTGCACTTCACGATTTTTCGTCTATCCTTCTGTGAAATCCCTTTTTTACAGACATGGAGTTGATGATGAGCCTGTTTAGCACCCTTGAAGAAGCCATTGAAGCCGCCCGCGAAGAGTTTCTCGCCAGCCAACCTGAGATCGCCGAAGAAGATGCCAGCGTCAGCCAGTTTGCCCTGCAGAAGTATGTGATGCAGGATGGCGACATTATGTGGCAGGCTGAATTTTTCGCTGAAGAGGATGGCCAGGGTGAATGCCTGCCGATCTCCAGCGGAGAAGCCGCACAGGCAATTTTTGACGGCGATTTTGATGAAGTCGAACTACGTCAGGAGTGGCAGGCGGAAAATACGCTGCATGAATGGGATGAAGGCGAATTCCAGCTGGAACCGCCGCGTGACCTCGAAGAGGGTGAAGCGGCGGCGCAGGAGTGGGAAGACGACAACAGCCCTTCTGACAATCTGTAATAACGATTATTCGTACGGGCCGTGACTGGCATCCACGGGCAGTAACAGCGTGTCCATCACCAGCGATAGCGGCAAATCGAGAATGGTCAGCACACGCCACGGTCCGTCACGAACGTCCCACTGCACGCCGGGATAATATTGATTGCCGTGACCTTGTCCGGGCAAGGTGCGGCTGATAATACTGCCACAACCGGTGAGCAGAAGAATGGCGGCGCTAAGCGCGGTTATTTTCAGTAAATAATTCACAACATTTACTCACAATGAACTGGCGTTAGTTTAACCGCCTGCGAGGTGGAATAACCACTCCTGACGCGTAAAGATTGCGTCATATTCCGCGCAAAAAAAAAGCGGCATCTCTGCCGCTTTTCATTTTCTCATCTTCAGCGCTGTGGCAGCGCCTCAGGATTGAGCTTCAGCTTCTGATAGCTTTCCACCCACTGATGATATTTGTCCGCGCTTTCCCACAAACGTGAGTGCACGCGCGCCAGCACCACTGGATCGCTAATCAGCTGCAAACGCTGCTCGCGGTTCAGTTTCTCTGGCGCATCACTCAGCGCCTGATCGACACGACGGTCGCGCGCATGGTCCAGCAAATCGCTCTGCTTATGACGCGATGTTGCCATCGCCGTCGCCAGCGCGTTAAACGCCGGGTTAAACAGCGCATGCATAAAGCCATTTTTCAGCGCGCGTTGACGGTTAATCTGCAGATAGTGATCGGTATCGACCAACTCTTTGGGTGGCTCATACTCTTCCGGAATCAGGAACAGTTTGGCGTTCTTACTCTTCTGCCCTACCGTTGCACGGCTTGACATCACCGACACAAACGGCGACAGGATCAGCGAGAAGACGATCGGCGACAGCCACCACAGGAAGTTCAGGTCGAGGATGCCCATACCGCCCGCCCACACGATACCCAACAGCATCTGTGAACCATGACGACGGAATGCTTCGCTCCACGGCGTCGCATCATCATCACGCTGCGGCGAGTTCCACACCACTTCCCAGCCAAGGAACGCACTGACCACGAATACGGTGTGGAACAGCATGCGCACCGGCGCCAGCAGCACCGAGAACAGCATTTCCAGAATCAGCGAGAAGAACAAGCGGATGGCGCCACCGTAAGGTTTCGCTCCCTTGCACCAAATCAGCACTACGCTCAACAGCTTCGGCAGGAACAGCAGCACCAAAGTGGTTGAGAACAAGGCAATCGCCAGATCCGGACGCCACTGCGGCCACACCGGGAACAGCTGGCGTGGTTGCAGGAAGTAGGTCGGTTCCATCAGCGTGTGCACCACCTGCAAGGCAGTAGACAGCGCAAGGAACATGAACCACAACGGCGCAGAGAGATAAGACATTACGCCCGTCAGGAACACCGCGCGGTGAACCGGGTGCATCCCTTTTACCAGGAACAGACGGAAGTTCATCAGGTTACCGTGGCACCAGCGACGGTCACGCTTCAGCTCATCCAGCAGGTTCGGCGGCAGTTCTTCATAAGAGCCCGGCAGATCGTAGGCGATCCACACGCCCCAACCAGCACGACGCATCAGCGCGGCTTCAACGAAGTCATGCGACAGAATCGAACCAGCGAAGGAACCTTCACCCGGCAGCGGTGCCAGCGCACAGTGCTCGATAAACGGCTGCACACGAATGATGGCGTTATGGCCCCAATAGTGTGATTCACCCAACTGCCAGAAGTGCAGACCGGCGGTGAACAGCGGACCGTACACGCGCGTCGCGAACTGCTGGCAACGGGCATACAGCGTATCCATACCTGACGCTTTTGGCGACGACTGGATAATACCGGCGTTCGGGTTAGCATCCATCATGCGCACCAGACCGGTAAGACACTCACCGCTCATCACGCTGTCGGCGTCCAGCACCACCATGTAGCTGTAGTTGCTGCCCCAGCGACGGCAGAAGTCATCGATGTTGCCGCTTTTACGCTTCACACGACGACGACGACGGCGATAGAAAATCTTGCCCGCGCCACCGACATCACGCACCAGTTCCATCCAGGCTTTCTGCTCGGCGATGGCGATATCCGCATCGTAGCTGTCGCTCAGAATGTAGACGTCAAAATGTTCAGCATTGCCAGTACGTTTGACCGATTCCCAGGTCGCACGCAGGCCGGCAAATACGCGTTCAACGTCTTCATTACAGATCGGCATGATCAGCGCGGTACGGTGTTCCGGATTCAGCGGCTCATCGCCGGTGGTCGAATACGAAATGCTGTACTTATCGCGGCCAATCAGCAACTGCAGGAAGCCCATCAGCGCGGTCCAGAAACCGGCAGAAACCCAGCAGAACAGAATGGCGAACAGGAACAGGATTCCGGTCTGCAGGATATACGGCAGGATCAGCTCAACCGACTGCAGCCAGTTCTGGTTGAACATCTCGATTGGATCGATCAGCGTCCAGCCCTGATACGGCAGAATGGTTTTCATGTACCAGGTTGCCACTACGGTCTGCAAAATCGTCAGAATCAGCAGCACGTAGCGACGCATAGAGCCAACGTGGCGCCACTTGTCCTCCGTTTTCTGCTCTTCAACGGTGGCATAACGTGGATTGGATTTCTGGCCGCGCAGGGAATCCCAGGCGCGCGCAATCGGGTTGGTGCGCCAGATCTCCGGGAACATCAGCGAACGCTTCACTTTCGGCATCGCCTTGAGTGTGGTGCGATCGAGATAATCCTTGCTGAGCTGCTGACCATCCGCCAGTGAGTCCGGCCAGGCCATTTGCACACGGGATGACACCGATTTCAGCGGCGCATCATCCGGGCGCTCGCTGGCGGCGTTATCCTGCCCCAGCGACGTATGAATAGCGTGGAACGCCTGCGCATTCTGTAGCGAATCGCTCAGACGGGCGCGCCCTGCCGCATCAAGCGGCAGAGCCTCCACGTAAGATTGAGGTAGAAATATCGATTTATTCATTGGCAGGTAGCTGATAGCTCCAGGTTTCCGTCAATGTCTTGTCGCCGCTCACCAGCGCCGCACGCATCTCAGTCGGCTGCTTGTTATCTTTCACACGCAGACGCAACACCAGACGCCAGCCTTTGGTCACCGGGTTGTAGCGCACACTCTGCTCAACCACGTCAGCGTTATTACCCACGCTCACCTGCGGTGCCACTTGCGTATCTTCCGGAAGCTTGCTCATCGCTTTGCCAACGAAATCCACGGTGAAGGCGATAGAACCATCAGGCTGACGCACCAGATTCGACTGCTTCACATCCCCGGCAGAGCGCAGCGTGTCTTTCACCCAGGCGATATCGTCGGAGTGCAGCTGATTCTCGTCACGGGTGAAGTGCAGACGATACTGGAAGTTCATCTCTTTGCCTGGCTCAGGCAGTTTTTCCGGCGTCCAGAACGCAACGATGTTGTCGTTGGTTTCATCCGCGGTTGGAATCTCTACCAGCTCAACGCGACCTTTGCCCCAATCACCCTGCGGCTCAACCCAGCCACTTGGGCGCAGATCGTAACGATCGTCAAGATCCTGGAAACGGCTGAAATCTCGCGTGCGTTGCAGCAGACCAAAGCCTTTTGGATTCTCAACGGTGAAGGTGCTGACCGCCAGATGTTTCGGGTTATTCAGCGGACGCCAAATCCACTCACCGTTACCGGCATGAATCGAAAGACCATTCGAATCGTGCAGCTCTGAACGGAAGTTGGTCACCGGCGAAGGCTGGTTCGCACCAAACAGGAACATACTGGTCAACGGCGCAACGCCCAGTTTACCGACGTTATCACGCAGGTAAACTTTGGATTGCACATCAACCGTCGATTCTTTGCCCGGTTTGATGATGAAGCGATAGGCACCGGTCGCACGTGGCGAATCCAGCAGCGCATAGATCACCAGCTGTTTGTCCTGCGGTTTTGGACGCTCAATCCAGAACTCTTTAAAGCGCGGGAACTCTTCGCCGGACGGCAAGGCGGTATCAATCGCCAGACCGCGCGCCGAAAGACCGTACACCTGGCCTTCGCCAATCACACGGAAATAGCTGGCGCCGAGGAAGCTGGTGATTTCGTCGTCCTTGCCCTTTTTGTTTAATGGATACAACACCTTAAACCCAGCAAAGCCGAGATTTTTGACTGCATCAGCATCGTGTTTTACGTTGCCGAAATTGAAGTAGTCAGGGTTATATTTAATTTCACGTACTGAAGACGCCGTCACTTCGTTGATTTTCACCGGCGTATCGAAATACATGCCCTGATGATAGAACTCAAGCTTAAACGGCGTGCGCAGTTTGCCCCAATAAGCTTTGTCGTGGTTAAACTGGATCTGCTGATAGTCAGCAAACTTCATTTCACGAAACTGAGAGGGTAAATTGCTTTTTGGCGCTTCGAAACTTTTCCCTGCCAACGCCTTGGCTTGTTTTGCAACATCATCAATGTTAAACGCCCAACTATTGTTGGCATACATAGCCAGCAGAACTGCCGCGCCTACCCAGCGCATCTTTACCAGTCCCACTTTATTATTCACATTATTCAGCACATCCCCCCCTTTCGTGTGCTTAGATCAAACCCGATTATCTTAAAGGATTATTCGGTTTTCCGACAGCGTATGTAATCGATTGTTCCGCTGATTTGTAAGCTGAAAATGTGCTTTTAGGATAATTAAACCCCGCAAAATCACATACAGATTCACCTGATAGTATACCCTGTTTACAGCCGGTAGAATTTTCCTTCGGCATAATCCGGTTTCAGGGCGAAACCGGCAAGTAAACTGACTATTGGAAGATTATGAGTTCAGCTAAACCCGAACGTGAATATTTCCTCGATTCGATTCGCGCGTATTTAATGTTATTGGGCGTGCCTTTTCACGTCTCCCTGATTTACTCCACGCAGAAATGGGCCGTGAACAGTCATGACGCCTCAATGTGGTTGACGGTGCTGAACGACTTTATTCACGCCTTCCGCATGCAGGTGTTCTTTGTTATCTCAGGCTATTTTTCCTACATGCTCTACTTACGCTACCAGCCACAACGCTGGTTGAAAGTGCGTCTGGAGCGTGTCGGCATCCCGATGTTGACCGCTGTTCCGCTGATTACGCTGCCGCAGTTTTTCATCACCAAAAATCTCACTGACAAAATCGGCGACTGGAGTAGTTTCTCGCTGTACGACAAGTACAACACGCTGGCGTGGGAGCTGATATCTCATCTGTGGTTTTTATTGGTACTGGTGATTCTGACGACGTTCGGTATGGTGGCGTTTCGCTGGCTGAATAAGCAGCAGCGCAGCATCGATTATCAGCAAATTGGCTGGTGTAAATTGACGCTGGCACTACTGACTTATGCCTTAATTTGGTGTGCGTTGCGCCGCGTGCTGTTTTATTTCGTTCCGGCCGTGTTTGCCGATGGCCTGTTCAGCATTGCCGTGATGCAAACGCTGATGTTCCTGCCGTTCTTTATGCTGGGTGCGTTGAGCTGGAAGCATCAGGCGCTGAAAGCGTTGTTTGTGCGCTTTAATCCGGTGATGTGCTTTGGCGCTATCGCAGTATTCATCGCCTATAGCCTGAATCAGCGTTACAGCAGCGGTGAAGGTTGGCTGTATGAAATCGATATGATCATTTCGACGCTGATGGGGTTGTGCATGCTAAACGTCTGTTTTAGCTTCGGCCATAAGCTGCTGAACAGCCATTCGCCGCGCATCATGTATCTGGTGAATGCCTCGCTGTTTATCTATCTGGTACACCATCCGCTGACCATTTTGTACGGCATCTACATCACGCCGCACATTGGTAGCGACACGCTCGGCTTCTTCGTCGGCTTGCTGATGGTGTTCGGCGTGGCGTTTACGCTGTATGAAATCCATCTGCGCATTCCGCTGCTGCGCTTCCTGTTCTCCGGTAAGCCGGAACGCAAATAAATATAAGGGCCAGGTTAGCTGGCCCTTATATTTAAAGCAACCACTCAACGGGCAAACGCCACACCAGTCGCACCAGCAAGCGCTGCAGTAGCGTGCACTGCGGTTCGTGTTTATGCACCACTTCACCCTGCTCGTTCGCAAACTCCACCCAATTGACGCGTCCCCACTTATCCAGACGCAGCGTCCAGGCACGATCGCGCATGCCGGCAATAAAGTGCTGATGGGTTTGCTGCGCCAGCGTTTCACTCTCGATGACCAACCCCATTTCGGTGTTCAGCATGGCGGAGCGCGGATCGAAATTGAACGAGCCGATAAACACTTTGCGATTGTCCACGGTGAAGGTTTTGGCATGCAAACTGGAACCCGAATTACCGGTGATGCCGCGATCGTGTGGCGCACTCTGCGGATTATCCTGCGGTTTCAATTCATACAGCGCAATGCCGTGGCGCAGCAGTTTTTTCCGCCAGCGCGCATAGCCGGCGTGTACCACCGTGACGTCATTCGCCGCCAGCGAATTGGTGAGTATCGCAATCTTCACCCCACGCCGCTTCAACGCCAGCAGTTGCGCCACGCCAGCACGCGTTGGAACAAAATAGGCCGAGATGATATCGAACTGCTGCTGCGGCGTGCCGATCACCTCCAGCATGCGCTGCGGCAGCAAACTGCGGCGTTTTGCTTTGCCGAGCCCTTTACGCGGATCGTCGCTCAGCAGACGCGATTCCGCCCACGTCATCTCCAGCTCGCCCTGCTCCATCTGACTGATAAACGACGAATGCTCCAGCCGCGCCAGATAGCGCTCCACCGCTTCACTTTGCTGCCACTCTGGCGGCAAGCGCACCGCCTGATGCGCATCGCCGCTCACATCAACCACCTTGCGCAGCGGCGATACCGCTTTACTGCGCCAGTAGCGTTCGAAATCCTGCGTCACTTCGTCGACCACCGGCCCAATCGCCAGCACATCGAGATCGGTAAACAGCGGCTCATTGCCGGTACCAAAATATTCGTCGCCGATATTGCGCCCGCCCACCAGCGTCGCCGCGCCATCCACCGTCAAACTTTTATTGTGCATACGTCGATTGAGGCGGGAAAAATCGGTGAGATAACCGAGCGCGCGCAACGTGCGGAACGAGAACGGATTGAACAAGCGCACAGCGATATTGACGTGACGATCGAGTTCCGCCAGCGTTTCATCCAAACCCGGCGTGTTGTTGTCATCCAGCAGCAGTCGCACTTTCACTCCGCGCTCGGCGGCATCCAGCAGCGCGCTAAACAGCAAGCGACCAGACATGTCGTTGTGCCAAATGTAGTACTGCACATCAATGGTGTGCTGCGCCATGCTCATCATCTGATAGCGCGCAGCAAAAGCATCCAATCCATCATTAAGCGGATGAATGCCGCTCATGCCCGGATGCCGCGCACAACGCGCCTCAACACTCGGTTTCAGCCCGTTGCCCGACTGTTCCTCAGGCGGCAAAGAAGTTGCTGCTTCACTCATAGTGAATCCCTGAAAGCTGTGGACCTATTATTGTTGGTATCAATGCGCTAACAAGCAATCGGAGGCTTCCTTTTCTGCCCAATGGCGCACCGTCAATTTAGTCTAGACTTAGCCAGGCGTTATGCATTCTGCATCCGGCGTTCACCGTGAGGAGAGGATTATGACCCAGCAATCCCTGCGCCATCACCCTCAGCTGTTCCGCAGTTTCTTTCAGGGCAGTTTTCCCTGTTCAACCGCCCGTCGCGTAGGCGGACGTCGGCTCGATATGGTGATCAGCAGCGGCCACGACATGCTGCTGGAGAAAGATTATGCCGCACTGGCGCAGGAAGGTTTGCACACCGCGCGCGATGGCGCTCGCTGGCATCTGATTGAAGCCGTGCCCAATGAATATGACTGGCGCACCTTTCTGCCGATGGTGCACGCCGCGGCGCGTCACGATATGCAGATTATCTGGGAGCTGGCGCACTTTGGCTATCCCGATCACCTGGATATCTGGAAAGCCAGCTTTGTCGATCACTTTGAACGCTTCGCCCGCGCCATGGCACAACTGATGCGCGATGAAGGCATTGAGAAACCCTTTTTCACGCCGATCAACCAAATCTCATTCTGGTCGTGGGCGGGCGCGGACGTTTCCTGGCTCGATCCTTACGCCAGCGATCGCGGTCGCGAGCTGAAGCGCCAATTAGTGCGCGCCTCGCTAGCGGCAATGCACGCCATTCGCGAGGTGTATCCCGATGCTCGCTTTGTGCTGACCGATCCGCTGGTACAAGTGGCGACCGATCCCGATAACCCCGACAGCAAACCCTACGCCGACGCGCAGCATCAGGCGCAGTTTGAAGCCTGGGATTGGATTGGCGGACGCGATGCGCCGGAACTGGGTGGCCGCGCGGATTTCCTCGATATTCTGGGTCTCAATTACTATCCCGACAATCACTGGTTTTTCTCTGGCGAAACCATTCCGCTCGACCATCCGACGCGGCAACCGCTGCACCGTTTATTAATGCAGTGCTGGCAACGTTTTCAGCGCCCGATGATTCTGGCCGAAACCGGCGCTGAAGGTGTGGCGCGCGCGCCCTGGCTGCGGCAGATCAGTGAAGAAGCGCGTCTCGCGCTGGATCACGGTGTGGCGCTGGAAGGCATTTCGCTCTATCCGGTGGTGGAGTATCCGGCGTGGGCCGACGATCGGCGTTCACCGGGCGCGCTGTTTGGCCTTGGCGATCCCAATGGCAATCGCACCTTGCATGAGGCGCTGGCGCTGGAGTTGCGCAGTCAACAAATTAAGTGGCAGAACTGGCAGACAAACAGCTAAGACTGTTGCGTGGTGGCAGGTTTTTGCGGACAGGTTTGCACATCAAGTGAAGGATCAGCGGGGTGACGCACGTCGGTGAGCCACGTCATAGTGAAGAGAAACACCACGCCAATTAAACAGGCGGAGAGCAGACCAATTATGGCGATCAGTTTGTCATCTCTGGATTCCATCGACATCTCCTTGCAGGCTTCCTTTTCCCGGTGCTGACCTTAACTCATCCACAGCGTAATCATCAGGACGAAGATTATAAGCGTAACCGAAGTGACTGCAAGTACCACAATAGCGAAGAGCGCGTCGTCGAGCGGCTGCCGATAAGGTTCGTCGTGGTCGTCTGGTGGTGCAGGTGAACTCATGATGACTCAAGAATAATGGCGAGTTTTCGTGCAGGATTGCCGGACTGAGTGTAATGCAATGTGCTTAAAGTTACAGGATTATTTCTGGCGGAGAAAATAACGGGGCGCAGGCGCCCCGTGAAGAAAGGATTAGAAATCGTAGCTCAGTGAAACCTTCACCGTGCGCGGTTCACCCTGAGACAAATAGGTGCCGCTGTCATCGACGTTGGCCCAATATTTCTCATTGGTGACGTTATCAACCCCCACGCGCCACACCATATCGTTCTGGTTAACCTTCATGCGGTAACGCAGCCCTAAATCCAGCGTGGTGTAATCATCCAGCTTCATGTTGTTTGCCAGGTCGGCGTATTGCGAACCGGTGTAGTTCAGTAATGCTGTGGCAGTCAAACCGTCCACCGGCTTGATGTCATACTCCGCACCCAGCGCCGCAGTGAAGCGCGGTACGCCAATGGCGTTTTTACCATTCTGATCGCTGTCACCGGTTTTGGTCATATCCGGATCGATCCAGGTGGCGCTGCTGTTGAGACGCAGGCCCAGCACCGGCTCACCGAATACATTCAGCTCCACGCCACGGTTACGCTGCTCGCCATTCAGTTGGTAAACCGAATTGTTCAGCACACCAACCGGCTGTTTGATTTCAAACAGCGCCAGCGATCCGCCAACGCGACCAAAGTCCGCTTTGACACCCACTTCGTTCTGCTTGGCATGCACGATGCCAGTCACACTACCGTAGTTGGTGGCGGTAAACGGCGCGGCGGTGCCCGGCGTCAGCGATTCGGTATGGTTGGCATACAGCGAGATATTCTGCGTGGCTTTATACAGCAAACCGTACGCTGGCAACCAGCGGCTGCTGTCGAAACGTGTCGCGGTATCTTCAGCGCCGTCATAACCGTAGTTACGCACCACCACTTTCTGATGACGCGCGCCAACGGTTGCCAGCAAGGTGTCATCGAAGAAGCCCAGCGTATCGCTCAGCAGGTAGCCCTGTGAACGAGAACGATACGTGGTGAGTGGATCGCTGAACTTAGCGCCACCGGCAAACATGCTATCCGGTTCGGCCACATCCTGCGGGTTATAAATGTTCACATTGGCATCGTTACCCGACGACATGCGATAGCTGTTTTTCGCATTCGCGGTCATCGCCGAATAGCCGAAGTTCACTTTATGCGTCACCGGACCAGTGGTGAAATCACCACGCAGGCCAACCATGCCGCTCATGTTGTCCTGCACACGATTGGTACGGAAGCGGCCAATGGTGGCGTTGCCGGCGCTATCGAGGATCTTTGGAATGCCGTAGTTGCCCACTTCATGGGTGTGCTGTGCGCCGAGGCCTGCATAAGCGGTCCACTGATCGGTTAGATCGTATTCGGCTTTCGCCAGACCAAACTCCGACTCGATATCGCTGAACACCCAATTCTGGCTGTAGTTTTTCGAGTTGGACGGCACATCAGGAATGAAATCGATGCCGCTGATGTTGATGCCGTTACGCGCATCGTGGAAGGTCTTTTTCTGGTAGCCGACGTCGAGCGACGTACGCAGACGATCGCCACGATAATCCAGGCCGAGTGACGCAGCGGTGGTGCGTTTCTTTTCGCCATTCACCTCCGTGCCGCCTTCGCGGTGAACCGCATTCAGACGCACGCCAAACTGGTTATTGTCGCCAAAACGACGGCCAATATCGGCGGTACCGCCCACTTGTGAACCTGACGTGTAATCCACGCCGATGCGCGTCAGCGGCGTGTCATCAGCGTGCTTCGGCTCGAGGTTAATCATGCCGCCGACGCCGCTTTCCGCCGAACCGTTCAGCAAGGCGTTAGCACCTTTGAAAATTTCTACGCGATCAATCAGCGAGGCATCCATCACCTGACGCGGCACGATACCGGCCAGGCCGCCGTAGGTCATGGCATCGCCGTCCAGCTTGAAGCCACGAATGCGATAGCTCTCGGCAAAGTTGCCGTAGCCTTTCAGATTCTGCACGCCAGCATCGTTGCGCACCACATCACCGATGGTTTGCGCCTGCTGGTCCTGAATCATTTTCGAGGTAAAACCGATGACGTTGAACGGCACGTCCATGGCGTTTTGCTCACCCAGCATGCCAAGACGGCCGCCGTGTGCAACCTGACCATCAAGGAACGCCGGTACCAGATCGTCGCCGCCGGGTTTGAAATCGGTTTGCGGTGTCGCGGTCACGGTCAGCGTCTGCTGCTCGTTTTTCGCGTTGGTTTGAGTTGTGGTGTTGGTGGTAGCAGCCATCACTGGCAAACAACCGGCGCTGACCATTACGGCCAACAGCGTCGGTTTCAGTCCGGGATTGAAAGGCATAGCGCGCATGGGATCCCCTAATGCAAACGAAGTGATAATCATTATTATTGCGGTTTGCGATTATGCGCAGTCGTTGCCCGAAAGCAAGAAAAATCCTACTTTCTGCGTTCACATTATGGAGATGTGGTGCAACAAGTCGCCTGAGCGGTCTTGTAGGGTCGCCATTCATGGCGACCAATGCTTATCACTGAAGAAAGGGTTTTGCTTTGAATAGGTAGCGGGTTCTGACACGTCTGCTGCGTCACGGGCAACTGTGCCCTTTTCAACAACATGTACCGAAGCTTACGAGCAGGCCAGGTGCGCTTTTGGTTAGGCAATCCGCAGCGCTGAACGAAGCGAGGAAGCCAGGAGAGCCCGCAGGACGCGGGCGAAAGGCGGAGCCGGGACAAGGAAGTCCCGTCTCCGCCGGTCCGTCAGGCAAACGAGCGAAGTGAAGGTACCGCGTAAGCGGCGCGAGGACCGCCGGACCAAAAGCGCATCTGGCATGCGATCGTCGCGGACTTACCTAACAAGCGCCATTTATGGCGACCTACTATCAGCCATCGCGCCAGCGTTTAAACACCAGCGAAGTATTAATACCGCCAAACGCGAAATTATTGGATTGGATATAATCCGTCTCAATCTGGCGCGCTTCGCCGATGATGTAATCAAGTTCACCGCATTCCGCTGCCGGTTGCGACAGATTCAGCGTCGGCGCAAACCAGCCTTCACGCATCATCTCAATGCTCATCCAGGCTTCCAGCGCCCCGCACGCGCCCAGCGTATGACCAAAGTAGCTTTTTAGCGAAGAGATTGGCGTGCGGTTGCCATAGATCGCCGCGGTGGCTTGGCTTTCGGCGATATCGCCGCGATCGGTGGCGGTGCCGTGGGCGTTGATGTAGCCGATCTGTTCCGCCGTGACACCGGCGGTTCTCAGCGCACGCTCGATACAAATCTGCATGGTTTCACGCTGCGGCTGGGTGATATGCGCGGCGTCGCAGTTGGTGTGAAAACCTACCAGCTCCGCATAAATGGTGGCACCGCGCGCCTGCGCATGTTCCAGCGATTCGAGAATCAAAGTGCCCGCGCCTTCGCCAATCACTAAACCGTCGCGCTGCTGGTCGAACGGTGCGGGCGAGGTGTGTGGCGCGTCGTTGCGCTGGCTGGTGGCGAACAGCGTATCGAACACCGCTGCTTCGGATGGACACAACTCTTCCGCGCCCCCCGCCACCATCACGCTTTGATAACCGTGGCGAATCGCTTCCCACGCATAACCGATCGCCTGGCTACCCGAGGTACAGGCGCTGGACGTCGGGATCACGCGGCCGCGCAGGCCGAAGAACAGACCCGCATTCACGGCGGTGGTGTGCGGCATCATCTGCACATAAGTGGTGCCGGTGATGTTGTTGGTGTGCTTTTCCGTCAGCATGGTAGCGAACTCACTCACCGGTCCGGTGCTGCCGGTTGAGGAACCATAAGCAATGCCGGTTTCACCATTGGTCAGCACCGGATGGTCGATCAAACCGGCCTGCTCCAGCGCGAGTTCCGTGGCGCGCGTCGCCATCAGTGAAACGCGCCCCATCGAGCGAATGCGTTTGCGCGTGTAATGCGCGGGCGGCGTGAAGTCGTCCACCGGCGCGCCGAGCAGCGTGTGCAAGCCGTCGTAAACCTGCCATTCCGGCATATGACGCACCGCATTTTTGCCCTGTTTGATCCGCTCAGCCACCGCGCTCCAGCTCTCACCAAAAGCGGTCACGCCGCCCATGCCGGTTACCACTACACGCTGAATCACAGCATACCTCCATTGATTGAAATCACCTGACGTGTGACGTAGCCCGCGATGTCCGACATTAAGTAGCTGGCCAGTCCGGCGACTTCATCTGCCGCGCCCATGCGCTTCATCGGAATCAGCTTCATTGCTTCATCAATCACCAGCGGCTCAAGATCGGTCATGCCGGTATCAATTAAGCCAGGGGCGATGCAGTTCACGGTAATTTTGCGTTTCGCCAGCTCAATCGCCAGCGCTTTGGTGGCACCGATAATACCGGCTTTGGCCGCACTGTAGTTGACCTGGCCGCGATTGCCCATGATCCCCGATACCGAAGAGAGCGTAATAATGCGTCCGCCCTTGCGCAGGCCAATCATCGGCATCACGCACGGATGAATCACGTTGTAGAAGCTGTCGAGATTGGTGTGGATCACGCTGTCCCACTCATCATCGGTGAGCGCCGGAAACGCCGCATCGCGCGTGATGCCCGCATTGCTCACTACGCCGTAATAGGCGCCGTGCGCGGCAATGTCCTGTTCGAGTGCGTTGCGTGTGGCATCGCGCTGCGCCACGTCAAACTGCAAGGTGCGCCCACATCCGCCCGCCGCCACCATCTCTGCCAGCGTGTGCGCTGCACCGGCGCTGTCGCGGTGATAATGCACCACAATCTCAAAGCCATCCTGCGCCAGACGCTGTGCAATGGCGCGGCCAATTCCTTTACTTGCGCCGGTCACTAAAACGCTGCGTGTCATGGCTGAATTCCTTGTTGCAATTGAATTAACTCGTGTTCATTGGGCTGATAGGTATTCAGCCGCCCGCTGGCGATGATCGCCTCACCGCAGCGGATTTCCCCTTCAAAGCTGCCCAAGCGGTCGTCACGCATCAGCAGGCGCATTTCAACGCGTAGCGTGCTGTTGGCGACGAAAGCGGCGCTGCTGGCACGATAGCCGCGTCCGCCAAGCAGCATGCCGGGACGAATCTCACTGTCGCCGCGCTGACGCGCATGAAATCCCGACCAGACACCAACGGTCTGCGCCATGATCTCCACGCCGTACCACGCTGGCAAATCGCCCTGCGGCGTGAGAAACGGCGCCAGCACGCCCGTCGCGTTGATGCTGACTTCGCAGATCACGCTGTCGTCCGTCACCTGGATGACGCGATCCAGCAGCAGCATCGGCGCGCGATGCGGCAGATAGGCATCAACCGGCAGAAAATCACTCATGAGGCTTTCCTACAATCAAGCAGGTATTGTTCCCGCCAAAAGCAAACGAATTTGAAGCAATCACCGGACGCGCCAATGGCTGCGGCGCGGTGATCAAACCGCATTCCGGCAGCGAGGTATCACGTGCCAACTGCGAGAAATCCTGCGGCGGCAGCGGCAGATGCTGCTGCAGAATCAGTGCAGCCAAAGCCGCTTCGGTCGCGCCCGCCGCGCCCAGCGTGTGGCCGGTAAGGTGTTTGGTTGAGCTGCACGGCACGCGGTCGCCAAACAGGCGATGAATCACCGCCGATTCCACCTGATCGTTCAGCGGCGTAGCGGTGCCGTGCAGGTTGATGTAGCCGACATCCTGCGGCTGTAAACCCGCCTGTTGCAGCGCCATCAGCATAGCGCGCTCGGCACCGATGCCTTTCGGATGCGGCGCCGACATGTGCCACGCGTCCGAGGATTCACCACAACCGAGCAGCGCCAGCGGCTGCTGCTCGCGCGTCAACAGTAGCAGCGCGGCGGCCTCACCAATCGAAATGCCGTCGCGATCGGCACTAAAGGGCGCACAGTGACGCTCAGATAGCGAATCCAGGCTGGCGAAACCGTTAATCGGCATGCGGCTCAGCGAATCCGCGCCGCCCACCAGCGCCACGTCCGCTAATCCGGCATCGATCAAACGTTGGCCGCTGATGATCGCGCGCGCGCTGGAGGAACAGGCAGTCGAAATGGTGTAAGCCGGACCATCCAGTTCTAAATAGTGCGCCAGGAAACGCGACGGATCGCCAAGCTCCTGCATGCGGTAATCGTAGTCCGGCAATGCGTCATCTACCTGACGATCGCCTTCATCGACGCCGGAGGTGCTGGTGCCGAGCACCATCGCCACGCGCTCGCGGCCATATTGCGCGATGGCCGCATCCACTGCCGGACGCATCTGCGCCAGCGCGGCCAGCAGCAACTGATTGTTGCGGGTGTTATGCGCCGCCAGCGCGGCAGGAATCAGCGGCAACGCGCCCTGCACTTCGCCCAGCCAGCAGCGTTTGCCGTATTGCAGCCAGCCGTCGCGCGGCTGCATGCCCGGCGCTTCACCGGCTTGCAGCTGCGCGGCAATCTGCGCCAGGTTATTGCCCAGCGCATTCACCATGCCAAAGGCGGAGATGTAGATCATGATGAGGCATCCAGATGTTGGATTTGAATCTGATAGCCAAAGGCGCGTTGGTCGATGCTGATCGGCTCACGCAACTCGCCGCGCTGCAGATAGCGAATCAGCGTCACCACTTTGCCAGAAGGATCGCGCAGCTCGCGGCGATCGTCGATGTCGGTCAACGTCCAGCCACGCGGCAACTGCGGCTGCCATGCGCTGATCGGCCAGTGGCTGAGCATCACATCCGCCAGCACCTGACTGGCGGGCGGCATTTCCGGCAGCGCCATCATCTGCTGCGTGTGAATGCCGTTTTTATCATAGGTGACGCGGAACAGGCGAATGCCAAGCGATGACAAACCGGCGAGACTCAGCTGTTGCGAATCGGCGCTCAGCAGCACCAGCAGCGACTGGGTTTTGCCTTTGGCGTGGCCGGTCAGCAACTGCTGCTGCTGAAACGCCGGCGAAATGCCCGGCGCTGGCAGCGTGACGCGCACGCCCGGTTTCAGCCACGCGCTTGGTCGATTGAGGTCGTTCTGATGCTGCGCGCAGCCGCTGACCAGCAGGCTCAACAGCAGCAAAATGCCCATTTTCATCGTTGCTTCCTTTTCCCCGGAGCCAGCGCCAGCGGCGCCAGCAAGAATGCACAAAAAATCCCGCTGCATAGCACGGTACCAAAACCGCTAATAGCCGCAGTGCTGCTGAACACCAGCATGCCGAGCGTTAACAGCGTGGTCATCATTGCCAGCGTCACCGCCAGCATTGAGGTTAACGGCGTACCGCGCGGATTGCTGAAGAACAGCGTGTAGTTGATGCCGATGCCCAGCACCAGAATCAGCGCCAGCAAGGCAAACAGATTGAGGCTCGCGCCGATCCAGCCCAAGGTCGCCAGCGCCGCCGCCAGCGACAGCCACGACGGCAGCGCGCTGCGCAGGCCGGCTTTCACGCCCAGTCGCAGCATGTAGCTGGCGGTAATCAGCAATAACGCCAGCGCCAGCAATCCGCTCAGCAGCGTGCGCCAGAAGCGGAACAGTTCATCATAGCTGGCCTTGCGATCAACCCAGCTGACGCCCGCTTGCTGGGATGCCAGCTGCTGCAGCGCAGCACTGTTTTTAACGCCGCCGATCGGCACCAGCACGCTGCTGCGTCCGCCCGGCAGCGACAGCCACAGCAGCCGCCAACCTTCACTCAGCGGGCTCGCCAGCCAGTCGGCGGCGGTCACCGGCATGGCGTTGAGATTGGCATTCGCCACCGTGATGCCCGCCTGCTTCAGTCGGTCCAGAATGGTGGGTGCGGCCTGCTGTAGCAGCGCTACATCCTGCTGCTGCTGCGCCAGCGAACTGAGCGGCAGCACGCGATAACTCGCAAGCCAACCTTGCTGCTGCGCCTGCTGTAGCTGCGGCGCCAGCGCGCTCAGCCGCTGCAGCGCTTGCTGTTCATCATCGCCCCACACCACAAACCAGGTTTGATCGGCCTGCTGACCGGTCAGCTGCGCCAGCTGACGATCCTGCGCTAACAGTTGCGCCGGTGCGCTTTGCAGATGGGCAATATCATCATCGACTTTGAGTTGTAGCATGCCGCTCAGCGCATAGATCGCCACCAGCGCCGGTAAGCCGCGCTTCAGCCCGTTATTGCGCCGCCACGCGGCCAGCCAGCGCGCCAGCCACACCATCGCCGGAATCGGTCGCACCGGTAAACCGCGCACCAGCCACGGATAAAAACAGATCACCGTCAGGCAGGACGCGCTCAATCCGCTGGCAGCAAACACCGCCAGCTGACGCAAGCCGGGGAACGGTGCCAGCAGCATCAGTAGCCAGGCAATCGCCGTGGTACCCAGCGCCAGCAGCAGCGTGCCGCGCACCTTATGCAAGCTTTGCCATGGCGTGGCTTGCTCGCCGTGCACCATGCGTTCCGTCAGGTAGTAAAGCGTATAATCGGCGGAGATACCGACAATGCTGAGGCTCATCACTAACGTGGTGAGATGCAGCTCACCAAAACAGAGCAGCGTTAGCACCGTGCCCGCCATCGCGCCAATCGCTACCGACAATGCGCACAGCGCCAACGGCCGTAATGAGCGAAAGACCAGCCACACCAGCAGCAGCAATCCCGCTAACGTCGCACTGCCGAGGGTTTCGACATCATGCTGCGCGCGCTGGCTGGCATCGTCACTGAACAGCACCGTGCCGCGCGTCAGCAGCTGCGCATCCGGCCAGCGGGTTTTCAGCTGTTGCTCCAGCTGATTGAGTGCGGTCACCAGCTGATGGCTCTCTTTGATACTGAAAGCATTGCTCGCCAGTTCACCGTGCAGGAAATACCAGCGGCGCTGCTGCGCATCGTTGACCGTCAGCCAACCGTTATGCAGCAGCATTTTGTTGGCACTCTGCTGCAACGCTAATTGCGCGCCGCGCACCAGCAGCAACGGATCGTTGCCGATCTCTTTGCTGCCGACGCCCGCGAAGGCCGAGAACAGCTGCGCCAGTATCCAGTCAGCCTGCGCGCCGCCGCCGTTCTGCAAGCGCGCGCGCGTGGCCGGATCGATCAAACCGTTGCGATGCTGAAACGCATAGGCGCCCCAACGCTGCATTTGGTCGTCATCCAGCGCGCCGCTGACCTGTTTCAGCATCGGCAAAGCTTGCAGCTGCGCTTGCCACCAGGCCGCGACCGCATCGCCGTCTTGATGGTTGGCGCTCACCAGCCACACCAGTTGACGATCGAGGCGCTGCATAAAGCCGTGCTGGATCTCAGCCGGTGCCTGGCCGAGGTTCTGCTGCGGCAATAACGCCAGCACGCTGCTGTTCAGCTGGCTGCGCGGCAGCAACACCGCCAGCGCCAGCGCTAACGTCAGGCACACCGCCAGCCACAGCAGCGCAACGGTTTTCTCACTGCGCTGGGGCAAAACGGGCTCGCTCTTCATTGGTTAACTGTTTTGGTTCGGTGCGGGTAGCGCTGAGGGTGATCTCGGTTTTATCGCCCTGCTTGTCATCCAGCGTGATGCGGTTGAGGAACGCTTCGCCCTGCAGATCGATACGGTTAAAGATCTTATTCAACGGCGCGGCTTTCGGCTTCAGGCCAAGCTGCCAGCGGTTGTTGCCCTGATCGTGGAAATCGAGTTCAAAGTTCTCACGCAGTACCTTTTCATCCGCCTGGAACAACGCGCGCAACAGATGGTTGAACTGGAACATCTGCGGATTGCTGTCGGCGGTGATCACCTGCGGTGGCTGGCCGCTCATGCTCTGCACCATGCGCTTGTCATCGAGGATCAGCATCAGCGGGAACGGCGTGGCTTGCTGCCACCACAAACCCTGCTGCTGGGCGATCAATAGCTGACCGCGTGACACTAGCGGCTGCGCCATGCCAGCAATGGTGCGCACCTGAACAAAATTGGCGCGGATCACCGGTTGACTGGCGAAGCGCTGTTGCAGCTGCTCGAGCGTGACCGCGCTGGCGTTGGTAAAGACCATCAACAACAGCAAACAAAGGGTTCTGATCACGGTTTCACTCCCAGGCGTTCAAACAGAATATCGGGCGAGACAAAACACATCTCCTGCGTGGCCGCATTTACCGCCACCTGCAGCGTGTGTGCTTTGGTGGTCACCTGCCCCGCCGCGTTGCGGATCACGTAATCGATGCGCAAACGGTTTTCGTATTCGCTGATACTGGCGGCGACGCGCACCACCTCTTCGCAGCGCAGCGGCTGGCGGTATTTTACGTGGGTATCCACCACCGGCCAGACGTAGCCGCTGGCGGCCATTTCGCTGTAGCTGTAATTGACGCTGCGCAGCAAGGCTTCGCGCGCCACTTCAAAAAAGCGGAAATAGTTGCCGTGCCACACCACGCCCATCGGATCGCAGTCGTGAAACGACACGGTAATGTCCACCTCAGCGCGGTAGATGCGTTCACTCATCGCGGCTTTTCTCCTCGGGCAACGTCCAGAAATCGTAAAAGTTAAACCAGTCCAGCGGCGCCATCAGCGCGTGCTGTTGTAGCCGTTCCGCATAGCGATCAACGGTGGCTTGTAACGCCTGCTGGCGCTGCGCGCGCGGCAGCGAGAGCGGATCGGCAAAGGCTTCGCAATGCACCCGCAAACGGCCCTGTTCACGCAGGGCAAACATCAGCAGCACCGGACAGCGTAACGCCGCCGCCAGCACAAACGGTCCCTGCGGAAACGGCGCGCGCTGGCCCATAAACTCGCTCCACACCACGCGACGTTCGCCGCCACGCTGGCGATGCACGGCGGTGCGATCGCCAACAATCGCCACCCATTCACCGGCATCCAGTTTTTGCTGCAGCAAAATGGCGGTATCCGGGCCGATATCGGTGACCGGCATCAGATTCACGCCCGCCTGTGGCGCAATGCTCTCCAGCACCTCGCGGAAGCGCTGCGCATTATCGGTAAACACCAGCGCGTTAATCACCAATCCGCTGACCTGTTTGGCCATCGCGCGACAGGCTTCGATATCACCGAGATGTGAAGCGAGAATCAAATGGCCTTTGCCTTCGGCGGCGCGAATGGTGACTTCGGCACCGGGCGCGAAATCGATGTCGCGTCCCCATTGCAGATCGCCGCGCCAACTGGCGACTTTATCCAGCATGCTGTAACCGAAACGCAGGAAGTGACGATAGCTGTTGAGCGGCGCAGGCAGCGCGATATTCTGCTGTTGCGCCACCGCCTGCACGCGCGTCAGCCACTGCTGCGAAGCGGCGCGCGCAGTGCGTCCAGTTAGCCAGTAAACCGCCACCACCGGCCACAGCAGTAAGATAAAGGGTAAGCGCCCAGCACGACGATAGAGCCACAGCATAAAGCGCAAACCGCTCTGCCCGCGCCTTTCCGGCGTCGCCGACCAGTGCTGCGCATCGCCACGCTGGCGCAGCAACAGCGGGATGCGCGGCAACATGCCGAAGAACAGCCGCGTGTGCATCCATGAGATGCGCAGGTTGTCACGCAGCGCGTCAAAGTGCGACACGCCGCTGGCCGGATAGGTCACGCGCGTGGTGATAAAACGGCTTGGCGTGCCCTGCCAATAGAGACGCACCATGATTTCAGTGTCGAAATCCATGCGCTGCCCAATCGGACGCCGATCGCACAACGCCAGCGACGGTGCGAGCGGATAGACGCGGAAGCCGCACATGCTGTCTTTCAGCGAAAACGACAGCGTTTCCACCCACACCCAGAAATGGGTGATGTAGCGGCCATACAGGCGCGATTTGGGAATCGAGGCGTCATAAAGTGGCTGACCGGAGATCAGGCAGTGCGGATAACGCTGCGCTTCGGCTAGCATACGCGGCGTATCTTCCACCTGATGTTGACCATCGGCATCGAGCTGCAGCGCGTGGCTATAACCCGCCGCCGCCGCCGCGCGCAAACCGGCAATCACCGCCGCGCCTTTGCCCTGATTATGCGGCAGCGTCAGCACCTGCAACTGTGGCGCATCCAGCGCTGCAATCTGCTGTTTGGTGATGGTATCGCTGCCGTCATCCACCAGAATCACCGGCAAGTTAAATGGTGCCAGCCGCGCCAGCACCGACGCCAGCATTGCGCCGTGGTTATAGCAGGGAATCAGTACGCAGGGCGTGAAGTCAGGGCTCAACACAGGCGGATCTTCCCGCTGCTGGCGATCGTCGCTACGTCGCCGTTGATCAGGCTGTAGCTGAAACTGAGTAGCGATTTTTCTGCCTGCCACTGCAGCTGTAATTGCAGTTCGGCATCCGGCGGCACCGGCTGCTGGAACTTAATATTGTCGATGGCTGCAAAGGATTTCCCGACAGCTAACCGCGTCAGGCCATAATGCAGCGCCCAGTCAAGTTGCGCCACACCGGGCAGAATCGGCAGCGTTGGGAAATGGCCGCGAAACCAAAACAGATCGGCGGCAACGTGCAGGCGCAATGTCAGTGCATCGCCCTGCTGTTCGGCATGCAGTTCAACCGGCAACATCAAACAACTCCTCAATTTGTGGCCAGGCGCGTTTACTCTGTGCGGTGACAGGAATGGTTGTCACCACGCGCCAGTAGCGCGGCATCGCCACCGGCTCCAGCCAGGGTTGCAGCGCGCGTTTCCACTCCATTTTTAGCTGATGCAGCGCCGCCGCATCCAGCATCTCAGGCAGCGCCAGCACCACGCCAATCGCGTGACGACCGTGACGCTGAATCGCCAGCGCGGCGGCATCGTCCACACCGGGCAGCGCCAGCAGGCGGCGTTCAATCTCACTTAGCGAGACGCGCTTATCCTCAATCTTCACCACGCGATCCTGCCTCCCCGCCAGCTGAAACTGCCCGGACGGCTGCTGCACGATACGATCGTCGAGCGCGCAACCGGCATCGGTTTCCAGCAAAGCGGAAAACACCCGCCAGCGTCCAGCTTCCTGCTCACGCAACGTAATCTGCGGGAAACAGTGCCACAGCGCGTTCTCCTCGCGGGCGCAGCGCCAGCCAATCACGCCGGTTTCGGTACTGCCATAAATTTCATCAACCGTGCAGCTTAGCGCCTGTTGCGCATGCTGCGCCGCCGTCCACGGCAATGTGCCACCGGCGGAGACGATCAGCTCACAGCGCGGCCCGGCTAACGCAGGATCGAGACGACGCAAAAACGCCGGGCTGCTAATAAACGCGTAACGAAGATCGCTTGATTGATCGGCCAGCTGTTCGCTGTAGAAAATTTGCTGCGCGGCGAAGGGTAAACCCAGCGCCATCGGCAACACGATGCGAAAACTCAGGCCATACAGATGCTGATGGCTGACGGAGGCAATCACATGGCAATCACGTAAGCGTGCGCCCCACAAGGTGTTGAGCCAGCAAGCTTCAAGATCCAGCGCGCGCAGCGATTTCACCACGCGACGCGGCGTGCCAGTTGAACCGGACGTGAACAGCACCAGCGAAGCATCGGCGGCGATCGGCGGTAATGCGTCGCTCACCAGCGCGTCGTCCCAGCGCAACTGCGGCAGCGAGACCGCCAGCGGCATATCGCTGATCACGCCATCGAGGCTGTCGGCCATCTCTTCCAACTGCGCCGCGCGACTGTGTCCGGGGATCACCGGCGTTTTACCGGCATGCCACAGCGCCAGCAGCGCGGCGGTGAAGGCATAGCTGTTATCAAAGCACAGCGCCCAATATTGGCCGGGTTGGTTTTGCAGCCGATCAACCAGCGCCTGCACCTGTTGACGCAAAGTGTGCAGCGTATATTGCTGTTGGCCGTGCCAGGCCACCATGCGATCCGGCGCGCTGAGCCAGTCGCGAAGGCTATGTAGGTTCATGCCTGTTTCCTTATGCGCTGACGCAGCAGCCATTCGCCGCCCATCAGCGTGCCCATCAGCAAATAGCTGATGCACCCGTTCCAGAGTGTCCAAAGCGTGACATCATTGAGCAGGCAGGTGAGCAACGCCACGCTGCCGTTGAAGATGAAAAAGCCGCACCACACTTGCGTCACGCGGCGGGTATAACGCACCGCGCGCGGTGGCAGATCCGGTTCGCGCAGCCGCGCCAGCCGCTCTACCAGCGGCATGGGGCTCCACAATGACGCGCCAAACAGCAGCAGCATCAGCGCATTGACCACCAGCGGATACCACAACAGCAGATGTTGCGATCGCAGCAGCAGGCTGGCGAGACATAACGCGCTGCCGACCAGTGCCAGCAGCAGCATCACGCGCGCCATCGGCCCGGCGGCACGGCGCAGCGTCCAGACACGCAGCACAAACAGCAGCGTCAGCAGAGCAGTCACACCGCGCCACTGTGGCTGGGTGATGGTCAACCACACCAGAAACGGCCACGCCATTAGCGCCACGCCGTTTAGCAGCCGCAGCAGCATACGATCAGGCTTCGTCGCGCATCAGTTGGTCGACGGCATCCACCACGTCCTGCACGGTACGCACCGCGCGGAAGGTTTCCGGTTTGATTTTGCGGCCGGTACGCTTTTGCAGGTGCACCACCATATCCACCGCATCGATGCTATCCAGCTCGAGGTCTTCATACAGGCGGGCGTCCGGACGAATATCGTCTGGCTCAATTTCAAACAGCGAGGTGAGCAGCGAAGCCACTTCCTGGTAAATTTCGTCTTTGTTCATCATGTTGGCTGTTCTCAGGCTTGCTGTTGTTCAACAAACGCGGCCAGGGTAGCCACGGAAAAAAAGTGCGCGCGCAGCGTTTCACTCTCGGCTGAGAGCTGTACGCCGAAGCGATTTTTCACCGCCAGTCCCAGCTCCAGCGCATCGATTGAATCGAGGCCCAGCCCCTCGCCAAACAGCGGCGCGTCGGTTTCGATGTCGTCAGGGCTGATATCTTCCAGATTCAGCGTGTCGATAATCATCTGTTTGATGTCGTTAATCAGTACTTGCATAACTTAGTTAGTCTCGTCAGGCACCAGCGCCTGTTGCAGATGACGCGTCAGACGACGTGCGGCCAGCGGCTGCGCATCCTCTTCGGCTTCACTAAAGGCGTGGCTGGCAATACGCGATTGTACGCGTACAGTAAAAATCGGTTTAACCAGCGGAATCTGATACCAGCGGCTTTGCTTATCGAGCATACGCTCGGTGCAGCTGATGTGTACCACGCGCAGATCGCAGCCAGCGCGCACCGCAATGTTGGCGGCACCGCGTTGTAATTTCAGCGGCTCGCCATAACGCGTGCGCGTACCTTCAGGGAAAATCAGGATGGTATCGCCGCGCGCCAGCCGCTGTTGGCTATCCGGCAGCAGCGTATCGGCTTCGCTGTTAATCAGGTAATCGGCGGCGCGAATCACGCCACGGAAGAAAATGTTGTGCTGCAGCTCGGCTTTTACCAGGCAATCCATCTCTGGCAGCACCGAGGCGATCATCACGTAATCGATCAATGACGGATGGTTGGCGACGATCAGGCAGCCGCGATCCTGTCGCAGCTGTTCTGCGCCAATAATCTGGTAATCGTAAACGCCGACAAAACGGCAGAAACGCAGGAAGCAGCGGAAGCTCCACGCAATGCTGCTGCGGGCGATGTGGCGACGACGCAGCCCATCGCGCTGCACCAGCAGCAGAAGATTGAACCAGATCAGCGACAGCAGCAGGCCGCCGACGCTGAACAGCGTGAAGCTGACGGCGGTCATCACCAGCCGCCAGTAATAGTTGAAACCTGGACGCGCCTGCGCCAGCGAATTATCCACCATGCTGACGCTCCCAGTGCCACTGATGGCGCTCGCCAGCCACGTTAAAAGCTGGCGTGTTGTGCAGCATCGCCGCCAGGAATTGCAGACTTTGCGGCAGATCGTTATGCGGCTCAGCGGGTTTGCACGCTTGCGCTTCGCAGCGCCACGCCTCGCCCGCGCGCAGCAGCAGCGCCACCGCGTAGGGCGCATTAAAGCGATCGATTTCCGGCAGCCATGGACGATAGTAATCCGGCACCACGCCGTCAAAATCCACCAGCAGCACCTGCGCGTAACCCGCCTGATGCAGCGCCGCCACTTCAATCAAACCTTGCTGGAAGCTATCGATACCGGCCGAAATCGAGGATGAAACCAGCGGCTGACGCGCAGCGATAGTCAAACTGCCCACCGCAGAGTTGTGGACCGACATGGCAAAATCGGTCGGCGATAGCGCTTGCTGTTCCGCCAGCGCGGTGAGAATGCGCAGGTTGCGTTCCAGTTCGCCGTGGCGACTGGTGAAGACGATGGCGTCCACGCTTTGCCGCGCCAATAACGCCAGCCCGCACTCAACCGCCGCACGGCTGCCGGCGCTGAGACGACGCGCGGTCATCATCGGCAAAAATTGAGGTTTCGCGATAGGTTGCGTGGCATCTAACGCCGGTGCCTGTTGCGCCCAACGTTGCCACTCTTCTGCGGTGCTGTTGCCCGGCGCAATGGCATGCCAGTCAACAAGGGAGTAAGCGAGTTTCATACCTGTATTCTTTCTTCAGCCTCAGGGATGGTCAGATTTACGCTGCGTGGCATCCCTTCCTTGCTCTCAATACCCGTCATCCCATGCGGATGTCGCCGATTAACAAGGCGGGCACATGGCCCGCCTGTTTCTATTTCGGCAGCGTGTCGGCTAACTTTACAACATTATGTCAGCAATCACGCTTCGCGCTTATTTAGCGGCTTCGACCGCCAGACGCGTTTGAATGCCCTGGCTCAGGTTCTGAATCCAGCGGTTGTAATTACGGTGAATCTGACCGCTACCGGCTTTCAGATTCTGGCTGCTGACATACTGGATTTGATAGCTATTCGCGGTGTAATTCACGCGAATATCTGCGGTATGTCCGCGCTCAGCCAGGTGACCATTCATCGCGCCTGGACCGGCTGGCGTCATCACCCAATGGTTAGCGGCACCTGACTGGACGATCGCCTGCTTCATTTGGTCATCCGAGTAGCTCTGCCCCACGGTCTGGCTAACATTCTGGATCGGCGCGGTACGTGGCGCGCAGCCGGTTAACAGGACCGCAGATACTAACAAAGCAAAACCGATTTTCTTATTCATCATTTCCTTTTCTTCCCCTGTCTTTGTAAGCCGCCTCAGTGAGCGACTGCGCTGGTAAACTTACCAACACTGTTCCGTTCAGACTGTGTAAAGCGGGCGGATAATAACATTATTTGTAAAGACAAGTAAAAAGAAGCATGAATCACTTAAGAATCGTTTATCGCCGATTTAAAACCAGACGCAGGCCATTTTACGGCTGAATTTCTACCGAAAAATGGCCTTGTCGCATGATGTTTAATCCTGCCAGCCGCCACCGAGCGAACGATAAAGATCGATTTGTGCCAGCAGCAGCGTATTTTTCACTGACACGATATTGAGCTGCGTGCTGAACAGCGTGCGCTGGGCGTCGAGCTCATCGAGATAGGAGGCGTAACCGTTTTGATAGCGGTTATGCGCAATGCGATACGCTTCCGCCACATAACCTTCCTGCTTCTGCAACTCTTCAAGCTGCTCCTGACTGCGGCGAATGGCATCCAGCGCGTTATCAACATCGGAGAACGCATTGCGCACCACTTTCTCATAGCCATAAAGCGCCTGATTGCGCGTTGCCATCGCCACATCAACCTGAGCAGTCAGCGCTTCGCGATTCAGCAGCGGTGCCAGAATGCTGCCGCCGATGCTCCACAAACGGAACGGATTATCCAACAGCTGATGCAGTTCACCGCTTTGCAGGGTGCCGCTGGCGGTGAGATTAAGCGACGGCAACAGTTTGGCCTGGGATGACGCCAGTGACGCGTCGGCGGCCAGCAGCTGGCGCTGCGCCTGCACGATATCCGGCCGGCGATTCAGCAACTGCGACGGCAGCAGCGATGGCAAGGTTTGCGGTTTGATATGGTCGAACTGGCTACTGCGCGCAATTTCACGCGGGTTCATGCCCACCAGCACACTGAGCGCATTCTCCTGCTGCTCGATCTGATGCTGCAACTGCGGGATCTGCGCTTTAGCGGTTTGATATTCTGAGGCGGCCTGCATCCATTCGAGACGCGAGGTGTAGCCAGTTTCAAACTGGCGCTGCGCCAGGTTGAGCGAGTTTTCGCGCGTGGCTAACGTGGCTTCTGTGACGCGTAGCTGCTCATCGAGTGCGCACAAGCTAAGATAGCCCGATGCCACCGAACTGGCGACGGTGAGCTCAGCGGCAGACGCGGCGGCACGCTGCGCATCCAGCGAAGCTTGCGCGGCGCGAATGCTGTTGCTGCGGCTGCCCCATAAATCCACTTCATAGTTGGCCTGCAGCAACCCCTGAAACACCGCGTTTTCATAGGGCTGACCGGTCGCCGCCGACAGCGCACGTTGATGCGTAGCCGCAACGCCCGCCGACAGCGTCGGGAAATTATCGCCCTGCGCGGCACGTAATTCGGCACGGTATTGATCCACGCGTGAACGCGCCGTGAGAATATCGCTGTTGTGCTGCAACGCCAGCGTGACAAGACGATTGAGATCGGCATCGCCAAAGTTCTGCCACCACTGCGCTTCCAGCAGCGCATGCGGGCCAACCTGCTGACGCCAGCTATCGGGAATCGGCAACGATGACGGCGCTTTATCCACTTCCGTCGCACAGCCGCCCACCATTAATGCCACGCACGTGGCTAACAGTAAGCGCTTCATGGCGCATCCTTGTGCGGTTCAGCGGCGGTATCAATGCTCACTTCCACCGACATGCCAGGACGCAGCGCGTGCAGATCGTCGTCAAGAATTTTGATGCGCACCGGAATACGCTGGGCAATTTTCACAAAGTTGCCGGTGGCGTTATCCGGCGAGATAGCGCTGAATTCGGAACCGGCGGCAGGCGAGATAAACTCGACGCGGCCATCGTAATGCCTTCCGTCTAACGCATCGACGCGGATGTTCACCGGTAAGCCGGGACGCACGCGTGCCAGCTGGGTTTCTTTGAAATTGGCGATGATCCATTTATTTTCCGGCACCACCGAAGTCAAACGCGTGCCAGCGGTAACATAAGTGCCTTTACGCACCGACAGCTGGCCAAGCTGGCCGCTGTCCGGCGCGATGATGCGTGTATTCGTCAGGTCGATGTTTGCCAGCTCTAACGCCGCCTGCGCACTGGCGACATCGCCTTGCAGTGAAGCCTTATTTACCACCACGGTTTGCAGATTCTGTTGTGAAACGGCGACCTGCGCATCCGCCTGACGCAATTGCGCCTGTGCCTGGGCATTCGCCGCGCGCGCAGCGTCACGTTCACGTACCGACAGCGAGCCGTCAGCCGCCAGATTTTCTACACGCTTGAGATCGAGGCTGCTTTTCAGCGCCTGCGCTTTGGCATTTTCCAGTGCGGCTTTGTTGCTGAGAATGTTGGCTTCGGCACTTTTACGCTGCTGCTGGTTATTATTCTGCGCAGCGATTTTCATATCCAACTGCGCCTGCGCCTGATGCACGCGCTGACGGTAGATGCGATCGTCAATGGTCATCAGCAGCTGGCCTTTGGTCACCGGCTGCAAATCCACCACGTTAACCTCCGTCAGATAGCCATTCACCTGCGGGCTAATAAAGGTCACCTGGCCGCGCACGTAGGCGTTTTCTGTCGACTGAACGGTGCTGGTGAACGGCCACAGCTGCCAGGCATACAGAATCACCAGTACGCCGACGATAACAATGCCGCTGCCGGCGGCGATGGAAAGAATGCGTCGGCGGTTGGTGCGCTCGCGCTCTGCCGCCTGAATGTCGTCCTGTTGGCTCATGAATTCTCCGTCGGGGTTACTGGTTGTGCCGCATTCATTTTGGTCTGACGCCAGTTGATATAGCGTAAACGCGTCAGGCGATACAACACCCAGATTAAGGTGATGAAGGCCAGCGCGGCGGTAAGAAGATAGGTGTCGTTATAGGCCAGCACGTTAGCTTGCAGTGTTGCCACCGTTTGCAGCTGGCTGCTGCTTTGCGCGCTGAGTAGCACGCTATCCGGCAACTGGCTGCTAAACAGCGAGCTGTACTGGCTGAGGCGTTCGGTGACGTTGGGATCGAGCTGCGACAGCTGATCGCCCAACAAGCTGGAGTGATACTTTTCGCGCCACGTCTGGAACGTGCCGAGAATGGCCGCGCCGATCAAACCGCCTAAGTTCTGGCTCATGCCAAACAGCACCGAGAAACTCACCAGGTTTTTCGGCTGCGTCACCACGCCGCCAATCCCCAGCAGCATGGCGGGCCCGAGGAAGAAGGCGCTGCCAAAGCCGAGTAAAAACTGGCTAAAGTAAAGATTGTTGGCACGCGTCAACGGGCTGGATTGCGCATCCATGAGTGAGGCGACGATCATCACCACCAGCGACGCGACAATCGGCCAGCTCAGATGCGTAGGCTTGATGGTTAACGCGCTGGCGATCATGCCGCAAATTACCCCGGCGATGATCGCTAACGCCAGACCGCGCATCTGATCGTTGAGTAAACCGAGTTGCTGCAGGAAGCCGACCGCACCGGTGTTTTGTTCAGCCAGCAGAATACGCATCATGATCATCACAATGCCGAGCCGCACAATCATGCCGTTGCTTAGCCAACGCGTGTTGATCAACGGATTCTTGCGATTGTGCTCGACGACGATCGCCGCCACGATCAATACCAGCGCCAGCGCCAATGCCACACCGAGCCACGGCGTGCTAAACCACCATTCGATGCGTCCCAGCGACAGCACCGCACACAACAGCGCCATGCCCGGCGCCATCAGCATGAAGGTGAGGAAATCCATTTTTTCAAACGCTTTGATGCGGTCGCCGGGCGGCAGTTTCACCACCAGCACGCAGCCCAGCGAGATCAGCGCCAGACCGAGTTCAAACAGGTACAAACCGCGCCACTCTTGCAGCTGCAGCAGTTCGGTGGAAAACAATCGTGCCAGCGGAATCGCCAGCTGCGACGCGGTGATACCGATCACCAACGCTTTAAGCCGATGCTTCGCGGGCCACGCCTGAATCTGGTAATAAATGCCGAGCGAACTCAGCGCCGCGCCGACCATGCCGTGCGCGGTGCGCACAATGATGGCTGAGCTGAGATCGTTGGCCAGCAGGTGGAAAAACGCCACGATCACATACAGCACCAGAAACGCTTCGGTGAACAGCCGCAGACCAAACTGCTGGCGGAACTTCACCAACAACAGGTTGATGGAGATGTTGCCCATCACATACACCGCAGGCAGCCAGGCGATTTCATTGCTATAGGCGCCAAAAGTGCCTTGCAGATTGGTGAGGTTGGCAGATACCAACGCGTTACTCAGCGCACCGGTAAGGGAGATCAGTAAGCCGATGATGCCAAACGCGATGCGCTTCGAGGGCGAATGCAGCGGCGTTGAGGGCGAGCCCGGCAGCATCGGCTTTTCATGTGGCAGCCATTCGCGTGGGGCATAAGGATTACGTTTCGCCACGGTTAAACACTTCCCAGACGCGCCAGCAGTTGTTTCAGCACCTGTTCCGTTATCGCCAGCGATTCGGGATCGATATCCGCCAGCAACTGCGCACGTAGCGCATCGGCCTGGGTTTTCACTTCGGCAAAGGCCACGCTGCCTTGTTCTGTCAGAATCAGCAGGCGCTTACGGCGATCTTCCAGCGGCTGCACGCGCGCCAACAGCTGTTGCTTCACCAGGCGATCGACCAAGGGCACGACGCTGGCCTCTTCAAGACCGAGCAATTGCGCCAGGGCTTTTTGCGTTGGCGGCTCGGCGGCGGTAGCCACGCTGGCAATCGCCATCCAGCTGCTCATACTTAATCCGCTCTCTTTGAGGCGACGATCAACGGCCAAACGCCACGCGTGCGCGGTGAGATGCAGCAAACGAGAAAAGGGTTGCGGATAGTCGCTCAAAACGTAGTGGCCTAATGGTTAGGTATCTAACTAAACGGGAGCGTTATTATAGGCGAAGCCGCTCACCAATGAAAACCTCGCTTACATCAGCAAACGTAGTGGGCACGGCAAAAAATCTCCAGCTTTCTGTATCAGTTGTACAACTCGCGGAAATTTCTGCTGTTCCTGCATAGGTTTGTATAGATTTCAGAAAACATTACAAATTATAAGTCATTGTTAAATATGAATTAGCACAAATTGCTTAAGTTACTAGTTGTACAAGTTGCTTCAGATTGTATAAGTTTACATACCGCGAGCCAGCTGATGGCTCCGTAACGAATGATGCACTTTGCGTCGCCTCTGAAGGTGTTGTGGATTTCCACCTTCAGAGGTGTCTTTTTGCGTTGGTTGATGAGTTGGGTGGTGCGCGCCTGTCCGCGTGCACGTTTTTTCATCATGGAGCTGAAGGCACATTGCCATCAGGCCGATCTTAAGGGCTTCACATATGCAAAACGCCGCAAACAGTAGCGCTGCCATCGCTGACTACTTCAAACTGGCCGGAAACAGCGACAGCAGTGAGATGGAAGTTTTCGGGCAGATCATCGCCGAAATCCTGCAAGCCGGTATGCCGGTTTCCAATAAAGCGATTATTGCATCGCTGATTAACCGTCTTGAGATGGAAAGCGATGTGATTCAGCTGGATATTTATCGCCACCTGCTAGAATTGGTTGTGAATAAAACACCTGACGATCTCGCGGTCTAAAGCCGGATTCCAGGGATGGAATCACCCTCACCTGTCCCAACGCGCTAGCGTCTTACCTTATTGCCCGGTAACATCCTCTCTCGAAAATTCTAACTGGTTACTGCCGTACCGCGACGGTATGCGCACAATAATAAAAGAGCCTGCACAATCTATGAGCCAACCAACTGAGCGCGCCACTGCGGTGGAGAGCGATATCACCGTGGGGCGCGTATTACGTTCGCCCGCCCTGCTAACCCGCGAGTGTCTGGCCGGCATTATTACCGCGCTGGCGCTGATCCCTGAAGTGATCTCCTTCTCCGTGATTGCCGGTGTCGATCCCAAAGTCAGCCTTGTGGCCTCGGTGGTGCTGTGCCTGACGCTGTCGATTCTCGGCGGCCGCCCGGCGATGGTTACCGCTGCAGCCGGTTCGGTGGCGCTGGTGATCGGCCCGATGGTGCATGCGCACGGCGTCGAATACATTCTGCCCGCCGTGATTATGGGCGGCGTTATCCAGATTATTTTTGGACTCGCTGGACTGTCGCGCATGATGCGCTATATCCCGCGCTCGGTAATGATCGGCTTCGTCAACGCCCTCGGCATCCTGATCTTCTTTGCGCAAGTCCCGCACGTTTGGGGCCAGTCCGCTTTGGTATGGGCACTGTTCGGCGTCACGCTGGCGATTGTTCTGCTGCTGCCGAAAGTGCTGAAAAGCGTCCCATCACCGCTGGTCGCGATTGTGGTGGTGACGGCTGTCGCGTTGCTGCTCGGCTATCGTGTACCAAATGTCGGCGATGAAGGGCCAATGACTGCTGGTCTGCCTGGCTTCACCACCTTATTGGTGCCAATCAATCTGCACACCCTGCAAATCATCTGGCCAACCGCCTTGAGCATCGCCTTTGTTGGCCTGATGGAATCGCTGCTGACCGCCAAACTGGTGGATGACATCACTGATACGCCTTCCGGTAAACGCCGCGAATCCTGGGCGCTCGGCGTTGGCAATATTCTGGCGGGCTTTTATGGCGGCATCGCCGGTTGCGCGATGATTGGTCAAACCATCGTTAACGTCGAGCTGGGCAAAGCACGTACGCGTATTTCGACTATCGCGGCGGGTATCGTGCTGCTGTTATTAGTGACCGGACTGAGCCAGATTATGGCGCAGATCCCAATGGTGGTGCTGGCGGGTATTATGATGGTAGTGGCAGTGAAAACCGTGAACTGGCATAGCCTGCAACCGGCAACGCTGAAACGCATGCCGTGGTCTGAAACCTTGGTGATGGTGCTGACGGTGGCGGTCACCGTGTGGACCGGCAACCTGGCGATTGGCGTACTGGTTGGTGTGATTCTGGCAATGATGCTGTTTGCGCGCCGCATCGCCCATGTGATTCACGCTGAACGTCGGTTGAGCGACGACGGTGAACAGGTCAATTACACCGTGCGCGGCCCGCTGTTCTTCGGCAGCAGCAATGATTTGTTTGAACACTTCAATTACGGCCACGATCCTAAAGCTGTCACCATCGATTTAACCCATGCGCAGATTTGGGACGCCTCCAGCGTGGCGGCACTCGATGCCATCGAATATCGCTATCAGCGCCATGGCGCGAAAGTTACCTTTATCGGGCTGGATAACCGCAGCAGCGATTTCCGCGAGCGGCTGAGTGGGAATCTGGGTTAGCAATTATTAGGATTGAGACGAAAAACGCCGAAAATTCGGCGTTTTTTATGCTTAACACCGCGCTTCGCTTGCGTAATGTGCTGTCACTGACTTTGCTTACCTTAAGGTCAATCCTTTGATCTCTAAGAGATTGGTTACTCAATCGCTCATTTATGAGGAGCAATAGATGAAAGTTTTAGTAAAAGCAGCATTGGTAACGTTAACGTTGGTCTCGCTGGCGGGCTGTATGCACAAAAGTGATGCGGTCGGCGGCGATGGTCGTCCACATGCGCCAAGTAACCAACCGGTGCCAGGCGCTAGCGAAGGTGCAGGTCCGGTAGGACAACCGCAATCGTAATGACTTGCCCGGCTTTGCCGGGTTTTTTATTGATTTAGGTAAAAGACAAAAACAAAAAAACCGCCCTTGGGCGGTTACGACATTACTGCTTATTGCTTTATTTTATTCGTTTTATCAACTGCGAATATGGTGCCCGGGGCGGGACTTGAACCCGCACAGCCATAAGCCGAGGGATTTTAAATCCCTTGTGTCTACCGATTTCACCACCCGGGCAGGGTTTAAATTGGAGGCGCGTCCCGGAGTCGAACCGAGGTAGACGGATTTGCAATCCGTTGCATGGCCACTCTGCCAACGCGCCTTTAATCTGATATGTAATCCGTTGAATACGAATTACTAAATTTGGAGCGGGAAACGAGACTCGAACTCGCGACCCCGACCTTGGCAAGGTCGTGCTCTACCAACTGAGCTATTCCCGCATAATCTTCGTCTTTCAATTTGTTGCTGCCTTAGCTTCCTTCACTCACACAGATCACTTACTGAAGTAAGCTCTCTGTGATTCGTTCAGTTGCTGCCTTGCTACAAACTGAAATACTCGATTCTGTATTTCTTCATCGAACTTACTGATTTCACTCAGCTTCTTGCATACTCGCTGCTGTTCGATGCGATGCATTCTACTTATCTGACGCAGTGAGTCAATATAATTATCCACACACTGCGTCCGTTTGCTGCTTTTTAAATCGCATCGATCAGCTATCGAGCAAATCGCCGCGCGCGGCGCTCAAATACTGGAACATTGACCAGAAAGTCAGCACCGCGGCGATGTACAGCGCAACCACACCCACGCCTACCACCGTGGCTTCAGGACGCCACAGCAAGGCAAACAGTGAGAACATTTGCGCGGTGGTTTTCACCTTGCCGATCCACGACACCGCCACGCTGCTGCGTTTGCCAATCTCCGCCATCCATTCACGCAGTGCAGAAATAATGATTTCGCGGGCGATCATGGTTGCCGCAGGCAGCGTAATCCACCACGCGTGGAAATGCTCAGCCACCAGCACCAGCGCAATCGCCACCAGCACTTTATCCGCCACCGGATCGAGGAACGCGCCAAAACGCGTGGTCTGCTTCCAGCGACGCGCTAAATAACCATCAAACCAGTCAGTGACCGCAGCAATCACAAAGATCAGTGCAGTAGCAAAAGGAGCCCATTGAAATGGCAGATAAAACGCCAGGACAAAGAAGGGAATAAGTACGACTCGAAACAGGGTAAGACACGTCGGAATGTTAAATTGCATATGCCAGTAACTGTCTGGTGTGAGTAGGGTTTCATGTATGTTCCTACATTGCCCCCCCTCTTTCAACGTTAGTGTTTCAGTGAGTAGTAGATTTTTTCCGCCAGCGCGGTAGAAATTCCCGGCACTTTGGCGATCTCATCGACGCTGGCGTTCATCAACGGTTGCAGGCCGCCCATATACTTGAGCAGCTGTTGGCGCCGTTTGGGTCCAACGCCTTCAATGCTTTCCAGTGCGCTGGTGTTCTTCACTTTGGCGCGTTTTTTTCGGTGACCTGAAATCGCATGATTGTGAGAGTCATCACGAATATGCTGGATCACATGCAGTGCAGGCGAGTCCGGCGGCAAAGAAACGCCCTCGCCTTCCGCTTCAAAGAACAGCGTTTCCAGCCCGGCTTTACGATCGCTGCCCTTCGCCACGCCGAGTAAAATCGGACGATCTTTATCCCACGGCACATTCAGCTCGGCGAACACCTGTTTCGCCTGCGCTAACTGGCCTTTACCGCCGTCGATAATAATCACGTCGGGGATTTTGTCCTCTTCCAGCGCTTTGCCATAACGACGGCGCAGCACCTGATTCATCGCCGCGTAATCATCGCCCGGCGTGATACCTTCAATGTTGTAGCGACGATAATCGGAACGCAGCGGGCCATCACGGTTGAACACCACGCACGACGCAATGGTTTGCTCGCCCATGGTATGGCTGATGTCGAAGCACTCCATGCGATGAATGGTGTCGAGCTCGAGGAACGTCGCCAGCGCTGCCAGACGCTGTTGAATGGTCGAGTGCTGCGACAGCTTGGTGACCAGCGCGGTTGCCGCATTGGTGCGCGCCAGTTTCAGGTAGCGCGCGCGGTCCCCACGCGGCTTACTTTGAATATTCACCTTGCGCCCCGCTAGCACGCTAAGCGATTCGGCCAGCAGCTCACGTTCTGGCAGATTAAAGTCCAGCAGGATTTCCGCCGGTAAAGTGCGCGCTTCACTGCCTTGCAGATAGAACTGGCCGACAAAGGTTTGCACCACTTCAGTCAGTTCGGTATCGGCGGGCACTTTCGGGAAGTAGCTGCGGCTGCCGAGCACTTTGCCCTGACGAATAAACAGCACGTGCAAACAAGCCATGCCGGCATCAAAGGCCACGCCCATCACATCCAGGTCTTCTCCTTGGTTGGAGACGAACTGCCGCTCGGTAACGCGCCTTACCGCCTGAATCTGATCGCGTAAGATCCCTGCTTCTTCAAAACGCAGTTCCTCACTGGCCTTTTCCATGCGCTTGACCAGCTGATTGATCACCTGATCATCTTTGCCCGCGAGGAACAGACGCACGTAATCGGTTTGCTGCGCATACTCCTCTTCGCTAACCAAACCCGAAACGCAGGGTCCAAGGCAGCGACCAATTTGATACTGCAAACACGGACGAGAACGGTTGCGATACACGCTGTTTTCACACTGGCGAATCGGGAATACCTTCTGCAGCAGCGCGAGGGTTTCACGCACCGCATAGCCGTTCGGAAACGGGCCAAAGTATTCGCCTTTGGCGTGCTTCGCGCCACGGTGCATCGCCAGACGCGGATGGCTATCGCCACTGAGGAAAATGTAAGGATAGGATTTGTCATCGCGCAGCAGCACGTTATAGCGCGGCTGGTAGAGCTTGATGTAGTTATGCTCTAGCAGCAGCGCTTCCGTTTCGGTGTGCGTCACGGTGACGTCGATGTTCTGGATGTTGCTGACCAGCACTTCAGTTTTGCGACTGCCCACCTGCGTACGGAAGTAGCTGGTCAGGCGCTTTTTAAGGTCTTTGGCTTTACCAACATAGATCACCGTGCCGGTCGCATCGTACATACGGTAGACGCCGGGTTGGCTGGTCACGGTGCTGAGAAAGGCTTTGGAATTGAAGACGTTACTCACTACTGATTAATGGCTCCGCATTGAACAAGCCATGTCGAATGGCCAAATGCGTTAACTCGACGTCGCCACTGATATTCAGCTTACTGAACATGCGATAGCGGTAACTGTTAACGGTTTTCGGGCTGAGGCTCAGCTGTTCGGAGATTTCCGTCACTTTCTGCCCGCGTGTGATCATCAGCATAATCTGCAATTCCCTTTCCGACAAACAGCTGAAGGGTGATTCGGCTTTTTGCGGTTCGATCTGGCTAAGTGCCATTTGCTGGGCAATATCCGAAGCGATATAGCGTTGCCCTGAATGCACCGAGCGAATCGCACTCACCACTTCCTGCGGCGCGGCGCCTTTACTGAGATAACCCGCTGCGCCCGCCTGCATCACCTTCGCCGGCAGTGGATTTTCGGTATGAATGGTGAGCATGATGATGCGGATATCCGGGTTAAAGCGCACAATTTTGCGTGTCGCTTCCAGGCCGCCAATACCCGGCATGTTCATGTCCATCAGCACTACGTCAACCGGATTACTGCGGCACCATTTTACGGCGTCTTCACCGCAGGCCGCTTCACCGGCAATGACGAGTCCTTTCATATCTTCCAGAATGCGGCGAATACCGGCGCGGACCAGTTCATGGTCATCAACAAGAAGCAGGCTGATCAACGGGACGTACTCCGCAGGTTAAGAAAGGGAAATATATTTCAGAGCGGCTATCTTACCGGTTTTCAGGTGGAAAAAACATCTATCGCCACAGATAAATCTCAAATGAAATGATGCAAATCAATAACATTCTTTTGATCTTGCTTTTATAGCACCGGGCGAAAGCATGCAAAAATGGATAAGTAAAATTACACCTAATATCATTAAGTTATAATTTATAGCTCGATTTTATTGCCACACTCAGTTTGCCGGATAAATATCAGCTCAACGCTAATTATGATTGCTGACGAATAGCGCAATGGGCAATTAAATAGCGGTTTGGCTTTTACCGCTTCGCCTACATTAAAATTCGTGTGACAACCCTATGATATACTCTCTTTTTACGCACAGGAAGAATGTGTCTACATCGAGTAATACCACCAAGGAGTCAATTATGAGTGATGAAGATTTCGCAACTTCACGAGACACGCAGGCGCTGGCAGACGAAGTCGCCTGTCTGAAAATGATGGTGACGCTGATTCTGAAAGGAATGGGACAGGCCGATGCCGGTAAGGTGATCATCAACATGGAGCGTTATGTGCAAGCTTCGTTAGGCGATAAGCCGCAGGCGGAAGTGTTTAATAATACGATTCGTCAAATCAAAACCGCTTACCGTCAGTAAGCGGTATGCCCCGCGCGCGATGCGCGGGGTATTTAGCTGTGCGATTGCCAGTTCACTGAAACACCCAGCGATGGCAGCACCTCTTCCGGGCTAAAGCGTCGCGTTCCACGATACTTCTCCGCCAGCGCAGGTTGATCAACCGGAATGCGAATAGCAAACAGATTGTCTTCAGATTGAATCAAGCCCGGTGAAAGCGGCTCGTAGACCACCTGATGCTGTTCAAACATCTTCTCAAGCATCGGCGTCGCCGAACTGATCAAAAACTCCATGCCGCTCAGTTCTGCTAATTGCACAGAGTGCCACAAAATACTCAGCGGCAGCTCTGCATCGACTTCAAGGCGCGCCGAGAAGCGCGACATTTCCCAAACCTTTTCCTGATCGAAAGGCAGAACAAAACCCTCAGGCACTTCAGGTTCATGCCATGGCAACAGACGTGCGCAACCGCAAATACCCTGACGTGCGTTCCAGGCAATCAGCCAGGTAACATCTGAACGATCAAACCGGTCGTACTCTTGTCCTGGCGTACTTAATCGTGGTGGAATAGACCACCCTTCGCCGCGCGCAAACACGCTGTAGCGATACGTTCCCAGTTCTGCCAACAGTGAGGACGGCATATCCTTAAGCTGTGTTTGAATTACTTTCATCATGCGCCTCTGACATCCCCATGTATGCAATGATTTCTTTGAGCCAGCCTGGCAACATTGCGCGCAGGGTAGACAACTGACACTGGAGAAGGAACTACTAAAATTAGTAGTTGCGTTTTCGCTATATCAGGCCAACCGCTGCGGCATAACAGGCAATCTGCGTTTTATTGGAAACATTAAAACGCTTTTGCATATTCTTTTGGTGAAAATTCACCGTATGTTCAGATATGGCTAAAATAAGTGAAATTTCCGCAGACGTTTTTCCTTCCGCCGTCCATTTCAGAATTTCTAATTCGCGCTGACTAAAATCGTTAGATAAAACGACCATAGAATCATCATTCAGACGCTTCAGCACGCGCAAACTCAGTTCCGCCAGAAGATGCAGTTTCACCTCTAGCTGTACACGTAAGTGTTGGGTCTTACTGTGAAGCGTCGATGCAATAGATAATATACCAATGGTACGATTGGGTGCCATTGCTGAGCAGGAAAAGCCGCTCATTAATCCTGCGGCGTTAGCTTCCGCCCATAAATTACCCGCACCAGTAAATAAATCGCGCGTCCATTCCACACCGCGTCCCGGCCGCTGACAGAGTAGCAGCACCGGATCGACCGTATAATAGTTCTCATTTTCGTAGCGTTTTACCCAGCTTTCCGGGTACGTACTAAACAAAAACAGGCGCGGCCGGGTAAAAGGCACCGGATGCTGAACCAAAAAAGCGAAGTAATCAAAACCCAGCTTTTCAATCTGCTGCTGCAATAGCGATTTCAAATGCGCTACTTGTGTTAGCGACAGAAATTCATTTTCCATTTCGCCTCGCCAGGCGAAATAATTATCGGTCGTCATTATTGCCTTAGCGCTGTTTCACGCTTTTACATTCTGAAATTGATTCTTGTTAACGCAAAAAAAATAAATTAGCCAGACAAAAAATATTGATTGAAAAGAGAGCATATTTGTCAGCAATGAGCATAACTCTCCTAATGTCAATGCGTTAACGTAAGGGAAATGTGTAAGTTCTCGCTATTTGTTAACAGGTTCACAACTTTAATTCCTCAGCAGATTAGAATAGGATTTTTCTGAAGTAGTTTCAATCACCCGTTTGATTGAAAATGGACGTTAGATTGATAAATTTTTAGCATCGTCAATAACTAAAATTAACGTGTGAAAAAGCACATTCTTTTGCTATCAACGGCATTTCTGCGTTGAATTAGTTTTGACTCGATCTTAATCCCATTTGTTTCTGCGGTTAAGATAATGCTTTTGGTAATAATGTGATTACTCTCATGCTGATTCACGGCTACGCTTAATACTCGCTGCATGAGAAATGAAGGCAAAGAGGCAATGGGATCAGTGCTGCCGAACGACTCAGGCGCATTGTCGTAGGTAGGTGGGAAACTTAGCGGAACCGACTATGTTGAACCAGTTGGCATTACCTTTCCTTGTTCTGGGCGGCTGTACTGCCCTGATGATTCTAAAAGACCTGTTACGCCATCCGCATCCTGTCGCGGTGATGAATATCATTTGGCCTGTTACTGGCTTGTATATGCCTTTTATTGGCTGGATAGCCTGGTGGTACTTAGGCCGTAAGCCATCACAACAGCAAAAACTTGCGCTGCTGGTTCCTCAAGAAATACGCAGTAATGCCAGTTGGCAAACCATATTTATTTCTACTTCATTATCTGCAGCGGCCTGTATATTCGGCGATATAATGACAATCCCGATAGTCACATTACTAAAACAATTTGCCTTTAATCCAACGATGGGGATACAGGCGCTTATTTGCATTATCGTTTCATTGTTCATCGGATTACTATTTCAATTCCTGGCGATTCGTCAACGTGAAAAACATTCATTTGGCGGCGCATTATTATTGGCGTTGAAAACCGAGATTTTCCCCCTGCTGATTTATCAATTAGGTATTTTTATCTTTATGGCGCTGGCCCTAAAGTTTGTGCTGCACGAGCAAGTCAATCCGCTGCTGGTGGCATTCTGGTTTATGCTGCAGCTGGCAATAATGATTGGCTTTATTTTCTCCTGGCCGGCTAATCATTTCCTGATAAAGCGTGGGCTTAATCCTGCAGTATAGCTAACGACAGTAACCTGTACCGCGCATGCCGAGATGAAAATGGCTGGCATGCGCAGCGTTGTAATCAGGGCCCAGCGCATTACCGAACGTGGCGCAGCCGTTACGCCACAGCGCATGCAGTCCTGCCGCCGCATCCTCCGGCTGTTGCCAGTTTTTCCCGACCTGTAACCAACGCCCGTTCGCCAGCTGAAATCCAGTGATATCCCAGGCATCAGCGCTGGCGTGCTCACTCAAACGCCCTTCCTGGCGATGATAGATATTGCGACAAGCGTAGCTGCCAACATGAGCAATGCGTTTCAGCGGGCTGTCAAAACCGGCCTGGCGTAACGCGCTATCGCTGTTAGTCACGAACATGGTGCTGGTCACCGCCATTGGACAGCTGGCGAGAAAACTGCTGCTAAGAGAAACATCGCCATAGCCGCTGATGCGTAACGGCTGTTCGATTGGACAATCACCCTGCATCGGCGGCACGGCGCGAAACTGCACCAGCTGCTGTTCGCTGGCTTGCCGCATCACCGCCATGCAGGCGGCCGGATCGCCACTTAGCTTTTTCAGCTTGTAGCGCGTCATCCAACCGGGCGGATCGGTAACGTTGAGTGGCGTGAAGGGATTCCACTGAGGCGGCAGATGGCTTTTTAACCACGGCAAACTGAGCCAGCCGCAAACAGCCAGCAACGCGACGGCGAACAGAGCGCGCACAATGCCTCACTTTTCCTGATGAAATGAACTAACAAGTGTAGAAGTCATGCGGATGGAAAGTGACGTAAATCGCTTAATTGTTGAAGATTTACGCAAAATGACTGCGCTTTAAACTCTGTAAATAATTACTGACACAGCAAAGCGCGTAAAAGGTCACAAAGGGGGAAAAACCATTACCGAAACTGCTTAGCTTTCCACTATCTTATGCCACTTGCCTATACAACGGCTCATAACGATTGCCCTAAATAATTCGAGCCGCAGGAAGGCGGCAAGTGTGTGAATCCTCAGGAGCTTACTTTAGTAAGTGACTGGGGTGAACACGCGTAGCCAACGCATCTGCGGCTCGAAGTATGACGGGCAAAACAGCCATTAGAGCTGACACAACATCCCGACAGGAAAGAATAATTTATGGTTGATCAATTAAAAGAGGCGCTCGTTGAGGCCGAACAGCCGGATAAGCTCCAGCGTAGCCTGCATAATCGCCACATTCAGCTAATTGCCATCGGTGGCGCCATCGGCACCGGGCTGTTTATGGGCTCGGGTAAAACCATCAGCCTCGCCGGGCCGTCGATCATTTTCGTCTATATGATCATTGGCTTTATGCTGTTCTTCGTCATGCGCGCCATGGGCGAACTGCTGTTATCCAACCTCGAATACAAATCCTTCAGCGATTTCGCCGCTGATTTACTTGGTCCGTGGGCGGGCTATTTTACCGGCTGGACATACTGGTTTTGTTGGGTGGTGACCGGCATTGCCGACGTAGTCGCCATCAGCGCCTATTTTCAGTTGTGGTTCCCGGACTTCTCCATCTGGATGAGCGCCCTTCTGTGCGTCTTTGTCTTCCTTGCGTTGAACATCGCCACGGTGAAGCTATTTGGTGAGATGGAATTCTGGTTCGCGATTATCAAAATCGTCGCCATTGTGGCACTGATTATTACCGGCATTGTGCTGGTGAGCATGCATTATCCGTCGCCGAACGGTGGCACCGCTTCCCTGAGCAATATCTGGGATCACGGCGGCATGTTCCCGAAAGGACTGAGCGGCTTCTTTGCCGGCTTCCAGATTGCGGTTTTCGCCTTTGTCGGTATTGAGCTGGTTGGCACTGCGGCAGCAGAAACCAAAGATCCGCACAAAGTTCTGCCACGCGCGATCAACGCCATTCCGCTGCGTATCATTATGTTTTACGTGCTGGCGCTGATGGTGATCATGGCGGTAACGCCGTGGAATCAGGTGCTGCCGAATCGCAGCCCGTTCGTTGAGATGTTTGTATTGATTGGCTTGCCTGCTGCTGCCAGCATCGTCAACTTCGTGGTACTGACCTCCGCCGCCTCTTCCGCCAATAGCGGAATCTTCTCCACTAGCCGCATGTTGTACGGTCTGGCGGAACAAGGCGTGGCGCATAAAGCCTTTGGTCGCCTCTCCGCGCGTGCGGTGCCAACCACCGGCCTGTTCTTCTCCTGCCTGTGTCTGCTGGCGGGCGTGGCGCTGATCTACCTGATTCCGGATGTGATGACGGTGTTCACCATGGTTACTACGGTGTCGGCGATTCTGTTTATGTTCGTCTGGACCATCATCCTGTGCAGCTATCTGGCGTACCGTAAGCAGCATCCACAGCGTCATGCCGAATCGACGTTCAAAATGCCGCTGGGTAAGTTTATGTGCTGGGCGTGCATGGCGTTCTTCGCCTTTGTGCTGGTGCTACTGACGCTGCAGGAAGATACCCGTCAGGCGCTGATGATAACGCCGCTGTGGTTTGTGATCTTGACCATGGGCTGGTTGCTGCGCCGCCGTAAAGCGTAAAACGTTAGTCGTAGGGTCGCCATTTATGGCGATCGATTCCCCATAAGCATTGGTCGCCATGAATGGCGACCCTACGGAATCAGAGTCGTTCGCGGAGTTTGTGCCATGCTTGCGACAGCGAGGGACGCATCGACGGTTCACGTTGTGGCGCGAGCGCTGGCGACTGCGGCGACCCCAGATTAAAAGTAAAGGTGTAATCCGGCTCTTCCCCCATGCGCAAATCGCTGATCAACGTACGATCGCCCTGCTGCTTCATCGCGTAAAAACCATGACTAAACCACGCCACACGCTCGGCATGCCATTGCCCTTTGAACGGCGTAAACAGCGCGGGCTGACGATCGTGCCAGCTGATTTGCAGCGGACGCTCCGGTGACAGTAGCGACCAATAGGCTTCGCCATAACGATCGGGCGTCATGATCACCATGCGCCACACCAGCGTATTAAATGCGGTCGGCGTCACCAGCAGTTGCTCCGGCTGCACCGATTGCTGCGTCAGCGCTTGCTCAATGTGCTGCGTCGCAATGCTCTGTGCCACCATGCTCCAGCCGAGATAGAGCGTACTCACCAATAATCCCGCCTGATTCCAGCGCAACCCCACCGCATCGCGTCGCCCCAAGGCAACCAGCAGCGCAATCAGCAACGGCAAGGTATACAGCGGATCGATGATGTACATGCTGCCAATGGCATAGGGGAAATCGGTGAGCGGTAGCCCAAGCTGCGTACCGTAAACGGTGGTGAGATCCAGCAGCGGATGCGTTATCAGCGCCAGCCACATCGCCAGCGTCCAGCCGCGCCAGTACGCGCGACTGCGTGTCGCACCGGCCACCAGCCAGCCGAGCAGCGGTGCAAATAAGGTGAGGAATATCAGCGCATGACTCTCGGTACGATGCAGCGTCATATTGCGGATGGCATCGCCGTGATCGATAAACACGTCGAGATCCGGCAAAGTGCCCGCCACCGCGCCCACCAGCGCGGCTTGCCACAGCGGAACGCGTTTGCCCATCACCGCAACGGTGACCGCCGCGCCTAACGTCAGTTGTGATAACGAATCCATGCACTCTCCTTGAACCAGCGGGATCAGCGCACGCGGATCCCTTCAATAATCATGCGTTGCACATTTTCCAGCGTCTGTTCAAAGAACGCCGCATCGTTCAACGTCTGACCGGTAATCGCTTCCACCTGCGAGGCGAAATCCGCATAGTGCTGCGTGGTCGCCCACAGCAGGAAAAACAGGTGCTGTGGCTGCACGCCCGCCAGCCGCCCTTCGGCGATCCACTGCTCGATAATCGCTGCCTTCTCATCCACCAGCGCTTTTAAATCACCGGCCAGTTCACCTTTGAGCAGCGGCGCGCCTTGCAACATCTCAAGGCAGAACAACCGCGAAGCTTGTGGATGATCGCGCGAGACTTCCAGTTTGAGGCGAATGTATTGACGAATGGCCGTCAGCGGATCGTGATCGTGCTGCAGCGCACGCAACGGCGCCAGCCACACATCAAGAATCTCTTTTAAAACCGCCACATACAGCACTTCTTTCGATGGATAGTAATACAGCAGATTGGTTTTCGAGACATCGGCGCGCTCCGCCACTTTATCCAGGCTGGTACCGTGAATGCCGTATTGCGAGAAGAAGGCTAATGCCGCTTCCAGAATGGCTGTCCGCTTAGCGGCGACCGCACGCGAACGGCGTCCCGGTTTTTTTTCATCGCTTTTCACACTGTTACCTTTTCCGTCCTGCGTGAACGCATCATAACAAAGGCCTTCTTTCCTGCCTAATCGCCCGCCTGCACCTTTTTTGACCATGTCGCGCATGAAAAACGTGCAAAACGTTTTGACCAAACGGTCTAAATTGGACCAATCACTCCAGTTTACAAACATCGCTACTTTTAACACATTGTTATTTAAGTCTTTTGAAAATGTGGCACAGCCTTTGCAATTTTGTGATGGAGCGCCGCCCGCAGGATGCGTGCAGGAAGCAGCGCAGCGCGTGAAGCAGTCCCCGTCTAATGCAGAGAGGTTTCACATGAAAATTGGCGTCTTTATCCCGATTGGTAATAACGGCTGGCTGATCTCCACCCATGCACCGCAATACAAACCGACTTTTGAACTGAACAAACAGATCGTGCTGAAAGCAGAGCATTATCATTTCGACTTTGCCCTTTCGATGATCAAGCTGCGCGGCTTTGGCGGTAAAACCGAGTTTTGGGATCACAACCTCGAATCCTTCACGCTGATGGCGGGACTCGCGGCGGTGACCTCACGCATTGAGATTTACGCCACCGCCGCCACGCTCACCTTACCGCCCGCGATTGTGGCGCGTATGGCGTCCACCATTGATTCCATCTCCAATGGCCGCTTCGGCGTCAACCTCGTTACCGGCTGGCAGAAACCCGAGTACGAGCAGATGGGCTTATGGCCGGGCGATGCCTACTTCTCCAGTCGTTACGAATACCTGACCGAATACGTCACCGTGCTGCGCGATCTGTGGGGCACCGGCCAAAGCGACTTCAAAGGCGAGTTCTTTACCATGAACGATTGCCGCGTCAGCCCACAGCCGCAGAAACCGATGAAAGTGATTTGCGCCGGCCAGAGCGATGCGGGCATGGCGTTCTCGGCGCAGCATGCCGATTACAACTTCTGCTTTGGCAAAGGCGTCAACACGCCAACCGCCTTCGCGCCAACCGCCGCGCGTATGAAGCAGGCTGCTGATAAAGCGGGCCGCGACGTCGGTTCTTATGTGCTGTTTATGATCATTGCCGCCGAGAGCGACGAAGCTGCACGCGCCAAATGGGAGCACTACAAAGCCGGTGCCGATGAAGAGGCGCTCGCCTGGCTCACCACACAAAGTCAGCAGGACACCAAATCCGGTAGCGACACCAACGTGCGCCAGATGGCCGATCCGACCTCCGCCGTCAACATCAACATGGGCACGCTGGTGGGTTCTTACGCCAATGTGGCACGAATGTTGGATGAGGTTGCTTTAGTCGATGGTACGCAAGGCGTGTTGCTCACCTTTGACGACTTCCTGCAAGGCATCGAAGATTTCGGTGAACGTATTCAGCCCTTAATGCAGTGTCGCCACGATTTAATCGCATCCCAGCAGGAGGTTGCCTGATGAGTACCGTTGTTTGCGCCCACACCTCAACGTTACCGAACGTCACCTTGCCGGCGCGCCCGGAAGCCATCGCGCTGCCGCCCGCGCAAAGTGCGCTGATTGTGGTGGATATGCAAAACGCCTACGCCACGCAAGGCGGCTATCTCGATCTGGCGGGCTTTGACGTCTCCGCCACCAAACCGGTGATTGCCAAAATCCTTCAGGCGGTCACCGCCGCGCGTGCCGCCGGGATGCAGATCATCTGGTTCCAGAACGGTTGGGATGACCAATACGTTGAAGCCGGTGACGCGGGATCCCCGAACTTCCACAAATCCAACGCGCTGAAAACCATGCGCAAGCGCCCGGAGTTACAGGGCACGCTGCTGTCGAAAGGCGGCTGGGATTATGCGCTGGTCGATGAACTGGTGCCGCAGGAAGGCGATATCGTGCTGCCGAAACCGCGTTACAGCGGCTTTTTCAACACTTCGCTCGACAGCATGCTGCGCAGCCGTGGCATTCGCCATCTGGTGTTTACCGGCATTGCTACCAACGTCTGCGTGGAATCGACGCTGCGAGACGGCTTCTTCCTGGAGTATTTCGGCGTGGTGCTGGAGGACGCGACCTATCAGGCAGGCCCGGCGTTTGCGCAGCAGGCAGCCATTTTCAACATTGAAACGTTTTTTGGCTGGGTCAGCGATACCGACACGTTCTGCGAAACGTTGAAAAGCTAACGCCTCAATTCACCTGCACATCAATAAGAAGAGGATTTCGCCATGCCTAAAAGTGTCATTATTCCGCCCGGCAGCGGTACGCCAATCGCGCCATTCGTGCCCGGCACCTTAGCTGACGGTATTGTGTACGTCTCCGGCACCTTGCCGTTCGATGCCAACAACAATGTGGTGCACATCGGTGATGCCGCCGCGCAAACGCGTCACGTGCTGGAGACCATCAAAAAGGTGATTGAAACCGCTGGCGGCACCATGGACGACGTGACCTTCAACTCGATTTTTCTCACCGACTGGAGCAACTACGCGGCGATTAACCAGATCTACGCCGAATACTTCCCCGGCGATAAACCGGCACGCTTCTGCATTCAGTGCGGCTTAGTGAAACCGGATGCGCTGATTGAAATTGCTACCGTTGCGCATATCGGCAAACAGGAGGCGTGATGCATCTGGAGATTCAGGGGTTAACCGCTGAAGATGCGCCGACGCTGGTGCTCGCCTCCGGTTTGGGCGGCGTCGCCGGTTTCTGGCAGCCGCAGCTGGCGGCGCTGACGCCGCATTATCGCGTGGTGACCTACGATCAGCGCGGCACCGGCCGCAGCGCAGATACGCTGCCGGACGGCTACAGCATGGCGATGATGGCAGCAGAACTGGCGGAGGCACTGGAACAACACGGCATCCAGCGTTACGACATTATCGGCCATGCGTTGGGCGGCTTAATCGGCCTGCAGCTGGCGCTGGACTTCCCGCAGCGCGTGGGCCGCGTGGTGGTGATCAACGGCTGGCTTTCGCTGGATGCGCACACGCAACGCTGCTTCCAGGTACGTCAGGATCTGCTGATGAACGTCGGCGTCGAAGCCTTTGTGCGTGCACAGCCGCTGTTCCTCTATCCCGCTGAATGGCTGGCGCGCAATCAGGAGCGCATTAACGCGGAAGATGCACACCATGTCGCCCATTTCCAGGGCATGGAAAACCTGCTGCGCCGCTTGCATGCGCTAAAGAGCGCGGATTTCCGGCCACAGGTGGCGCGCATCACCCAGCCAGTATTAGCGATTTGCAGCCAGGACGATCTGCTGGTGCCGTGGAGCTGCTCACCGCAGCTGGCGCAGACGCTGCCCAACGGCAGCCTGATTGAGATGGCCTGGGGTGGACATGCGATGAGCGTCACCGATGCCGACAACTTTAACGCGCTGCTGCTGCGCTGGCTGGCCGACACGGCTGCGCCTGCTCAGCGTGCGGCCAGCTAATCACAGGAGCAGCCAATGAGCGTGCATGAACTGCCGGTTTTACCCGCTGTAGAACGCGATGCATTTCGCAACGCGATGGCGTGCTTAGGCGCAGCGGTCAATATCATCACCACCGACGGCCCCGCCGGACGCGCCGGTTTTACCGCCTCGGCGGTGTGCAGCGTCACCGATTCGCCGCCGACGCTGTTGGTTTGTCTTAATCGCTCAGCGTCGGTGTGGCCGATTTTCCGTGACAACGGTTATCTGTGCGTCAACACACTTGCCGCTGGGCATGAAGAACTCTCGACGCTGTTTGGCGGCAAAACGCCAATGGCAGACCGCTTTGCCGCCGCTGACTGGCACACGCTGGCCAGCGGTTCACCGCTGTTAGACGGCGCGCTGGTGTCGTTTGATTGCAAAGTGGCGCAAGTAGTCAGCGTAGGCACGCACGACATTCTTTTTTGCGAAGTGCAGGCGCTGGTACGCAATGATGAAACCCACGGTCTGGCATGGTTTGACCGTGGCTATCATCACCTTTTACGGCAGGACGCCCGCTAACGCCGCCTTGTGCGGACGGTTTTCACTGACACCCTGGAGATGACGATGGCGAGTTCCTGGTTCCCCCGCTGGCAGAAAAAGTCAGCCTTGACCGATGATGGGCTGATTGCGCCGGACGAAACGCTGCCGTTTGCGCAGACGGTCGTCCTTGGCCTGCAGCATGCTGTGGCAATGTTTGGCGCAACGGTGCTGATGCCGTTGCTAATGGGACTGGACCCCAATCTGGCGATTCTGGTTTCGGGCATCGGTACGCTGCTGTTCTTCCTGATCACCGGCGGACGCGTACCCAGCTATCTCGGATCCAGCGCGGCGTTTGTCGGCGTAATCATTGCGGTAACCGGCTTTAACGGCCAGGGACTCAACCCCAATCTGGCGCTGGCGCTGGGCGGCGTGATCGCCTGCGGCGCGCTCTATACCGTGATTGGCCTGATCGTGATGAAAGTCGGCACCGGTTGGATCGAGCGTCTGATGCCGCCGGTAGTAACGGGCGCGGTGGTGATGGCAATTGGTCTGAACCTGGCACCGATTGCGGTGCACGGTGTTTCCGGATCGATGTTCGACAGCTGGGTGGCGGTGATGACGGTGCTGTGCATTGGTCTGGTGGCGGTGTTCACGCGCGGTATGATCCAGCGCCTGCTGATTCTGGTCGGCCTGATTGTCGCGTGGGCGATCTACGCGCTGCTGACCAACGTGATGGGCTTTGGCAAACCGGTAAATTTCAGCGGCCTTGCCAACGCGCCGTGGTTTGGCCTGCCGCACACCACCGCTCCGATCTTTGATATGCAGGCCATCGTGATGATCGCGCCGGTAGCGATCATTCTGGTGGCGGAAAACCTTGGCCACATCAAAGCCGTAGCGGGCATGACCGGACGCAATCTCGATCCCTGGATGGGCCGCGCCTTTGTTGGCGATGGCCTGGCAACCATGCTGTCGGGCTCAATCGGCGGCAGCGGCGTCACGACCTACGCGGAAAATATTGGCGTGATGGCGGTAACCAAAGTCTATTCCACGCTGGCCTTCGTGGCCGCTGCAGCGATCGCTTTGGTGCTCGGCTTCTCACCGAAATTTGGCGCGCTGATTCACACCATTCCCGGTCCGGTGATTGGTGGCGCATCGATTGTGGTGTTTGGGTTGATTGCGGTGGCCGGCGCACGCATCTGGGTGCAGAACCACGTGGATTTCAATCAGAATGGCAATTTGATCATGGTAGCGACCACGCTGGTGCTCGGCGCGGGTGATTTTGCTCTGAAGATTGGCAGCTTCACCATCGGCGGCATTGGCACTGCCACCTTTGGTGCCATCATCCTGAACGCCATTTTACAACGTCGCGGCGCCGCACTGGCGAACCAGACGGCACGGCAACATCCTTAAGGTTCCAGCGGTGCCTGATCGGGCACCGCTTTCTTGCGACGAAGACGCAGTTCGCTGACGATCACCCCACAAACAATCAATGCCGCGCCCAGCAGCGCCGCCGCAGGTAAACGCTCACCCGCCAAACGTCCCACTACGCCCGCCCACACCGGTTCACCGGCGTAAATCACTGTGGCACGCGTCGGCGACACGCTGCGTTGCGCCCAGTTCATCGTCACCTGAATTAAGGCACTGGCTGCGCCCAAACCCAACGCGCTCAACAGAAGCGGCGTTGACAGAGCAGGAACCGATTCGCCATTCGGGATCATCAGAACAAAGGCACAGGCCGATGCCACCATCAGCTGAATCAGCGTGACGCGGCGCACATCAACCTGTCCGGCATAGCGGCTGATCAGGATGATCTCTGCCGCGATCGCCAGCGTACTCAGCAACGTGGCGATTTCACCGGCGTTCAGCGTCAAACTGCCATCCTGCGGACCGGCCACCAGCACTAAACCGGTAAACGCCAGCAAAATGCCCAGCCACGCCATTAATCCCGGCGGACGACGCAGGAATAACCACTGCAGCAGCGGCACCACCGGCACATACAGCGCGGTAATGAATGCCGACTGGCTGCTGGAAATGGTTTGCATGCCCCAGGTTTGCAGACCGTAGCCGCCGGCAATCGACAACCCGATCAACGCACCAGCTTTAATTTCCAGCCAGGTCACCTGCTTGAGATAACGACGGAAGAAAAAGGCCAGCAGCAGCGATGCCGTGGCAAAACGTAATCCGACAAAGAAGAATGGACCGGAATGCGCCATCGCGCGGTGTACCACCAAAAAGGTGCCGCCCCAAACCATGGTAATAAAAATGAGCACCAGCTCCTGACGCGAAATACGCAGGCTGAGACGAGAAGAGGAAGCGGACATAACGCACCAGAATAATCAGTTGGCGGTCAGTTTGCTCAGAGAGCGGGGAAATTGCAATGCTTGTTACCGCCGGGCGAACCCGGCGGCCGGGGATCAACGGGCAGTCGCGCTATTTCTTGCCGCGGCTGCGTCCCCCTTTTTCTCCGGCTACAGAAGCGCGCTGTGGGTCGTTTCTGAAATTACCCCCGCTGTTTTTGCCGCCTTTGCGACCCGCTTCTGCGGCCCTTTCACGGTCCTCTGCGAAATTGCCTGATCCTCCACGATGTTCGGCCATCATTTCCTCCAGGGATTGAGCGTTCAGGTTAGGGGCTGATCACGATGCTGCCGTGAAGAGCACGGCGGCGGATATCCCGCACGCCTGATTAAAGAATAGACAACGCAACGCTGAAATGAGCCTGATATTCATAATTTGAAACAGATAATCCACTCATTTCACTGCGAAAAACCAAATTTACCGCCGCGTTACAAGCAGTTAGCCGACACTTATTGGCGCCTGCTTAACCTCTATACAGCAGCCTGCGCAGGCTCTTCTATACTTCTGATTACTCATCACCCCAGCAGGATGAAAACTATGGCAAAGATTTTGGTGCTCTATTATTCGATGTACGGACATATTGAAACCATGGCGCAAGCCGTGGCCGACGGTGCAAAGAGCGTGAGTGGCGCGGAAGTCACGATATTACGCGTGCCGGAAAGCATGGATGCCGAGCGTTTCGCTCAGGTTGGCGGCAAAGTGAATCAGGCTGCGCCTGAAGCGAAGCCGGAAGATTTGCCGCAGTACGATGCCATCATCGTTGGCACTCCCACGCGTTTCGGCAACATGGCGGGCCAGATGCGTAACTTCTGGGATCGCACTGGCGGTCTGTGGGCTTCGGGCGCGCTGTACGGCAAAATCGCCAGCGTTTTTGCCTCCACCGGCACCGGCGGCGGCCAGGAACAAACCATCACCTCCGTCTGGACCACCCTCGCCCACCACGGCATGGTGATCGTTCCTATCGGTTATGGCACTAAAGAACTTTTCGACATTTCTCACGTACGCGGCGGAACGCCTTACGGCGCGACTACGCTGGCGGGCGGAGATGGATCACGTCAACCTTCGGCGGAAGAACTGGATATTGCCCGTTATCAGGGCCAACACGTCGCCGGACTGGCGGTTAAGCTACAGGGATAAAATCCACAACAGGAGACCTTCATGACAACAGAACAGTCGAAAGAGCATCATGTGGGCGAATGGGCATCACTGCGCCACACTTCACGCGAAATCGCTGAAGCCATTTTTGAGGTAGCCAACTACGACGAACGTTTAGCCGAGCAGATCTGGAGCCAGCAAGGCAGCGATGAAGTACTGATTCGCGCCTTCAAAAAGACCGACCAGGATGTTCTGACCTGGGACGACAAAACGGTCGAGCGCAAAAACGTTTGAGTGACAGGCGGGCATTGTCCCGCCTTTGTTACCTTTACATCACCAAGGAGCCTTGTATGTCTGCCTATCAAAGTATCAATCCAGCCAATAACCAACTGCTAAAAGCGTGGAACGAGCACGATGATGCCTATGCACAACAGGCGCTGAAAACCGCAGATGCGCTTTATCATTCCGCGTGGAGTAAAGGCGATATTCAGCCGCGTTTGCAGGTGCTGCACCGTTTAGCCGACCTGATCGACCAACGCGTCGAAGAGCTGGCGACCATCGCCAGTAAAGAGATGGGCAAGTTAATTGGGCAAAGTCGCGGTGAAGTGAAAATCTGTTCGCAGATCGCCCGCTACTACGCGGAACATGCCGCGACCTTTTTACAGCCACAACCCTACGCCAGCGATGTGGGCGATGCCTGGCTTGAATATCATCCGATTGGCGTGATTGTCGCGGTTGAACCGTGGAACTTCCCTTACTATCAGCTGATGCGCGTGCTGGCGCCAAACCTGGCGCTGGGCAATCCGGTACTTGCAAAACACGCCAACATCGTGCCGCACTGCGCCGATGTATTTGAGAAATTGGTGGAAGAAGCCGGGGCGCCAAAAGGCGCGTGGACCAACTTGTTTATCTCTACCGATCAGGTTGCGGATCTGATCGCCGATCCACGTGTGCAAGGTGTGGCGCTGACCGGTTCCGAACGCGCCGGTAGCGCCGTGGCGGAACAGGCCGGTAAACATCTGAAGAAATCGACGCTGGAACTGGGCGGTAACGATGTGTTTGTGGTGCTGGACGATGCCGATATCGATGAAGCGGTACGTCAGGGCGCGCAAGCTCGCCTCAGCAACTGCGGCCAGGTCTGTACCGCCGCCAAGCGCTTTATACTGCACGAGAAAATTGCCGATACGTTTATGGCCAAATTCAGCGCGGCTCTGCAATCGGCCACGCCGGGCGATCCGCTCGACGAGAAGACCACGCTCGGTCCGCTCTCTTCTAAAGATGCGCGCGATCGTTTAGTGAAACAGGTTGATGAAGCAGTGAAAAATGGCGCGCGCGTGGAATTTGGTGGACGCGCCATTGATGGCGTCGGCTGCTATTACCAGCCAACGGTGCTTACCGGTCTGACGCCAGATAATCCGGCTTACTATCAGGAATTTTTTGGCCCGGTGGCGCAGGTGTATGTGGTGGCGGACGATCGTGCCGCTGTGGCGCTGGCGAATGATTCAAATTACGGCCTTGGCGGTTCGGTCTGGACCAAAGATATTGCGCGCGGACGCAAGATGGCGTCGCAGATTGAAACGGGCATGGTGTTCATCAATTCGCAGAGCGATACCTCAGCAGAGCTGCCGTTTGGTGGCGTGAAACGTTCGGGTTACGGACGTGAGTTGTCGGATTTGGGTATTAAAGAGTTCGCCAACCAAAAATTGGTTGTGGTTGCCCGTTAAGTTCACAGGCATAAAAAAACCCCGCTTCGGCGGGGTTTTGTTTTTTCAGCAAACTCAGTTGCTGGTCGCCGCCTTGGCCGGCTCTTCTGGCTTGGCTGGCGTCGCATCGGCTTGTGCTTTCTGTGCAGCTGCCGCATCGGCCTTGGCTTTGTCATCCGCTGCTTTCTGGGCAGTGGCTTTCTCGGCTTTGGCTTTCTCGTCAGCGGCTTTCTGCGCAGCCGCTTTATCCGCCTTCACTTTCTCTTCAGCCGCTTTCGCGTCTGCAGCCTTCTGTGCTGCGGCCTTATCCGCTGCTGCTTTGTCTGCAGCCGCTTTATCGGTAGCGGCCTGATCGGCTTTCTGCTTAGCATCGTCTGCGGCTGGTGCGGCGGCAGACGATGCTGGCTGTTCTGCCGCAGCCGGCGCAGCAGCAGGCTGCAGTGGCGTGCCTTGCAGAGCGCCATTCAGCGCGCCGGTGAATTGATCCCAGCTGCAGTAGCCGTTGGCATCCGTTTCACAGCCTGCCAGTTGCAGCGTGACGCGCTTCGGCGGATTTTTCAGGCTCAGCACGTCGGCATCGCGCAGCTGATCGGCCGTTTGATAGACGTACTCGATTTTCAGCAGATCTTTGTTGTTCTTCACATCGTGCCAGCGTTCGAATACCACCTGACCGCCAATTGGCGTTTTCTCATCGTTGCCCGGCAGTTCATAAGGCTTAACCTGCAGCGCGCTGAGTAAGGAGGCAATGTTGGAATCATGACCGACCATCAGCGTCACTTTTGGCGCGTTGGCTTTGTCCTGATCGACTAACTGGCTGCGGATGTAATCCACCAGCGGTGCGGCCACTTCGCGCGCCACTTCAGGAGAGGCGAACAGCGCATCCTGATAACCGTTTTTGATCGACGCCAGCTCTTTCCACTGCTCAGGCGTTTTGATCTGGCCCCAGGCAACCTGATCGGCCGGGAAACCTTCGTAATATTGCAGCGTGAACGCATCCACCAGCGAGTTGCCGATTTTCAGCGGACCGCTTACGTTTGGCTCTTTACCGTTATCCGCGCTGAAGGTGTTATCGCCGCTGCTCAAATCACACTGCTTTTTGCCGTTACAGGCCGGGGCAGATTTGTAATCGACGATTTTTTCCAGATGCTGGAAAGCAGGCTTCAGTGCCAGTTTTTCATTGGCGGCGGTCATCGCAGCCAACGCTTTCTTGTTGAATTCCTCGCTGCCGTCGGTGACGACCGGATTGAAGATAGGATCCATGGTGCCCATCGCATCCTGATGCGTTACCGCGATATCACAGCCTGGGAAGGCGCCAGTGATAAAGTACTGCGCGGTCGCCACGGTGCGCTGCAGGCTGTTGGCGTAGACAAAGATGTTGCTGCTTTCCGGGCAAGTACCGTTCTGGACTAAGCCCTGCTGTGCCAGCCACTGACGGGTGTAATTCCCCATGTAGACTTCCAGCACGCCACCTTTGGTGGTGAGCTCACCGCCCGCGACATCCCACTGCGGCCAGCTCTTCCTGGTGGATTGTTCCAGTACGCTGCCGTTATTGGCGAGCGGCGCACGCAGGTTATGACGGCTTAACATCAGCACCTGCTGGAGTTGCATATCTCCATCCGCAGCATAGGCGGACATGCCCATCGGGAGCGCAGCGATGACTGACAACGCGCAAAGACTCAGTTTCTTGATCATTGTGCCTATTCCATAATTCATCAGTGAAACACTCTGGCTTTCAAACGATTAGCCCGCCAAAGAGCGAATTACCGCACAGTGTAACTCAGCTTGCATCGGAAAATCGCCAAATGTTTGCAAAAAACCGTGCATGGAATATAGCAGTAAACGCGCCTGGCGTTGGGCAAGGGCAGCAGATTGAAAAGCAACGCGATGTTTTTCGGAATCTGTGAACGTAGAAAAGCAAAAAGCCCGCATTTCTGCGGGCTTCTTTAATATGGCGGAGGAACAGAGATTCGAACTCTGGGATGGTTTCCCATCGACGGTTTTCAAGACCGTTGCCTTAAGCCACTCGGCCATCCCTCCGGGGATTTTTTGTTGCGTCATCTCTCAGCAAGAGAGATGGCGGAGGAGGAGAGATTCGAACTCTCGGATGGTTTCCCATCGACGGTTTTCAAGACCGTTGCCTTAAGCCACTCGGCCACCCCTCCGCAATGAGGCGCACTATAAACATCCCCCATAACGATGTAAAGCCTGCAATGAATCGTTCGGCTGAAAAACAGCCAAATTCTATTTTTTTGGCGTCAATTTCGCCATTCTGCTCAGTGAAACAGCAATTTATCGCGTAAAGATGGGTAAAACGCCTTTTCTGTCTTTCAGGCGCTGCGTATCCTCGTGCCATATTTGGTGTTTCTCTCTTTAAGGAGCGCGTGATGGAAAGAATTTTTAGCTCGTCGCAGCAGTCGTTAGTCAGCACCCACAAGGTGCTGCGCAATACTTATCTGTTACTTGGCTTTACGCTGGCCTTCTCGGCGGTTACCGCCACACTGAGCACCGTGTTTGCATTGCCTTCGCCGGGTCTGATTCTGATGCTGGTGGGCTTTTATGGTTTGATGTTCCTGACGCATAAACTGGCTAACAGCCCAGCAGGTATTCTGGCCGCCTTCGCCTTTACCGGTTTTCTCGGTTACTGCCTTGGCCCAATCCTCAGTTCGTTCCTCACTGCGGGCATGGGTGATGTGATCGCCATGGCCTTGGGCGGCACGGCGCTGGTATTTTTCGGTTGCTCAGCCTATGTACTGACCACGCGCCGCGATATGTCATTCCTGAGCGGCATGATGATGGCGGGCTTTGTGGTGCTGCTGGTGGCGGTAGTTGCCAACATCTTCCTGCAACTGCCTGCGCTGCATCTGGCGATTAGCGCCCTGTTCATTCTGTTCTCTGCCGGTGCCATTCTGTGGGAAACCAGCAACATCATTCACGGCGGCGAAACCAACTACATTCGCGCCACCGTGAGTCTGTATGTCTCGCTGTATAACATCTTTGTTAGCCTGTTGAGCCTGCTGGGCTTCGCTAACCGCGATTAAGATGCCGTAACCGTTATCAAACCCCGCTTCGGCGGGGTTTTTGCTTTTTATGGCTGGGCGAATTTACAATGTGTGGATTAACGCAATGAGGAATGACTGTGAATTTTGCCGGTAAAGAGATTGCCACCGATGCGGAAGGCTATTTGAAAAATAGCGCTGACTGGAGCGAACCGCTGGCCGCCGCCATTGCGGAGCAAGAGGCGATCGTGATGAGTGAAGCGCACTGGGAAGTGGTGCACTTTGTGCGCGCGTTTTATCAGGAATTTAATACCTCGCCGGCGGTACGCATGCTGGTGAAAGCCATGGCGCAAAAGTATGGGGAGGAGAAAGGCAACAGCCGCTATCTGTTCCGCCTGTTTCCGGAAGGCCCAGCGAAGCAAGCGACCAAAATTGCCGGATTGCCGAAACCGGCCAAGTGTTTGTAATCAGCCAGTGGTGAATCGGGTAGGCACTTCCCTGGGCTGATGTGGCTCCACCAGCACTTTGTCCACGCGCGCGCTACGCGGCCCACCTGCTTTTAGCCAACTGATCAATTCATCGACCTGCTGCGCTTCACCGGACGCCAGCACTTCAACGCTGCCGTCCGCCAGATTGTGCGCATAACCGTTAAGATTCAACTCTCTGGCCTGCGCTTGCGTGTGGTAGCGAAACCCCACGCCCTGCACGATGCCATGTACCCAAATTTTGCAGCATGTGGTTGCCATTGCGTTCTCCCATCACCTTGCGTTGCAATTTGCCGCCATCCGCCGGAAAATGGCGCCTCATTTTTTCAGGTAAGCATAGCAAACTATGACCGTTCGATTGATTCTCGCAAAGGGACGTGAAAAATCCCTGCTCCGCCGCCATCCGTGGGTGTTTTCTGGTGCCGTTGCACGTATGGAAGGTAAAGCCCAGTCTGGTGAAACCATTGATGTCTGTGACAGCAATGGCAAATGGCTGGCTCGCGCCGCGTATTCTCCGCAATCACAAATTCGCGCACGCGTCTGGAGCTGGCAACAGGATGAGTCAATTGACATCACCTTCTTCGTGCGCCGCTTTGAGCAAGCGCAGCTGTGGCGTGACTGGCTGGCAAAACGTGACGGGCTGGACAGCTATCGCCTGATTGCCGGTGAGTCCGATGGCATGCCGGGCGTTACCATCGATCGCTTCGGTAACTTCCTGGTGCTGCAGCTGTTATCTGCGGGTGCCGAGTATCAACGTCCAGCCATCGTTTCAGCTTTGCAGCAGTGCTTCCCGGATTGCGCTATTTACGATCGCTCAGACGTGGCGGTGCGTAAAAAAGAGGGACTGGAGCTGGCGCAAGGCGCAGTTTCGGGTGAACTGCCGCCACCGCTGCTGCCGATTACCGAACACGGTATGAAGCTATTGGTGGATATTCAGGGCGGCCATAAAACCGGTTATTACCTTGATCAGCGTGACAGCCGTTTTGCCACGCGTGGCTACGCAGAGAATGCACGCGTGCTGAACTGCTTCTCTTACACCGGCGGATTTGCGGTTTCGGCCTTGATGGGCGGCTGCCGTGAAGTGATCAGCGTTGATACTTCGCAGGACGCACTCGACGTGGCGAAACAGAATGTTGAGCTTAATGGTCTGGATGTGTCGCGCGCCCAGTTCGTGCGTGACGATGTGTTCAAGCTGCTGCGTCGTTATCGCGACAGCGGCGAGAAGTTCGACCTGATCGTCATGGATCCGCCGAAATTCGTTGAGAACAAGAACCAGTTGATGGGCGCGTGTCGCGGCTATAAAGACATCAACATGCTGGCTATTCAGCTGTTGAATCCCGGCGGCGTGTTGCTGACCTTCTCCTGTTCTGGCCTGATGCCGACCGATTTGTTCCAGAAAATCATCGCGGATGCCGCCGTTGATGCCGGTCGTGATGTACAATTTATTGAGCAGTTCCGTCAGGCAGCCGACCATCCAGTGATCGCCAGCTATCCTGAAGGGCTTTATCTGAAAGGTTTTGCCTGCCGCGTGCTGTGACTTGAAAACGCTGTCCCTGCCTCCATATTGGTAACAGGGCAGTCTTTTGGGAGGTCACAATGATTACGACTAAATTTGGAATTGGACAGCAGGTCCGACATCGTCTCTCCGGGGTGCTCGGCGTTATCGTGGATGTCGATCCGGAGTTTTCGCTTGATGAGCCAGAAGTTGATGATGTCGCTGCCAGCGAAACGCTGCGCGCCGCGCCCTGGTATCATGTAGTGATGGAAGATGAAGAAGGCGATCAGGTGCATACCTACGTGGCGGAAGTTCAGCTGGCGGGAGAAACCTCCTTTGAACATCCCGAACAACCTTCAATGGATGAGCTGGCCGCGTCAATTCGGCAGCAGCTGCAGGCACCCAGCCTGCGACATTAATGACAACGGCGACTCAGGTCGCCGTTTTTGTTTTAGCGCGTGATACCCAGTCGCGGAATTTCAATCTTTGGACAGCGATCCATCACGACGGTCATACCCGCGTCCTGCGCCAGCACCGCCGCTTGCTCATTAATCACGCCCAGCTGTAACCACAACGTGTCTGCACCGATGGCAATCGCTTCCTGCGCTACCCCCCACGCCGCTTCGGCATTGCGAAACACATCCACCATATCCACTTTTCCAGGAACATCCGCCAGCGTGGCATAAGCGGTTTGACCAAGAAGTTGTTGACCCGCCAGTTTAGGGCTCACTGGAATCACGTCGTATCCCTGATCGAGCAAGTATTTCATCACGCCATAGCTTGGGCGGTCGGGGCGATCGCTGGCGCCTACTAATGCGATACGTTTGGTTTTAATCAGCACATCGCGAATCGTTTGATCATTCATCTTTTTTCTCCTGGTTCATTCGCTTAAGTGTAGTTGGCATTGCGCATTAGGCTGCAACTGCCGGGCACGAGAACTTTGCACAGCAGCACGAATAAATATGTAAAAATGTAAATTTACTGCCATAATGTAATACTTTGCTACACATAATCGATTTACCCCCTTCTGCCGGGAGTTGAAATGAAGCTGTCTTTAACTGCTACGGGTTTACTGCTGTTGCTCGTATCAGCCTCATGCCAGGCCATCACTCTCAAGCTCGATCCCGAGATAGAACTGCTGGTGCTGGACGGGCGTAAAATCTCTGGCTCGCTGCTGAAAGGCGCCGGTAGCCTTGAGCTGGAGCGTGGGCAGCATCAGTTTCTGTTTCGTGTAGAAAAACCGGGCGCTGACGCCGCGCACTTTCAATCCGTGCCGATGATTGTCACTTTTAACGCTAACGCCCATTCGGTGGCGATTCGTTTGCCCGCGCTCAATAATCGCCGCGAACGCACCACCTTCGACAAAACGCTCAACTTCCAGCTGATTGATGAACGTGGCATGGAGATCACCAGCCTGCGCGACCATTTGCCGAAGGAAAGTGATAACGATTTCGAAAAGGCGATGGTGAATTATAATCGTGATGCCCACGCCGCTTCGGTTCCACGTTTTGCCTTGCATTCGCTGAGCGTAAGCGAGGCGCAATTGGATATGGATTACGCCTGGCAGGACGTTAGCGATCTTCCCTCTTTGCAAGTCTGGTTTAAGCGTTTTGATGCTGCCACACGTCTGCGTTTTATTAGCTGGATGAAAACCTTACGCACAAGTTGATAGTGATGAAACGCCAGGGGTAAACTCCTGCATTAACACATAATGCATGAGAAGAAACAGGAAGCCCTATGGAGCAGACCGTTCGTACCCTTCAGGTTCAGAAACATATCGCCCTCGTTGCACACGATCACTGCAAAGCCTCGCTGCTTGAGTGGGTGCAAATCAACCAAAGCACGCTGCAGCAGCATGTGCTTTACGCTACCGGCACCACCGGCAATCTGATTAATCGTCATACGGGATTAGACGTTAACGCCATGCTGAGCGGCCCGATGGGCGGCGATCAGCAAGTGGGCGCGTTGATTTCGGAAGGCAAAATTGATGTACTGATTTTCTTCTGGGACCCGCTGAATGCGGTGCCGCACGATCCGGATGTCAAAGCACTGCTGCGCCTTGCTACGGTGTGGAATATCCCGGTGGCCAATAACCGCACCACCGCAGATTTTATTATTCAGTCACCGAAATTTGCCCAGCAGATTGAGATTCAGATTCCAGATTATCAGCGTTATCTCGCCGAACGTCTGAAACCCTAATCATCAGGCCTTACGGCTTTGCGGCACCCCCAACTCGCGCAGGTGTTCGACAAATACCGAAGGCCGATCTTTATCGAACATTAGCCATACCTGCTGGCGCGCGCGCGTCATCGCCACATACGCCAGCCGCCGCTCCTCCGCATCCGGGAAATCTTCCGGCTGCGGCAGCAAACCCTGTTCCATGATGGATTCTCGCGCTTCTGCCGGAAAACCGTCGCGTCCCTGATGCAGCCCCAACACAATGACGAAATCCGCCTGTTGGCCTTTGCTGGCATGAATGGTCATAAAATCCAGCTGTAACTTTGGCCAGCGCGTTTTGGCTTTATCAAGGATTGACGGGCGCAAATGGTGGTAACGCGCCAGCAGCAGCACGCGCTCATCGGATTTGGCATAGCCGCTCAGTTTATCGAACAGCGCTTCCAGTTGCTCCTGCGGCAGCAAGGTCACCGATTTTTTATTGCCCTTGCTCAAGCTGTTTAGCGGCTTGCGCAGCTGATGCGGGTTTTGCTGCACAAACCTATTGGCAATCTCACCAATGCGATCGTTAAAGCGATAAGTGGTATCCAGCACACAGCGATCGCCATCACCGAAATAGTGATGGAAAGCGGTGGTCAGGCTCATTTCAGCACCGCTGAAACGATAGATTGCCTGCCAGTCATCGCCCACCGCGTAAAGGCTGGTACGCTTGTTTTGCTGACGCAGCGCCGTCAACAAAGCAGCTCGCTGCGGCGAGATATCCTGAAATTCATCGACCAGAATATGCTTCCACGGGCTGATAAAGCGCCCTTTGTCCAGAATGGCAATCGCCTGATGAATCAGCCCTGAGAAATCGACCGCGCCCTCCTCTTTCAGCGCGCTTTTCCACGCTTTAAGCAGTGGCGCCATCAGTTTGACGCGTTTGCTGAAGTTATCGCGCTGTGCTTCTGCCACATCCGCGATCATGGCCGCCTGTGCGCCGCCGTGCATGCGCATCAAACCCAGCCAGCGCTCCATACGCGAAGTGATACGCTGCGCCAGTTTGTCATCCTGCCAAAACGGACCTTCGGGAATTTCCCACTCCAGCTCATCCTGCAACCACTGACGCCAGCCGCTGGCCTGCGCTTTTTTGCTGTTACACTGCTCACGCCACGTATCAATCAGCAGCTGTCGCCGCGCCTTGCTGTCGCTCTCCAGTTTGCTGATAACTGGTTGTTTGTTGCTGCCTTCGCGGATGATATGCAGCGCCAGCGCATGGAAGGTACGCGCCTGAATCGCGCTCTCGCCAAGACGCGTTTGAATGCGGTCATTCATCTCTTCTGCCGCCTGACGACCAAACGCCAGCAGCAGAATTTGATCCGGTTGCGCCAGTTTGCGTTTCAGCAACCAACCTGCGCGCGCCACCAGCACCGAGGTTTTGCCGCTGCCGGCACCCGCCAGCACCAGCAGCGCATCTTCGCCATTCACTACGGCTTCACATTGCGATGGATTGAGCGGCGTGGTTTCAACCGTGGAGAAGAATTCGTGATAATCGCTGAGGATCTTACTGGTCCATTCGCGATTGCGTTGGCGGATGGCTGTTTCACCCTGCTCCAGCCATTGCTGGCAAAATTCCCAGCGTTCACGACAGTTGTCAAACTCGGCAATACGCGCGAGAGGCAACGGCAAGGCAGAAAACTGGCGCGTAATGCTCTCTTTCACCGCGCTCAGCTCACTGCGTTTCAACCAGCGATCCTGCTGCGTAAAGGCGAGAATTTCCTGCTCCAGCGCGGCGAGCACCTCGGCGCTCACCTCGCTCATCTCCTCGCTCCACTGCTGCCAGGCGTGCTGCAAGAAGTGGAAAAAGCGCTGCGTTTCCTGCCATTCGGTGCCATGCAGGCGCACCACTTTCTCGTCTGGCAGCAGAAACTCCAGTTCGCCCCACACCATGCCGCGTTTGCAGGCAATGTTGAGCAACTGGTTAAACGGAATCAGATATTCATGGCGATCGCCACTGACTTCCACGCCGGCGGCCAGCAAGCGCACCCGATTATAGGGATGCTGTGCCAGACGTTTACCCATTGATGTTGCTTTCAGTTCCATGTCCGCACCGTCATGTGGAATTCGATATCGCGCAGTTTACCTGTCAGACTCTTGGCGCTCCAGCCTTAAAAAGAGCTAAACTTGGCGCCACATATTGCGGATTGCAAAAGGAAAATCACGTTTATGCGTACCGTACTTAATATTCTTAATTTCATTCTCGGCGGCTTCTTCACCACTCTCAGCTGGCTGTTCGCCACGTTGGTGAGCATCGTACTGATTTTCACGCTGCCGTTGACGCGTTCCTGCTGGGAAATCACCAAGCTGTCTCTGCTGCCTTTTGGCAACGAAGCGGTGCATGTCGATGTGCTGCGCCCCGACAGCAAAAGCCATGTGATGAATACCGGCGGCACCTTCCTCAACATCTTCTGGCTGATACTGTTTGGCTGGTGGTTATGTCTGGCGCATATCTCGGCCGGTATCGTGCAGTGTCTGACCATCATCGGCATTCCTGTTGGCATCGCCAACTTCAAAATCGCCGCGATTGCGCTGTGGCCGGTCGGCCGTCGTGTGGTCTCCGTTGAAGAAGCGCAGGCCGCGCGTGAAGCCAATGCGCGTCGCCGCTACTGAGGCCGTTCAATGATTCATGACGCCTTGCCAGGCTGGCGACGTTATCTGTTTAACAGCAGCCTACGCTATTTGCTGCGCATCTTCTTTGCCTTGACCGGATGCGCGGCGGTGCCGTGGTGGCTGCACCAAATCGAGTGGACCATTCCGCTGACGCTGGGTGTCGTCGCTGCGGCGCTGGCGGATCTCGACGATCGCTGGATTGGGCGTGTGCGCAATCTGTTGATCACGCTGGTGTGTTTCTGTATTGCTTCGGTGTCGGTGGAACTGTTGTTCCCCCATCCGTGGGCGTTTGCTCTGGGCCTGGCGCTTTCCAGCTGGGGCTTTATTTTGCTCGGTGCACTGGGACAGCGTTATGCCACCATCGCCTTCGGTGCGCTGCTGATTGCGGTTTACACCATGCTGGGCATCGGCTTATTCCCACAATGGTGGATGCAACCAGCGCTGCTGTTGATCGGTGCCCTTTGGTACAACTTGCTGACCTTTATCGGTCATTTGATGTTCCCGGTGCGCCCGGTACAGGAACAGCTGGCAGGCAGTTTTTCCCAGCTGGCGCGCTATCTGGAAGCCAAAGCGAACCTGTTTGATCCCGATGGCGGCGATCAGGATGACGCCACGCTGGTTGCCACGGCGATGGTTAACAGCCAGTTGGTAGCACAGCTAAATCTTACTAAAAGCACTATTCAAAGCCGTTTGCGCGGCGACCGCGGTTCACGCAGCACGCGCCGCAGCCTGCACTACTATTTTGTCGCGCAGGATATCCATGAGCGCGCCAGCTCCTCGCATCTGCAATACCATCTGCTGCGTGATAACTGGCGTTACAACGAAGTGCTGTTCCGTTTCCAGCGCCTGATGAATATGCAAGCGCGTGCCTGTCGGCAGCTGGCGGAGACCATTTTGCTGCGTCAGCCGTGGCATCATGACAGCCACTTTGAGCGCACCTTCGAACGGCTGGAAACCGCGCTGCAACGTCTTCAGCAGAATGAGCCGCAGGATCCACACATTCACGCGCTGTTTTGGCTGCTGCGTAATCTGCGTGCTATTGATGCGCAACTGGCGTCGATTGAATCAGAACAGATGCTGGCCGAACCGTCCCCGCAGAGCGACCATCATCTGTCACGTGAAGGACTCAGCGGCTGGGCGGATATCCGCTTGCGGCTCAGTCGCCATCTTAGCCCGCAATCTGCTCTCTTCCGTCATGCGGTGCGTATGTCGCTGGTGCTGTGCGTTGGCTACGCCTTCATTAAAATCACCGGCGTCGATCGCGGTTACTGGATCTTGCTGACCAGCCTGTTTGTCTGCCAGCCCAACTACAACGCCACCCGACGACGCCTCGCATTGCGTATTGGCGGCACCTTAGCCGGCGTTGCCATCGGCCTGCCGGTATTGTGGCTGGTGCCCTCAATTGAAGGTCAGTTGGTGCTGATTGTACTGAGCGGCGTGCTGTTCTTCGCCTTCCGCCAGATTCAGTATGCGCAAGCCACTTTGTTTATCACTTTGCTGGTTCTGCTGTGCTTCAACTTGCTCGGCGAAGGATTTGAAGTGGCGCTACCGCGCGTGGTGGATACCTTACTGGGCTGCGGACTGGCGTGGCTGGCCGTGGCCTTTGTCTGGCCAGACTGGCGTTTTCGCAAAATCACCGCCGTCGCCGATCGCACACTGGATGCGAACTGTCGCTATCTGGATGCGATTATGGAGCAATATCACCAAGGCAAAGACAATCGTCTCGCTTATCGCGTGGCACGCCGCGATGCGCATAATGCCGATGCCGAGCTGGCGTCAGTGGTGTCAAACATCAGTGGTGAACTCAAGCTACAACAGCCGCTACGTGAAAATGCGTTTCGACTGCTATGTCTGAACCACTCCTTCCTCAGCTATATCTCCGCACTGGGAGCGCACCGCGCACATCTCGCGGATGCTACTTTACTGAACTTACTGGATGACGCAGTCTGCTTCATTGAAGATGTGCTGCAGATCGACCGGGTTACGGATACTCAAGCCACTGAGATGCAGCAGGCGCTAATGCAGCGCATGAACGAGATGAAAAACAGCCCGGATACACGCGCACCATTAGTGATTCAGCAATTGGGCTTGTTAGTCGCGCTGCTGCCTGAAATTGCCCGTCTACGCCGTACTCTCATCAACGACTAAAGCGATTGATGCTCCGCCGCATGCTGGCGGAGCATTTTTAGATACCAGGTGTAAAGCTCTTGCCTGATGGCGCTGGGTAACGCCGCTTCATGATGTCCTGATATTGCACCTTCCAGCGCCAACAGCGTTTTTAACCCAATGTGCTTATTCACCGCGCGCAGTTTCAGCCAGCTTTGTCGCGAGCCTGTTTCACACAGCAATTGCACCGAACTGATCCCTACCTTATGCAGCATCAGCTCCAATCGCAGGCTTAAATTCGGCAGATCTTTCAAACGCAGCGAGACAAGTCTGGTAGCCGCCTCGTCCTGTGCGGCACGCAGAGAACATGCTGACAGTTGCAATAACTGTTCAGGGTTTTGCCACAATTGCGTATCCACTTTGAAGTAGCTCAGTGTCACCGGCACGCCACGCTTACGGTACACTAGCGGTTCCAGTGAACGCTGTGCGTTATAGACGTGAAGCGCCTCGCTAGCTCGAAGATAGAGTGCATCCTCATTGATATACGCAAAAATCACCTTCTCAACAGTCAGTGCATAACCACCAAATTGCGTGCGCGATTCAATTTTACCTAATGCCGCCAACTGCGCTTTCGATTGTTCAACTACCGGGTTATATCTCTTCATAACGCCCCCTTCAATGGATTCCATGCGCGGGAAATTTCCTATAAAAGCTCGCAGATTCATCTGGTTAGAAGATAAAAAAAACGATTTAGCTGTTCAATGAATAAAAGCAGACGGGAGGTATCTTGTGCAGAAATTGCGAGGCGTTTTCAGAAATTGAGGTTGATCTTTATCCAGGAAGCCATTACTGTACATCCATACAGTTCATTACTGAGTGATTAAATTATGCGTACTCATTTCTCTGGCTCTGCTGACCGTTCAAATCGTTTCGCTTCATCCAGCTTAGCGCAACCTTCGCTGGGTGGAATCACTGAACTGCGCTCCAGCGAACAACCTGGAATGATGCAACTTATACTGCTGCCGGTACTGAAACAGCTGAGCGAGCAATCGCGCTGGCAGCTGTGGCTCACTCCAGCGCATAAGTTGAATCGTAGCTGGATGCAGCAGTCAGGATTGCCGTTAGAAAAGAGTATGCATATCACCGAATCTGAGCGTTTTAACACCGTGGAAAGTATGGTGAAGGCATTACGTACAGGCAATTACAGCGTGGTTCTAGCCTGGATTCCGTACGAATTGAGCGATGAAGAGCGTCTAGAATTGGAAAAAGCCGCGGCAGAAGGTGAAGCGCTCGGTCTGATTTTGCGTCCGCAGGGAGGTCAATACGCCCCTTCCAGACAACCTAACTCCGCAAAAATTCCGTCTGAATTGTTTCATTAAGTAAATTCCAGGAATTTTCTCAGCATTTTTTTTGCATAAGTTGCATCTAAGCTACTGATTCTTTTCCCGCCAGCTATGACAATGGCTTAGACGCTTTTTTGTTTTCTAATACCGAAGATTTAGCCAGGTGATTTGTTAAAATGTGTGTATAAATCGCTGTTTTTTTGCTGCCCGGCGTCACATCATACTTGTAAGTTTCCAATCTCGTTGTAGACTTTAGCTCGCCAGGGTGCTCAATAACCTCCGTTTTTTCGGTAGAGTCAAAAGCGAGCGTTTAGACCCGGCGAAGGATTAACACAAAGAGCAACCTTTTTGCTCATTGCCTATTTGGATGATAACGAGGCGCAAAAATGAAAAAGACAGCTATCGCAATTGCAGTGGCACTGGCTGGCTTCGCTACCGTAGCGCAGGCCGCACCTAAAGATAACACCTGGTATACCGGTGCTAAACTGGGCTGGTCTCAGTATCACGATACTGGTTACTACGGTAACGGTTACGCGAACAACGACGGTCCAACTCACGAATCTCAGCTGGGTGCTGGTGCATTCATGGGTTATCAGGCTAACCCGTACCTGGGCTTCGAGCTGGGCTACGACTGGTTGGGCCGTATGCCAAACAAAGGCAACAACATCAATGGCGCATTCAAAGCACAAGGCGTACAGCTGGCTGCTAAGTTGAGCTACCCAATTACTGAAGACTTCGATGTCTACACCCGTCTGGGTGGTATGGTATGGCGTGCTGATTCAACTCAGAACAACAACGGTGTTCGCATCAGCGACCACGACACCGGCGTTTCTCCGCTGGCTGCTGTTGGTGTTGAATATGCGCTGACCAAAAACTGGGCGACTCGCCTGGACTATCAGTGGGTTAACAACATCGGTGACGCAGGTACTGTTGGTGCACGTCCAGACAACAGCATGCTGAGCGTCGGCGTTTCTTACCGTTTCGGTCAGGAAGATGATGCAGCGCCAGTTGTCGCTCCGGCTCCGGCTCCAGCGCCAGTTGTTGAAACCAAGCGTTTCACTCTGAAGTCTGACGTTCTGTTCACCTTCAACAAGGCAACTCTGAAGCCAGAAGGTCAGCAAGCTCTTGATCAGCTGTACAGCCAGCTGAGCTCAATGGATCCGAAAGACGGTTCTGTTGTAGTACTGGGCTTCACCGATCGCATCGGTTCAGAGCAGTACAACCAGAAACTGTCTGAGAAACGCGCTCAGTCTGTAGTTGATTACCTGGTATCTAAAGGTATCCCTTCTAACAAGATCTCTGCACGCGGTATGGGCAAATCTAACCCAGTTACTGGCAACACCTGTGACAGCGTGAAAGGCCGCAATGCCCTGATCGACTGCCTGGCGCCAGACCGTCGCGTTGAAATCGACGTGAAAGGTATCAAAGACGTTGTAACTCAGCCACAGGCTTAAGTTATCACGCAGTAAAAAACCCCGCTTAGGCGGGGTTTTTTTATGGCTGAATGTAATGAGAACGAAAAGAACTCTACTCTTTTTCCGAACCACCATTCCCAAGGATCGCCCGCAGATCTTGTTTCAGCGTAGACATCTGGCTGGCATACTTCTCTTTGCGTTCAGCATCTTCAATCAACTGGACGATAGTTTCTGACAGCGTATTACTGCGACGCTGCGCCAATCCCGCCAGTCGCTGCCACACCAGATATTCCAGATCGATCGATTTCTTACGCGTATGTTGATGCTCGGCATTAAAGTGACGCTTACGGCGCGCACGTATCGTCTGCTTGAGACGATTCTCCAAATCAGGATGAATGTGCTGGGCGATCCACTCGTTAACCTCAACCGGACTGTTTTCCATCGATAGCAGCGTATCAACCGCAGCTTGCGCCGCGCTAAGCTCAAGATGACGGGTGATCAGTTCACCCTCCCGATGCTTTTTCACCAGGTATTTCCACTTCCATCCACTTTCAAGATTTTCGAGTTGCTGGTATTTCATCGGAATCTCATCGTGATCACGTAACAAACTAAGAATAACAGCTTTTTTCCTGGATGCAGCAAGGAAAAACATGTTGCAGCCGTCAGAATCCGAGCCGGAACTCCGCCGTGATTAACCGGGTTGATTCCTGTATAATCGCGCTTTTCCTAAATCAGACTAATGCGAATATTTTGACCAGCACTCAAATTACGTGGCAAGCCCTGCAGCCGGATAGCGACCGCTACCAATCCATTTTCTCAAATGTCTCACTGGAAGATTGCGATAGTCTTGCCGCGGTTCAGCCGCGTCTGCTGAATGCGCTGGCGCATTTGCATCATCAAACATTGGGTTTTCCACTGCTGTTATTGCGCAGTCAGGAAAACAGCGATTACCTGGCCTGCATCGCCGATGCAGCCCAACGTTTCCAGCCGGATGAGATTGCTCTTTACGGTGGCGACTATCATGTGATGGGCGATAACGTTAGCCTGCTCGCGCCAACCGATATCAATCGCCCGTTCACCAGCCAGGGCGGCGTGCATTTCGCCGACTGGATTGAAGCTGAGCAACTGTTCGGTTGCGTACGTCAATATAAAGACCGTGTGCAGCCTGAACCGGGCCTACTGCATCGCGCCAATGGCGGCACGTTAATACTTGCGGTCAATACTTTGCTGGCACAGCCGCTGTTGTGGCTGCGTCTGCGTAAGTGCATTGAGCAATGTCGCTTCGATTGGTATTCACAGGATGAGCGTCAACCGCTGCCCGTCGCCATTCCCTCGCTACCGCTGCAACTGCGTCTGGTACTGTGTGGCGACCGTGATGCACTGGCCGCCTTCCAGGAAATGGACGTCGAAGTTCATGAGATGGCGCTGTACAGCGAATTTGAAGAGAGCTTACAGATTCTCGACGAAGACGACATGACTTCATGGTGCCAGTGGACGCTAACACAAGCTGAACAAGCTGGGTTAGCCCAGCCTGAAGCGGATTTCTGGCCATTGTTGATCGCTGAAGCGGCACGCATGACCGGTGATCAAGACACCTTACCGCTTTGCCCACGCTGGCTTCGTCGTCAACTACAGGAAACGGCGCTGCATGGCGACAGCATCAATGCCGAAGCGTTGAAAGAAGCACTGGAAGCACGCCAGTGGCGTGAAGGCTTCCTCGCCGATCGCATGCGCGATGAAATCCTGCTTAATCAGATCATGATTGAGACTGAAGGCGAAGTGGTCGGCCAAATCAATGGCCTTTCGGTGGTTGAGTTCCCGGGTCATCCGCGTCCGTGGGGCGAACCTTCACGCATTACCTGTGTGGTACATCCCGGCGATGGCGAATTCACCGATGTAGAGCGCAAAGCTGAGTTAGGTGGCAACATTCATGCAAAAGGCATGATGATCATGCAAGCCTATCTGATTGCCGAACTGGAGCTGGAGCAACAGTTACCCTTCTCGGCTTCGCTGGTGTTTGAACAATCCTATTCTGAAGTGGATGGCGACAGCGCCTCGCTGGCCGAGCTGTGTGCGTTAATCAGCGCGCTGGCTAATCAACCGGTTAATCAGCAGATTGCGGTAACTGGTTCAGTGGATCAGTTTGGTAACGTGCAGCCCGTCGGCGGCCTGAATGAAAAAATTGAAGGCTTCTTCCACATCTGTAATTCACGCGAACTGACCGGTAAGCAGGGTGTGATTTTCCCTGCCAGTAACGCGCGCCATCTCAGTTTGAATCAGGACGTAGTGGAAGCGGTTAAAGCCGGACAATTCCATCTTTGGGCCATTGAGAGCGTAGATGAAGCGCTGCCGCTGCTGACCGGTATTGCCTGGCAGAGTGAAAGCGGCGAATCATTGCTTAGCACCATTCAGGAACGCATTACCCAGTTGAACCAGCAGGAAGCTCGCCTGCGTCCATGGCCATTACGTTGGCTCAACTGGTTCAACCACAGCTGATAAGATTGCTCAGCGTACAACTGTTCGCTAATATTCGGGCTTCACTAAAAGAAGGCATATTGAGAACATGGTAGATAAACGCGAATCCTATAGTAAAGAAGACCTGGTTGCCTCGGGTCGCGGCGAACTGTTTGGCGAAAATGGACCGCCGCTTCCATCCAACAACATGTTGATGATGGACCGCGTGGTCAAAATGACCGAAGACGGCGGTAAATTCGATAAAGGTTTCGTAGAAGCCGAACTGGATATCCGCCCTGACCTGTGGTTCTTTGACTGCCACTTCATTGGCGATCCGGTGATGCCGGGTTGCCTTGGCCTTGATGCGATGTGGCAGCTGGTTGGTTTCTACCTCGGCTGGCTGGGCGCAGAAGGTAAAGGCCGCGCATTGGGCGTGGGTGAAGTGAAGTTCACTGGACAAGTCCTGCCTACCGCGAAGAAAGTGACCTACAAAATTCACTTCAAGCGTGTGATCAACCGTAAACTGGTGATGGGCGTGGCAGATGGCGAAGTCTTCGTTGACGGGAACCTGATTTACTCTGCGACTGATTTGAAAGTGGGTCTGTTCAAAGACACTTCAGCTTTCTAATCCTTCCAAACGAAAACCTCCGCACGCAGCGGAGGTTTCTTCCATAATGATAGACATCCAGCAGTGCTAGGCCACCGCTGACCTGTCCTCCATGGCTTGACGCCAACCTCCCAACCAGTGAGACCGTGCATCGATCAATTGATAAGGGCATATCTCTTTTGAACGCCCTGTAATCCCGGCTTGGTAGCCTCGTGAATGTGCTCGTTCCAGGCGGTCTCTCTTCTGTCTCTTCATGCCTCGTTTCCCTCATTTTTCAGGTCTGGTGGAATCTGGGTGGAAAGAAAGAGTGGCGATATAATGTTCAACCACAGTAATGTTCTAACCCGATGCAGAAGAAAGGTCAATGCGCAAAATTCACGCCAATGTCATGTTTTTGACGTTAAAGTGCCATGTAGAATTGTCAGTGGAATGTCTATCTGGCTGATTAGGCAATAAAAAAAGCCCCTGATTTGACTGCGATCACACTACAGCAAATCAAGGACTTAGCATAAGCATCGAACAAATCTTAATTTAGCGAAACGACACTATTTGCGATTTGTTGCGCCGTTTGCTGCCAACCGAGAGCCAGAGTACGCACCAGCGCATCATAGCCATCCTCTGTTTGCGGCAGCGTCAGATTAAAGCCATGTTTGATTAGGCGCCCTTGATGCTGCAGTAACCATTCGCCACTCACCACCACTTGCCCATCGTAACGTCCCTGGAAACCGGTCACGTTTACCGAGAGCGTATCGTGGCTTTCGCCCAGCGGAGCACCAGCAACCAAACGACCAGGCAGCGCTTTGCTGAGATTACTGATCAGCGTTTGCTGCAGCTGTTGATCAAGCGGACTCGCCCACAGGTTATTGGTCGCTATCACGTACTTCACATCGCTGGTCTGATACACCAGGCCGTTGCCCGCCATATAATCCGGTACCGTCACCTGCTCGACCCAAATCATGGGTTGGCCAGTGCCCGCGGCACTTTCCACGCGCGCCACATTGCTGCCCGCAGGCAGCTGATAATAGGTATTTTCAATGGTGCTGCTGCAGCCTGTTAGCAGCAACAGCGCCCCGATCATTAGCCCTTTTTTCACTGTTTCGCCCTCTTTGGCTGTGGATCCTGGCCCGGCTTGGCTTCAAACACCAGCGCGTTACTTTTGCTATTCAGCGTTTTCAGCACTGGCTGCAGCTCACGCAGCACCTGATCAAGCCGCTGCATATCGCCCACCAGCTTGCTGTAAGCCGGTGAACCTGGCTGCAGCCCTTTCATGCTGCGATTCAGTTCACGCAGGGTTTGCTGCATGTCTGAAGGCAGCGTTTTCATCGCTGGGTTAGCGGTGATCTGATTGAGATTATCCAGCGTCTTCTGCAGCTGTTGCAGCGTGCGCTGGCTCTCTTTCAAGGTACCGGTGGCTTCGTTCAGCAAAGGATTAAGTGGCAAGCCGTTAATCTTATCCAGCGCCGCCATCAATTTCTGCTGAATCTGCGCCAGGCCACCGCTGACGGTTGGAATCACTTCCAGTCCCGCCACTTCGTTCGGGCCTTTATATGCCGGTGCATTGTCGTAGAAATCGAGGTCGATAAATAGCGCGCCAGACAGTAGGTTGCCGGTTTTCAGCGTCGCACGCAGACCGCGTTTTTTGCCTTCCTGCAGATGCTGCTCAAGATTGAAATCCCCGCCCAGACGATTAACAAAACGATCCGGCTCAATGCGAATCAGCACCGGCACGCGATAGTCAGTATTCAGCGCCTGATTCACACCCGGGATCATGTAAGGCACTTGTGACACCGTACCCAGACGAATGCCACGGAACTCAACCGGTGCGCCAACCTGCAAGCCACGAATCGAATCGGTGAAGAACAGCAGGAAATCGGTGTGAGCACTGTAAAGCGAATCCTGAATGCTGCGCTGATCGTCGTAAAGATGGTATTCCGCTTTGTTCTCCGCAGCACGGCCCAGCTCAGCGCCGTCCGGCACGTCAAAACTGACGCCGCCGCTGAACAGTGTGGTGAGCGATCCCATCTCTACGCGCATGCCGGATGCCGACATATCTACCGCAATGCCGCTGTCTTTCCAGAAGCGCACATTGGTGGTAATGAGGCGATCGTAAGGCGCCGAGATAAACAGCTGGTAAGCCATCATGCGTTTATCGGTATCAAAGGTGCTGGTTTCCACCGAGCCGACACGATAACCCCGGAACAGCACCGGATCCCCCGGATTCAACTGTCCCGCTTTTTTACTGTCAAGCGTGACACGAATCCCTTTGGCATCCGGCGGCGCTAACGGCGGTGCATCCAGCAGTTGGTATCTCTCTGGCTTATCACCCTTCGCGCCCGGCTGCAGTTCGATATAAGCACCCGACAACAAGGTGCCTAAACCGGAAATACCTTCGCGGCCAATTTGCGGTTTTACCACCCAGAATGCGCTGTCGCCTTGCAGCAGCTTTTCCATACCAGAGTTGAGACGCGCTTTAATCTCAACGTGGTGCAAATCATCGGTCAGAACCGCGCTCTCCACCACGCCAACGTTAACGCTGCGGCTCTTAATGGCGGTTTTACCGGCTTCGATGCCTTCCGCGTTCTCGGTAATCAGCGTCACTTCCGGACCCTGATGGCTGAAGTGATAAAAAAGAATCCATCCGCCGATTAACAGCGTGACGATGGGTACAATCCAGACCGGCGACCAGCGTTTAATCTGGTCGACCTTAGCAGTCCCGTGATGGTTATCCGTCAAGACGCGGCTCCTTACGTTCAGTTTCTCGTTGTCGATCCCACAGTAGGCGCGGATCAAAGGTCATGGCGGCAAACATCGTGAGAATCACCACCATGGCAAACAGCAGCGCACCCGGCGCAGGATACACACTCATCAGTCGTCCCATGCGCACCAGAGCGGAGAGAACGGCGATGACAAACACATCAATCATTGACCAGCGGCCAACGAACTCAACCACCTCATAAACCACGTGCATCTTTTCATCATCGCGTCCGCCGCGTCCGCTGCCGTGCCAGCACAGCCAGGCAATCGCCAGCATTTTCAGCGAAGGCACCATGATACTGGCGATGAAGATCACCAGCGCTACCGGCCACGAACCGTCGCTCCACAGCAAAATCACCCCGGCCATAATGTTCGAGGGATATTGCGAACCGAGCGTTTCGGTCACCATGATCGGCATGATATTGGAGGGAATGTAGAGCATCACCGAGGTGACCAGCAGCGCCAGCGTCCATTGCAGACTGTGCTTACGGCGCGCATGCGCCTTCACACCACAACGGGGACACGCCAGTTGGTCGGCGAGCAGAATAGCGGTGCAACACGGGCAGCTACGCAAACCCTGCTTTAAGCCGCTAACACCGGCCTGCGGCACTTTCGGCAGCGGCGGTAACGGATCGATACGTTGCCACACCCAGCGGCGATCAACACATTGAAACGCCCGCAAATGCAGCACGCAGAACAGACACCACGGCCAGAAGCTGCTGCCGAGGCCAATTTCACCGTACGCCATCAGCTTAACGAAACTGACCAGCACGCCAGCCATAAAGATTTCCGCCATGCCCCAGCTACGCAGCTGAAACAGCACGCGCGCCAACCCAAGCCGCAGGTTATGCGGCATGCGAACGTTATTGACCAGCAGGATAATGGTGATCATGCAAAAGGCGGGAATGCCCTGCACAAACAGCAGAAACAGCGTTGCCAGGCTGCGGTAATCTTCACGATCCATCACCTGCGGAATTTCGAGCAGCGATATCTGGCTGCTCAATCCCGCGACGTGCATATTGATGAAAGGAAACAGATTGGCCAGCACCAGCATAAACAGCGCCGAAAGGGCGTAGCCGGTCGGACGTCGACGCGGCTCCTGCCAGTTGGCTTGCAGCGTGGTGTGACAACGCGGGCAACGCGCACGGCTGCCGACCGGTACAGCGGGCAGCTTTACTGTTAAATCACACTGTGGACAAAGACTCCACTGATGCGCTTGATCCGCTGCACACATGCTGACTCCTTCCGATTACGCGCCGTTTTTCAGCGCTTCCAGCTCTTCCCAACGTTCAAACGCCACTTCCAGTTCCTGCTCGGTTTGCGCTAACGCATCCAGAACGGGCTGGGTTTTATCGTGTGGCTGGCTGAAGAAGTCCGGATGACTCATTTTAGCCTGCAACTCACCGATGCGGGTTTCCAGCTGTTCGAGTTTTTGCGGCAGCTGTTCCAGCTCACGTGCCAGGTTATAGCTTAGCTTGTTGGCTGGACGTTTGGCGACGTCACTTTTCTCTGCTGTTTTCGTCGGTGCAGCCGGTTTGGCCTGAGTGGCTTTGCCTTGCTTATACGCGGCGCGCTGCTGCTGAGCATCGTGATAGCCACCCACAAAGGTACCGATTTCGCCGTTGCCTTCGAAGATCCAGCATTCAGTCACGGTGTTGTCGACGAATTGACGATCGTGGCTCACCAGCATCACGGTGCCCTGATAACCATCCACCAGCTCTTCCAGCAGCTCCAGCGTTTCGACGTCGAGGTCGTTGGTTGGTTCATCGAGAATCAGCAGGTTGCTTGGCTTAAGGAACAGACGTGCCAGCAGCAGGCGGTTACGTTCACCGCCAGACAAGGCGCGCACTGGCGTCATGGCGCGTTTCGGATGGAACAGGAAGTCCTGCAGGTAACCGAGCACATGGCGCGGTTTGCCGTTAACCATCACTTCCTGCTTACCTTCAGCGAGGTTATCCATCACGGTACGATCCGGATCCAGCTCAGCGCGGTGCTGATCGAAGTAAGCGATTTCCAGTTTAGTACCACAGTGCACGCGGCCGCTGTCGGCTTTCAGCTGATCCAGCATCAAACGCAGCAAGGTGGTTTTACCGCAACCGTTCGGGCCAATCAGGGCGATTTTGTCGCCGCGCTGCACCTGAGTAGAGAAGTCTTTCACCAGGGTTTTACCACCCACGCTGTAATTGACATCTTCCATCTCAAACACGATTTTACCGGAACGTGCCGCTTCGCCGACCTGCATATTGGCTTTGCCCATCACTTCACGGCGTGCAGAGCGCTCGTTACGCAGCGCTTTCAAAGCACGTACGCGGCCTTCGTTACGCGTGCGGCGCGCTTTGATGCCCTGACGGATCCACACTTCTTCCTGCGCCAGCTTGCGGTCGAATTCGGCGTTTTGCATCTCTTCGACGCGCAGCGCTTCTTCTTTACCGGTCAGGAACAGATCGTAGTTGCCCGGCCAGGAAACCAGCTTGCCGCGATCGAGATCGACAATACGCGTTGCCATGTTGCGGATAAATGAACGGTCATGCGAGATGAACACGATGCTGCCGCTAAAGGTCTTGAGGAACGTTTCCAGCCAGTCGATGGTTTCGATATCGAGGTGGTTCGTCGGTTCGTCGAGCATCAGCACGCGCGGGTTGCTCACCAGCGCGCGGCCCAATGCCGCTTTACGCAGCCAGCCGCCGGAAAGCGAGGACAACTCGGTATCCGCATCCAAACCAATCTGCAGCAGCACGTCGTTGATACGGCTATCCAGCTGCCACAGATTTTGATGGTCAAGAATGGTTTGCAGACGGCCCATCTCGTTGAGGTTCTTCTCGCTCGGATCTTCCATCACCAGATGGGAAATCGCGTGATAAGCCTTGAGATGCTCAGCCTGCTCGGCCACGCCTTCGGCAACGAAGTCGTAAACCGAGCCGGTAATGTTGCGTGGCGGATCCTGTTGCAGACGCGCCACCACCAAATCCTGCTCATAAATGATGCGGCCATCATCCAGCGGCTGTTCGCCGTTGATGATTTTCATCAGCGTCGATTTACCGGCGCCGTTACGGCCAACCAGACAGACGCGTTCGCCCTCTTCGATATGCAGTTCGGTGTTATCCAACAGCGGCGCATCGCTGAACGAGAGGTAAGCGCCATGGATACTGATCAGTGACATAAAACTTATTCCTTACCGGCGTGGCTAACCAGCCAGCAGTTGTGAATTTGACGGTTGCGCGCGAAATCCTGCGACAGCGTTTTTTGGGTAATTTCCTGCGCCTGCAGACCCAGACGTTCTAAGCCGTCGAGATCCATTTTGAAGCCGCGCTTATTGTTGGAGAACATAATGGTGCCACCGCGACGCAGCAGACGTTTCAGGTTCTGCATCAGCATCATGTGATCGCGCTGCACGTCGAAATCGTCTTCCATGCGCTTAGAGTTAGAGAACGTCGGCGGATCGATAAAGATCAAATCGAACTGTTCGTCACTCTCGCGTAGCCAGCTCAGGCAATCTGCATGCATCAGGCGGTGCTGACGACCGGTTAAACCGTTAAGACGCAGGTTGCGCTCGGCCCACTCCAGATAGGTACGCGACATATCTACGGTGGTGGTGGTTTTCGCGCCACCCAAACCGGCGTGCACGCTGGCGGTGCCGGTGTAGGCAAACAGATTCAGGAAATCTTTGCCTGCGCTCATTTTGCCCAGCATCTGGCGTGCGATACGGTGATCGAGGAACAAACCAGTATCCAGATAATCGGTGAGATTCACCAGCAGTCGCGCATCAAATTCCTGCACTTCGAAGAAATCGCCCTTCTCGCCCAGCTTTTGATACTGGCTTTTGCCTTTCTGGCGCTCGCGGGTTTTCATCACCAGACGATTCGCCGGGATCTCCAACACGCTCAGCGTTGCACTAATTACATCGAACAGACGCTGACGCGCTTTGTTGGCGTCCACGGTTTTCGGTGGCGCATACTCCTGGATCACCACCCAATCAGCGTAACGATCGACCGCCACGTTGTACTCTGGCAGATCGGCGTCATACAGACGATAACAGTCGATATTCGACTGGCGCGCCCATTTATCCAGTTTCTTCAGATTCTTACGCAGGCGGTTAGCAAAATCTTCCGCAATCTGCGCGCCGCCTTCTGCGCTGGTCGCAGCCAGCTGATAGTTTTTCTGCACGCACTCCAGCGGGCCGTTTTTGGCTTTGAACTGGCGATCGGCACGCAGTTGCAAGCAACTCAGCAGCTCCGGCGAGGCGCTGAACAGCGACAGATTCCAGCCGCCGAAATTCTGCTTCATGATGCGGCCCAACTGGCTGTGCAGCGCAATCAGCGCCGGTTCGCTTTCCAGACGTTCACCATACGGCGGGTTGCTTAATACCGTGCCGGTAATCTCTTTGCCCGCCAGCGGATTTTTCAGCTTGATCACATCCTGCTGCGCGAAGGTGAACAGCTCGAACACGCCGGCACGACGAGCATTGGCGCGCGCCGATTCCAGCACGCGGCTGTCATTATCGTAGCCAAAGAAACGGGCGGTCGCCGCAGCGGTACCGACGCGTGCGCGCTCTTTCGCGGCAGCATGAACTTCCTGCCAGACCGCCTGATTGTGTTTCTTCCAGCGATTGAAGCCCCAATGGGTACGCAACAGGCCAGGCGCGCGATCGCAGGCGATCAGCGCCGCTTCCAACAGCAGCGTGCCGGAACCACACATTGGATCGACCAGCGGCGTGCTGCTCTGCCAACCCGAACGCATCACAATCGCCGCCGCTAAGGTTTCTTTTAACGGCGCCGCGCCGGTTTGCTGGCGATAGCCGCGCTGATGCAGTGAATCACCGCTCAGATCCAGCGCGATGCTGACGCGATCTTTGTTCAGCCACGCATTGATGCGGATGCCCGGTTGTTCACGATCAACGTTCGGGCGTTCCAGATTCTGGCGGGTAAAGCTGTCCACGATGGCATCTTTAATACGCAACGCACCGAACTGGCTGTTGCGGATCACCTCATTGGTGCCGCTAAAATGGATGGCAAAACTGGTGTTGCTGTCGAACATCTCGGTCCATGGAATACTTTGCGCACCCACGTAAAGATCGAGATCGCTCCAGACGCCAAATTCTCCCAGCGGCAGCAAAATGCGCGAAGCCAAACGGCTCCACAGCAGGCTTTGGTACATTACATGGTCGTCGGCCTGAAAGTGGACGCCGCCCTGCACCACCTGCAAATCCTGCGCACCCAGCGCGTCTAGCTCACTTTTCAACAGCTCTTCGAGCCCACGCGCCGTACTGGCAAACAGAGAATTCATATCGTCACTTTTTACTCTTGCTTAAATTGCTGCGCATTATAGCGAATCAGCGTGCTATGTCATAAAGTTAGCTTCTTTTAAACTTATGACCCTGTTTCTGGAGTGGTGATGATTACGCTTTCACGCCTTTACATCCATCCCGTTAAATCTATGCGCGGTCTGCAACTGTCGCATGCGCAGGTGCTGGAAAGCGGTCTGGGCTTTGATCGCATCTTTATGGTGACCGAACTGGACGGCACGTTTGTCACCGCGCGCCAGTTTCCGGAAATGGTGCGTTACACACCTGCGCTGCTGCCGGATGGCCTGTTTTTACAAGCACCGGATGGATCGCAGGCGCTGATCCGCTTTAATGATTTTACCGCTGAGCAGTCACCTACCGAAGTATGGGGCAACCATTTCACCGCGCGTATTGCACCGGAAACGATTAATAGCTGGTTGAGCACCTTCTTCCCGCGTCCGGTGCAACTGCGCTGGACCGGCGCGGAACCGACGCGCCGCGTGAAGCGTTTTGATCATGTGCCGCTGAGCTTTGCCGACGGTTTTCCCTACTTGCTGGTGAACATGGCCTCGTTGCAGGATCTGCAACAGCGCTGTCCGGCCAGCGTGCGCGTTGAGCAGTTCCGCCCCAATCTGGTCGTAAGCGGCGCGGCCGCGTGGGAAGAAGATAGCTGGAAACGTCTGCAAATTGGCGAGATTACCTTTGAGATGCCGAAGCCGTGCAGCCGCTGCGTGTTTACCACCGTCGGCACCGAAACCGGTCAAAAACATCCTAATGGCGAACCGCTCACCACCTTGCAGGGTTTCCGCAGCGCGCAGGATGGCAGCGGCGATATTGATTTCGGCCTGAATTTGATTGCGCTCAATAGCGGCATTATTCGCGTTGGCGATGCGGTGACCATTTTAGAGAAGCAAACGCCGCGCGCGTACGGTGCGGGCGCCGTGGTCGAAACGCTGGCACCAGACGCTAGCAGCCACAGCGCAGTAACTATCGATTATCAGGGAGCGCGCTTTAGCGGGGACAATCAGCAAGTGTTGCTGGAACAACTGGAGATGCAGGGTTTCCGCATTCCCTACTCGTGCCGCGCCGGACTTTGTGGCAGCTGCAAAGTGACGTTGGTCGCGGGTGAAGTGAAAGCACTGAAGAAAAGCGCGGTGCGCGCAGATGGCACGATCTTAAGCTGCAGCTGTATTCCGGCAGGCGATATCGAACTGGCGTAAGCCGATCACACCGCCCGCGCGAAGTGGGCGGTTTGTTCCTGCTGCTGTGGGCGCAGACGATCGTTCATGATCTTGATCGCATCACCCAGCTGCATACCTTTACCCGCCACGCTTAACGCGTTTTGAGCCAACAAGCACAGCGCCGCATTTTCACCGCTTTCAACCACAAACAGTTGTGCCTTTTCGCCGCTATCGGCCAGCGTCACCGCCACCATATCGCCTGCAGCCGGCTGCCAGCTGTGTGCGTGATTGGTGAAGTGCCAGCTTTTAGGCATCAGGGGTTTGAGAAATCGGCTGGCCACCAGCGCGTTTAATACTAATTCGGCACGCTGATCGCCTTTTAATCCACTCTGACGGCAACGTTCTTCAAAAGTAAAATAGAGCGCGGCGTCATCAACGCAAAAACCGCTGACATTAAATGCATCAGGCGTCAGCATTTTGCGCGAGAAGCGCGAGCGAAATAACATGCCGTCGGCTAAATCCAGCATCATGCGGTCATGCTCTGCGTCGAAATACCAACGCCAGTTGTCATCAGGTTTGATTTTCATGATCTGCCCTGTGGTTTATCGCTGCGCTAAATGGCGCTTAATTAAAAAATAAATCTGAGAAAAAGCTGAAAAATGCACCAGCAGGACAAAATATAAACGAGCCGAAGGGATAAATAAACCCCTCGGCGCAGTAAAGTGGGAAATGTCTTAGAGGTGGGTCACGATATCTTTAATTAAGCCTGGGCCTTTATAAATAAATCCGGAGTATATCTGCACTAATGTTGCACCTGCGGCAATTTTCTCGCGCGCAGAAACCAGGGAATCAATACCACCGACGCCAATAATAGGTAAGCGGCCCTGCAGCTCTTGCGCCAGGCGGCGAATCACTTCGGTACTGCGTGACTGCACCGGACGACCACTTAATCCGCCCGCTTCTTCGGCATATTTAAGGCCGGTCACCAGCGAACGATCGAGCGTGGTATTGGTGGCAATCACACCATCAATATTGTGGCGCACCAAACTGTCGGCAACCTGGATCAATTCTTCTTCGGTAAGATCCGGCGCGATCTTTACCGCCACCGGCACATATTTAAGGTGCCGTTCTTGCAGCTCTCGCTGTTTTAATTTGATGGCGGAGAGAAGATCGTCCAGCGCTTCACCATATTGCAGCGTGCGTAATCCTGGCGTGTTCGGTGAGGAAATATTGATGGCAATATAACCGGCGTGGGCATATACCTTTTCCATGCAAATCAGATAATCGTCTTTACCATTCTCAACCGGCGTATCTTTATTTTTGCCAATATTGATGCCGAGAATGCCTTTAAAGCGCGACTTTTTGACGTTGGCGATCAGATGATCAACGCCGTGATTATTAAACCCCATGCGGTTAATAATCCCTTCCGCAGGCACTAAGCGGAACATACGCGGTTTATCATTTCCCGGTTGCGCCAGCGGCGTTACCGTTCCCACTTCGACAAAACCAAAGCCCATCGCGCCGAAGGCATCAATGCACTCGGCATTTTTGTCGAGGCCGGCCGCTAAGCCGAGCGCGTTCGGGAAGGTTAATCCCATGCAGGTGACCGGACGGGATGGCAGCGACTGGCGAATCAGCCCTTCCAGCGGGGTGCCGCTGATAAAACGCAGTTGTTGAAAGGTGAGTTCGTGCGCACGCTCAGGATCAAGCTTAAACAGCGCCGGCCGGACGATAGGATATAACATGCACTCTCCTCAATGACGGAAACCAGGGAAGTCGGGGTGCACGGGAAAATGTGCGCCAGAATGGTAAGGTGCTCTGGCGCAAAAGTAAATTGTTCTACTGCATCACAATTTGATCGTTATCAGCGTCGTGCAGAATAGCGGCCAAGCTGTTCACGACACGCCTGCAGGCCACTGTAAATCGTCGGGCAATACCACATCAGCTTCAGACGCGCGCTGTGCTGCAACACATTGCGCACCAGCTGATTCACCTGCGGCTGCCAGTCTGTCGGGATCACCATATGATTTTTGCGGATCTGCGCCAGACAGCTGTGCATCACCGTTTGGTAATAGCTATCCAGCAAGGCCGCATCCACCGGCAGTTGCTGTTCACGCAGGAATTGTTCGCTGCTTTGGCGCGCAATGAAGTAGTTTTTCACATAGGAAAAATCGCGCGTGCTCTGCGACAACGAGGTCACCATAAAGCGTTTGTAGTAGTAGCTTTGGCTAGTGCAATAAATATTACGCGCCTGCAGATAGAGCGCGAACATGTACGGTGCATCTTCATGGTTCTGGATCGGCAGAAACTGCAGCGCCAGTTGATCAATCAAGCGACGCGAAATGATGCTGCTCCACACTACGCGGTGCGCCGACTGATGCTGCATCAGCGTACGCAAGCTGGTGCTGCCGCCGGGCAATAATCCACTGACATGACGCTGGTGAATGGTTTGATAGTGGCGCTGCGCGGCGGGCAGATCGAAGAACATCTTTGCGCCAAAGCAGAACAGGTCAATATCCTCATGGCGCGCCTGCACGCGACGGAAGTCGGCAAACAAGTCGGTGGAGACAAAATCATCCGCATCCATGAAGTAAACAAAATCGCCGGTTGCTACAGCGAGCCCTTTCATACGCGCCGCGCTGACGCCGCCGCGCTCGCCGCTCAGCAGCATCACCTGCGGGTGCTGGGCCGCAAACGCCGTTAGCCAGGCCACGCTGCTGTCGCTGGAGCCATCGTCGATGACAATGATCTGTTCGGGCGGCGATGACTGACGCAACAAAGAACTCATCGCTTCTGGCAGCCAGGGCGCGCAATTCCAGTTCGGTATGATGACCGAAACCGTAGGGATACGGTGAGATGACATCATGCTCATCCTCTTTCCTCAACGTTAAACAACGGAATTCTGAGACGCTTCAACACCACGCTGTGCAGCAGGCAGCAGACACCAAGATTGAATGCGCCAATCAAGCCGAGCCACAGCAGGTTGATCCAGCGATTTTGATTCCACTCGATAGGCAAGAAAGTGCTCAACCAGGCGATGGCGGCGGAAACCGCCCAAATCAGCATCACGTCGCGGGTTAACCAGGTGAAATGAATGCCCGGCGCGAAGCGGCGATGCACCAACCATGCCCAACCCACCAGATAGAAGATGTTTTGTCCCAGCCACAACCAACCGGTACCCAATGCGCCGTAGTGAACGGCACACCAGATGTTGAGCGGCACCAGCAGCACGGCAAAGCAGGTGAAACCTTTCATGTGCAGCTTGAGGTTGCCGTTGATGTATTGCAGGTGATAGAGCAAGCCACAGATGGCCTGAATGCCGCTGCCCAATGCGTACAGGCTGAGAACAAACGCCATCTCATCAACAATCTGACTCTTCTGCGTCCATGCCCACAGCAGCGGGCCGGCGTAACAGGCAATAGTAATGCTGAGCGGCGCCATAAAGATGGCCACCGCCTGCGTGGTGTAGCGATAGAGTTTCAGCGACTCCGCATCGCCCTCTTTACGGGTTTTCATGCCGGTCATGCGTGGCACAATCGCCTGCATGATCGGGCTGCTGAGCAGCAAAATGCCGGTCGCGGCCGTCGCCACCACGGTAAACGAACCGTATTCGCTCAGCGGCAACGTTTTGGAGAGCACCAATCGGTCGATTTGCGAAATAAAGGTCCACACCGCACTGGAGAAGGCCGCGCTGAGGGCAAAGCGAATAAAGGGTTTCAGCACCTCTTTCAGATCGCCGCGCTTCTCTTTGCGCGCCACTTTGGGAATCAGCTGGCAGGATTTATAGATACAGCAGGCTGCTTCGGCAATCGATACCAGCAGTTGCCAGACAAAGAACGCCAATACCGGATTGGAGAAGAACTGGATTACCAGCACCGCGCCGAAAGTGCGCAAGGTGGTGATGATCAGGTTGACGCCGTTCAGCCACACTTGATGTTCGAAGCCGACAATCACGCTGCGATACGGACTGGTGCGCCAGCGAATCGCGGCGGTGATCACCATAATCGCCACGGCAATCACCACATCACCCGCAGGCAGATGACGTGCATCCAGCCAGTGCGTGGCAATCCATGGCGTTGCCAGCCAACCCGACACCACCAGCACAATGGTGGAGAACAGGAAGAATTTGGTCAGCGTGGCAAACAGCGCCGGGAACCAGACGAATTCCGCCTGATTAGCACGATAACGCGCCGCTTCCCGCATTAAGGTAGTAGAAACACCGGCATCCAGTAATTGCAGCCAGGTTAATAAGATCGAAAAGAAGCCCACTAAACCGTAGGCTTCCATTCCTAAGTGTTGAATATAAAGTGGTACAACCAAAATACCTGACAGCGTCAGATAGATTTGACCAACATAGTTGGCAATCGCGTTACGTTTTATAGACATAGGTGTTTTGGCATCTGGGGATTATCTCAGTGGCCTTAAGCGTGACATAAAAGTATTCACGCGCACACCGGAGTTATTCTTAAAATTAACCTTGGTGCTAAGCGCCCAGCCTTTTTCTCATTTTCATGATAGCGAAATAGATGTCAGGTTGTTTCAACATAAGTTTTTCCATTGCGCCTTTGGCCGGGAAGTTTTCCGCAAAGTAGGTTAATGCATGGCGGGTATTATCTGAGAATTTCGCCGCGCCACTCAACTCCTGCTGGACTAATTGTAATAAGCCGCTGCGTAAATAACTTTCGCGATAGCGGTTTCGCTCCGGAATATAGTGTGACAAACGCGTGAGTTTTTCATAATCAGTAATAAATTGCTGATAAGTTAAGCGCGGCGATGCATCGGCTTTGGTGGTCAGCGAGGCTTCGCTGGCGTAATCGAGCACCCACGCCGTTTGCGTATGCAGTAATCCGGCGAGCATCACATCCTGAATACGCGTCAGCGGCGCACCCACGCGGGCCAGGCCAGCACGCAAGATCACCGCAAAGCCGCCCTCCTGCCACCAGCGCTGCGCATGCAACTGTTGAAACAGCTGCAGAGACGAGTGTAAGCCGTTTGGCAGCTCGCGCTTTGCCAGCGAGACAATAAAGCAGTTCAGCTCTGGACGCTGGTCACTGAGCTTCGCCATGTCCTGCAGCAGGCTGGCCGGCAAGGCGCTGCGCTCCGCGCTGAACAGCAGGAAATCATCTTCAGCAGGCGTGCTGTGCGGGAAGGTTGGCAGCAATGAAGAAATAAGATGCGCGCCCGCAGCATCGGGTTGCAGCCAATAACACACCAGCTCTTCTTCTGGTTTAGGTGAGGGTGAGATGCGATTGAAGGTGGCAGGCACGACCTGCTGCTCAGTTAAATCCTGAGCAAATGAAGAACTACCCATATTTATCTCCCTAAGAATAAAGTAGCTTGCCGCAACGGCAGTTCACGCCACAAAACGCGGGCGTAAATAAATAAGTGAAATATCGTTATCGTGTTCTAGCGGAAATTAGCTCAACCAATTATAAACAGGCTTAGCGTTCTGATTCCAACGACGATCACCGTTGTTTTATCAATACAACTTTTAATTGTTCAGCATTGCTTTAGTAAAACGTAAATCAGGGCGCAAAAAGTAACAATATTTTTTGGAGACGAGCATGAGACCCGTCTTGTATTTAACATTTACTCGCGCCATCTCAACGGTTAGCTCAAATAAAAACCATAAATAAATAGAATAACTTTCAACCCCTCTAAGTTAAATCTGATTCCCAAAATTTAGAATAAATCAGAATCATCATTTTTCTTCTTTTATTTCAAAGTTCGCAACAACCTTCATCACAGGATGTTACGAGCTATGGGGATGTGTTTCTTTATTGATACCTCAATTAAGGTCATGCATTAAGCGCTTTAACTAATGGCGCAGTAAAACGCGATGCAGTAACTGATATAACTGCTCGATTGCTCGAGTGCTTTTCAGATTAACCCTAAGCATCAATTCCGCTGTTTTTTATTCTTCCTTTATCTGTTCCGGACTATCCCATTTTGCGACTTAGGATTACCAGATAAATCATTTAAGCCTCGCTGCCTGCTCTGACAGTATTGAACACATCAGTTCTGAATATCAGATAATCAATAACTTTCAGTTATAAGGAGTGACCATGCGGATTATTACGCTGGCGGGCAGCCCTCGCTACCCTTCACGCTCTACTGCGCTGCTGAGCCTTTGCCAGCACGCGCTGGAAGCACGCGGCGTTGACGTGATTCCGTGGAATATTCACAACTTCCAGCCTGAAGATTTGCTCTATGCACGCTTCGATTCACCTGCCTTAGCCGCGTTGAAAGCCGATTTGGCGCTGGCGGATGGTGTGATTGTCGCCACGCCTATTTATAAGGCTTCGTTTTCCGGCGCACTGAAAACCCTGCTCGATCTGCTGCCAGAGCGCGCGCTGGAGCATAAAGTGGTGCTGCCACTGGCAAGCGGCGGCAGCGCGTCACATCTGCTGGCGGTGGATTACGCGCTGAAGCCGGTGCTGAATGCGCTGAAGGCGCAGGAAGTGTTGCACGGCGTGTTCGCCACTGACAGCCAGATTACTGATTACGATCGCCAGCCGCTGCTCGATCCGCTGCTGTCGCAACGCATTGACGAGGCGCTGGATACCTTCTGGCACGCGCTGCATCGTCGCCACCAACCTTACGCACAAGCGGTATAAAGGAAGAGAGATGAAAAGGATATTGACGGGTGTACTTATGCCAGCCGTAGCGGCACTGCTCACCTTGAGCGTGAGCGCCCAGGCCGCCGATGCACCCGAACAGTTGCGCATCGGTTATCAGAAAGGCTCAGTGAGCATGGTTTTGGCGAAAACCCACAAGCTGCTGGAGCAGCGCTTCCCGCATACCAACATCAAGTGGGTGGAATTCCCGGCTGGCCCGCAAATGCTGGAAGCGCTTAACGTCGATAGCATCGATTTGGGCAGCACCGGCGATATCCCGCCGCTGTTTGCCCAAGCTGCGGGTGCCGATCTGCTGTACGTCGGCTCGGAGCCACCCAAGCCGCAGGCCGAAGTGATTCTGGTGCCGAAAGATAGCCCGATTCACAGCGTGGCCGAACTGAAAGGCCACAAAGTGGCGTTCCAGAAAGGCTCCAGCTCGCACAACTTGCTGTTGCGTGCGCTGGAACAGGCCGGATTGAGCTTTAAAGATATTCAGCCAACCTATCTGACGCCCGCCGATGCGCGCGCCGCGTTCCAGCAAGGTGACGTCGATGCCTGGGCAATTTGGGATCCTTACTACTCTGCCGCGCTGCTGCAAGGCAACGTGCGCGTGCTGGCCGATGGCAGCAAACTCAATCAAACCGGCTCCTTCTATTTAGCCACGCGCAAATACACCGAGGCGAACGGCGCCTTCGTGCAGCAGGTACTGAATACCTTCAGCGACGCCGATGCATTAACGCGCAGTCAGCGCGACCAGAGTATCGATCTGCTGGCAAACGCCATGGGCTTACCGAAACCGGTGATTGCCAGCTATCTCGACCATCGTCCACCCACCACCATTACGCCGGTCAGCGCCCATACCGCGCAGGCCCAACAGCAAACGGCCGATCTGTTTTATGCCAATCATCTGATGCCGGTAAAAGTGAATATCGCTGACCGCATCTGGCATCCACAATCCGCCCAGCCCAAAGGAAATTAATCATGAGCGTATCCGTATTTTGGTTTCTCCCGACGCACGGCGATGGTCACTATCTTGGCACAGCGGAGGGTTCGCGCCCGGTTGATCATGGTTACCTGCAACAGATTGCGCAGGCAGCGGATCGCCTTGGCTTCGGCGGCGTGCTGATCCCCACCGGCCGCTCCTGTGAAGATGCCTGGCTGGTGGCAGCATCACTGATTCCGGTGACGCAGCGTCTGCGTTTCCTCGTTGCACTGCGACCGGGCGTGATTTCGCCGACGCAAGCGGCGCGTCAGGCCGCCACGCTGGATCGTCTGTCGAATGGTCGCGCGCTGTTTAATCTGGTTACCGGCGGCGATCCGGAAGAGTTGGCCGGCGATGGCGTGTTCCTCGATCACCGCGAACGCTATGAAGAATCCGCCGAGTTTACCCGCGTCTGGCGTCGCGTTAGCGAAGGCGAAACCGTCGATTACGAAGGCAAGCATGTGAAGGTGCGCGGTGCGCGTCTGATGTTTAAAGCGGTGCAGGAACCGCGTCCGCCGCTGTGGTTTGGCGGATCGTCGGATGCCGCGCAGGATCTGGCCGCCGAGCAGGTTGATGTTTATCTCACCTGGGGCGAACCGCCCGCGTTAGTTAAAGAGAAGATTGAGCAAGTGCGCGCCAAAGCAGCAGCGCAAGGCCGCACCGTGCGCTTCGGGATTCGTCTGCACGTGATTGTGCGTGAAACCAATGAAGAAGCGTGGCAAGCGGCGGATCGCCTGATTGCCCATCTTGATGATGCCACCATTGCTAAAGCGCAGGCCGCGTTTGCGCGCACCGATTCGGTGGGCCAACAGCGCATGGCGGCACTGCACGGCGGACGTCGCGACAAGCTGGAGATCAGCCCAAATCTGTGGGCCGGTGTCGGTCTGGTACGCGGCGGCGCAGGCACCGCGTTAGTGGGCGATGGCCCAACCGTGGCGGCGCGCATGCAGGAGTATCAGGATCTCGGCATCGAGACCTTTATTCTCTCCGGCTATCCGCATCTGGAAGAGGCTTATCGCGTGGGCGAGTTGCTGTTCCCGCACCTCGATCTGGCGATTCCGGAAGTACCGAAGCCGCGTGTGGTACAAGCGCACGGTGAAGCGGTGGCTAACGATTTCACGCCGCAAAAAGTGTCACAGAGCTAAAGGAGCCGATCATGGCGAACGTTAAAACCAAGCTGAGTAATGCCGTGCTGCCCTGGGTTTTGCCAGTGGTGCTGATTGCGGTGTGGCAACTGGCATCGCAAGTGGGTTGGCTGTCGACGCGCATTTTGCCGTCGCCAGAAAATATCCTCATCACCTTCTGGAAACTGACTGCTAGCGGTGAACTGTGGCAAAACCTGGCGATCAGCAGCTGGCGTGCCGTCATCGGTTTCTCCATTGGCGGCTCGATTGGTTTGATTCTGGGATTGATTACCGGCACCTCGCGCGTCGGTGAACGCTTGCTGGATACCTCGGTGCAAATGCTGCGTAACGTGCCGCATCTGGCGCTGATTCCGCTGGTGATTTTGTGGTTTGGCATCGACGAATCCGCCAAAATTTTCCTCGTGGCGCTGGGCACCTTGTTCCCGATTTACCTCAACACGTATCACGGCATTCGTAACATTGATCGGGGTTTAGTTGAGATGGCGCGCAGCTACGGCTTGTCTGGCTGGAGCCTGTTCATTCAGGTGATTCTGCCGGGTGCGCTGCCTTCGATTATGGTTGGCGTACGTTTTGCCCTTGGCCTGATGTGGCTGACGCTGATTGTGGCCGAAACCATTTCCGCTAACTCCGGCATTGGTTATCTGGCGATGAACGCGCGTGAATTCCTGCAAACCGACGTGGTGGTCGTTGCCATCATTCTCTATGCCCTGCTCGGCAAACTGGCTGACGTTGCGGCACAACTGCTGGAGCGCGTCTGGCTGCGCTGGCATCCGGCCTACCAATTGAAGGAGAACGCATGAGCAACGTAACCCTGAATCCGGCGCGTTTGAATCGCGGTACGCCGGTGGGTGTGAATGGCGTCAGCAAGCAATATGGCGACCGCACCATCCTGAATAATATCGATCTGCACATTCCCTCCGGACAGTTTGTCGCCGTCGTCGGCCGCAGCGGCTGCGGGAAAAGTACCTTGCTGCGTCTGCTGGCGGGACTCGAATCGACCACGCGCGGTGAGTTACTGGCGGGCAATGCGCCGTTATCCGAGGCACGCGAAGATACGCGTTTGATGTTCCAGGATTCACGCTTGCTGCCGTGGAAAAAGGTGATTGATAACGTTGGGCTGGGACTGAAAGGCCGCGAATGGCGCACCGCCGCGCTGGACGCGCTGGAAGCCGTGGGATTGGCGGATCGCGCCAACGAGTGGCCTGCCGCGTTGTCCGGCGGACAGAAACAGCGTGTGGCGCTGGCACGTGCGCTGATTCATCGCCCAGGTTTGCTGCTGCTCGATGAGCCGCTCGGTGCGCTGGATGCGTTGACGCGCATCGAAATGCAGGGATTGATTGAGTCGCTGTGGCAACAGCATAACTTCACCGTGCTGCTGGTGACGCACGATGTCAGCGAAGCGGTGGCGATTGCCGATCGTGTGCTGCTCATCGAGGAAGGACAGATTGGCCTGGATTTGAACGTCGATTTGCCACGCCCACGCCGCCGCGGATCGGCACGACTTGCAGAGCTGGAAGCGGAAGTGCTGGATCGGGTTATGAAGCGCGGTTCGTCGGAACAGCTGTTGAAGTTTGCGCAGCAGAGTTAATGATTGAGGTCGCCATAAATGGCGACCCCATGGTTACTTTTACGCATTCAAAGCTTTGGTGATCTTCTCGTACAGATCGCCAGACAGCTTATCCAGCCCTTTCAAGGTTTCCAGCGCCTTACGCATCAGCGCCTGACGATCGGCATCGTAGCGTTTCAGGCGAATCAGCGGCTCGATCATGCGTGCAGCCACTTGCGGGTTGCGCGTGTTCAGATCGGTCAACATCTCCACCAGGAACTGATAACCGCTGCCATCTTTGGCGTGGAACGCCGCTGGATTGCCTGAGGCAAACGCACCAATCAGTGAACGGATACGGTTCGGGTTGCCCATGGTGAACGAACGGTGATTCAGCAGCTTACGCACGTTGCTCAGCACATCCGCCGCTGGGCTGGTGGCTTGCAGCACAAACCATTTATCCATCACTAAACCATCCTGATGCCAGCGCTCATCATAGGCCGCCAGCAGTGAATCGCGGCACGGCAGGTTCGCCGCTACCGCTGCAGCCAGCGCCGCTAATGCGTCGGTCATATTATTCGCCTGCTGATATTGCGCTTGCACCAGCTTGTCGGCCTGTGCCGCATCGGCAAACGCCAGATAGCCGAGGCAGGCGTTTTTCAGCGTGCGCTTGCCAATCTCCGCATGCTCAATTTTGTATTCGCTGCTTTGGTTGGCCAGATAGAGCGCAAAGAATTCGTCACTCAACTCTTTAGCCAGCGTACGCACCAGTGCATCGCGCACCGCCGAAATCGCCAGCGGATCGATAACATCAAACAGCTCGGCGATTTCATTTTCAGACGGCAGCGACAGAATCAACGCTTTCAACGCTGGGTCGCCCTGCTCATCCAGCAATACCGCGCGGAACGCATCAGCCACATGTAGCGGCAGCGACAGCGGCTGGCCCTGCTGATGACGCGCGACGTTGAGGCGAATATAGGTTGCCAGCAGGCTTTGTGCCGCGTCCCAGCGCGCGAAGTCGTTGCGTGCGTGGCGCATCAGGAAGGTGAGTTGCGCATCGCTCCATTTGTAGTCGAGCTTCACTGGCGCAGAGAATTCACGCAGCAGCGACGGCACCGGCTGGAAATAAACGTTATCGAAAATAAAGGTCTGGAACTCTTCGGTAACGTTCAGCACGTGATGCACCGGATGACCATTATGCTGCAGCGGAATCACTTTGCCTTCGTTATCGTACAGTTCGATATCCAGTGGAATGTGCAGCGGCAGCTTCTCTTTCTGCTCGGCGGTGGCCGGCGTGCGCTGAGTGACGTGCAGCGTGTATTGCTCCAGCTCTGGATTGTAGTCATCACGCACCGTCAGAATTGGCGTGCCAGCTTGGCTGTACCAGCGACGGAATTGTGACAGGTCAACGTTCGACGCATCTTCCATCGCCTGCACGAAATCATCGCAGGTGGCGGCGCTGCCGTCGTGACGTTCGAAATAGAGTTGCATGCCTTTCTGGAAGTTCTCTTCGCCCAGCAAGGTGTGCATCATGCGGATCACTTCTGAACCTTTTTCATACACGGTTAAGGTGTAGAAGTTGTTCATCTCGATCACCTGATCCGGACGGATCGGATGCGCCATTGGGCTGGCGTCTTCCGCGAACTGCGCACCGCGCATTACGCGTACGTTATCGATACGGTTCACTGCGCGCGAACCGAGATCGGAGCTGAACTCCTGATCGCGGAACACCGTCAGACCCTCTTTCAGGCTGAGCTGGAACCAGTCGCGGCAGGTCACGCGGTTGCCGGTCCAGTTGTGGAAATATTCGTGACCGATGACCGCTTCAATACCGAGGTAATCTTTGTCGGTAGCGGTTTCAGCTTTCGCCAGTACATATTTGGAGTTGAAGACGTTGAGGCCTTTGTTCTCCATCGCGCCCATATTGAAGAAATCCACCGCGACAATCATAAAAATGTCGAGGTCGTACTCAAGGTTAAAGCGCTCTTCATCCCACTTCATGCTGGCTTTCAGCGAAGTCATCGCCCAGTCAGCACGATCGAGATTGCCGCGATCGACAAAGATTTCCAGCGCCACATCGCGGCCAGAGCGGGTAGTAAAACTGTCGCGTAGCACGTCGAAATCACCCGCCACCAGCGCAAACAGGTAGCACGGCTTCGGGAACGGATCCTGCCACTTCACCCAATGGCGGCCATCTTCATGGCGACCGCTCTCCAGCTTGTTGCCGTTGGAGAGTAAATAAGGATAACGCGCGGCATCGGCAATGATGGTGGTGGTGAAGCGCGCCAGCACGTCCGGGCGATCGAGATACCACGTAATGTGGCGGAAACCTTCGGCTTCGCATTGGGTACAGAGCGCCTCGCCAGATTGGTATAACCCTTCCAGCGCGGTGTTTTTATCCGGATGAATGTCATTAATGATGGTTAGAGTAAAGTTGTCCGGTAGCTGGCTGATGAACAACGCGCCCTCTTCTTCGCGGTAATGCGACCACGGATTGCCATCCACCGCCAGCGATACCAGCGTGAGATCTTCGCCATCCAGACGCAGTTCCGCATCGGCAGCGCCAATACGCTTCACCTGACTGACCGCCGTGACGCGCGTCGAAGCCGCGTCCAGATCAAAAGTCAGGTCGATATCGGTAATGGTGTAATCCGGCGCACGGTAGTCGTGGCGATATTTAATTTGCGGCTGTTGCGTCATAAGTCCTTCTCGCATCGTTATTCGTTAATATGTTGACCCGTCAAAGTCTAAGCGGGTTGTGCCTCGGTTGCCACGGTCAATGCGTGCGTTCGTTGAAAAGGCTACAATTCATTAACAATGGCACAAATGCCCCTCGACCTGCCACCCGCAATTGTGGTGTGATCGCGGTCATTACTGTTTTATACTCCTGCGTCTTTATGACCTTATTGAACACCGGGCTCTGCTCCGCGGAAGAGGATGCTGAAACGCACCATGACTGGACATGCTTCCCCGATTTTGACCACGCTGCTTGATACCGATGCGTACAAGCTTCACATGCAGCAGGCCGTCTATCATCGCTATTATGATGTCCCGGTTACGGCGGAATTTCGCTGCCGTGGCGACGAACTGCTCGGTATTTATGCGGATGAGATCCGCGCACAAATTGAAACCCTGCGAACGCTCGCCCTGAGCGACGATGAGTATCACTATCTCAGCGGGCTGCCTTTCTTCCAGAGCGATTACCTTAACTGGCTGCGTCAGTTCCGCCTCGATCCTTCACAAGTCAACGTGCGTAACAACAACGGCCATCTGACGATTCAGATCAGCGGGCCGTGGCGTGAAGTGATTCTGTGGGAAGTGCCGCTGCTGGCGCTGATCAGTGAGGTGGTGCATCGCCATCGCACGCCGCAGATGGGTGTGGATCAGGCGGTTGCGCACTTGCAGCATAAGCTGGTGGATTTCCGTCAGCAGGTCGGCGAATTGGATATGTCACGCTTCCAGCTGATGGATTTCGGTACGCGTCGTCGTTACTCCAAAGCGGTGCAGGAAGCGATTGTCGCGACGCTCAAAGCGGAGTTTCCGTGGCTGGTTGGCACCAGCAACTACGATTTGGCGCGTCGCCTGCAGCTAAATCCGGTAGGTACGCAAGCGCACGAATGGTTCCAGGCGCACCAGCAAATCAGCCCGGTATTGGCGAACAGCCAACGTGCGGCACTGCAATCCTGGCTGGACGAGTATGACGATCAGTTAGGCATCGCTTTAACCGACTGCATCACCATGGATGCCTTCCTGCGCGACTTTGGTCCTGGCTTTGCTCATCGTTACCAAGGCCTACGCCATGACTCTGGCGATCCGGTGGAATGGGGTGAAAAAGCCATTGCGCACTATCAGCGTCTGGATATCGATCCAAAAAGCAAAACGCTGGTGTTCTCGGATAACCTCAATCTGGACAAAGCGCTGGCGCTCTATCGTCACTTTGGCCAACGGGCCAACGTGGTGTTCGGTATCGGAACGCGCTTGTCCTGCGATATTCCTGGCGTGACGCCGCTGAATATCGTGATCAAACTGGTGAGCTGCAATGGCAAACCGGTAGCAAAACTCTCCGACAGTCCCGGCAAAACCATTTGCCAGGATAAAGCCTTCGTGCGCGCCTTGCGCAAAGCCTTCGATCTGCCGCTGGTTAAAAGAGCCAGCTGATTCTTATTGCAGGGTGCTTGCACCCTGCTCTCACGCAACAAATCTCCTGTTTACACGGCAATTTTGCTTGTTTCCTGTCGGCTCGCAAGTAACATAGCAAAACCCTGGAAAAGGGCTTTTATCCACCTTCTTTTATATATAGAGAGAACTTTATGAGCGTTGTGCCTGTAGCGGATGTACTGCACGGCCGTGTCGCGGTTGACAGTGAAGTCACCGTACGTGGTTGGGTGCGTACCCGAAGAGATTCCAAAGCTGGTCTTTCCTTTATCGCCGTTTACGACGGTTCCTGCTTTAATCCCGTTCAGGCCGTCGTCAATAATTCTCTGAATAATTATCAGGATGAAGTGCTGCGTCTGACCACCGGTTGCTCGGTGATCATTACCGGCAAAGTGGTCGAATCGCCAGGCGAAGGCCAGGCCTTCGAGCTGCAGGCAACCAAGGTTGAAGTCACCGGTTGGGTCGACGATCCGGATACTTATCCGATGGCGGCGAAACGTCACAGCATCGAATACCTGCGTGAAGTGGCGCACCTGCGTCCGCGCACCAACCTGGTGGGTGCCGTGGCGCGCGTGCGTCATACGCTGGCGCAGGCGCTGCATCGCTTCTTCCACGAAAACGGCTATTTCTGGGTTTCGACTCCGCTGATCACCGCTTCGGATACCGAAGGTGCTGGCGAGATGTTCCGCGTTTCGACGCTGGATCTGGAAAATCTGCCGCGCGATCCGCAGGGCAAAATCGATTTCGATAAAGACTTCTTCGGTAAAGAAGCGTTCCTGACCGTATCCGGCCAGCTCAATGCCGAAACCTACGCCTGCGCGCTGTCGAAGGTGTATACCTTTGGCCCGACTTTCCGCGCAGAAAACTCCAACACCAGCCGCCATCTGGCGGAATTCTGGATGCTGGAGCCGGAAATTGCTTTTGCGACGCTGGATGATGCCGCAGCTCTGGCTGAATCTATGCTGAAATACGTGTTCCAGGCCGTTCTCAACGAACGTGCTGATGACATGGCCTTCTTTGCCGAGCGTGTTGATAAAGATGCGATTGCGCGTCTCGAACGGTTCGTGACTACCGACTTTGCTCAGGTGGATTACACCGATGCGGTTGATATTCTGCTGAAAAGCGGTCAGACCTTCGAAAACCCGGTTTCATGGGGCGTGGATCTGTCATCAGAACACGAGCGTTACCTCGCAGAGCAGCATTTCAAAGCGCCAGTGGTAGTGAAAAACTATCCGAAAGACATTAAAGCCTTCTATATGCGTATGAACGAAGATGGCAAAACCGTGGCGGCGATGGATGTTCTCGCACCGGGCATCGGTGAAATCATCGGTGGTTCACAGCGTGAAGAGCGTCTGGATGTGCTGGATGCGCGTCTGGCAGAAATGGGCCTCAATAAAGAAGATTATTGGTGGTATCGTGACCTGCGTCGTTACGGCACCGTGCCACATGCTGGCTTCGGATTAGGTTTCGAACGATTAATCGCCTATGTCACCGGCGTACAAAATGTAAGGGATGTTATCCCCTTCCCACGTACGCCACGCAACGCGAATTTCTAAATTTATCGATTAATTATAAGTAATTCATATATATAAAGAGGTCGGCCTAGCCGGCCTTTTTTTATTTTTGTAAATTTAGAGTTCTCTCACAAAGTTCCCGATATTTTACATTTTGTAATACATATTTTCCTTTTGATACCCAATCGAGAGATTTGAATCATTTTCGGGCTAGAATTAGCAACCCTGTGATGGAAAGATGCGTGCAGACACAGGAGACATCAAACTTCTTTCAAGGTTCTGTAAAGATTTCTTGGCAGCAGTGGCAGATGTCCAAATAACTCCAATGAGGGTAATAAAAAATGATGAAGCGCAACATTCTTGCAGTGGTTATCCCTGCTCTGTTAGCTGCCGGCGCAGCAAACGCAGCAGAAATCTATAATAAAGACGGCAACAAGCTGGACCTGTACGGTAAAGCTGTTGGTCTGCACTACTTCTCGGATGACGCTGGCAGCGACGGCGACCAGACTTATGTTCGCTTCGGCTTCAAGGGTGAAACCCAGATTAATGACCAACTGACCGGTTACGGCCAGTGGGAATACAACGTTCAGGCTAACAACTCTGAAGGTTCTGATGCACAAGACGGCAACAAAACCCGTCTGGGCTTCGCAGGTCTGAAATTTGGCGATGCGGGTTCAATCGACTACGGTCGTAACTACGGCGTTGTATATGACGCAATCGGCTGGACTGACGTTCTGCCAGAATTCGGTGGTGACTCAGGTTACTCAGATAACTTCATGAACGGTCGTAGCACCGGTCTGCTGACCTACCGTAACACCAACTTCTTCGGTCTGGTTGACGGCTGGAACTTCGCAGTACAGTACCAGGGCAAAAACGATCGTTCTGATATCCGCCGTGCAAACGGTGACGGTTATGGCCTGTCAACATCTTACACTTCACCAATCGGTGTTGGTGTAGCTGCAGCGTATAGCAGCAGCGACCGTACTAACCTGCAGTCTGCTGGTTCAGTAGTCGATAGCGATGGTGATGTAGTAGCGACTAACATCGGTGCAGGTAAGCGTGCTGAAAACTGGGCAACAGCTCTGAAATATGACGCAAACAACGTATACCTGGCTGCAATGTACGGTGAAACCCGTAACTCAACGCCAATCTCTGGTGCACAAGCTACCCTGGCTGACGGTACTCAGGCTACCGTTTCTGGCTTCGCTAACAAAGCTCAGAACTTCGAAATTGTTGCGCAGTACCAGTTCGACTTCGGTCTGCGTCCGTCCATCGCCTACGTTCAGTCTAAAGGCAAAGACATCGAAGGCGTTGGCGATGCTGACCTGGTTAAATACATCGATGTGGGCGCAACCTACTACTTCAACAAAAACATGGCTACCTATGTTGATTACAAAATCAACCAGTTGAACGATGACAACCCACTGGGTCTGGCTACCGACGACGTAGTTGCGCTGGGTCTGGTATACCAGTTCTAATCACCCGATTAGAGTTGTGTAATACCTAAAAACGGAGCCTTCGGGCTCCGTTTTGCATTTCAGTGATCGGCTTCGCAATTAGCTTTTCTACTTTATCTCACCGACATATTTCTTTTTTATATCAGCGGTTGGCAAGCGTGCCGAGTGACGTTAACCTGATAGCTCATTTCGCTAAAGTTCACCTAAACGGAACTGACTCATGTTTGAATCGATCTCTGCCGCACCCGCCGATCCTATTCTGGGACTGGCTGACCTTTTTCGTGCCGATGACCGCACGAATAAAATCAATCTTGGCATTGGTGTTTATAAAGATGAAACCGGTAAAACGCCGGTGCTCACCAGTGTTAAAAAAGCTGAGCAGTATTTGCTGGAAAATGAAACCACCAAGAACTACCTGAGCATTGATGGTCTGGCGGATTTCGCACGTTGCACACAGGAGTTGCTGTTCGGCAAAGAGGGCGCACTGATTTCAGCCGGTCGCGCCTGCACCGCACAAACGCCAGGTGGCACCGGCGCCCTGCGTGTTGCAGCGGATTTTCTGGCAAACCAGACCAGCGTGAAGCGCGTTTGGGTAAGCAACCCAAGCTGGCCGAACCATAACAACGTGTTCAACGCTGCTGGCCTCGAAGTGTGTGATTACGATTATTACGATGCAGCGAGCCACAGCCTGGATTTCGACGCTATGGTGGCATCACTGCAGGAAGCCAAAGCGGGCGATGTAGTCCTGTTCCACGGCTGCTGCCACAACCCAACCGGCGTTGATCCTTCTGCAGAGCAATGGCAGCAGTTAGCGCAGCTATCGCAAGAGAAAGGCTGGCTGCCGCTGTTTGATTTCGCCTATCAGGGCTTTGCTCGTGGTCTGGACGAAGATGCGGAAGGGCTGCGTATTTTCGCCGCTTCACATCAGGAACTGATCGTTGCCAGCTCTTACTCGAAGAACTTCGGTTTATATAACGAGCGTGTTGGTGCATTAACGCTGGTCGCTGCGAGCAGCGACGTGGCCAAAACCGCGTTTAGCCAGGTGAAATATACCATTCGCGCCAACTACTCTAATCCGCCGTCACACGGTGCGGCGGTGGTAGCCACTATTCTGAGCAACGACGCGCTGCGTACCATCTGGATTCAGGAGCTGACCGATATGCGTCAGCGCATCCAGCGCATGCGTCAGCTATTTGTGAACACGTTGGCGGAGAAAGGTGCTAATCAAGACTTTAGCTTCATCATCAAGCAGAACGGTATGTTCTCGTTCAGCGGCCTGACCAAAGATCAGGTGGTACGTCTGCGTGAAGAGTTTGGTGTGTATGCTGTGAACTCTGGTCGCGTTAACGTGGCAGGCATGACGCCTGACAACATGTCGGCGCTGTGTGAAGCGATTGTCGCGGTGTTATAAATCAGGCGGCGAATAACGACAAATGGGCCTAAATGGCCCATTTTTTTATTCTTGCAGGAACGGATTGCTGAGGCGTTCGCGGCCTAGCGTTGAGATAGGCCCGTGACCCGGCACAAAAGTCACATCATCGCCCAGCGGCAGCAGCTTGGTTTTAATCGCATCGATTAGGTCGCTATGGCTGCCTTGTGGGAAATCGGTTCGTCCCACGCCACCGTTGAAAATCACATCCCCTGAGATCAGCAGACGTCCTGCACGATCAAAGAACACGATGTGTCCCGGCGTATGGCCCGGACAAAGCAGTACTTCCAGCACGACATTACCAACCTGCACCGTTTCGCCCTCTTCCAGCCAGCGCTCGGGCGTCAGCGGCGCGCATTCGGGTAATCCAAACATACGGCTCTGTGTAGGCAGATTATCTAACCAGAAAGCATCGAGCGGATGCGGACCGACAATGGGCACCTGATAATGTGCCGCAAGTTCCGCAGCGGCACCGACGTGATCGAGATGTCCATGTGTGAGAAGGATTTGCGACGGCACTAAACCACGTTCTGCCAGCACGGCTTTGATGGTTTCCGCATCGCCGCCGGGATCGATCAATGCGGCTTGTTGGGTTTCGTCATCCCAAATAACTGAACAGTTCTGGGAAAAAGCCGTAACCGGAATAATTTGGTAATTCATAGCGCTCCATGACCGACACACGCAGCGCTGCCGGTATCAGGACCAGTGCCTTGCAGGCCCGGTATCTATGTGTACGAAGTTGCTGCGCGGGTAATATCCTACACCACCGGCGCGCATAGATAACGCCGCTTTGCGAACATTGCTCAATGAAATTCCCTCAATGTGGAAATCCATCGCTTGTCCTTTGGTGTGATAGCTTTTTTTCGCCACGCCCGGACCCGATTCACGCAGCATGGTATTAGTCGCTAACGTGCGGTAACCCGAAATCAACTGCACCGGCTTACGCGTATCCAGCAACGTTTGCAGGCGGTAAAGCTGATCAAAAAGATGGGGATCGATGTTCTTCACCTGATTGGCGCGGTAATCACGGAAAAAGTGATTTAAGCGGGCTAACTCATCCTTGTCATAACGCTTACCGTTAAAAAACTCCGTTTTAAGGGTTTCACCGGTGTGAAGGTTACTAAGTGTCAATACTCGAGGGCGGGCGGTGGAAAGCGAAGCCAGAGCGGAGCCAGGAAGCAGTGATAATCCTGCAGCTGCGCCTCCAATCAAGAGTAATCGACGACGTTGAGAATCAATGTTAGCCATGAAGCGAGGTTACCTAGTCTAAAGCGGATAAAATATGTGCGAAAAATACACAAGGCCGAACATTAACGTCCGCCTAAGACTCAGTCAACCCAGAATATGTTGCAGAAGACCAAAACCAGCTCAAAATCAAATTTTCGAGACTGGTCTTGGTTAAATTCATGTGAAGAGAAAACAGCTAAATCAAGTACTAGAGTAACAATTGACCGGCTTTATACAGCACCTGACTGCCGGAACGCGCAGGGTTATCATAATTGTAAATATCTGTACGATATTGCGGGAGCCCATCATCTGCAACCCAGGCGGTGAGGTAGTAAAGGTTCACTGGGATACGATGGCGAATCGGCACATAACGGGTATTCCCCTCTTTCAACGTGTCCGAAATACGTCCATCATTCCAGCCCACATCCTGCAGTAGCAGATCGGCCAATTCAGAGGCTTTATTGACGCGCACACAACCCGAACTGAGCGCACGAATATCGCGCTGGAACAGAGTATGGTTTGGCGTATCGTGCAGATAGATCGCATCCGAACTCGGCATATTGAATTTGTAGCGACCCAGTGAGTTAGTCGCGCCTGGCGCCTGACGAATGCGATACGGGAAGCTCGCCGCCGACACCATATGCCAGTCAATCATTGAAGGATCGATCACTTCCGCATCCGCACTCCAGCCCGAGAGCAGCGTATAACCGTGCTTATACAGATAGCTCGGATCCTGCTTCACCTTCGGCACAATATCCTGGCGCACCAGCGTGGTTGGCACATTCCACGGTGGATTCAGCACCACATTATTTAGCGCGCTGCGCATCAACGGCGTTTTGCGGTCGGGACGACCCACAATCACGCGTGACGACAATATGGTGGCGCCATTGTTGTAGTAGGTCAGCGAATAGTTGGGAATGTTTACCATGATGCCGTTATGCATATCATCCGGCAGCAGACGCAGACGCTGAATATTAAGCGCCAGCAGCGAGGCGCGCATCTGCGGCGGCACATTCAGCCATTCACGGGTGCGCGGACCAATCGCGCCGTCATCGGCCAAGCCTTGCCAGTGCTGGAAGCGTTTGACGCCCTCCACCAGCCCAGCGTCATAGACGTTGGGACCGGTTGCCGTTGGGTTGGTAGCCACATTATTGGCCACTTCAGGCGTAGCAGCGAGTGCCGGAGCCGCATCAATATCATCAAAGTTTGCCGCAGATGGGCTCACCGCCACCGGCTGATTGCTCTGACTCACCGGAACCGGCGCTGTTGGTACCGCATCTTCCGCTGGCGTTGGCGTAGTGCTGTGGCTGGTGGTCAACATGCCGGTGCGTTGCAGAATCTCACGCAGTGCCGGCACATCATTGCTGATTTGTCCTGGGCGCAGCGTAGCGGTATCACGCAGCTGTGGCCACGGATGATGATCGTTTAGCAGCGTTTTCAAGGCATTGTGCATCGGTGCATATTGCGGATGCTGCGGCTGCAGTGACACCACGAAAGTACGGCTGCCACCGCCATTCACCGCATTCTGCCACTGATTGATGGCCGCCAGCGATGGCATGGTCAGCTTGTACGGCACGTTGCTGTAAAGCCAGTTTTCGCCTTGTGTCGGGACATTGGCAACAAATTGCAGATAGCCGAGCATCGCATCACTGAGCACGATATCGCGCGCCAGACCTTTAATGTTCGGATTGGTCAGCCGCTCCACCCAGCGGGTGAACTGCGGCTGCACGCCTGAGAGAGCCACTTCCGCAAGCTGCTGCTGGAAGGCCTGCACCGCTTGCGGGTCCTGCCATAGCGGTGCCATGTCGCGCGACGCATAAATACCGGCCAAGCCTGGTAGATAGAAGGGTTGTTCAGTGGCACTAAACGCCTGCTGAATCTGTTGCTGACTGGCAGAAACCGACATCGAGCTGTGATGCGTCGAGTTGGGTAGCGTGGAGGTGATGGCCGCATGGCTGACAGCCAGCGGCGATAATACCATTGACAAACCGAGTGCTACTGCAGCACGACTCATTTTGCGCTTTTTGTTTAGCAACATCCCTGCCCCCTTCTCACCAATGACATAGCGCCCTGTGATCGCCATGTACAGCCATACTCTTAATGTTGAGTATACGAATAAAAAACGGCATCTGCCTCTAAGTGCAGATGCCGCATACAGATTAAACGTAGTGCTGTTTTTTAACCAGATTAAGCGTTATGAATTCTCATATTCAAGACCGACCGTAGGACTTTGATCTTTGCTCGGTGCGGGATCCGCCGAGAAGCCGCGCAGACCGACCACATGTACGTGTTCGGTGTTATTGAACATCTTGCGCACCAGTTTGTAAGTGGTGCCTTTTTCCGGGCTGATGTTCTCTGGTGCCGCGATAATCAGCTGCATCTCCAGACGTTCGCACAGCTCAAACAGCGTGGCGATTGAACGCGCATCCAGACGTGCCGCTTCATCGAGGAATAGCAGACGACACGGCGAGATGTCTTTGCCGCGCAGACGACGGGATTCCTCTTCCCAGCTCTGCACTACCATCACCAGAATCGACATCCCGGTACCGATCGCTTCACCGGTCGAAAGCGCGCCACTTTCTGCACGCAGCCAGCCGTCGGAGCCACGGTTCACTTCCACTTCCATCTCAAGATAGTTGCGGTAATCGAGCAGCTCTTCACCGATGGTTTGCGGCGTGCGCTGGCCCATATCAATCTGCGGATTCAGGCGTTGATAGAGTTTCGCCAGCGCTTCCGAGAAGGTTAAGCGGTTGCTGGTAAACAGATCCTGATGCTGTTCATGCTCTTCCGACAGTGTATCCAGCAGCGTTGAGTGCGCTTCACGCACGTTCACGTTGAGGCGCACGCTGCGCACCTGACCAAAGCTCACCGCCTGCAAGCCCTGGTTCAGCTGACGAATACGGTTCTGCTCGCGCTGAATGGTTTTGCGAATGATGTTCGCCGCGCTGCGTGAGCTGATTGCCAGCGTCTGTTCACGCGCCGTCAGCTCTTCGGTCAGACGATTCAGCTCGATTTCCATCTGCTCAATGGCTTCAACGGGATCGTCGGTACGAATGATGTCCTGACGAATACGTTCGCGCAGATGCTGGTACACCGCGATAAAGAACTGAATCTTGCGTTCCGGACGTTTCGGATCTTCCGACATGCGCAGCACATCGCGCAGATGCTCGTTATCCGCTACCGCCAGACGCAGCGCACCCAGCGCCTTATCCGACATCGAACGCAGCTCATCGCCGCTGAGATAGGCCAGTTCACGACGATGCAGACGACGCTCAACGCCATTCTCTTTAACCAGACGCAACACCGTGCACCAGCCGGCTTTCGCGCTGACCACCTGCTCACGAATCTGATGATAATCGCGTTCCAGCTTGCGCAGTTTCTTCTGCAGGCTGTCCATTTCGGCTTCACAGAAGGTGATCTGTTTTTCCAGCTGGTTGCGACGCGCACGGTTGTGGCTCAACGCGCTGTACAGCTCGTCACGACGAATGCGCGCGCGCTCTTCTGCGCTGGCATCGGCATGCACGCCGATATCCTGCATCTCTTGCTGCAACTCTTTCAGCATGTCGCGTTTGGCATCGTAAGAACTTTTCAGCGATGCCAGCACCTGCGAATACTGCGTCAGCTGCGCCTGATGTCCACGCAGACGTTCGCGTGCGCGACTGCGCTCGCCTTCCGCCTGTTCCAGACGCTGACGCAGCTGTTCATTGAGATCGCTGTTGCCGCTCAACATGCCAGCCGAACTTTCATAGCTGAAGTGCGCACGACGCTGTACCACTTCGGTCAGGGCAAAGGCCTGCTGACGCGCATCGCGCTGCTGCTGCTGTGCCTGCTGATAGTCACGCTGCAGCTGATCGTGCTGCTGCGGATCGCTTTGCAGTACAGAAATCAGCGGCTCCAGCTTGCTGAGTTTGCTGCCGTGCTGATGCAGGAAACGCGCGGCTTCCTGCGCTTCTTCCACGCGCTCGCGGATCTCTTCACAGCGATCGCCAAGCGTGTCGTCGAGCAGCAGATTCACGCGTGGCAACAGGCGGTTCAGCTGGCTGACGCCCTCTTTTGCCTGTTCAAACTGCGCACGCTGCTGCTGATTGTCATTTTCATGCTGCGCCAGCGCCCGCTCCAGCTCACCACGGCGGTTGTTAAGCTGACGAATCTGCGCTTCTGGATCTTCATCAAACGCCACCGCTAAATGGCTGCCGATGAAGCGGCTGAAGGATTGATGCAGACGCTGGGTTTTCTGCACATCAAACGACAGTGTGGCATAACGCTCAGCCAGCTGTTCACGTTCGTTATTCAGCAACTCAAGCTGGTTTTCACGCGCCGCGCGTCCAAACAACGGCACTTTCGGGAAGCGAGAGTAGCGCCACTGACGTTCAGCCACTTTCACCACCACTGCTTTTTCCAGCTCTTCGACGCTAAATACGCTGTCGTCAAAGGCTTGCGGATCGCCTTCAATCAGATAGAGATCTTCCGGGCACTCGTCTAAACCGTCGAGCAGGTCGCGCACCAGCGACAGATCGGGCACCACGATGGCATGGCGCGATGGGCCGTATAACGCCGAGAAGTACGGCGCGTCATCCAGCGTAACGTCATCATAAATTTCCGACAGCAGCACGCCGCCAAAACGTTCCGCCAGCTGCGTCAGGCGCGCATCTTCCGCGCCGCCTGGTTGGCTCAGACGTTCAATCTGCTGTTCAACTTCACGCTTACGCGCGGCCAGCTCGTCGCGTTCAACCGTGGTTTCACGCTCGCGCTCCAGCAGTTGCTGCATAAATTCAGTGATCTGCTGGCTGCTGGTCAGCTCCTGACCGGTTTGCTCGCTCAGCTGCGTCAGAATTTCCTGCGCCGCCAGCCAGTGTGGTGCACGTGCAGTCAGCGCAGTGATGCGTTCACGCAGCTGCTCCAGCTCCTGACGCATCAACATGCGGCGTTCACCGGCATCGGCAACGCTGCTATTCAGCTGTTCAATCTGCGCTTCGAGTTCACGCTGCAAGCCATCCAGCGCATCCGCATCGTATTGCTGGCCCTGACGTTTGCAGAAATCCGCCAGCAAACGCTCGGCATCATGCTGCTCACGCAGACGTGTTTCTAATTCATTGAGGCGCAGACGCAGCGAGGAGAGTTGTTCAGCATGATGGCGTTGATTGCCGGCGTCACGCAGTAATTCGCGCCCCACTTGCCACGCGTCCTGACGACCCACGTCACCGGCAATGCTGGTCACTAACGCTAACGCTTGCTCAAATTGGCTGTGCGCCGCTTCGGCGACGCTCAGCTTCTGTTCGAGACGCAGCAGGCGTTCGGTGGCTTCTTCTTCACGCGCCTGGAAGGTTTCCTGCCATTCAGCGGCGTTATCGATAGATAAATCGGGCAGCTGACACTGCGTGCGTGCTTTCTCCAGCGCCTGCAAGGCTTGCTGATATTGAATGGCACGCGTTTGCTGCACGTCGAGCGCCTGCTGGAAGTCAGCAAGCTGGCTTTTCAGCTCATCCACTTCCACTTCAGCCGCTTCGGCGCGCGCTTCATTCTCTTCCTGTACTTCACGCGCTTCAGCTACAACTTCATTCTGCTCTTCAAGGCGATAGGTCAGCTCTTCCAGATCGGCATCATAACGCTCGATTTTTTCCTGCTGGCGCATGGCGGTTTGCACCAGATTCAGGTGATCGCTGGCGCCCTGATAATCGCTTTCCAGATCGCTTTCGGCACCGTTGTGCTCCGACAATTCACGCGCCATTTCAATATGGCGATACTGCTCGGAAATCAGCTGATTGCGGCTGGTAAACAGCTCATTACGCAGCTGCAGCGCGCCGTCGAGATGAATGCGGCGCTCGTTGGCGTGGCGCATGTAGTCGGCGGAAACATAGCTGGTGGCTTCCGAGATCAGATGCTTAAACAGGTCGCGATCCGATTGGGTGACGCGAATCGCTTCCAACGTCATGCGGTTTTCACGCAGCGCGGCTTCCATATCCTGGAAGGCTTTACGCACGCCGCCGTTTTCTGGCAGCAGGTAATCGCGCAGCGAGCGGGTAATGGCGCTTGAAATACCGCCGTAAAGAGACGCCTCAATCAGACGATAGAACTTGCTGCGATCGCTGGCGTTACGCAGACGACGCGGCACCACGCCGAGCTCGAACAGTACCGCGTGATAATCGGTGACCGAGTTGTACTGTTTGAACTGCACGCCTTCCTGCGCTTCCACGCGCTCCTTTACTTCCGTCAGCGGCAACACGCGCGCCTGACGGTTATTAAGGATTTCGGTCAGCATATCGGTAGCCTGCGAATCGCTCGGCAAGCCGTGAATACTGAATGGCTTGATATCGACTTTTTTATCGCGTCCCGCCACCTGCTGCAGACGTACGCCAACAATCACGCGTTGATGGCGTGAGTTAACCACATCCAGCACCGAATAGCAGACACCGGCGCGCAGCTTGCCGTGCAGGCCTTTATCGCGCGAACCGGAAGTTGCACCCGCTTCGGTGGTGTTACGGAAGTGCAGCAGCGTTAAGTCAGGGATCATCGCCGTAACGAAAGCAGCCATGGTGGTGGATTTACCCGCACCGTTACCGCCCGAGAGGGTGGTGACCAGTTCATCAAGATCAAAAGTACGGGCAAAGAAGCCGTTCCAGTTGATCAGCGTTAGCGAACGAAATTTACCGCGTTCAATCATGCTTGTTCATCCTCCGCGTTATCACTCGCGTCGCTTTCAGCGTCAATATCGTTATCTGCTTCATCGTTTTCTGCCGCAGCTGGCGCGCTTTCCAGCGTCATCGCTTCACCGTCACGAATCAGGCGCAGCTGTGCTTCACGCGCATCGTCACCGCTGCGCACGTCGGCGCCAAAGCGGAACACCGATTCGGTGATGCGGAATTTGCTGCTGTCGTTGCCCATAAACCACACCATGCCAAGACGGCGCAGGCGGCTCAGCGACGCACGCATTTTTTCCTGCAGCTTGGCGCGGTCAAGATCGGAACCGGTGGAGCGCTGGTTTACCAGCTTGAGCAGTTTGCTCTCATCGGCCAGCGACAGCAGTTCGTCATACAGCTCTTGTTGGGTAAAAATCCCCTCATTCGCCAGACGTTCCGGGCTGAGATAGAGATAGCAAAGAATTTTGCCCACCATCATATCCAGCTCGGACAGCACCGAGCGCGGGATCAAGGTGGTTGAACGCGGACGCAAATAGAAGAAGCCTTCCGGCGCGCGGATCAGCTCAACGTTGTAACGCGCGTAAAACTCTTCGAGATACTCCTGGTAATCCATCAGGAAGGCGTGATTATCCAGCTCTTCAATGCCAATGTGGCGACCCGCGCGTAACTGGCTATCGAGCGCCGGGAAAATCGGGTTTGCCAGAGCCAATGCCAGTTTAACTGGCATCACTTGTTCAATATTTGTCGATGACATGTGCCTGCACCTTGGCTCCGTAATCATTAATGGCCTGCCATTGCGCAGGCAGACCGGCTAAATCAGCTTCGGCCACGCCGAGTCGCACCGCTTGATCGATGACGATACGCGCCAGATCAAAGTGGCGCGCGCGCGGATACTGCGACAGATAGTCGCGCATCACCGTGGCAAGATGGAGCGGCTTCTGCTCCTGCTTATAAATTTGCAGCGCCTCTTCGATCATCGCGGCCAGCTGCTCACGAATCTCATTAAACTCTTCGTATTCCATTTCCGGCGGCAGCTCGCCCATTACCTCGTCATTACGCAGCGTCATCTCTTCATCACGCATATCGTAAAGACGATCGGCATTGGCGTAGGTCAGCGCCCACGGCTGATCGAAATAGTTTTGCACCGACAGGCGTAAACGCTGCGCAAACACGCGGTTCTTATCCATGTCGATGGCGGTACGAATAAACTTGTGTACGTGGCGGTCGTAGCCGATCCACAGATCGATAGCCTGCTGGCCCCAGCTGATGATGCGATCGAGCTTGTTTTGCAGGTCAAACACCAGCTTATCGACAAAGCCCAGATCCGGGCTGCTTAGCGTCGCATCCTGAATGCGCAGTAAATTGGCCTGCAGCTTATCGCCCGCCGCTTCCAGCGTATCCTGCAGTTCACGTAGCGTACCGGAGGTTTCCGACAGCAACATTTCACAGCTGGAGATCGCCGCGCGCCAGTCTTTGTTGAGCAGATCGGCAATATCGGTTTTCACCGCTTGCTGCTGTTCATCCATCAGGCGCTGCGTCATGTCGATGCTATCGAAGATTTCCGCCACCGAATATTTCAGCGGTGCAAATACGTTGCGATGCCAGTGGAATTCGTCACCGTCTTCTTCAGCGGCGTCTGCGGCACGTTTTAACTCTTGTGCCACAATCGACAACTGCATCGACAGGCGCAGCGTGGAGAACTCGCGCTGACGGATGTAATAGTCGGTAATGCCGATGGCGAGCGGTGTCAGACGATAGATGGCGTGGCCTTCCGTCAGCTCGCTGGTAAAGCGATTAAGCAAGCGCTGACGCACCATGTCATTGATGGCGTTATTGGCACGGACCTGCACGGTTTCGTGGGTTTGTTCGAATGCTTTGCTAACGTGACGAAACGCGTCAATCAGCTCGCCTTCACTCATCTCGCCGTCCATGCGTTCACCGTTTAAGGTGGCGATGGCCAGCAAAAAGGCCAGACGTTCTACCGGCAGCGCAAGCGAAAAATCGTTCTTGCGCGCCCATGCCACCAATTCGGGGACCGTCTGGGAAAATTCGCTCATAGTTGATCCTTCTGGCTGGGTTTGCGCGCGGTCACGTGGATATAGCGCCCTAAACTCAAAAAGGGCTCCTGGCGACAGAAACGCCGTTCCATCTCAATGATTTCCTCAACGCTCTTCCCTGCGCCGGGTTGCGGCTTCATGTAATCACAGAAGACGCGAATGCCCGCACGCCGTTCAATTTCAAATCCACAGTTTGTCAGCCAGCGCGTCACATCGTCGGGATCGCGCGGGAAATCGGGCGACAGCGTGCGCTTTTTACGTTTGCTCATATTGGCGCGCATATAGCCGAAATTGCCGAGCGTCAGGGTGCGGAAGGTTAAGCCGTGCGCGTTGTAAAACATCAACGACAGCACGCCGCCGGGCTTGAGTGTGTGCCACAGCGCTTGGAGCACCTCTTCCGGATGCGCGACCCATTCCAACACCGCGTGAAACAATACCAGATCAACCTGCGTATCCAAATGTTCGCCCACCTGCTGGGCGCTAATTTGTTTGAATTGCATGTTGTGGCTCACACCTGCGGCGAGCGCATGGGCTTCCGCCAGCTTCAGCATCTCAGCAGAGAGATCGCACAGCACCACCTGATGACCGCGTGCCGCCAGCCCGCTTGAGATTTGTCCCACGCCGCCGCCGGCATCCAGCACCTGTAAAGGTCCGGCAGGCAGTGTCGGTAACAGGGCTTCCAGCTCGTCCCAGACAATCGCCTGGCGCACTTGCCCTTTGCGCGTGCCATAAATGTTCTGTGAGAATTTGTCCGCCAGATCGTCAAAGTTACGATCCTGCATGATGATGGCTCCGCTTTGCTGCATTCAACTTGTGCTATTTTGTCACAGGCTCAACAAGAATGAACCTTTCATGCCGCAGTAACCGTCTGGCAGCTGTTTTTTTGGACAAAAGAGGCCATATTCGATGTTTTTCGCATTCAAAAAAGTCATTGGCGGGATGTTGCTCCCCTTGCCGCTGCTGTTATTGCTGATGGCTGCAGGACTTTTGCTGCTCTGGTGCAGCCGCTGGCAAAAAAGCGGCAAAATCCTTATCTCTTGCAGTTGGCTGCTGCTGCTGGTGTTAAGCCTGCAGCCGGTTGCCGATCGCCTACTGTCACCGCTGGAAAATCATTATCCCACCTGGAGCGGTAACGAGCCGGTCGATTATATCGTGGTGCTCGGCGGCGGCTATACCTTCAATCCGAATTGGGCGCCGAGTTCGAATTTAATCAGTAACAGTTTGCCGCGCGTGGCCGAAGGCGTGCGTCAGTGGCGGCGCTATCCGCAGGCGAAAATGATCTTTACGGGCGCAGCGGCAGGCGAAAACCCACGCAGCAGCGCCAGCGTGGCGGCTGAAGTGGCGGAGAGTCTGGGTGTGCCCTCAGAAGCGATTATTCAGTTGGATCAACCGCGGGATACGATTGGTGAAGCACGCGCGGTGAAAAAGACGATTGGAGAACATCCGTTTTTACTGGTGACCTCCGCTAACCATCTGCCACGTGCGATGCAATTCTTCCAAAGTGCCGGCATGAATCCGCTAGCCGCACCGGCGAACCAGTTGGCGGTGACATCGCCGCTCAATTGGTGGGAACGTGCGATGCCGTCACCGCTGTGGCTCGGTCACAGTGAGCGCGCGATTTATGAAACGCTGGGTCAGATCTGGCAGAAGCTGCGCGGTGACGATCTCACCTCAAGCCAGCCAGGGGAGTAATTGCGCGCGGGCGTGATCGAAACGTGGACGGTCAAACTGTCCGCTGCTGACCAGCGTGTCGACGCAATCCCACAACTGATACAACCAGCGTCGCCAAAGAAAACCTTCCGCCACAGGCGCACGCTGCAGATAGTGTTGCAGGAGTGATGCTTCTGCGCCGCTATCTGCCAGGCGCATCAGATCGTATTCGCGTGGTGCCCAGAGAATGTTGCCCGGCTGCATCATCGCAATCAACTGATCGCTGTGCGCATCTTTCAGCATACTGGCTAAGCGCAAATTGCCGTGCGTCAGCACGCAGGGATCGTCAAAGCCGTTGAAAAGACGCGCTAATAGCTGACGGCTGCGAAATAGAATCTGACGATCTTCCAGCGTGAAAAAGGGCGGCGACAGATAACCCAGCGTTGACCACAGCACATCCACCCGCTGGCGATACCATGCGGGCCAGCTATTTTCCTGCACGCTATCCACGCTGCCAACTAAGCCATGACTGTCGATGCGATGCCACGCCAATACGCCTTCGACGATCTGCTCGCACAGCTGTTCCCAGCGTGCTGCGCTGCGTGCCGGAGCTTCCGCCGAGACGCCGTTAAAGCGCGCCATCAGCAACATTTCATGTACCGGCTTTTGCTGGCTGAGCACCAGGCCAAACACAGCGGGCACGGCGATCAAGCCATCATGCCCGAGCATGGTCAGCTTTTTGGCTTCCAGCGCCGCGCGTCCCTGATGACGAAAATACTTTGCCACCAGCGGCATCGGTTTACCGGCGTTATCGTAAAGCGCATATAGCCGCGTGTGCGTCTGCTCGCTAATGGTTTCGAGACGGCTGATGCTTTCACCGAGCACCAACGCGAGTTCTGAACGGAGCTGTTCCATACAATATCCTCCGAAGTCAAAGGGCTGGAATATGCTGGAGGTGATGGCGGCGCAAAGCTTAGCGCCAGATCAAACTTTAAGGCCAGCGAGAGCCGCTGGCCGGTCGGAGATTAACCCTGCATAGCGAGACGAACCCGCTCAAGGTCTTCCGGCGTATCCACCCCAACACTTGGGATAGCTTTTGCCACCGCGACGTGAATCTTTTCACCGTACCACAGCACGCGCAGCTGTTCGAGCAGCTCAATATGCTCCAGCGGGCAAGGTTCCCACGCGATATAGCGACGGATAAAACCGGCGCGATAAGCGTAGATACCAATGTGGCGCAGCAGCGTGTCGCCAATCTGCTCGCGCGATTGAGCATAACGCTCGCGATCCCAGGGAATGGTGGCCCGTGAGAAGTAAAGCGCATAACCTTTGGCGTCCATCACCACTTTCACCGCGTTCGGGTTAAAGGCTTCTTCTGCATCGGTGATCGGCACCGCCAGCGTCGCCATTCCGGCTTCAGACTGCGCCAGATTGCCTGCCACCTGACGTACAATCTCCGCCGGGATCATCGGCTCATCGCCCTGCACGTTAACGATGATGGTGTCGTCGGCAAACTGATACTTCTCGACAACTTCTGCCAAACGCTCGGTGCCGGACTGATGATCGACTCGCGTCATGCACACTTCGCCGCCCGCTGCAGTTACCGCCGCCGCCACATCCGGATGATCGGTGGCGACAATCACACGATCGGCACCCGATTCACGCGCGCGTTCCATGACGTGCAGCACCATCGGTTTACCCTGAATATCCACCAGCGGTTTGCCGGGCAGACGCGTTGAAGCGTAACGCGCAGGAATAATGGCAACAAAACTCATGGATGGATCTCTTCAACAGACAGCGTACGCGCTTCCACTTCCAGCAACACTGGAATACCGTCACGTACCGGATAAGCCAGGCCATCTGGTTTACAGATCAGCTCTTGCTGCTCTTTGTTGAAATAGAGTTTTCCGTTGCATACCGGGCAGGCAACGATTTCGAGTAAACGGTGATCCATAATCTTCTCCATTCAGGACCGATTCAGACGGTTAGCATATCATAATAGCGTGCGCAGGAATGGCGCACTCAAGCCAGACAAGTGGCGGTGTTATTCAACCATTGACCAGCGATTTGACCAGGCCGCCAACAGTTCTGCCGGCGCATTTTCGATAATCACTTCGTTGGCAGCTTGCCACGCAGCAAAGCGATTAATGGCTTTTTGTACATCATTAAGGAAAGCGTTACTGACGCGTGTGCCCTCTTCCAGCCAGAATGCACGAATTACCAATTGTTTTGCCTGACGCTCCATTTTGGCGTCGATGCGCGCTTTCAATACGCCGCGATGCAGCACTGGCAAGACAAAATAACCATATTTGCGCTTCTCCGCTGGCGTGTAGCACTCAATGCGGTAATCAAAACTAAACAGCTCCAGCGCGCGACGACGATCCCAAACCACCGGATCAAAGGGTGACAACAGCGTGGTATGCGTGGCCGAGAGTGGCTTTTCCAGCAGCGGCAATAACGCGTGGTGCAGCCACATTTCACCCAGTTGCTCGACCTCAACGCGAACTATCTCTCCGCGTGCGGCGGCATCCGCGAGCCACGACTTGAGTGGTGCACGTTTGAGGCGATAGTAGTCTGCTAGCCAACTGTCACGAAAAATGCCGAGGCTGCGCGCGCTGTGACTCAACATCTGTATCACTGCTTCATCTTCACTCAGTGCATGCTGTTCATCAATCCAGTCCGGCATTACGCGGCTGTGCAGATCGTAAACCCGCTGGAAGTTACGCCGCTCAACCACCATCAACTGACCGGCACTGAACAAATTCTCCAGATGACGCTTATGCGGCTTCCACGCCCACCAACCTGGTTTGGTCTGTTTATCATTGCTGAAATCGGCAGCACGTACCGGACCATTGGCGGAGATATGTTGCAGAAGATCAGTGATTTCTTGTTGGTGTTCCTCAACCCACTGTTGGTTGTACTTCCAGCCAAGTCGCTGCGGTTCCAGCATGCGATGACGCAGCAGTGGGTAATCTTCGACAGGAATAAAACAGGCTTCATGCGCCCAATACTCAAATAACGCGCCAGATACCAGCGCCTGTTCCAGCCAATTGGACTGGTATGCGCCAAGGCGACTAAACAGCACCAGATAAGGACTGCGAGCCACCACATTGATGGTATCGATTTGCAGCAAAGACATTTGACGCACAGTGGCGTGAATATCGGTAAAGCGCGCCCGACGGCCCAAAGGACGTAACAGTCCTTGAGCAGCCAGATGAAGGTGACGAGCAGTTTGTAACGAGAGGGAAGCGGCGAGGTTCATGACTCAATTCCCTTTTCGGTGGTTAGCGCGAACGGGCGTCGCGCGCGTTGGTGCAGAGATGAGTGATATCGTCTAACAAGGTTGCCACCGCCGTGCCTTGCAGATGCGCATCTACCGGCAGATACCACCAGTTTGGGCGAGCAAAGCCACGGCATTTCACCGCATCTTTTTCCGTCATCAGTAAGCACTGTTGTGCCTGAGTCAGACGTTGCAATTCGTCTTCGCTGTAAGCATGGTGATCGGCGAAGGCAATTTCTGCCACTGGCTGAATACCTTGCTGTTTGAGCGTGTTAAAGAAGCGCGGCGGATGACCAATACCGGCCATGGCGACGATTTCCGGCAGCTGTTCTAACGCTACGGTTGCGCCGCTGATCAGGTTTACTGCCAGACCGGGCTGCAATGTCATCGCAATTTCGTCCGCCTGCGCATCACCGCCATTAACGATCACCGCATTCACCGTCTGAAGTCGCGAGGCACGTTCACGCATTGGCCCAGCCGGTAACCACCAGCCATTGCCAAAACGACGCATCCCATCTACCACCACGATTTCACGATCGCGCTGCAGCGCGTAGTGCTGCAGGCCATCATCGGTAATGATCACATCCAGATCGTGCGCAGCGAGTAGGCCTTCTACCGCCAGACGCCGCTGCGGCGCAACCGCGACCGGCACCTGCGTGCGCTGAGCGATTAAAACAGGTTCATCGCCAGCCTGCGCCGTGGGCGTTTCAGCGGTAACCAGTAGTGGATAACGTTCAGCTTTACCGCCATAACCCCGCGACACCACACCAGCGCGTAAGCCGCGTTGTTGCAGCGCCTGCACCAACCAGATCACTACGGGCGTTTTACCATTCCCGCCTGCGGTGAGATTCCCCACCACAATCACCGGGCAAGGTGCGCGCCAGCTTTTTCGCCACCCGCGCTGGAAGCTGAGGCGAATCAGCCAGGTGATCGCCCCATAAAGCAAACTCAGCGGCCATAGCAATAGCCATAACGGCGAGCGCCCGCTCCAGATGCGTTCAATCATTGACCGAACTGCAGCTTGTGAAGCTGCGCATAAGCGCCCTTCTGTTCCAGCAGCACGCTGTGAGTACCGCGTTCGACAATGCGACCATCTTCAACCACGACGATCTCATCAGCTTTTTCAATGGTCGACAGACGGTGCGCAATCACCAGTGAAGTACGGTTTTTCTGCAGCTCATCAAGTGCGGCCTGAATCGCACGCTCAGATTCGGTATCCAGCGCTGATGTGGCTTCATCGAGAATCAAGATTGGGCAGTCACGCAGTAACGCGCGCGCAATCGCAATTCGCTGACGCTGACCACCGGAAAGCAGCACGCCATTCTCACCAATCACGGTATCGAGGCCATTATCCATCTTCTGGATAAAGTCCATCGCATGCGCCATGGTCGCAGCCTGCTCGATTTGTTCACGCGTGTACTGGCCATTGCGGGCATACGCAATGTTGTTGGCGATGGTGTCGTTGAAAAGGTGCACGTTTTGGGAAACCAGCGCGACCTGGTTACGTAGCGAGCGCAGAGTGTATTCACGTAAATCGTGACCATCCAGCAATATTTCACCGCTGTCGATGTCGTAGAAGCGCGTCAACAAACTGGCCATGGTGGACTTACCCGAGCCGGAACGACCGACCAGTGCAACCGTTTTACCGGCTGGCAGCGACAGGTTAATATCGCGCAGCGCAGGGATTTCACGGCCGGGATAGGTAAAGGTCACGTTACGGAATTCAACATCACCTTTGGCGCGATCCATCTCACGCTTGCCGTTATCCACTTCCTGCTCACTGTCGAGAATCGAGAACAGCGTCTGACATGCCGCCATACCGCGCTGGAACTGCGCATTGACGTTGGTCAGTGACTTCAGCGGACGCATCAGGGCGATCATTGAAGAGAAGACCACAGTGATGGTACCGGCTGTGAGCGTATCCATCACGCTTGGGAAGCTCGCGGCATAAAGCACGAATGCCAGTGCCAGTGAGGCAATTAACTGAATCACCGGATCAGAAATGGAGGACGCTGACACCAGTTTCATGCCCTGTTGACGCATCTTGTTGCTAACCTGAGAAAAGCGCTTCGCTTCGACGTCCTGGCCACCAAAGATCAGCACTTCTTTATGCCCTTTTAGCATCTGTTCGGCGCTGGTTGTCACCTGTCCCATAGTGTTCTGCATGTTCTTACTGATGCTGCGGAAGCGCTTTGAAACGGTACGAATGGCAAAAGAGACGATCGGCGCCAGCACAATGAGAATCAGAGACAGCTGCCAGCTGTAATAGAACATCATGATGAACAGGCCAATGATCGAGGCCCCTTCACGCACCACGGTAACCAGTGCGCTTGAAGAAGAAGAGGCAACCTGCTCAGAATCGTAGGTGATGCGTGATAGCAGCGTTCCCGTTGACTGTTGATCGAAGAAGGTAACCGGCATGCCCATCATATGGCCGAACAGACGGCGACGCATGTTCATGACCACGTTGCCGGAAACCCATGAGATGCAGTAACTGGAGACATAGCTGGTTACGCCGCGCACCAGCATCAGGCCGATTACCACCAGCGGCATCCACAGCATTACGGATCTGTCAGCTTTACCGAAGCCATCATCCAGTAAAGGTTTCAACAGAGAGAGCATCAGGGTATCGCCTGCCGCATTGAGTATCAGCGCCACCGCTGACACATACAGACCAGCCTTATGGGGCGCAATCATCGGCCAGAGTCGACGGAATGTCTGCCACGTTGAGAGATCTTTATCTTGATGCATTATTTATTCACGCTGTTTGAAATAGCCGCTCATTCTACCTGGAATCGCGTTTGACGCCAAACCACTGATGGTACCAGCGAGGCTTTATTTGCTCTCTTAAGCCCTTAATTTGCCAATGACCTTGTCTGATACCCACATGAATCTGCCCCGATTGAGCCGTGTCGTACCACATATAGCTTTGCTGACGATAGCGCTGTACTACGGCTGGTGCCGGCATACGCCAGGTGTTATATCGCGCCACCGAAGCAAATGCTGCTTTTCCAGCAACATTACGTAACAGTAACGCGCCTGACGATGTCCTGCTGCCGTGGTGCGGCACCTGCAAAATCGTCGCGTTGAGTGCATCTTTTTCCAGCGCGACAATTTTTCTCTCGGCTTCTAACTCAATATCACCTGTTAGCAAAACGCTAAATTGCCCATCATCGACTCGCACCACACACGAATCGTTATTTTGTCCCTGGGTCTGACTCTCCGGCGGCCACAAGGCGGTAAATTGCAATTTGCCCCAATGCCACTGCTGGCCACGGAAGCATGGCAGATGACCCTTTTCCGCTAAGGCACTACGGATTACTACCGCTGGATTAATTTTGAGCAATGAGTGTAGTCCACCACGGTGATCAAGATGCTTGTGGCTTAAGATCAGAGAATGAAGGCTCCTGCTGTGATACCGCAACCATGGCAGGATGACGCGTGAACCGGCATCATCCTGCTTCCAGCCGGGTCCAACGTCATAGAGCACCACTTCTTTGCCCTGAGTGATGGCAACGGCCAGTCCGTGCCCCACATCAATCATGTCGATTTGCCAGTCATCACGCTGCGTAGAACTCCGCCAGAGGGTAATCGCGAGTACCAGGCTACAACACGGCATCAGGCTGTAATAAATCAGCTTGCTGCGCCAAAGAAGTAATCCCACCCAAAGCAGCACGATCGCGGGTAAGGTATCACTCCATGCCCACCAGCCAGCGGGTAACCACTGCAGCACCAGCAATACTTTGTCTATAGAAAGGTCCGCCAGATACCACAATCCCGCTGAAATCGGCGGCACAGGCAAGAGCATTGCCAGCAATATCAGCGGCACCGTGACAAATGACACAACCGGCACCGCAATAAGATTTGCCAATACAGCACTCAGGCTTATTCCCTGAAACAGGAAGATTTGTAGCGGAGCCATGAGGATCATCATGCCGAGCTGCAGATGCAGCAATTGCAATAGCAGCCATCGACGTTTTGCACGCAAGCGATGCGGCAATGGAAACCATTGATACCAGACAATCAGCATCGCGACCGCCAGTGCTGACAACCAAAAGCTTTCTGACAGAACGGTTAAAGGATCAAGGGCCAGCAATGCGCCAATACACAACGTCCAGACTTGCCAGCCACTGAGTTGCCAACCAACGCTACGAATACCTGTCCAAAGCATGAGCGCGATAATCGCGCGCTGAGCAGGTGCATGGCTACCAGAAACCCACGTGTAGATGGCTGCGGTTATGATGCTAATCAGCAGTGGAAACAAATGGCCTATCAAATGAGCGGGGAAAATCACCTGAATTGCACGCGCCAATAGCCATCCAACGCTGGCAGCTAATGCGATGTGCATGCCTGAGATGGCCATTAAGTGGGCGGTGCCAGTTTCCCGCAGCAACTGTCGCTGCTTTTCAGTCATGTTGGCACGTATGCCAAACGCTAAAGCCTGCATAATTGCGGGTTGTTGGATACTCTCAAATTTAGCTAAATGGTAATCAATGAAACGCGTACGCCAGTTGCAGGTTAGCGATTCCGCCTGCTGACTGATTATGCGACCTTGCAGCGGAGTGTGATTCGACAAAGCAAAGCGTTGCAGATCGAACTCCCCTTCATTCAGTCTGCCGTGCACGGCACGCAGTCGCAGTTTCATCTTCCAGCGCTGACCGGCACAAAATGGTTGCTCAGTAGAAGCACTATTGAGCGTCACAAAGAGAGGTGGAAATTGATAACGCTGGCCGACTCGCAAGATTTGCACGGTTAGCTGCTGCTTTTGTTCACGCACTTCGGTAATTCGTACTGTGGCTTCAATCGATGTGGCAGTCAGATCCTCAATTGCATTGATCATCAGCCGAGCTTCATTCAATGTCCAGGCCAACATTAACAGAGTAATCCCTGATATACGCAGCAATGTGATTGGCATCAACCCGAGTAACACCGCGAATCCAACCATGGTGAGTATTACGCTCGCTGTGGGTATGTGCGGCAACAGGCCTAACGGTAACGCCGAAGCAATCATCAATCTTGCCAGAAGAATCCAGTTCATATGCATTTGTGCTCTCCCTCATTGGTGGAAGAGTGTGCAGTGAAGACGGGGGATTTGCTTCAGTGAAAAGAGTGTGTGTCGCGATGGGTTCAGAGACTTTTGCAGAGATTACTTTGGTGAGACTTTATTTTGGAGACTAGCTCCCAGTTCAGCATGCTTTAAGCAAAAAAAAAACGACACCCTAAAGTGTCGTTTTTATCGTTCGGTAACGGCTTAGCCGTAGATATTCGCACGGTCACGCAATTCTTTGCCCGGCTTAAAGTGGGGAACGTATTTACCTTCCAGATCCACTTTGTCACCCGTTTTCGGGTTACGACCCGTACGCGGTGCACGGTAATGCAAAGAAAAGCTGCCGAATCCCCGGATTTCAATGCGCTCGCCCTGGGCCAACGTAGTGGCCATGTGCTCAAGCATCTCTTTGACCGCATCCTCAACGACTTTCGCCGGAATATGAGTATGCTGGCCAGCAAGTCTTTCAATAAGTTCTGACTTGGTCATGTAACCTCCGGTTAATCCTTATTGGGAAAGGTATGACAGCTTTTACCGAAACCGGACGATTTTCATCGTCCGGTGCCTTAGGTCGACTACTCGCCTTTAGCCGCTTTGAACGCTTCAGCCATCGCGCTAGAGAAGTTGCTGCCTTCATCCTGTTTGGTGTTAACAGTGTTGATAGCTTCTTTCTCATCAGCCTGGTCTTTAGCACGAACAGACAGGCTCACAACGCGGTTCTTACGGTCAACGCCGGTGAATTTAGCTTCAACGTCGTCGCCAACACTCAGAACCAGAGTTGCATCTTCGATGCGGTCCAGAGAAGCTTCAGAAGCGCGCAGGTAACCCTCTACGCCGTCAGCTAATTCTACTGTAGCACCTTTAGCGTCAACTGCAGTGACTTTACCAGTCACGATAGCGCCTTTCTTGTTCAGGGTGATGTAGTTGTTGAATGGATCTTCAGCCAACTGCTTCACGCCCAGAGAGATGCGCTCGCGCTCTGCATCAACCTGCAGTACAACGGCAGCGATTTCGTCGCCTTTTTTGTACTCACGAACGGCTTCTTCGCCAGTCGCGTTCCAGGAGATGTCAGACAGGTGAACCAGACCGTCGATGCCACCGTCCAGGCCGATGAAGATACCGAAGTCAGTGATCGACTTGATTTTACCTTCAACGCGATCGCCTTTGTTGTGGGTCTCAGCGAACAGCTGCCATGGGTTAGATTTGCACTGCTTCAGACCCAGGGAGATACGACGACGCTCTTCATCGATGTCCAGAACCATTACTTCAACCACATCGCCTACGTTTACAACTTTAGACGGATGGATGTTTTTGTTGGTCCAGTCCATTTCAGAAACGTGTACCAGACCTTCAACGCCTTCTTCGATTTCTACGAAGCAGCCGTAATCAGTCAGGTTGGTTACACGACCAGTCAGGCGTGTGCCTTCTGGATAGCGCTTAGCGATAGCCACCCAAGGATCTTCGCCCAGCTGTTTCAGGCCCAGAGATACACGGGTACGCTCGCGGTCGAACTTCAGCACTTTAACAGTGATTTCGTCGCCCACGTTGACGATTTCGCTCGGATGCTTAACGCGTTTCCAAGCCATATCGGTAATGTGCAGCAGGCCGTCAACGCCGCCCAGATCCACGAATGCACCGTAGTCAGTGAGGTTCTTAACGATACCTTTAACTTCCATGCCTTCCTGCAGGTTTTCCAGCAGCTGATCGCGCTCAGCACTGTTCTCAGATTCGATAACTGCACGACGTGAAACCACGACGTTGTTACGTTTCTGATCAAGCTTGATTACTTTGAATTCAAGCTCTTTGCCTTCCAGGTGCAGAGTATCGCGAACCGGACGAACGTCTACCAGTGAACCTGGCAGGAACGCACGAATACCGTTCAGCTCAACTGTGAAGCCACCTTTAACTTTGCCGTTGATAACACCGGTAACAGTTTCAGCGTCTTCGTAAGCTTTTTCCAGCGTGATCCAAGCTTCGTGACGTTTAGCTTTCTCACGGGACAGCAGGGTTTCACCGAAGCCGTCTTCTACTGCGTCCAGCGCAACGTCAACTTCGTCGCCTACCTGGATTTCCAGTTCGCCGGCTGCGTTCTTGAACTGCTCTGCAGGAATTGCAGATTCAGATTTCAGACCCGCATCAACCAGAACTACGTCTTTGTCGATAGAGACAACAACGCCACGAACGATGGAACCCGGACGGGTTTCGATTTCTTTCAGGGACTCTTCAAAGAGTTGAGCAAAAGATTCAGTCATATTGATAATCTTAGGATTCTTCAATTTAACGTCCACCTGACTTCATTGTCGGATGGGGTTGTTTCACATGCCCTGCACCGGGTCCTTGGTACAGGGTTACAGCAATTCGGTTGCCGAAAGATTAAATGCCCAGCTTCTGCTTGGCATAATCAAGCGCCTTTTCAATCACTTGCTCAATCGACATACTGGTTGAATCCAGTACCAGAGCATCTGTGGCAGGCACTAAAGGTGCGATGGCACGATTACGATCGCGGTCGTCGCGTTCCTTTATCTCGGATAAAAGGCGATCAAAGTTAACATTAAAGCCCTTCTCCTGCAACTGTAGCATACGGCGATGCGCACGCTCTTCCGAGCTGGCGTCGAGGAAAATTTTCACCGGCGCATCTGGGAAAACCACGGTTCCCATATCGCGTCCATCAGCGATTAAACCGGGCTCCTCGCGGAAGGCGCGTTGGCGACGAAGCAGCGCTTCACGCACCCGCGGAAAAGCGGCTACGCGCGATGCGGTGTTGCTCACTTCTTGCGTGCGGATTTCACCGGTGACATCTTCACCTTCAAGCACCACCTGCATTTCACCGTTAACCGACAGAAAACGCACATCAAGATGCGCGGCAATCGGAACTAATGCTTCTTCTGACTCAATATCCACCTGATGGTGAAGTGCAGCCAATGCTAAAACGCGATAAATAGCGCCAGAATCCAGTAAGTGCCACTGCAACGACTCCGCCATCGCTTTACATAAAGTCCCTTTACCCGCGCCACTTGGCCCATCGATGGTAATAACCGGGGCGATTGCCGTCATTGTTCTCTCCTGTTGCTGCGTGCTTATTGTCAGCCCTTCCAGGCCGCCTGGATTGCGCGGCATTATACGCTGCCTGCATCAGGTTAGTTACCCTTTAGCGTAGACAGCGCTAGAAATATAGACAGATTCAGAACAATTTCCGCCTGATAAGGCCAAAGGAGAGCAAAGTAACCCGGCATAGTGCGCCGGGTTAGACGATCAGGAAGTATGACTGATTTTCGCCAATTGCTGGAAATAGCTTGGGAAGGTTTTCGCGGTACAGCCTGGATCGAGAATAGTTACCGGCGTATCAGACAGAGCCACCAGCGCGAAGCACATCGCCATGCGGTGATCGTTATAGGTACCGATATCCGCATGTTGCAAATGAGCCGGCGGTGTCACACGAATAAAGTCGTGCCCTTCTTCCACTTCAGCACCGACTTTGCGCAACTCAGTCGCCATCGCCGCCAGACGATCGGTCTCTTTTACGCGCCAGTTATAGATGTTGCGCATCAGCGTGGTGCCTTCTGCGAACAGGGCTGTGGTTGCAATGGTCATTGCTGCATCGGGAATATGGTTCATATCCATATCGATTGCCGTCAACGTTCCACGTGAGCAGGAGATGTAATCATCGCCCCACTCAATCACTGCGCCCATTTTTTCCAGCACATCAGCAAAACGAATATCGCCCTGCACGCTGTTACGGCCAATACCGGTTACACGCACGGTACCACCTTTAATCGCAGCCGCAGCGAGAAAATAAGAAGCAGAAGACGCATCACCTTCCACCAGGTAATCGCCCGGAGACTGATACTGTTGCTGCCCTTTGACCACAAAACGCTGGTAATCCTGGTTATCAACGTCCACACCAAAGCAGCTCATCAGGTGCAAGGTAATGTCAATATAAGGCTTAGAAACCAGATCACCCTTAATGGTGATGATCGTGTCTTGCTGCGCCAGCGGCGCGGTCATCAGTAACGCCGTAAGGAACTGGCTTGATACGCTGCCATCAACGCTGACTTCGCCCCCAATAAAACCGCCATTAAGACGCACTGGTGGATAATCGGTCTGCTCAAGATAGTCGATCTTTGCTCCGCCCTGACGCAGTGCATCAACCAGGTGGCCAATCGGACGCTCTTTCATGCGCGGCTCGCCAGTCAGGACAATTGACTGCTGGCCCAAACACAGCGCGGCGGCCAATGGACGCATCGCGGTGCCTGCGTTACCCAGAAACAGCTCGAGCGGCTTTTCAGCGCTTAAAGGTCCCGCGTTACCCACGACTTCGCATACGGTACGATCGTCAGAGAGCGTATAGCTGACACCCAGCGCTTTCAGGGCGTTCAGCATGTGCTTAACGTCATCGCTATCGAGCAAGTTAGTCAGGCGAGTGGTGCCTTTTGCCAGCGCAGCCAGCAAGAGCGCGCGGTTTGAGACGCTTTTTGAACCCGGTAAATTTACCGTACCGTCAACGCGAGCAATCGGTTGTAGAGTCAGGGAGTCCTGCATGTGAAACCAAATCTCCAGAAAATACGAGACCCCATCGTGTGACGGGGTCTGATACCAGACAAGCTGGCATGAAAAAAGCAATTAACCGTGGCGACGTTCGAAGTCGACCATGAATTCAGTCAGTGTTTTAACGCCTTCCAGCGGCATCGCATTGTAGATCGATGCACGCATACCGCCAACCACGCGATGGCCTTTCAATGCATGCAGACCAGCCTTGAGAGACTCTTCCAGGAACACTTTGTCCAGAGATGAATCGGCTAACTGGAATGGCACGTTCATACGTGAACGGTTTTCGCTTGCGACATCGTTGCGATAAAACGCGCTGTTATCAATCACGCCATACAGTAAGTCGGCTTTTGCCTGATTCAGCTTGTCCATCTCGGCCACGCCGCCCTTCTCTTTCAGCCATTTGAATACCAGGCCAGAGAGATACCATGCGAAAGTTGGCGGGGTGTTGAACATCGATTCGTTTTCGGCCAGCACCTTGTAATCAAGGATAGAAGGCACATAACGCTGTGCTTTACCCAGCAGGTCTTCGCGCACAACCACTAAGGTTAAGCCCGCCGGGCCAATATTTTTTTGCGCGCCAGCGTAGATCACGCCATAACGACTCACATCGATTGGACGAGACAGAATAGTAGAAGAGAGATCGGCAACCACGATTTTATCGCCAAAATCCGGCTCTTCATCGATAGCAATGCCATCAATCGTTTCGTTCGGGCAGAAATGGACGTAAGCCGCATCATCATTCAGCTGCCATTCACGCATTGGTAATAAAGCACGTTTACCATCACGCGTGGTTTTTATATCAATGGTATTTGGCGAGCAGAATTTTTCGGCTTCTTTAATTGCGCTGTGAGCCCAGTAACCGCCGTCAATGTAATCTGCGGTTTTTGCGTCACCCAATAAGTTGCCGGGGATGGCCGCGAATTGTGCACGCGCACCGCCGTGGCAGAATAAAACTTTGTAATTGGCTGGGATCTTCAGCAGATCGCGAAAATCTTGTTCTGCTGCTTCAGCAACAGCAATAAACTCTTTACTGCGATGACTGATCTCCATCACCGAGGTGCCTAACCCGTGCCAGTTTGTCAGTTCTTGTTCTGCGCGACGGAGCACTTCTACCGGCAGCATAGCCGGGCCAGAGCTAAAATTATAAACCTGAGTCATTTCCCCTCACCACTGTCATATCGAACGGTTATGAATACCTCACCGGTTTTATCATTGCCTCCAGATGGCTGCAATCATTAATCCGGCAGCGATCACATTTCCAGAGCCAGCTCCACCGCAGCTTATGTCATAAATGCATTAAGCCATGGAATTTTGTGATGTAGTTCCAGAAAGAAAAGCGGGCAGCCGAATGGCATAAAAACCTTAACCAGACTGAGATAAATTTGGCTGACTGAATAGCGAAGCATGCATAAAACCCGTATTATTGCGCGCTTTACGCCCACCCCATTGACTTAAGAGAGCGCCACCATGACGCAAACGTTTATCCCCGGAAAAGACGCCGCACTGGAAGATTCCATTGCACGCTTTCAACAGAAACTGCAAGACCTTGGTTTCAATATTGAAGAAGCTTCCTGGCTGAATCCGGTACCACACGTCTGGTCAGTGCACATTCGCGATCGCGACTGCCCGCTGTGCTTTACAAATGGCAAAGGTGCTAGCAAAAAAGCCGCTCTGGCTTCAGCACTGGGCGAATATTTTGAGCGCCTCTCTACTAACTACTTCTTCGCCGATTTCTGGTTAGGTAAATCCATCGCTAATGGTGATTTTGTTCACTATCCGAATGAAAAGTGGTTCCCGCTCACCGAGGACGACAGCCTGCCAGAAGGCATTCTGGATGCGCGCCTCCGCAAATTTTATGATCCTGAAGAGAGCCTGGGTGCTTCAGAGCTGATTGATCTGCAATCCGGCAATGATGAGCGCGGTATTTGTGGCCTGCCATTTACCCGCCAATCTGACCAGCAAACGGTTTATATCCCGATGAACATCATCGGAAATCTGTACGTATCGAATGGTATGTCAGCCGGTAACACCGCGAATGAAGCGCGCGTACAGGGCCTGTCTGAGGTTTTTGAGCGCCATATCAAGAATCGCATCATCGCCGAATCCATCAGCCTGCCAGAAATTCCAGCAGAGGTGATGCAGCGTTATCCTGGCGTAATTGAAGCGATTGAACGTCTGGAAGCTGAAGGTTTCCCAATCTTCTCCTACGATGCTTCACTCGGCGGCAAATACCCGGTTATCTGCGTTGTGCTGTTCAATCCAGCAAATGGTACCTGTTTCGCTTCGTTTGGTGCACATCCGGACTTTGGCGTCGCACTTGAGCGTACCGTTACTGAACTGCTGCAGGGCCGCGGTCTGAAAGATCTCGACGTGTTCACTCCGCCAACGTTTGATGATGAAGAAGTGGCGGAACACGCTAACCTGGAAACGCATTTCATCGATTCAAGCGGTCTGATTTCATGGGATATGTTCAAAGACGATGCTGACTATCCTTTCGTCGACTGGAGCTTTGCGGGTTCCACGCACGAAGAGTTTGATACGCTGATGGCGATCTTCCGTGCGGAAGATAAAGAAGTCTATATCGCTGACTATGAACATCTGAGCGTTTACGCTTGCCGCATTATCGTGCCTGGTATGTCTGATATTTATCCAGCGGAAGACCTACTGCTGGCGAATAACAGCATGGGTGCACCACTGCGCGAAACGGTGCTGGCGCTGCCGAAAAGCCAATGGGAACCTGAAGCTTATCTCGAGCTGATCGTGCAACTGGACGAGGAAGGTCATGATGACTTTACTCGCGTGCGCGAACTGCTGGGTCTGGCATCGGGTAAAGACAATGGCTGGTACACACTGCGTATCGGCGAGCTGAAAGCGATGCTAGCGCTGGCAGGTGGCGACCTGGATCAGGCTCTGATCTGGACTGAATGGACGATGGAATTCAACCAGTCCATCTTCAGCGAAGAACGCGCTAACTACTACCGCTGCCTGCAAACATTGCTGCTGCTGGCAATGGAAGAGGAACGCGATCCGCTTCAATATCATCGTGCCTTTATCCGTATGTATGGCCAGGCGGCAGTTGAGGCTGCTTCAGCGGCTATCAGTGGTGAAGCGCCTTTCTATGGATTGCAAGCGGTCGATCTGGACCTGAAAGCATTCCCTACGCATCAATCATTACTCGCTGCCTATGAAAAATTGCAGACAGCTAAACGTCGTTACTGGGCACAAAAATAGCCTTAACGCTTTAATTCTTATTTATAGACATTAGCGTATTGCTAAATGGCACTGAAAAAAATCAGTGCCATTTTTTTATATTGAACATGCAAAGAGATTAAAGCGTATTATTGAATAACAATTATGCTTCATTCGTTAATGATATTTAACAAAATCGACCCTCAGCTGCAGTCGCCTTCAACTTATTTTGCATAAATTAAAAATTATTTATTTCAATAAATTCAATTATTTAATTGAAAAATGCATGCCAACTCGCTTCGCTTATCAGGTACCTTCCGGTCAAATATGATCCACATCAATTTCTGACCTATACTCCTTTGTTAGTATCTTTACAGGCAATTTTTGGAGAGCGTTAGTGTGAAAGCTGACAACCCTTTTAATTCATTATTACCGGCGGCAATGGCGAAAGTTGCAGAAGAGGCCGGCATATATAAAGCTACTAAACGTCCTTTAACCACATTCTTCCTTGCCATTACTGCTGGCGTATTTATTTCTATCGCATTTGTCTTCTATATCACTGCGACCACCGGAAGTGGAGCCATGCCCTACGGCATAGCAAAACTGATCGGCGGTATCTGTTTCTCACTCGGTTTAATGTTAGTGGTTGTGTGCGGAGCGGACCTGTTCACCTCAACTGTTCTGATCGTGGTGGCAAAAGCCAGCGGCCGTATCACCTGGCTGCAACTCGGTCGACATTGGTTGACCGTCTACATTGGTAATCTGTTTGGCGCGCTGTTCTTTGTAGCACTTATCTGGTTAGCCGGTGAACACATGGTGGCGAATGGTGCCTGGGGCTTAAACCTTCTGCAAACCGCTGACCACAAGATGCATCACACCTTTATCGAAGCCGTCAGTCTCGGCACGCTCGCCAATTTAATGGTTTGCCTGGCGGTATGGATGAGTTACTCCGGCCGCAGCCTGATGGATAAAATGTTTGCGATGATTTTACCGGTAGCGATGTTTGTTGCCTGCGGCTTTGAACATAGCATCGCAAACATGTTCCTGATTCCGATGGCCATTGTTATCCGTGACTTTGCCAGCCCGGAATTCTGGCAAATGGCGGGGGCAAGCGCAGCACAGTTTCCATCACTCAGCGTTAGCGATTTTATTCTTAACAACCTTATTCCCGTAACCATCGGCAACATTATTGGCGGCGGATTATTAGTCGGTTTGACCTACTGGGTAATCTATCTGCGTGGCGATGAGCCGGTGCATTAATGAATTGGTACGGGCGTGCTGAAGCAGCGCGCCATACGTCAAAGTCTCCCTAAATAAGGCAGGTATATCATGTCCGAACTGAATGAAAAAATGGCGTTAGCCTGGGAAGGATTTAGCGCCGGCGAATGGCAGAACAGCGTCAACGTCCGTGACTTTATCCAGAAAAACTATACACCGTATGAAGGCGACGAATCCTTCCTCGCGGGCGCGACGCCGGCCACTACTAAGCTGTGGGATAGCGTGCTTGAAGGTATTAAAATCGAGAACCGCACTCACGCGCCGGTGGATTTTGACACCGATTTGGCTTCAACCATCACCTCTCACGACGCTGGCTACATCAGCAAACCGCTGGAGAAAATCGTTGGTCTGCAAACTGAAGCGCCTCTGAAACGTGCCATCATTCCGTTTGGCGGCATCAAAATGGTTGAGGGCTCTTGCAAGGTTTATGGCCGCGAACTCGATCCCGCACTGAAAAAAGTCTTCACTGATTACCGTAAAACTCATAATCAGGGCGTATTCGATGTTTACACCCCAGACATCATGCGCTGCCGTAAATCAGGCGTACTGACAGGTTTGCCTGATGCCTATGGCCGTGGTCGTATCATCGGTGACTATCGCCGCGTCGCGCTGTATGGCATCGATTACCTGATGAAAGACAAGGTTGCACAGTTCAATTCTCTGCAAAGCGATATGGAGAATGGCGTTGACCTCGAAGCCACCATTCGCCTGCGTGAAGAGATCTCTGAACAGCACCGTGCGCTAGGTCAGATCAAAGAGATGGCTGCGAAGTATGGTTCAGATATCTCACTGCCCGCGACCAATGCACAAGAAGCCGTTCAGTGGACTTACTATGGCTATCTCGCGGCGGTGAAATCACAGAATGGTGCGGCGATGTCCTTCGGTCGCGTATCCACCTTCCTTGATGTGTATATCGAACGCGATATTCAGGCCGGGAAACTGACTGAAGAAGACGCACAGGAACTGATTGACCATCTGGTAATGAAATTGCGTATGGTGCGCTTCCTGCGTACGCCTGAATACGATGAACTGTTCTCCGGTGATCCAATCTGGGCAACAGAATCATTAGCGGGTATGGGCGTCGATGGCCGTACTCTGGTGACCAAAAGCACCTTCCGTTTCCTGAATACACTTTACACCATGGGACCATCTCCGGAGCCAAATATGACCATCCTGTGGTCAGAAAAACTGCCGGTTAACTTCAAGAAATACGCCGCAAAAGTTTCTATCGATACGTCCTCATTGCAATATGAGAATGACGACCTGATGCGCCCTGACTTCGACAACGATGACTATGCTATCGCCTGCTGCGTTAGCCCAATGATTGTCGGTAAGCAGATGCAGTTCTTCGGTGCGCGTGCCAACCTGGCAAAAACCCTGCTGTATGCAATCAACGGTGGCGTTGATGAAAAACTGAAAATGCAGGTAGGCCCGAAAGAAGCGCCAATCACTGACGAGATTCTTAATTTTGACATCGTGATGGAGCGTCTGGATCACTTCATGGATTGGCTGGCGAAGCAGTACGTCACCTCCCTGAACATCATTCACTACATGCACGATAAGTACAGCTACGAAGCTTCACTGATGGCGCTGCACGACCGTGACGTTTATCGCACCATGGCATGTGGTATCGCGGGTCTGTCTGTTGCGGCTGACTCACTTTCTGCTATCAAATACGCCAAAGTGAAAACCATCCGTGATGAAGATGGTTTAGCGGTGGACTTCGAAATTGAAGGGGAATATCCGCAGTTTGGTAACAATGACTCTCGCGTTGATGACATGGCGTGCGATCTGGTTGAACGTTTCATGAAGAAAATTCAGAAACTGCAAACCTACCGCAATGCGGTGCCGACACAGTCAGTGCTGACCATTACCTCTAACGTGGTTTATGGTAAGAAAACCGGTAATACGCCTGACGGACGTCGTGCGGGTGCGCCATTCGGGCCGGGTGCTAACCCAATGCACGGCCGTGACCAGAAAGGTGCGGTGGCTTCACTGACCTCTGTCGCGAAACTGCCCTTCGCTTACGCTAAAGACGGTATCTCTTATACCTTCTCCATCGTGCCAAATGCGCTGGGTAAAGATGATAACGTGCGTAAAACTAACCTTGCTGGCTTGATGGATGGATATTTCCACCATGAAGCTAACATTGAGGGCGGTCAGCATCTGAACGTTAACGTGATGAACCGTGAGATGCTGCTGGATGCGATGGAACATCCTGAGAAGTATCCACAGTTGACCATTCGCGTATCCGGTTATGCTGTTCGCTTCAACTCGCTCACCAAAGAGCAGCAGAAAGATGTAATTACCCGTACCTTCACTCAGTCGTTGTAAGAGCACTTTGCTGAGATTAAAAGGCTCCTGCGGGAGCCTTTTCTCCACAAGTCCGTTTTGCCAGCTTGCTGGTTCTGGCTACCTGGCAAAATCGACTTTCACTGTTAGAGCACGACATAGATTGTGCTGCCTGATGTTCAGGCTCACCTGGAGAATCCATCGCAATGTCAACCATCGGTCGTATCCACTCCTTTGAATCCTGCGGCACCGTTGACGGCCCAGGCATCCGTTTCATCACCTTTTTTCAGGGCTGTCTAATGCGCTGCCTGTATTGCCATAACCGCGATACATGGGACACGCATGGCGGTAAAGAAGTTACCGTCGAAGAGTTGATGAAGGATGCGCTCTCATATCGTCACTTCATGAATGCATCTGGTGGCGGCGTTACGGCGTCGGGTGGCGAAGCGATCTTACAAGCCGAGTTTGTGCGTGACTGGTTCCGCGCCTGCCAGGCCGAAGGCATTCACACCTGTCTCGACACCAACGGCTTTGTTCGTCGCTACGACCCGGTGATCGATGAATTGCTAGATGCCACTGACTTGGTCATGCTCGATCTGAAACAAATTAATGATGAGGTGCATGAAGTTCTGGTTGGCGTTTCCAATCACCGCACGCTGGATTTTGCGCGCTATCTGCAGAAGAGAGGCAAACGTACCTGGATTCGTTACGTTGTTGTGCCAGGTTACTCTGATGATGATGATTCCGTACATCGCTTAGGTGAGTTCACTAAGGATATGGATAACATTGAGAAGATTGAACTGCTGCCTTATCACGAGTTAGGCAAACACAAATGGATTGCCATGGGTGAAGAGTACAAGCTGGATGGTGTCAAGCCGCCGAGCAAAGAAACCATGGAGCGAGTGAAGAATATCCTCGCCAGCTACGGTCATGAAGTGATGTATTAACCGCAAACAAAAGGGGAGCCGCTGGCTCCCCTTTTTACTATTTCATATTAATGCGTTAAGCATGTGCAACCGGCGTTGCCTGATGATCGGCTTTGCGCAGTAACATCACCAGATAAACCAGTGCAACTGCAGCAATCATCACAAACAGCAGGCGGTCAGAGTAGTTCTGCATCAGCATTGACGTCATTCCCGGCCCCACCAAACTCCCCACGGTATAGCTGAACAGTAATGCCTGATTCATCGCCACTAACTCATGATGCGCCACGGTTTCGCACGCCCAGGACATCGCCACTGGGTAGAGAGTAAAACCCGCCAGCCCCAGCACAAACAGTGCTGGTGCCATCGCAGCATCACCCAACATGGCAATCGCACCGAGAATAACCACGAATACTTGCACACGTAGCACCAACAGGCGACCAAAGCGATCGGCTAAACGTCCTACTGGCCACTGGCCGACAATGCCCGAGCTGACCAGTAACGCCATCCAGTAACCGACGGTTGCATCACTCATGCCCTGATGCGACAGATATAAAGGCATCAAGCCATAAAGCGAGCCGAGAACGATACCGGAAATGATGCAGCCATTGATGCCGAGACGAGAGCTACGACGACGCAACATCACCCAAAGGTGACTCGTTGAAGCCTCCTCCGTCGCAGCGCTGGCGTTGACATGCACAAATACGACCGGCAACACCGCACAGATAATCAGCGCAGTCACCCACGGAATCACGTGGAGCAGTTCTGTCGACACACGACTCACCAACAACTGGCCGGCAACCGTGCCGAGGTAGTAGATGATCATATATGCCGCGAGCAGCTGACCACGATTACGTACGGTACCGCTGCATAATAAGGCGCTCTCAACCACCACCCAAATCAGTGCACAACCCACACCTGCGGTGAAGCGCAGCATGGTCCAGCTATAAAAACCGTCCAGCATCACCATGCCCATGGTCGCAACGGCGAAAAGCACACTGGCCAGGTAGAAACAGCGATTAAAACCGTAACGAGTGATCAACCAGCCCGCGAGCAAAGTGCCCAGCAAATTACCGGTGTAATACGATGAGCTGGCCATACCCACTTGCCAGGTTGGCAATTGATCATGGGTAAGCCATAACGGTACCAGCGTATTAAGCACAGCAATAGACACCGTCATGAGCATTAAGCCGCAAAGCAGCAAAACGACGGGGCGCGACCAGGTTGACATAGGGAATAAAACCAAAAGAGATGACGATAATTGCGCGCAGTTTGCCATTTGCTATTTTAAAGTCAATGTGCAAAAAATCGTCGCCGCACGATTTGCTGCAGCACAATTTATTTTATTTATCTTCAGCGGGTTAGCGGCAAGATGAAAGATAACAGGCAGACATCTATCTATTTGAATTTATGATTTTTAATGGTTAATGGCCATTTATTGTCGATAACGTTTATTTCTGATTAATTCCGACTAAAAAATAATTATCTTTAAGCTTAAGAAACAAAAAACCCGGCATTGCCGGGCTTATATCATTGCGCGTTAATTAGCCAACGAATTCCAGTCCGCCCATATAAGGACGTAACACTTCTGGCACTTCAATGCGGCCATCTGCATGCTGGTAGTTTTCCAGCACAGCGACCAAAGTACGACCAACCGCCAGACCAGAACCATTCAGCGTATGCACCAAACGTGGTTTCTTGTCGGTTTTGCTGCGGCAGCGTGCCTGCATACGACGAGCCTGGAAATCCCCCATGTTGGAGCAAGAGGAGATCTCACGATAAGTGTCCTGAGCTGGCAGCCAAACTTCCAGGTCGTAAGTTTTGGCAGAGCCGAAGCCCATATCGCCGGTGCAAAGCAGCACTTTACGGTATGGCAGATTGAGCAGCTGCAGCACTTTCTCTGCATGGCCGACCAACTCTTCGAGTGCGTCCATAGAAGTTTCAGGCGCTACAATCTGCACCATTTCCACTTTGTCGAACTGGTGCATACGGATTAAACCGCGCGTATCCCGTCCGTAAGAACCGGCTTCAGAACGGAAGCATGGTGTGTGTGCGGTGAGTTTGAGCGGCAAAGATTCTTCTTCAACGATTTCATCGCGCACCAGATTGGTCAGCGGCACTTCAGCGGTTGGGATCAACGCATAGTTGCTGCTACCTGCTTCTTCGCCCAGCGGCTTGGTATGGAACAGATCTTCACCAAACTTTGGCAGTTGACCGGTTCCATACAGTGTTTCCTGATTAACCAGATACGGAACATAGGTTTCAAGATAACCGTGCTGCTGCGTGTGCAGGTCAAGCATAAACTGGCTAAGCGCACGGTGCAGACGCGCAATCTGGCCCTGCATGACAATGAAACGTGAACCCGTCAGTTTCACCGCTGCGGCAAAATCCAGACCTTTTGCGGCTTCACCCAACTCAACATGGTCTTTTACCGGGAAATCGAACTGGCGCGGCTGGCCCCAGCGGCTGACTTCCTGGTTCTCGCTGTCATCTTTACCCAACGGGACTTCGTCAACCGGGAGATTTGGCAATGCGAGGGCAAAGTCACGAATTTCGTTTTGCAGGGCATCCAGTTCTGCTTTATCCGCATCCAGGCGTTCGCCCAGTGCGTTCACTTCCTGACGCAGCGGCTCGATGTCTTCCCCACGTGCTTTGGCCTGACCGATGGATTTGGATCGGGAATTACGCTCAGCTTGCAGATTTTCAGTTTCTACCTGCAAGACTTTACGACGCTCTTCGAGCGAACGTAAGGTTTCCACATCCAGTTTAAATCCTCGGCGTGCCAGTTTTTCTGCGACTGCGTCTGGCTCGTTACGCAGCAGGTTGGGATCGAGCATGCTAATCCTGTGTAATAAAAGGTTGATTGAACGAATGGCGGGACTTGCATCCCTATGGAATGCAATGAAATCCTTGCTCACCTTACCGTAAGGTGTTTATCAGCGGTAGCGTTTTATCGGGCTATTTTGATCCTGCTCAGCCAGCCAGGCGAGTTTTTCGCCAATTTTCCCTTCAAGCCCGCGATTCGTCGGTTGATAGTAGCGTGTCTGCGCCATTTCTGGCGGGAAATAGACTTCGCCAGCGGCATAGGCGTTAGTCTCGTCGTGCGCATAGCGATACTCTTTACCCAGCCCCATCTCCTTCATCAATTTGGTCGGCGCATTGCGTAAATGTTCCGGCACATCGTAGTCAGGAAACTCGCGCGCATCGCGCATCGCGGCTTTGAACGCGGTGTAAACGGCATTACTTTTGGGTGCGCTGGCAAGGTAGACAATCGCCTGCGCAATTGCCCTTTCGCCTTCAGCTGGACCGACGCGAGTGAAGCAATCCCAGGCCGCTAACGCAACCTGCATGCCGCGCGGATCGGCGTTCCCGACATCTTCCGAAGCGATAGCCAGCAAACGGCGCGCGACATACAGCGGATCGCCGCCGGCGGTGATGATTCTTGCATACCAGTAAAGTGCCGCATCGGGTGCTGAACCACGTACCGATTTATGCAGAGCGGAGATCAGATCGTAGAAACGATCGCCTTTGTTATCGAAACGCGCCGCTCTTTCACCGGAAACTTCGTTAAGCAATTGTGGCGTTAATTCACGCTGGCCTTTGGCGTTGCTCTCAGCCATATCCGCCATCATTTCCAGCGTATTCAGTGCCCGACGCGCATCCCCATTCACCAGCTCTGCAATCATGTGGCGCGTTTTATCCGGCAGCACAATATCGCTTTTGCCATAACCGCGATCGTCATCCTGCATCGCCTGCAGCAAAACCTGTTCGATATCAGCAGTGGTGAGAGATTTGAGTAAATAGACACGAGCACGCGATAGCAGCGCCGAGTTGAGCTCAAACGAGGGATTTTCGGTGGTGGCACCGATAAACGTGATGGTGCCATCTTCAATATGTGGCAGGAATGCATCCTGCTGACTTTTGTTAAAGCGATGAACTTCGTCGACAAACAGAATGGTGCGTCGGCCCACCTGACGATTTTGCCGGGCGCGCTCTATCGCTTCACGAATCTCTTTGACGCCAGAAGTCACCGCAGAAATCCGCTCAACATCAGCTTTACCGTAATGGGCGATGATCTCGGCTAATGTTGTTTTCCCTGTCCCCGGCGGTCCCCACAAAATCATCGAATGCAGATGCCCAGCCTCAATAGCGCGCGGCAGCGGTTTACCAGGCGCCAGCAAATGCTGCTGCCCAATGTAATGTTGCAGCGTAGCTGGCCGCATACGCGCGGCCAGCGGCTGAAACTCATTCGAAGGTGCAAAATCCAGAGACAGGTTACTCACCGAGACCTCACTGACGTTGATCGTCCACCGTTACCCCTTTTGGCGGCGTAAAGGTGAATTTGTCTGGGCTAATGGCACCGTTGTTTTGGCTCTTCAGCTGATAATCGCTGTGCTGACCATCTTGCTCAATCGCGCTGAACTTATTGATGGTGCCAGACGATGTCACATTGATGGTGAACTGCTTGAGGTTGCCATCACTGCTTTTCGGCGTTAGCTCGAAATTATCGCCCTGCTGCTTAATATTGTACTGTTTCCAGTCACTTGGTTGGTTACGCGCAATCAGCATAAACGGCGTATTGCTGGCCGCATTTTGCAGCAGGCTAACACTCGCTTGTTCAACGAAGGGATTGTAGAACCATAGATTTTTGCCATCAGAGATAATTACACTTTCGTCCGGCGCGGTCATGTGCCAGTTAAACAAACTTGGGCGCTTAACCCACAGCTCACCTTCACCATCCTGCACGTTGGCGCCGCTGCCATCGGTCACTTTCTGACTGAAGCTGGCATGGAAGCTGTTCACCTTATTGAGACGCTGTTGCAGATCGCTGGACGCATCCGCCAATACTGATGCGGAAACAAAACTGGCCAACAGGCCACAGGCAATAACGCGTAATTTCATCTGATTCGATTCCTTATTCATTGTTTCCCGACACTTACTGCATTAAACGTAGTTGTCGTCCTGTCTCTTCGACAGGAGAAAAAGCCGAAAGCTCCCGAAGATATGGGGATCGACCAACAGATAAACAATGGGCCAGTGTTAACTGGCCCATAAGCAGACAATCGCACGCGATAATTTACATTTCGTGTGGCGGCGGTGAAAGCACTTCACGGTTGCCATTGTGTCCCGGTTCAGAAACGATGCCCTGCGCTTCCATCTGCTCGATGATGCGTGCAGCACGGTTATAACCAATACGGAACTGGCGCTGAACCCCAGAAATGGACGCCCGGCGTTTTTCCACCACGAAAGAGACCGCCTGATCGAACAGCGGATCCAGCTCTTCATCACCCATCATACCGCCAGCCGCGCTATCACTCTCTTCACCAGCGGTGATGCTTTCGATGTATTGCGGGCGACCGCGTGCTTTCCAGTCCTGAACGACCGCATGGACTTCCTGGTCGCGCACGAATGCACCGTGCACGCGCACTGGCATTGAGGAGTTTGGCGGCATGTACAGCATGTCACCCATGCCCAGCAGCGATTCCGCACCGCCTTGATCAAGGATGGTGCGTGAGTCAATCTTACTGGAAACGGTAAAGGCGATACGCGTCGGGATGTTGGCTTTGATCAGACCGGTAATCACATCGACCGACGGACGCTGTGTCGCCAGCACCAGGTGAATACCCGCCGCACGTGCTTTCTGTGCCAGACGAGCAATCAACTCTTCAACCTTCTTACCGACCGCCATCATCAGATCGGCAAATTCGTCGACCAGTACCACGATATAAGGCAGTTTTTCAAGCACCGGCGGCGTGGTATCCATGCTATCGCCCGGCTTCCAGAACGGATCGGGAATTGGTCGGCCCATCGCCGCAGCCTGCTCAATCTTCTCGTTATATCCGGCAAGATTACGCACGCCCAGCGCAGACATCAGCTTATAGCGACGCTCCATTTCACCGACACTCCAGCGCAGCGCATTGGCCGCATCTTTCATATCAGTAACCACTTCGGTCAGCAGATGCGGAATGCCTTCGTAGACTGACAGCTCAAGCATTTTCGGGTCGATCATGATAAAGCGCACTTCTTCCGGCGTGGCTTTATACAACATGCTAATGATCATGGTGTTAACGCCCACCGATTTACCGGAACCAGTGGTACCGGCAACCAGTAAGTGAGGCATTTTCGCCAAATCAGCCACAACCGGCTGGCCAGCAATGTCTTTCCCTAATACCACTGCAAGCGGTGACGGATTTTCACGGAATTTAGGACAATCCAGCACTTCGCGCAGATAAACGGTTTGACGATGTTTATTTGGCAGTTCAAGCCCGACATAAGGCTTACCTGGAATGACTTCCACCACGCGCACGGCAACCGCTGACAGTGAACGCGCCAGGTCACGCGATAAGTTAGAGATACGTGAAGCTTTAACGCCTGGCGCTAAGTCGAGCTCAAAACGGGTGATGACCGGCCCAGGCGAAATACCTACCACTTCCGCCTTCACACGATAATCAGCCAGTCGAGCCTCAACCAGTCGCGCCGTTTGCTCCAGCGCAAACATATCCACCGGCTCTTCTTCTGCCGGTGGTGACGTGAGCAGATCCAGCGTTGGCAGCGGCGTAGAAGGTTTTTCCAGTGGCTGTTCATGGCGAACCAGGAACGGATGGAACAAGCTATCCTGTGCTGGCGCTGCAGGTTTCACTGGTGCAGGCGGCGCAGAATAGGCTTCCTGTTCCGGTGACGACCACGGGCTAGATTCAGCACTTAATGAAGGTAATGACGCAGGCTCCGGCGCAGCGGGTTGCTGCCACTGCGCGGGTTCTTCCGGCTCTGGCGTTGCAGAGATCGTAAATAGCGGCTCGCTTGGGCTGTCGTCGACCAGATCTTTCATTGGCGAAAAATCAAACGCAGACGAGGTATCCAGATTAAAGACCGGCGCTTCTTTCACATCAGATTCGTTATAGCGTTGCTGCTGCTGATCGGCGAACTGACGTGCCAGTTGAGCCTGCTGCAATGCATCCTCATCTTCAGGCTCAGACGCGCCCTGCCAGCTTTCACCGTAACGATTCTGCTGCTGCGATGCGAAGGCTTCACGCAACTGCGCCTCTTGCAGCTCAACATCATCCTCCTGAGGAGGAACGCTGTAAGACGCGGTGACTTCCGGCTGTTGCTGCTCAGCATCTTTAGCCTGCTCTTCCGCCATACGCTGCGAAGGCAACTTGATACCGTACGACGCTAACTCGCGTCGAGTTGGCAACTTAACCTTATTCGGACGCGGCAATTCTGGGCCAATGCCCTGCTTCACCTGCGGGTTGTAATCACGCTCAGGCACGATATCGAAAGCAGGCGAATAAGCAGCTGTTGAAGATGCTGCTTTTACTGCTCCCGCAGCCAGTGAAGCGGCGGCGACACTGTTTAAAGGCGCTGAAGATGAAGCGGCATCCTGCCAGTTGCCCATACTTGGGCCTTCATCGTCATCAGCCGGCGAAAACGGCGAAGGTGCCGGTTCATTTGGCATCTCGAAACGATAGAGCGGCGTAGAAGGCTGCGCGATCGGTTCGGGCGCCGCAGCGACAGGCTGTGGAACCGACGTTGGCTGGGCAGCAGGTTCTGCAACGCGCGGCATCGCGACGGGTTCTGCAGGTGCACTTGTCCCAGGCTGCGCGACGGCTGGGCTTTGCTGTGCGGCTTGCGTGGTAACCGCAATCGCAGCAGCAGTTGCCGCGCTGGCCTTCGCCAGCAGCGGATCGTCGCCCAACTCTGCAGCAACGGGTTCGCTGATCTTGCGCGGTTTGGCTAACAAGACATCGTCTTCTTCATTTGCAGGCTGTAAAGCCGGCATTGAAGGCGACGCCTCATCAGCCTGCTCTTCGTCGTCGTATTCTTCTTCCTGCCAGGGTTCATCATGGCGTGAACGGTTGCTGGCAAAGGTCAGAACACCCATCACCACGCCACCGATCTTCTCGGCAATCGTCAGCCATGACCAACCGGTGTAAAGGGTGATCCCGGCAGCCCAGACGCACAGCAGCGTTAAGGTGCCGCCAGCCGAACTGAACCAAGGTGCCATCGCATTGCTGACCAGGCTGCCAATGACGCCGCCGGAAGCAAAATACCAGATGTCATCAACGTTCAGCGCCGCAAGACCACAAGTCGTCACGACAAGAGCCAGCACGCCAATCAGGCGAAGACCAACAGCAAAGTAGTCAATGTAATCCTGGCGATCGCGTTGGCGGAAAGTGATCCAACACAGACCAATAATGACGGGAGGAATGGCGTAAGCCATCACGCCAAAAATGAACAATAGCGTATCGGCTAGCCATGCGCCGACGCTACCACCCAAATTATGGATAGGTTCGTGCCATGCGGTTTGTGACCAGCTTGGATCCGAAGGGTTAAAACTAACCAGCGACACCATCAAATAGATGGCGAACAAGGCCACAAGAATGAGCAACGCTTCCAGCAGACGACGTCCACTGCTCAACGGTTGTAACGAAACATCTTTATCTTCTGTATATTCCTGGCTCAAGAGAACTCTCCAGGTGCCTGTAAATTAAGAAGGCAACAACGTCGGGCATGCCCGACGCTGGTCCTGTATGAATTCACAGGAGTGTACCGAAATCCTGCAAGCTTTGCACCTGCCCTGCACTACCGGGTTTTGATCACCAGACGATTGCTCTGTTTGACCTCTTCCATCACCACGTAAGTACGGGTGTCGTTTACGCCCGGTAGACGCAGCAAGGTTTCACCCAGCAGTTTACGATAGGCGGACATATCCGGTACGCGGGTTTTCAGCAGGTAGTCAAAGTCACCGGAAACGAGGTGACATTCTTGAGTTTCCTCAAGTTTTTGCACAGCGGCGTTAAATTGCTCAAACACATCTGGTGCACCACGATTCAGAGTAATCTCAACGAAAACCAGCAGTGAAGCATCCAGGTAATGGGGATTGAGCTGTGCGGTGTAGCCCAGAATGAAGCCTTGACGCTCGAGGCGGCGCACGCGCTCAAGACAAGGCGTTGGCGATAATCCAACACGTTTGGAAAGCTCGACATTGGAAATTCGACCGTCTTTCTGCAGTTCATTCAGAATATTTCTGTCGATACGATCTAAATCTTTTCCGGGGCGTTTCTTATTGTCTACCATTATTATTGTCTCTCTTAATTCCTTCCCTTTACCTGCCACACCCTGAAAACGCTCATTGTTCAGGGCCTTACTGAAGTGAAGACCATAAGCCTGTGCAGTAACGCGTCCATCCGTATGACGCATGCTGTCTGTCCACATCATGCGTCACTACCAATGTCAGACTGAGTTTATTCGGCTAAAAAGGCCAAAACAGAAATGAAATTCTGTTTTGAATCGCTAAATATTCTCTGCTTCTCCCAATGTTTTCGCAAAAGCGCAGGCGATTGTCAAAGTAAAACATCCAAATTCAGTACAAGATGCCAGATAGAGTTCTGGGTTGCTGTTTTTAAATGAGAATTTTTATGCTGCTGCACCACTAATTGCCGAGCATTGCCCCCTTTTGGCGCAACGCGCGTGCAAAATTTACACTCATCGTCTACGCCGCTCGCAGAGATTGTTAACAAAATTGCTGAAGCCTTTTTTTGCGACGTTAATTTCCCTACAATCAAAAACTATGTTGTCAGAAAAATTGAGGAACGCATGAGTACGGCCAAACACAGTAAGCTGCTCATTCTGGGCTCCGGCCCTGCCGGTTACACTGCTGCGGTATATGCAGCGCGCGCTAACCTGAATCCGGTATTAATCACCGGTCTGGAAAAAGGGGGTCAGCTTACCACCACCACCGAAGTGGAGAACTGGCCAGGCGATGCAAACGATCTGACCGGTCCCGCGTTGATGGAACGCATGCAAGAGCATGCTGAGAAATTCAACACCGAGATCATTTTTGACCACATTCATACTGTCGATTTGCAGAACCGTCCGTTCCGTCTGGTCGGCGACAGCGGTGAATACACTGCAGATGCCTTGATCATCGCAACTGGCGCCTCAGCGCGTTATCTCGGTCTGCCATCAGAAGAAGCGTTCAAAGGCAAAGGCGTATCTGCTTGCGCGACCTGTGATGGTTTCTTCTACCGCAACCAGAAAGTTGCCGTGATTGGTGGAGGTAACACTGCCGTTGAGGAAGCACTTTACCTGGCTAACATTGCCGCTGAAGTGCATCTGATTCACCGTCGCGACAGCTTCCGCGCGGAGAAAATCCTCATCGACCGTCTGATGGAAAAAGTGCGCAATGGCAACATCGTGCTGCACACCGACCGCACGCTGGACGAAGTGGTCGGCGATCAAATGGGCGTGACAGGCTTGAAACTGCTTTCTACCAAAGGTGAAGCGGCGGAATCACTCGATGTCGCGGGTCTGTTTGTCGCTATCGGCCACAGTCCAAATACCGCAATCTTTGACGGTCAGCTGGATTTAGAAAATGGCTACATCAAAGTGCAGTCTGGTTTGCATGGTAACGCCACTCAAACCAGCATCCCAGGCGTGTTCGCTGCCGGCGATGTGATGGATCATATTTATCGCCAGGCCATTACCTCTGCCGGTACCGGCTGTATGGCTGCGCTGGATGCGGAACGCTTCCTTGATGGACTGGTTAAAAACGATAAGTAAGTTGTTAATAACCTGATCATAATCGCCTAAAGGCGGCCAGTTTTGGTCGCCTTTTTTGTTACCTGCGTGCTACAGTTCACGCGCCCGACATTGCTGGGTTTTCATCCGGGATTCACATCTCTTTTGAGTTACCAAACGGCATCGCATGAACAAATCACGGCAACAAGAGCTTCTCCGCTGGCTCCGTCAGCAACGTCATCACGGTGCACGCAACTTGCGTGTGGCCTCGCTGTTGGGTTTTGCTGGCGCACTGGTCATTATCGCCCAAGCCTGGTTACTGGCTTCACTGCTGCAAAATCTGCTGGTCGCGCAACAACCTCGCGCCTCACTGCTCACCGATTTTCTGTTGATGCTGCTGTGCTTTGTCTTACGTGCTGGATTGCATTACGCCCGCGAAATGGCAGGACATCGCGCTGGCGTCGCCATTCGCCGTACGCTGCGTCAGCAGGTTCTGGATCGCCTCAATGTGCTCGGTCCCGCCTGGATTCAGGGTAAACCCGCAGGCAGCTGGGCTACGCTGCTGCTCGAACAGATCGAAGAGATGCAGGAATACTACGCGCGCTATTTGCCACAAATGTCGCTAGCTGTCTTCATTCCGTTAGCTATTTTGATCGCCATTTTCCCGATTAACTGGGCGGCAGGATTGATTCTGCTGGTGACCGCGCCACTGATTCCTCTGTTTATGGCGATGGTTGGTATGGGCGCGGCGGATGCCAACCGCCGCAACTTTGTTGCTCTCGCAAGGCTGAGCGGTGATTTTTACGATCGTCTGCGTGGACGTGAAACGTTGCGCCTGTTCTATCGCGGCGCGGCAGAGCAAGAGGCAATTGCCGCCAGCACCACCGATTTCCGTCAGCGCACCATGGAAGTGTTGCGCCTGGCATTTCTCTCTTCCGCCGTGCTGGAGTTTTTTGCCTCACTGGCGATTGCTGTCGTCGCGGTCTACTTCGGTTTCTCTTACCTTGGCGAACTGAATTTTGGTCATTACAGCACCGGCGTAACCCTGTTTGCCGGTTTCCTGGCCTTAATTCTGGCGCCTGAATTTTTCCAGCCGTTACGTGACTTAGGCACCTTTTATCACGCCAAAGCGCAAGCGATTGGCGGAGCTGATGCGCTGGACCAGTTTCTCCGTGAAAGTCCCGACCCAACCTTAGAACACGCTTCTCGCGAGCTTTCCCTCACGGCACCGCTACACCTTCATGCGCAGGATCTGGTGGTAATGACCGCCAGCGGTGAAGCGCTGTCTCAATCGCTGAATTTTACTCTCAGCGCCGGTAAACGCGTGGCGTTGGTAGGACAAAGCGGCGCAGGGAAAACCGCGCTAATGAACGTCTTACTGGGTTTCCTGCCTTATCATGGTTCGCTGCAGGTCAATGGACAGGAGCTCCGCGATATTAGCCGTGATAGCTGGCAAAAACATATCGCCTGGGTTGGCCAAAATCCCCATTTACCCGCGCAAACGCTGCGTGAAAATCTGCTGCTCAATAGCCGCATTGATGACGCTACGCTCATGTCGGTTCTACAACGCGCGGGCGTTGATGAGTTTTTAGATCGTCTGCCACAAGGATTAGAAACCGTTTTAGGCGATGGTGGCGTGGGCCTTTCCGTTGGGCAGGCGCAGCGTATCGCCGTAGCGCGTGCCTTGCTTAAACCCGCACAACTGCTGCTGCTTGATGAGCCCGGTTCCGGACTGGATAGTCAGAGCGAGCAGCATGTCATCAATGCCTTGCAACAAGCAGCCACTCAGCAAACCACGCTGATGATCACGCACCAACTTAACGAGCTCGCGAGTTGGGATGAAGTGTGGGTGATGCAGGCGGGGCAACTGGTGCAACAAGGTCATTGGCAGGAGCTGATTGAACAAGATGGACCACTGCGCGAAATGGCGCAGCATCGTCAAAAGGAGATCGCATAATGAACAATTTATTGCCTTTCCTGCGTCTTTTTAGCCGTCATCCATGGCGTTTAGGGCTTGGCGTTGTTCTTGCCATCGTCACCTTGCTTGCCAGTATTGGACTGCTGACCTTATCCGGCTGGTTCCTCGCCGCCTCTTCACTGGCGGGCGTAACAGGACTTTACACGTTCAACTACATGCTGCCCGCTGCCGGCGTGCGCGGCGCAGCGATAACCCGCACGGCTGCGCGTTATTTTGAGCGCCTGGTGAGTCACGATGCCACCTTCCGTGTGCTGCAACATTTGCGCGTGTTTACCTTTGGCAAACTTATCACCCTCGCGCCAGAACAGCTGGCTCGTTTTCGTCAGGGTGAATTACTCAACCGCTTTGTCAGCGACGTCGATACACTCGATCATCTCTACCTGCGTGTGCTCTCGCCGTTAATTGGCGCAGCCGTAGTGATTGTGGTGGTCACCTGCGGTTTGGCGCTACTGGATGTACCCTTAGCTTTGCTGCTCGGCGGCATTATGCTACTGACGCTGTTGCTCATGCCGCCGCTGTTCTGGCGGATTGGCACTTCAGCCGGACACCAGATTGCCCAGCATCAGGCCAGCTGGCGCATGCAGTTGACGCACTGGATTACCGGCCTGTCTGAGCTGAAAATTTATGGCGCTGCACATCTGTGGCGAGCCCAGCTTGATAAAGAAGAACTTAACTGGCAACAGGCGCAACGCAGGCAACATCGCCTGCAGGCGCTGGCGCAAAGCCTGCTACTGGTCATCAGCGGCACGACGGTGACGCTGTTGTTATGGATTTCCGCCAATGGCGTGGGGGGAAACAGTACACCAGGCGCATTTATCGCGCTGTTTGTGTTTTGCGGACTGGCGGCATTTGAAGCGCTGACCCCGGTTGCCGGTGCGTTTCTGCCACTGTCGCAGGTGGCCAGCGCCGCTAAGCGGGTACAGGAAATCATTGAACAGCCCGCTGCGATACATTTTCCTCACGCTAAAATCAGTAGTGCTTCAGGTATTAACCTGAAAATGGAAAACATCAGTTTCAGCTATCCGCAGCGTCCTGAACCGGTGTTGCAGCATTTCTCTCTATCGCTAAATGCAGGCGAACATCTGGCGCTGCTCGGTCCAACCGGCTGCGGCAAATCCAGCCTGCTGGCGCTGATTACCCGAGGTTGGGAAGCGCAACAAGGTTCGATAAGTCTCATCGACATCGATATCGCTTTATGGGATGAAGCTTCGCTGCGCAGCCGCATTAGCGTGGTAACACAGCGCGTACATCTGTTTAGCCAAACGCTACGCGACAATTTGTTGCTGGCAAAACCTGATGCCAGCGATGAGCAACTGGTTGATGCATTATACAAGGTCGGTCTGGTTCATCTGGCCAAACACAACGAAGGATTGAACGCATGGATGGGCGATGGCGGTCGAGCATTATCCGGCGGTGAACTGCGTCGTCTGGCAATAGCGCGCGCCCTGCTGCACGATGGCGATTTGTGGCTGCTGGATGAACCCACTGAAGGTCTGGATGCCAGCACCGAGCAGCAGATTCTGACGCTATTGCAGCACGTCACCCGCGGTAAAACGCTGATTATGGTGACGCATCGCTTAAGCGGTTTGGATGCCATGGACCGTATTTGCGTTATGGATCAGGGACAGATTATTGAATCCGGTTCGCACGCCGAATTAATCTCAAAAGCAGGCCGCTACTGGCGTTTCCATCAGCGCTTTACGCTATAGTCTTAGCCAACAGCCCTGAGTGTGATTGACGCAATGAGACTGATACAGCTTTCACGAGATTCATTAAATTTCCCACCACCGGAAATGGCGCTGCGCGAGCCCAATGGATTATTGGCGATGGGCGGCGATCTCTCCCCTGCTCGCCTGATGAATGCTTATCAGCGTGGCATTTTCCCGTGGTTTTCTCCGGGCGATCCGATTCTTTGGTGGTCGCCGGATCCCCGTGCGGTAATGCTGCCCGAATCCTTCCATCTCAGCCGCAGTATGGCGCGCTTCCATAAGCGCTCACCGTATCGCGTCACCATGAATCATGCGTTTCCGCAGGTGCTGGAAGGCTGTGCCAGTGGTCGACAGGAAGGCACGTGGATTACGTTTGAAGTGAAACGGGCGTGGTTGCGATTGTATGAATTGGGTCATGCCCATTCGATCGAAGTCTGGTGCGATCAGCAACTGGTCGGTGGGATGTATGGCCTGGCGCTGGGGCAAATTTTTTGCGGTGAATCGATGTTTAGCCGTCAGGAAAATGCCTCGAAAACCGCGCTCTGGGTTTTTGCGCAACATTTTCTCGCGCATCAGGGCCGGCTGATTGATTGTCAGGTGCTGAACCCGCATACCGCTTCCCTTGGTGCGGTTGAAATTCCTCGCGTCGATTATCTACAGTACGTGCAAACACTGGCGTGGCAACCGGTTTCCGAGAGTTGCTGGCAAACACAAACCCTTTTTTGACATCGGTCACCGATGTTTTGCACACAATTCCCGACAAAAGTGATACAATAAGCGAGTTTGGTATGTCGTCCGCGCTTCGCTGTGGCGAGCCGGAATTGCCAGGTTGGGAATCTCACACATTTCCCGAAGCTGTTTTGATTGTGCAACTGATGCCGATTGCTACAGATTCTTAGCCCGCTAATCCCCCGCAGACGTCAAAAAACACCCTAATTTATCCGTACTGCACGCGCAACGGCGCGACGCACGGCGAAGCGTTGGCAAAATCATCAACGGTTCTTTACATAAATCATGGAATTCGGCATTATCTTGCCGGTTCAACAGTTTGGTAGTACACCCAGAGGATTCGATGGCCAAAGAAGACAATATTGAAATGCAAGGTACCGTACTGGATACGTTACCGAACACCATGTTCCGCGTAGAGCTTGAAAACGGGCACGTGGTTACCGCTCATATCTCCGGTAAAATGCGCAAAAACTACATCCGCATCCTGACGGGCGACAAAGTGACTGTCGAGTTGACCCCGTACGACCTGAGCAAAGGCCGCATTGTCTTCCGTAGTCGCTAAGTAAATATTCACATCTCGCGATGGTTATATTTACATAGCGCGAAAAAAAGGCCGGATTCGCATCCGGCCTTTTTCATATCTGCATTTCGCTTAGTGCACAGTACCTTCGGTTTTACGTTTCTCCGCACTCAGGAAGTGGTAAGTAAGCTGGTTTTTATCTTTATCCAGCGCTACTGATACCGATCCACCATCAACCAGTGAACCAAACAGCAGTTCATTCGCCAACGGTTTCTTCAAATTTTCCTGTACGGCACGTGCCATCGGACGTGCACCCATCGCTTTGTCATAACCTTTATCAGCCAGCCAATCGCGCGCGTCATCGCTAACTTCCAGTGATACGCCCTTCGCATCCAGCTGAGCCTGCAACTCGACGATAAACTTATCCACGACCTGATGAATCACTTCCTGAGACAGGTGACGGAACCAGATAATGTTGTCGAGGCGGTTACGGAACTCTGGCGTAAAGATCTTTTTGATCTCTTCCATCGCGTCGGTACTGTTGTCCTGATGAATCAGGCCAATCGACTTACGTTCAGTCTCACGCACACCAGCGTTGGTGGTCATCACCAGCACCACGTTACGGAAGTCTGCTTTGCGGCCGTTGTTATCGGTCAACATACCGTTGTCCATCACCTGCAGCAGCAGGTTGAAGACATCCGGGTGCGCTTTCTCGATTTCATCCAACAGCACCACAGCGTGCGGATGTTTGATTACCGCATCGGTCAGCAAACCGCCCTGATCAAAACCAACGTAACCCGGAGGCGCACCAATCAAACGGCTGACGGTGTGACGTTCCATATACTCAGACATATCGAAACGCAGCAGCTCGATACCCAGCGCTTTCGCTAACTGGACAGTAACTTCTGTTTTACCAACACCGGTTGGGCCCGCAAACAGGAAGGAACCAACCGGTTTACGATCCTGACCCAAACCTGCACGACTCATCTTGATCGCTTCAGTCAGTGCTTCAATCGCATTATCCTGACCAAACACCAGCATCTTCAGACGATCGCCGAGATTTTTCAGCGTATCGCGATCGGTTGCTGACACGCTCTGCTCAGGAATACGCGCAATGCGCGCCACCACCGTTTCGATATCCGAAACGTTGACGGTTTTCTTACGCTTACTGACCGGCACCAGACGCGCACGCGCACCGGCTTCGTCGATCACGTCAATGGCTTTATCCGGCAGATGGCGATCGTTGATATATTTCACCGCCAGCTCCACCGCCGCACGTACCGCTTTCGCGGTATAACGCACATCATGGTGCGCTTCGTACTTCGGCTTCAGCCCATTAAGAATCTGCACGGTCTCTTCCACAGAAGGCTCGGTAATATCGATCTTCTGGAAACGACGCGCCAGCGCACGATCCTTCTCAAAGATATTGCTGAACTCCTGATACGTGGTTGAACCCATCACGCGGATTTTACCGCTGGAGAGCAACGGTTTGATCAAGTTTGCCGCATCGACCTGGCCACCCGATGCCGCACCGGCACCGATAATGGTATGAATTTCATCAATAAACAGGATGCTGTTACTGTCCTGTTCCAGCTGTTTTAGCAGCGCTTTGAAACGTTTTTCAAAATCACCACGGTATTTGGTACCCGCCAGCAGCGAACCGATGTCGAGTGAATAGATGGTGCACTCTTTCATCACTTCCGGTACGTCGCCCTGCACAATGCGCCAGGCAAGTCCTTCAGCAATCGCGGTTTTACCCACGCCCGATTCGCCTACCAGCAGCGGGTTGTTCTTACGACGACGGCATAATACCTGAACAGTACGTTCCAGCTCTTTATCGCGGCCGATCAGCGGATCAATTCCGCCGACACGAGCAAGCTGATTAAGATTGGTGGTGAAGTTTTCCATACGATCCTCCCCGCCTGCTTGCTCTTCGTTAACCGGATTCTCCGCATTGTTCTGCGGCTGGCCGGGTTCGTCTTTACGCGTACCATGGGAGATGAAGTTCACCACATCGAGGCGGCTCACTTCGTGTTTGCGCAGCAGATAAGCCGCTTGCGACTCCTGCTCGCTAAAAATCGCGACCAGCACGTTCGCACCTGCGACTTCGCTGCGACCGGAAGACTGGACATGGAATACCGCACGCTGCAACACGCGCTGGAAGCTGAGCGTAGGTTGGGTATCGCGCTCCTCTTCACTGGCAGGCAGCACCGGCGTGGTTTGTTCGATGAAGGCTTCGAGTTCCTGACGCAGAGCCACGATATCCACCGAGCAGGCTTCCAGTGCCTCTCTGGCCGACGGGTTACTGAGCAATGCCAGCAACAGATGCTCGACGGTCATAAACTCATGACGGTGCTCGCGCGCTCTGGCGAAAGCCATATTTAAACTGAGTTCCAGTTCTTGATTGAGCATTTGGCACCTCCCCCAATTATCGCTCTGACAACCTATCTCCTATATGGAGATGGCTTCAGGCTTTTTCTAGCGTACACAGCAACGGATGTTCATTATCTCGTGCGTAATTGTTCACCTGGGCTACTTTGGTCTCCGCCACTTCTGCAGTGAATACACCACAGATTGCTTTTCCATGGTAGTGAACTTTCAACATCAGCTGCGTTGCACGTTCAATATCATAAGAAAAGAACTTTTGCAGAACGTCAATAACAAATTCCATAGGTGTATAATCGTCATTATTGAGAATGACTTTATACATTGAAGGCGGCTTTAACCCTTCGCGTACTTTATCTTCGGCTAGATGTTCAAAATTAAGCCAGTCGTTTGTGTTTGCCATAATGTTCCGTCGAAATTCTGCGTTACGGTTGTGCACATCTCTGCGCCCAATCCTAGAGTTTAACATGCCTGTCAAGCCGGTTTTCAGTTGATAAAAACTGGCCCTAAAAGCACATGCGCGACCTGTATCACAAAATTTGCAATAGCGTTAACTGCCTCAAATTTTGATGAATTTATCCGCGTCCGCCAGGGCCGTTTGCTTGACGATAAGGTCCGTTTCTCTACATTCTACTAACACAAGCTGATTGAGTTTTAAACAAACTCGACTCACAGCTTCAATGACCTCACCTACTTATCAAAATGTCTTGCGAGGGAAGTAAAAGCATGGAGACGGGTACAGTAAAATGGTTCAACAACGCCAAAGGCTTCGGGTTTATCTGTCCGATTAGCGGCGGCGACGATATCTTCGCACACTACTCCACGATTCAGATGGAGGGATACAGAACGCTGAAAGCTGGCCAGCAGGTTCAGTTTGATGTCCATGAAGGACCAAAAGGCAATCATGCCAGCCTGATCGTGCCCTGTGAAGCCACGCAAGCCGCGGTCGCTTAACGCGCATGCTGTTTCACATATTCTGACCACTCCCGAAAAAAAATGCCAGCCGCAGACGCTGGCATTTTTATTTGGCGCATCTTACCCTTTCCTCAATCCGCCCGACCGCGCGCCAACCACATCACGTGCGCAAACAGCTGATCCAGCAACGGCGGAATCGCCTGTGGCCCGCGTTCAGCCGCAACCATCGCGACGGCAATCGCCAGCTCAGGTTTCGAGCTGTGCTGAATGGCTTTACTAATAATACGCCGCGTATTCATCGGCGCGTTTAACGGCAGGTGCGCCGTCTGGTGATAAACATCGCTGAAACCCTGCTTGTAGAGAAAATGTTCGATATCCGGTGCCGGAAATTGCGTGAGATGATCGCTTTCCCGCGCCGCTGATGGCAGCTGACTGCGGGCGGTAGCCGCATATTTGCTGCCCGCCTGGTCGCCATCGGTCAGCACATGCCAGGCGATGCCCATGCGTTGGGCAAACTTCAGCAGCGGTTTCAAACCCGATTGCGCAAACTCAATCACTTTCACCCCTTCTGCGGCGAAGTGATAGCCACGCTGCCGCGCCAGCTCATTGATAATCCACACTTCGGTTTCGCCTTCCACCAGCAGCCAGCAGCGGGCAAACAGTGCTGAAGGACGATTCACCCGGATGTGGAAACCGATACGGCGGCTCTCTTCAGCACTTAAACCTTCGGGCCCAATACGCCATGCCGCCACGCGCGCAGGTTCGCGCACCAGCCGACAGATATTCTCCAGCGGCACCTGCGATAACAGTTCGCCCGAGTTGGTGGTGGCGATTTTTTGCAGCGGCATCAGCTCCAGTAAATTCCACGCCACCGACAGCATGATGGGATGCAGCCGCGTTTCTGGATCCTCCACCAACAGCAGCGGATGCGCGCCCGCCGGCAGCGGTTCGTTGCCGTGCGCCTGAATCAACAGCGAGAACATACGCAGCAAAATCACCTGACGACTGCGCGATTCCGTACCGGCAATCAGGTGGTTTAGTTTATCCAGCGATCGCCAACCTTCGCTGCCATCACGAACTTCCGGTGCCACGCGCGGCGCGCTACTGCCTGACTGCTGCACCAGAAAATAGTGTTCCAGCAGCTGCTGCATGGTGTGCAACCCCTGACGCAACAGATCGTCGCTTAGCATTTGTGGCCGCACCACCAAATCACGCGTCAGATTTTCCACTTCCTGTGCCAGTGCCGTCAGCGTCGTCGCGCGGCGTTCCACATCGCTGTCAGCATGGCGGTTACGACGGCCAAAACGCGCATCGCGTAAACGCAATACCGGATAAAAAGCGCGCAGATGTGCCAGCGCCGCGTCGGTGCCCGCCAGCGGCAACACATCGTTATGTTGATCGATGAAACGCCAGGTGGTTTTTACACCCTGATCCTGACGCTTAGCGCGAGTGCTAAAGCGAATATAGCGGCCGTGCTCATCGTGCAGCCAGAAGGGCTGAAACAACGCGCTTTCATCATCGCTCTGAGCGCGAAAACGAAATACCAGCTGCAACTGACGCATGCGGGCATCAATATCGCCGGGAGGAAAGTGGAAGTCGTGTTCAGTGAATTGATAGGGTTCGGCGGCGGGTGCCAGCAACAGCGTTAAGGCATCGAGTAGGCTCGATTTACCCCAGGCATTTTCCCCAATCAGCAAATTTGTGTTGGTCAACGGCAATGACAGCCGGTTAATACCGCGAAAACCGTGAATATCGATATGTTCCAGAATCATCATACATTCCATCCGATGCTTTGCCTGAGCATGGTCCGCCACGCTGCGTTGGTCAAGTCAGCGCCGGGGGAAAAGGTTTACACTTCAACCGTTTTTCGCTAGCGTGGCAGCCCGCCAATCATGGATAGAAACCTCATATGTACGGATTGATTATCATCCTTTTGCCGCTGATTTTCGGCTATCTGCTGCCGCTACGGCACACCACACTTTTACACGCGGTTGGCCGCACGTTGAGCGCGCTGGTCTACATCATTCTGTTCTTTATGGGCACCAGCCTGGCGTTTCTCGATAACCTGAGCAGCAATCTGCTGGCCATTTTCCACATCGCGCTGGTAAGTATGCTGAGTATTCTTGCCTGCTCGCTGCTGGCGCTGTGGCTGCTGGAGCGGCGCTGGCCGTGGCGTCATCAGCACAAACCTCAAGCGCTGCCGTCAAGGCTACATATGGCGCTGGAATCGCTTAAGCTGTGCGGTTCGGTGCTGGCGGGCTTTCTGCTTGGTTTGAGTCAGTGGGCGCCGCTGCGTCACGCTTCGACCATCAGTGAATACGCGTTGATGCTGATGCTATTGCTGGTCGGTATTCAGCTGCGCAGCAGCGGCATGACGCTGCGTCAAATCACCATCAACCGGCGTGGCATGCTGGTGGCGCTGGTATCGCTGTGCAGTGCGCTGGTGGGCGGCGTGATTGCCGCGCTGCTGTTAGATCTGCCGCTTAAAACTGGCCTGGCGTTAGCCAGCGGCTTCGGCTGGTATTCGCTTTCCGGCATTTTGATGAGCGAATCGTTCGGCCCGGTGATAGGCAGCGCCGCCTTCTTCAACGATCTGCTGCGAGAGCTGATCACCATTATGCTGATTCCGCTGCTGATAACGCGTCAACGCAGCATGACGCTGGGCTTGAGTGGCGCGACTTCAATGGATTTCACCCTGCCGATTCTGCAACGCACCGGCGGCATGGAGATCGTGCCCGCTGCGATTGTGCACGGTTTTATTATGAGTTTGCTGGCACCGATCCTGATTGCCCTGTTCTCGGCATAACGCATTTTTTCACGGCTGCACGCCAGCTTCATCGTCTACGCTTTCTGACTGACACGTTTTCGCCATCGGCATGGATGGCTCAACACCAGAAAGGAGCATAACGATGAAGCAAACTGTGGCAGCAATGCTGGCAAAAACCCTGGAAAACGCCGGCGTGAAACGCATTTGGGGCGTCACCGGTGACTCACTTAACGGGCTGAGCGACAGCCTGAATCGCATGGGCACCATCGAATGGATGCCGACGCGCCATGAAGAAGTCGCGGCCTTCGCCGCTGGCGCCGAAGCCCAAATCAGCGGCGAACTGGCGGTATGCGCCGGTTCCTGTGGACCGGGCAACCTGCATCTCATCAACGGCTTGTTTGATTGCCACCGCAATCACGTTCCGGTTTTGGCCATCGCCGCCCACATTCCTTCCAGCGAAATTGGTAGCGGCTATTTTCAGGAAACCCACCCGCAAGAATTATTCCGCGAATGTAGCCACTATTGCGAGCTGGTTTCCAATCCGGAGCAGTTGCCGCAGGTGCTGGGCATTGCGATGCGTAAAGCGATTCTCAATCGTGGCGTGTCGGTAATTGTGATCCCCGGCGACGTGGCGTTGCAGCCGGCGCCGGAAAGCGCACGCAGCGAATGGTATCCGCCGCAGTTGCCGCACGTGGTGCCTAACGCCCGCGAAGTGTCTGCCTTAGCCGAAACGCTGAACGCAGCGGAAAATATCACTCTGCTGTGCGGCAGCGGTTGTGCTGGCGCACACGACGAAGTGGTGAAGCTGGCAGAAACGCTGAAAGCACCAATCGTGCATGCGATGCGCGGTAAAGAGCACATCGAATACGACAACCCTTATGATGTCGGCATGACCGGATTGATTGGCTTCTCCTCCGGTTTCCACGCCATGATGAACGCCGATACCTTAGTGCTGCTGGGGACGCAGTTCCCCTATCGCGCCTTCTATCCGGCCGATGCCAAAATCATTCAGATCGATATCAATCCCGGCAGCCTCGGATCGCACAGCCATGTCGATATGGCGCTGGTCGGTGACATTAAAACCACCTTGCATGCGCTGCAGCCGCAGCTCAGCAGTAAAACCGATCGCCAGCATCTGGACAAAGCGCTGGCGCATTATGTCGATGCACGTAAAGGGCTGGACGAATTGGCCACCGCCAACGACAAGCTGGCGATTCATCCGCAATATCTGGCCCAGCAAATCAGTGAATATGCCGATGACGACGCCATCTTTACCTGCGACGTCGGCACACCAACCGTGTGGGCGGCGCGCTATCTGAAGATGAACGGCAAACGTCGGTTAATCGGTTCGTTCAATCACGGGTCGATGGCCAACGCCATGCCGCAGGCGTTGGGCGCACAGTCGCTGGACAAGCAGCGTCAGGTGGTGGCGCTGTGTGGCGACGGTGGTTTTAGCATGTTGATGGGCGATTTCATTTCGGTGGCGCAACTGAAGCTACCGGTGAAACTGGTGATCTTCAATAACAGCGTGCTGGGCTTTGTGGCGATGGAGATGAAAGCCGGCGGCTACCTGACTGACGGCACCGATCTCGAAAACCCGGATTTCGCCGCCATCGCCGCCGCCTGCGGTATCAAAGGCATTCGCGTCGAGAAAGCCTCCGATCTCAACGGCGCGCTGCAGGAAGCCTTTGCGCATGACGGTCCAGTGCTGCTTGACGTGATTACCGCCAAGGAAGAGTTGTCGATGCCGCCGCAGATCAAAGCCGAGCAGGCCAAAGGTTTTAGCCTCTATATGATGCGCGCCATTCTGAATGGACGTGGTGATGAGATAGTGGAGCTGGCGAAAACCAACTGGCTGAGGTAAAACAATTCAGGCCAAACATGATGATAACGCGGGCGCTCTGCCCGCTTTTTTATTTCAGGAGAGCGACGTGATCGATTTACGCAGTGATACCGTAACCCGCCCGAGTGCTGCCATGCTCGATGCCATGATGGCAGCCGAAACCGGCGATGATGTCTACCGCGATGACCCCACCGTATACGCACTGGAAGTCGAAGCCGCACGCTTGAGCGGCAAAGCCGCCGCCCTGTTCTTCCCCACAGGCACGCAAGCTAATCTGGTAGCGCTGCTGTGTCACTGCCAGCGCGGTGATGAATATATCGTGGGTCAGCAGGCGCACAATTACAAATATGAAGCCGGTGGTGCGGCAGTGCTCGGCAGCATTCAGCCGCAGCCGATTCTGCATGCCGCAGATGGCTCTCTGCCGCTGGCGGATGTCGCCGCCGCCATCAAACCCGACGATTTCCACTTCGCCCGCACGCGTCTCTTGAGCCTGGAAAACACCCATCACGGTAAAGTGCTGCCGCTGAGCTATCTGGAGCAAGCGTGGACATTCACCCGCGAGCGGAAGCTGGCGTTGCACATTGATGGCGCGCGTATTTTTAACGCCGTGGTGGAACAGAATGTTGAGTTGGAAGCGATTGCGCGATACTGCGACACCTTAACCATCTGCCTGTCAAAAGGACTCGGCACGCCGATTGGTTCGCTGCTGTGTGGCGATGAAGCGTACATTGAGCAAGCGCGGCGCTGGCGCAAAATGACCGGCGGCGGAATGCGTCAGTCGGGCATTCTGGCCGCTGCGGGCCTGTATGCATTAAAGCACAATGTCGCGCGTCTCAAAGACGATCATGACAACGCGGCGTGGTTAGGCGAGCAGCTCAGTGCCATCGGCGTTGAGGTGATCAATCAGCACACCAACATGCTGTTTGTGAAAGTGCTAACGGAGAAAGTTGAAGCGCTGAAAAGCTGGATGCAGTCGGGCGATGTGTTAATCAGCGTCGGGCCCGTGACGCGTATTGTCACGCATCTGGATGTCAGCCGTCAGGATCTGCAACGGCTGGTGGCGCACTGGCAGGCGTTCCTGCAGCAGTAAACACACCGGCGCCATGTATGGCAACCAATGCGGCGCATCACTGCGCCGCACCGTACTTCGCTAATAACGCACGCGCGATCGCCAGGGTTTCCGCATCGGCGATGCCGCGATAATCACGCGGGCGGAAATGCATCTGAAACGCTGCAATCAGCTTGCGCTGCATCTGCGGCGTGGTTGCCGCCGCAACGTCGTAGCCATAGCGCTGCAGCGCATCCAGCAATTCTGCCTGATCCACGCCGTCATCCGCGGCGCGCCCGTTAAGATAACGCTGCACCGTTGCCTGCTCAGGCCACGCGCCTAAACCCTGCTCAGCCAGTTGCTGCCACGGAAACAGCGGACCGGGATCCTGCTTACGCTGCGGCGCGATATCGCTGTGTCCGACCACATTTTCCGGCGCGATGCCGTAGCGCTGGGTGATGTCCTCCACCAGCGCCATCAGCGCGCTGATTTGCTGCGGCGTAAAAGGCTGCCACTGCAAACCCGTCAAAGTGCGGCGATAACCGCTGTTGACGATTTCAATGCCAATCGAAGTGTCATTGATGCGCGTTGCGCCGCGCCAAAAACTCGGGCCCGCATGCCACGCGAGCTGGCTTTCCGGCACCAGCTGCCACACCACGCCCTTGCCGTTTTTCTGCGGCGGATGCTGCGGAATCAGGTAATGCGCGCTAACGTCCCGATCGGTCAGCGTTGCCAGCGAACGGGAGAAATCCTCGGCGGTGTAGTGAATCACCACCACTTTAATGCGCGGTCGCGCGCCCTGCGCCGGATGCGCGGTATCGACCCAATAACCGTGACGCGCTTCAATTGATGACTGACAAGCGCTCAGTAACAGCGCCATCGCCAACAGAACCACCACGCGCATTAGCGAATGATCACGGCGGTGCCGGTGACGCTCACCATCAACATGCTGCCCTCTTTACCCACGGTTTCATAGTCGATATCAATGCCCACCACCGCGTTGGCGCCGAGCGCTTTGGCCTGCTCCTCCAGCTCGCTGAAGGCGATTTGACGCGCTTTACGTAACTCTTTTTCGTAGGCGCCAGAACGGCCACCGACGATATCGCGGATGCCGGCGAAGAAATCGCGGAAAATATTGGCGCCGAGAATCGCTTCGCCGGCGACCACGCCGCAATATTCACTGATGCTGTGTCCTTCCAGCGTGGGCGTTGTAGAAAATTTCATGGTGTTCTCCTTTTCTGAATCAGCTCGTAGCGCTTAAAAGCAAGGCTATACTCTATGCTAAAAATGGCGCTTTGCCAGTGAACAATAAGGAAATCGAGATGAGAAACAATGCCTTTGCGCTGCTTATTCCTGCAGCGTTGCTGCTGAGTGCGTGTACCACCGTTGAGCCGGTCATTAAGGATAATGGTCCGCGCACCGCGGCCTGTGTTGAAGGCGGTCCGGATAGCGTGGCGCAACAGTTCTACGATTTACGCGTCAGCCAGCCGACACAAGGTTTGCCAGACAGCAACACGCTGGCGAAATATCGCCCTTACCTGAGCGATCGTCTCTATCAAAAATTGCTTACCGCCAACGGCCAAAACCCGAAACCGGCGGCCTGGAGCCAAGGCGATCTCTTCTCCAGCCTGGCGCAAGGCCCAACTTCGGCGGAGGTTGCCAGCGCATCCACCATTCCTAATCGCGATGCGCGCAATATCCCGCTGCGCGTTGAGCTGAGCCGCGATAACAAAACCTGGAAAGATGAAGTGCTGATGATCCATGAAGGCACTTGCTGGGTGGTTGATGATGTGCGTTATGTCGGCCAGGTGCCCCACGCTGGCGGCGGTTCACTGACGCAACTGCTGGAAGCAAAAAAGTAACCGTTCACTTTTCCCGCAGTTAACACCATTGATTAGCGCGCCGCATCCTTGCGGCGCTTTTTGTTGATATTTTGTGAACTAAATAGCGCGCGCCAGCCCTCATCCACCTTGAGTTGCGCGATATTGTGCTACGCTTTGAAGGTTTCACTGCTCTTAAATAAATATTAACCCACCACAATTGCATAACTATTCTGGTGACGTTAAAATCCGCGACACTAATTACTATTCATTTTTAGCGCATGAGTATTCAACTAAACGCCATAAACTGTTTTTACGGTGCCCATCAGGCACTGTTCGATATCAACCTGGCTTGTCCGCAGGGTGAAACGCTGGTGTTGCTCGGCCCGAGTGGCGCGGGTAAAAGTTCGCTCCTGCGCGTCCTCAACTTGCTGGAGCAACCGCGTTCCGGCAGCCTGCAGATTGCCGGCAACCAGTTTGATTTCACCAAAGCCCCTTCCGACAGCGCGATTCGCGAGCTGCGGCAGAACGTGGGCATGGTATTCCAGCAATACAATCTGTGGCCGCACCTGAGCGTGGTGCAAAACCTGATTGAAGCGCCGTGCCGCGTGCTCGGTCTCAGCAAAGACGCCGCACGTGCGCGTGCTGAAAAGCTGCTGGATCGTCTGCGCCTGACGCCGTACGCCGATCGCTTTCCGCTGCATCTTTCCGGTGGACAGCAGCAGCGCGTCGCGATTGCCCGTGCACTGATGATGGAGCCGCAGGTGCTGCTGTTTGATGAACCGACCGCCGCGCTCGACCCTGAAATCACCGCCCAGATCGTCAGCATTATTCGTGAGCTGGCACAGACCAACATCACACAAGTGATCGTCACGCACGAAGTGGAAGTGGCGCGTAAAACCGCCAGCCGCGTGGTGTATATGGAAAACGGTCACATTGTTGAGCAAGGCGATGCCAGCCACTTTACACAGCCGCAAACCGACGCGTTTGCTAATTATCTTTCGCATTAAGTCAGGATGCTTCTAATGAAAAAAGTTGTAATTGCTGCCCTCCTTGCTGGCCTGAGCCTCAGCGCTTCAGCGGCACAGACACTGCGTTTTGCTACCGAGGCTTCTTATCCTCCGTTTGAATTCGTCGACTCTGATAACAAAATTCAGGGCTTTGATGTCGATCTGGCTAACGCGCTGTGTAAAGAGATGGATGCGACCTGCACCTTCACTAATCAGGCGTTCGACAGCCTGATTCCCAGCCTGAAGTTCCGCCGTTTTGACGCGGTGATGGCAGGTATGGACATCACGCCAGATCGTGAGAAGCAAGTGCTGTTCTCCAAGCCCTACTACGACAACTCTGCCATTTTCATTGCGCAGAAAGGCAAAATGACTGACGTGGCCGCGCTGAAAGGCAAACGTGTTGGCGTGCAGAACGGCACCACGCATCAGAAATATCTCTCTGACAAGCACAGCGACATCACCGTTGTGCCTTACGACAGCTATCAGAATGCGGTGCTGGATCTGAAAAACGGCCGTATCGACGCCGTGTTCGGTGACACCGCGGTGGTGAACGAGTGGCTGAAGCAGAATGCCAACCTCGCGCCGCTGGGTGAGAAAGTGACGGACAAAGATTACTTCGGTACCGGTTTAGGGATTGCCGTGCGTCAGGGTAACAGCGAGCTGCAGGGCAAGTTCAATGCGGCGCTGGAGAAGATCAAAGCGGACGGCACCTACAAAACCATCTATAGCAAATGGTTCCAGCAGTAATTTCTGATGAATGAAATGATTCCACTCGCAAGCGCCGCCGGTATGACCGTCGGCCTTGCCGTTTGTGCACTGATCGCCGGCCTTGTGCTGGCGATGATTTTTGCTGGCTGGGAATCGGTACGCTGGAAACCGCTGGCGTGGATCGGTACCGCGCTGGTCACGCTGATTCGAGGGCTGCCGGAAATTCTGGTGGTACTGTTTATCTATTTCGGCGCATCTCAGCTGCTGCTGACGCTCTCCGATGGCTTCCACATCAATCTCGGCCTGTTCAACATTCCGGTGCAGGTGCAGATTGAAAACTTCGACGTCAGTCCTTTCCTGTGTGGTGTGATTGCGCTGGCGATGCTCTATTCCGCCTATGCGTCACAAACCCTGCGCGGCGCGCTGAAAGCGGTTCCGGTCGGCCAATGGGAATCGGGCCAGGCGCTGGGCATGAAGAAGTCGGCGATTTTCCTGCGCCTGATCATGCCGCAGATGTGGCGTCACGCTCTGCCAGGTTTGGGCAATCAATGGCTGGTTTTGCTGAAGGATACCGCGCTGGTCTCGCTGATCAGCGTCAACGATCTGATGCTGCAAACCAAAAGCATTGCCACGCGCACGCAAGAGCCGTTTACCTGGTATCTGGTGGCGGCGGCGATCTATCTGATTATCACGCTGTTCAGTCAGTTCGTGCTGCGCCGCATTGAATTGCGCACCACGCGTTTTGAGCGAGGGGCTTAAGCATGCTGGATTACTTACCCGAGCTGCTGAAAGGGTTACACACCAGCTTGACGCTGACCGTGGCTTCGCTGTTTGCGGCTTTGGTGCTCTCGGTACTCTGCACCATCGTGCTGGCGCTCAAAGTGCCGGTGCTGAATTGGCTGGTGAAAGGCTATATCACTTTGTTCACTGGCACGCCGCTGCTGGTGCAAATCTTCCTAATCTATTACGGTCCCGGCCAGTTCCCCAGCATCCAGAACATTCCGTGGTTGTGGCATCTGCTGTCGCAGCCGTGGTTGTGCGCGCTGCTGGCGCTGTCACTCAACAGTGCGGCTTACACCACCCAGCTGTTTTACGGTGCGGTGCGTGCCATTCCATCTGGTCAATGGCAATCCTGCGCGGCACTCGGCATGAACCGCAAAGATACGCTGCGCATCCTGCTGCCGTACGCCTTCAAGCGCGCCCTGTCGTCCTACTCCAACGAAGTGGTGCTGGTCTTCAAGAGCACCTCGCTGGCTTACACCATCACGCTGATGGAGGTGATGGGCCACGGACAGCTGCTGTATGGTCGCACTTACGATATCTCGGTGTACGCTGCCGCTGGCCTGATCTATCTGGTGGTTAACGGCTTGCTAACGCTGATGATGCGTTTGGTCGAGAAGCGTGCGCTGGCATTTGAGCGCCGCAACTAATGTCACCACAACAGGCGCCTGAAACGGCGCCTGTTTCCACTTAAATTAATAAGCAAAAATATTGCATATAAATTCATTAACTGGCATCGTGTAACCCGTTCCGTATCTGGCATGGTTTACAGGAGTTACATAATGAAAAAATGGATCGTTGCTGCTGCGCTGGCAACTCTGGCAATGAATGCTTATGCGGCTGAAAAAATCCGCTTTGCCTCTTCCGCAACTTATCCCCCGTTCGAATCCCTTGATCACGACAACCAAATCGTTGGCTTCGATATCGATTTGGCAAAAGCACTGTGTCAGCAGATGAAAGCGGATTGCACTTTCACCAACAACGCCTTCGATAGCCTGATTCCGTCGCTGAAATTCCGTCGCTACGACGCGGTCATTTCCGGCATGGATATCACCGCCGATCGCAGCAAGCAGGTCGATTTCACCCAGCCTTACTACGCTAACTCGGCGATTGTGATTGCGCATAAAGGCCAGTTCACCGACTTCAGCCAGCTGAAAGGCAAACGTGTTGGCGTTGAGAACGGCACCACGCATCAGAAATACCTGCTGGAGAAACACCCGGAGGTGATTGCGGTGGCGTATGACAGCTATCAGAACGCGATTCTCGATCTGAAAAACGGTCGGCTGAATGGCGTGTTTGGTGATACGGCGGTGGTGAATCAGTGGCTGAAGGCCAATGAGGATCTTGGTGCGGTCGGCGAGCACATCACCGATACCGACTTCTTTGGCACCGGTTTAGGCATTGCGGTACGCAAAGGCAATGAGCCGCTGCTCAACGAGCTGAACAGCGCGTTAGTGGCGTTGAAAGCCAACGGCACCTGGCAGCAAATCAATCATAAGTGGTTCCCGGAATAAGCATTATGGGATAGCGTGGCGGGCGCCAGACAGGTTCTGCACGTCCTCCGTTCCGGTGAACGCTACGCTGTTCCGCCCTTCTTGCTTAACAAACACAGCACTTCAAAATGCGCGGTATGCGGGAACATGTCGAACAGCTGCACGCGGCTCACGTCATACTCCGCCAGACGCGCAATATCCTGCGCCATGCTGGTGGGATTGCAGCTGGAATAGAGAATGTAATCGGGTGCCATCTCACTGAGATAAGCACACAACTCTGCGCCGATACCGCGACGCGGCGGATTCACCAGCACCAGCTGCGGCACCGCTTCCCGCGACGTGGCGAACTGCGTGGAATCCAGCGCGGCAAAACTCACTTTTTCTAATCCAAGCTGCTGCGCCGACTGCTGCGCACAGGCAATGGCTTTAGCATTGATTTCGATGCCGGTCAGCTGCATTTCGGGCGTGGCGCAGTGCAGGCCAAATCCCCCGACGCCACAAAACAGATCCCACATGCTGCTAACCGGCAACTGCGCGACCCAATCGCGCGCGGTGGCGTAGAGATCGGCAGCAACCTGTGGATTGGTCTGGAAGAAGCTTTGCGGACGAATATAGAGCGGGACCTGATTAAAGCGCTCCGCCAGCGCCTGATCCGGCGTCAGCGCAATCTCTTCATCACCTTCAAGAATCGCCATATGCACCGGCTGAATATTGGCGGAGATCACCTTCAGCTGCGGCAGCTGCTGTTGCAGACACGGCAAGGCATCGCGCAGCTGCTGCAGCTTGCTAGTGGAACGCAGCACAAAACGCAGCATCATGCCGCCCTGCGTACTCTCCGTCAGCAACAGGAACTTCAGCTCACCGCGTTTGCGCGCCACGTTATACGGCGTTAAACCCGCGCGGGCGATAAAGGGCTTGAGTAGTGTGAACACCGCGCTGAAGCTCTCGGGATAGAGCGGACAAGCGCAGAGATCGACCGGTTCACCGTCGCGCGCCACCATGCCGAAAATCGGCCGCTCCACGCTACCGCTCACCACCATTTTGGCTTTATTACGAAACCCTTGCTGCGCGGATTGCACCGGCGGCAGCCATTCGCCTACCGGCCTCTCAGCCAGCAGTTGTTCCAGCAGCGACTGCTTGTCGTTGAGCTGTTGCGGATAGGGTTTTTCCAGCCACTGGCACGAACGACAGCGACCGGCATCATAAAGCGCGCAATGCATGCAAATGCCTGTATTCAAAATCGGGAGAAAAAATGGGGGGCGATTGTATCACCGGTGGCGGAAAAAAGCGCGACTGCTGGCGGGCACAAACAGCAGCGCTAACACCAGCACATCCGGCAGCTTTTGCAGCAGCGTGTGATGAATGATCTGCGCATTGCTTTCGCCAGGGATACTGAAAATTTCCGGGTAGATCCAGCCCACCGATGCCATCAACATGTAGATCAGCACAATGATTTGCGTCGCGACATAGCCCCAGCGCCCACGATTATTGCCGCGCATCAGGGTAAAGGCGCAGCGCAGTTCAAACAGGAAAATCAGCTGGCTGGCGATAAAGATCAGTGTCGAATCCCAGGCTTGCGCGCTGCGATGCACGAAATTGGCAAGTTCGTCGTAACCCAGTTCGTTGGCCAGCAGCAACACGCTGAGGCAGCGCGTAATGATGATGGCGCAGCCTGCGACCATCACCGGCACCGGCGTAGCGTTAATCTTTGAACCGTTTTTCAGGGTTTCCGACATGGTATTGCTCCGTAACTGAGGTGCGCATAAATGCGCCCCCTACGACGTAGGGTCGCCATTAATGGCGACCTTAATGTTACGGCGTTCAGCCACGTTTTGCTTTCTGAATATCGCGTAAACGCTGCTTTTCTTCGTGCGCCATAAAGCGCCAGGCGATAAAACCGACTAAACCGACGACAAACAGTATCAGCGAGGCTAAGGCGTTGATCTCCGGATTCACGCCACGACGCACGGTAGCGAAAATCGCCATCGGCAAGGTGGTCGCGCCAGGGCCGGTCACGAAGCTGGCTATCACCAAATCATCCAGCGACAAGGTAAACGCCAGCAGCCAGCCGGTAACGATAGCGGGCGCGATCATTGGTACGGTGATCACGAAAAACACTTTCACCGGCGTTGCGCCGAGATCCATCGCCGCCTCTTCAATCGAGCGATCCAACTCACGCAGACGCGAGTTAATCACCACCGCCACGTAAGCGGTACAGAAGGTCACGTGCGCCAGCCAGATGGTCAGCATGCCGCGATCGCTTGGCCAGCCAAAGGTATTACCCATCGCCACGAACAGCAGCAGCAACGATAAACCGGTGATCACATCGGGCATTACTAGCGGCGCCGTCAGCATAAAGGCGAAACCGTTATGCCCACGGAAGCGACCAAAGCGCACAATCACCACCGCCGCCATGGTGCCAAGCACCACCGCCATGGTGGCGGAGAGCGCGGCGATGGTCAGGCTGAGACCCACCGCATCCAGCATCGCCTGATCCTGGAACAGCACCTTGTACCAGTGGAACGAGAAGTTCTCCCACACCGTGACCAGCGGCGAACTGTTGAAGGAGTAAACCACCAGCAGCAGCATCGGCGCGTACAGGAACATAAAGCACAGCACCAGAATCACGGTGCGCCACGGAGAGCGAATGGTCGGTAACTGGCTCATTCTTTCTCTCCCACGTCACGGTTCTGGTGCTTGTGGAACCAGATAATCGGCAATATCAGAATCAACAGGATGATCACCGCCAGCGCGGACGCTACCGGCCAATCACGGTTGTTAAAGAACTCCTGCCACAAAATACGACCAATCATGATGCTGTCCGGACCGCCGAGCAGTTCCGGGATCACGTACTCGCCGACCGCCGGGATAAACACCAGCATCGAGCCGGCAATAATTCCGCCTTTGGTCAGCGGCACAATCACGCTGAAGAAGGTTTTCAACGGACGAGCGCCGAGATCCAGCGAGGCTTCCACCAGCGAATAATCAATACGCGTCAGCGCGGTATAAATTGGCAGCACCATAAACGGCAGATAGCAGTAAACGATACCGATATACACCGCCGTGTTGGTATAGAGGATCACCAGCGGGTGATCGATCACGCCGAGCCACATCAGGAAGCGGTTAAGAATGCCGTTGTTGTTGAGCAGGCCCATCCACGCGTATACGCGCACCAGAAACGAGGTCCACGACGGCAGGATCACCAGCAGCAGCAGAATAGTGCGCATTGACGGCTTGCTGTGCGCCACCGCCCACGCCAGCGGATATCCGATCATCAGGCAGATAATGGTGGAGATGCCCGCCACTTTCAGCGACGTCAGATACGCGTCGGCATACAGCGGATCGTCGGTCAGTGTGAAGTAGTTTCCGAGGTTGAGCACCAGATTGAGCTCGCCATCGGCCCAGGTGACCAAATCGGTGTACGGCGGAATGGCGCGCGCAATATCGGCGAAACTGATTTTCAGTACGATCAGGAACGGCAGCAGGAACAGCAGGATCAGCCACAGATACGGCAAGGCAATCACCAGCTTACGGCCATGCTGCATCTTAATGCGCGTTGCCCAGCGCTGCAGCGGCGTGCCCACCACTTCGGGCTTGCTGCGTTGAGAAATCTGGCTCATATCGCCCCCTTAAACCGTCAGAACCACACAGCTGTCGGCGTCCCAGCAGAGACGCACTTCATCGCCCCACGTTGGCGCGCCTTTGCGGTAGCGATGGGCGTTTTGCAACTGTGCGCTGATCATCTGGCCGCTGCGCAGACGCACGTGATAAATCGACAGGTCGCCGAGATAGGCGATGTGAACCACTTCACCTACGGCAAAGTTGCAGCCATCGGCTGGGACTTCTTCGCACAACATCACTTTTTCCGGACGGAGCGCCACGTGCACCGGCACGTTATCCACCACGGAAACATCGGTCTGCACTTTCAGCGGATGCACTAAGCCCGGCGCATCAATGATCAGCGCGTCCTCACCGCGTTCGCGCAGCAAGCCTTCAAACACATTCACCGAACCGATGAACTCAGCGCTGTAGCGGCTGGTTGGATGCTCGTAGATCTCTTCCGGCTCACCAATCTGCACGAATTTGCCACGGTTCATGATGGCGATACGGCCCGCCATGGTCATCGCTTCTTCCTGATCGTGCGTTACCATCACGCAGGTAGCGCCGACACGCTCGAGAATATCGACCACTTCATGCTGCATGCGGTCACGCAGTTTTTTATCCAGCGCGCCCATCGGTTCGTCGAGCAGCAGCAGCTTAGGACGTTTCGCCAGGCTACGCGCCAGCGCCACACGCTGACGCTGACCGCCAGAGAGCTGATGCGGCTTGCGCTTTGCGAACTCCTGCATGTGCACCAGCGACAGCATCTCTTCGACGCGGCTAGAGATTTCGCCCTTCGGCAGTTTGTCCTGCTTCAAGCCAAAGGCAATGTTCTGCTCCACCGTCATGTGCGGGAACAGCGCGTAGGACTGGAACATCATGTTGATGGGGCGCTGATACGGCGGAACATGGGAGAGATCCTGGCCATCAAGCACAATCTGGCCGCTGGTTGGCGGTTCGAATCCCGCCAGCATGCGCAGCAAGGTCGATTTGCCACAGCCGGATGCGCCCAGCAGCGCAAAAATCTCACCTTTATAAATGGTCAGACTGACATCATCCACGGCGTGCTGCCCGTCAAAAGATTTGGTCAGATTGCGAATTTCCAGCAGCGGCGTCATCGCCTTAGCCGTTTTATTTGGGGGGCGGGGAATCGCGTCGTTCACTAACATTTCTCCGGCGCTAAAATCGCGCGGCACAGCCAGCCGCTAAAAATGGCACAACAGAGGCCATCACTGCGCCTCTGCTGTCGTCTTCAGGCAATAATCGTTCAGAACGAATTACTTACCACTTTTTACTTTAGTCCATGCACGGGTACGCACACGATCCAGTTTCGGATCCTGGACCTTGAGCACAAACAGTTTGGCCATGGCATCCGGCGTTGGGAAGATGCCCGGATTGTTGCGCACGTCCGCATTGATCAGCGGCAGCGAGGCTTTGTTACCGTTGGCATAGTTCATGTTGTTGGAAACATCAGCGATGACTTTGGGATCCATCATGTAGTTGAGGAATTGATACGCCCCTTCCACATTTTTCGCGTCTTTAGGAATCGCAAACATGTCGAAGAACGCCAATGCGCCCTGCTTCGGCACGATGTAGCCCAGATGCACGCCGTTGTTGGCTTTATCCGCACGATCTTTCGCCTGCAGAATATCGCCCGACCAGCCAATCGCCACGCAGATGTTGCCGTTCGCCAGGTCGTTGATGTACTGCGACGAGTGGAAGTAACGGATGTTTGGACGCAGTTTCAGCAGCAAATCGGTCGCCGCGCCAGAGTAATCTTTCGCGTCAGAGGTGTTTGGATCTTTACCCAGGTAGTTGAGCACGGTAGCGAAGATCTCTTCCGGTGCATCAAGGAAGGAGACGCCACAACCTTTCAGTTTTTCCAGGTTTTCTGGTTTCAGCACCAGATCCCAGCTATCCAGCGGCACATCTTTGCCCAATGCGGCTTTCACTTTATCGACGTTATAGCCGATGCCGGTGGTGCCCCACAGATAAGGAATCGCGTATTTGTTACCCGGATCGTGCTGGGCCACTTTCGCCATCAGATCGGGATCAAGATTTTTGTAGTTCGGCAGCTTGCTCTTATCCAGCTCCTGGAACACGCCCGATTGCAGCTGACGCGCGAGGAAGCTCGACGACGGCACCACCACGTCATAACCGGTGCTACCGGCCATCAGTTTGCCTTCCAACACTTCGTTGGAGTCAAAGACGTCATAAACCACTTTATCGCCGGTCTGCTTTTCGAAGTTCGGCACGGTATCCGCCGCGATATAATCGGACCAGTTATACACATGAACCGTACTACCTTCGGCCTGCGCACCGCCGGCCGCAGCCATCAATGCACCAGCAACCACACCTGACAACCATTTTTTACGTTGGTTGAACATGTTTTACTTCCTCCTGAGCGGGTCATCACAACGCTGCATACACGGCGATCCGGACGTTGCGTTTTCTGTTAAATCACAGGCACACAATGAATCAATATTCAGCGGGAGTTTAATAGCAAAAACCTATACCTGCGCTGAGGTTGCACGTCTCAAGCAGCCCCGCAAGAATAGCCCCCCCGCACCACCTGCACCAGATCCCAGCTTAAAAAACGCCTTTTCGCGATACGTTATGCATGTTTCTGCTATGGGGTTTGGCGTTAGTGGCATAAAGCACGACTAATATCTGGCAATAAAGGGCAAAGTGCAGAATAAAAAGTGGTGGGGCAAAAATGAAAACTGCCGCAAAAAGCGGCAGTTAGCGAGGCGGGGAACTCAGTGCAGCATCGCGTGGCTGCTGGAGCTGGGTTGTCGCTCCTCTTCTTCTTCGACCACCAGCAAGTGGTTAGCAAAGGCTTCCATGATCACCATAGAAACGCCCTCTTCACTCTGCTTCATAAAGTGGGAGAACTGACCGAAGGTTAATCCGGCGCTGGTACTGATCGACTGGCAGACAATCAGCTTCGGCAGATTGTCGTCCTGAATATCAACAAAGGCTTTAATGGTGAGCGAGCTGGCGTTGATCTGCGATAAATCGCCCACCAGCGGAATCAGCGCCGTCGGTTTTACTTCTGCCAGCGCGGAGAAGAGAATAACGTTATCCACCAGGTCAATTTTTGCATCAAACACCCCGTCAAAATTCTGCATATGCGGCAGATGCAGTGCCTGACAGGCATCGCATTCAAACCAGGTGATATTTTGTTGATCCAGCCAGCGACGCAGCACGTCAATGTCCGGAACGACCAGTGAATCCATCGTAATATCCTGTGGGGTGAAGAAATGAGCGCCTTAGCTTACGGAAAAACCGATCTGGATGCCACGAAAACCGCTGAAAAGCGCGGGTTAGCCGCCGGTTTTAGGACGATAGCCGGGGCAAGCGTGCTGCTCAATCCACTTGATCATCATGGTGGCGATATCTAATCCGGTAATGCCCTCAATTCCTTCCAGTCCGGGCGAGGCGTTCACCTCCATAACCAGCGGTCCACGATTTGCGCGCAGGATATCCACGCCCGCCACCTCGAGCCCCAGCGTGCTGGCGGCTTTTACCGCGACATCCCGCTCCTGATCGGTGATGTGCACGGCGCGGGCTTTGCCGCCGCGATGCAGATTAGAGCGAAAATCGCCCTCTTTCGCCTCGCGCTCAATCGCTGCCACCACTTCATTGCCAATCACCAGGCAGCGAATATCGCGCCCTTGCGCCTCCTTGATGAACTCCTGCACCAGAATATGCGCATTGAGGCCACGAAAAGCGTCGATCACGCTCTCCGCCGCCTGGCGCGTTTCCGCCAGCACCACACCGATGCCCTGCGTGCCTTCCACCAGCTTCACCACCAGCGGCGCACCGCCCACCATCGCAATCAAGTCATCGGTATCATCCGGCGACGAGGCAAAACCGGTGATCGGCATATCAATGCCCTCACGCGCCAGCAGCTGCAGCGAGCGCAGCTTGTCGCGCGCGCGGGTAATGGCCACCGATTCATTAAGGGGATAGCTGCCACGCACCTCAAACTGGCGCAGCACGGCGGTGCCGTAAAAGGTGGTGGCGGTGCCGATGCGCGGGATCACCGCATCAAAATGCCCCAGCGTCTCGCCGCGATAGTGCACCGCCGGTGAATCGGAATTGATGTTCATGTAGCAGGAGAGCGGATCAATGATCTGCACCTGATGACCACGCTCCTCCGCAGCGTCGCGCAGACGCTTACACGAATAGATCGATCCATCGCGGGTGAGAATGGCCATTTTCATTGCAAAGTTCCTTGTGCTTAGCGCGTCGCCCAGCCCTGCTGATGCAGGTAATCCAGAATGAAGGGACGCGTTTCTTTAATAATCAGGCGTTGAATCAGCTGGCTCCAGGTTTCGGAACGCTGGTTGCTATCACGTTGCTGATAATAGGCAGTAATTTGCTCATCGTACTGTGCCAGCACCTTTTTATCGACGGGCTGATAACGATTTTCATGCACCAGCATCGCTTGCGGCATGCGTGGCTTAACGTCCGGCGCATCAGCCGGATGACCGACGCAGAAGCCGAACAGCGGCAGCACAAACTTCGGCAGTTCCAGCAACTCGGTTACTTCAGCGATGCTATTACGAATCCCGCCAATGAATACGCCGCCAAGGCCCAGCGATTCCGCCGCCACCATGGCATTTTGCGCCATCAGCGCGGTATCAACGCAGCCGAGCAGCAGCTGTTCAGCGCGCCCGAGTTGCGCATCCGGGCAGATCTGCTGGTGACGATTGAAATCCGCGCAGAACACCCAAAACTCCGCTGCCGCACTGACCCAAGGCTGGCCGCCGGTCAGCTGTACCAGCTGCTCGCGCTTTGCGGGATCGGTAATACGAATAATCGAGGAGCACTGCAAAAAGCTGGAGGTCGAAGCCGCTTGTGCCGCTGCAATAATGGCGCTGCGTTGCGCCTCATCAATGCCCTGTTCGGTAAAAGCGCGAATGGAACGGTGGCTGCACAGTAAATCGATAGTCGGCGTCATAAATCCTCTCCGGTGGTTACTTCTTTTTGTTGGAATGATTGAACAATTGTGGAGCCATCGCCTTCGCCGTGCGCCACATCATCATCCATGCGGCAGGCAGCATCAGCGCGATGCCGAGAAAAAACAGCAGCGTCGCCAGCGGCTTTTTCGCGATGAGATCAGGCGCGCTCACCCAATCGTTGGTCAGCAATAATGCCCCAATCACGGCAAGCACGCCGAGCACTTCGAGCAGCAACACGGGTTTCGGTAATCTAGCGAGATCACGCATGCGAAGGTTCCCTTGGCGTTCAATCAGTTTTAGCATCTGCATAGGCAGCAGGTATCAGAATAACAGGTAACTTCTTCTTTCATTAAGCAGGATGGGCGGGCATGATGTGACGCATTATTCACGCTGTGATGTGATTCTAGTCACAAAACAGCAGCGGAAGGAGAGAAGCAATGATTGCAGTGATTTTTGGCCGTTCTAGCTGCCCTTACTGCGTACGTGCGAAAGAGTTGGCCGCCAGGCTCACCAGCGAGCGCGACGATTTCAACTATCAATACGTTGATATTCAGGCCACCGGCATTACTAAAGCCGATCTGGAAGCCCGTGCCGGCAAGCCGGTGACAACCGTGCCGCAGATTTTCCTCGACGATCAGCACATTGGTGGTTACACCGAATTCGCGGCCTGGACCAAAGAAAACCTGGGTATCGAAGCATAAGAGAACGGGCCTGCGGGCCCGTTTTGGCTGGTGCTATTCGGCACGCATCGCCAGCATAATCCGCAGCAAGCGCACCAGCAGCGCTCCACATCCCGCCCAGAACAGCGCACTTAAACTCCAGGCCACAATCAACAAGCCGCTATGCGTGATTGGCACCGCCAGCATTAACCACATCATGCCCAGCAGCGTACCGCCCAGCGCCACCCACAAGGTGCTGATCAGCGGACTTTCCGCCTGCAGTAGCGCCATCAAACATCCCGGCAGTAAAAAAAGCAGTAATTCTGGCTGTCCGCGCACGGCTTGTTCACTGGCGGCGGCCCAGAAATGATGTGCATAAATAAACACCAGCGTATAAAGCATCACGCCCAGAATCGATGCTGGCCAGCGATTATTGCGCTGCAACATAATTATCCTCAACTTTGACGTTAACAATTATGAAACTTTTTCTGCCCTGATGCGCACGACTGGAAATAAAAAGAAACAGCTGGAGGCGAAAGGAATGAAAACTGCCGATAGCTGAGGGTGTTAATTATGATTAGAATGACGCCGCTTTAAATTTCGGCTTGAACGCTTTTGTTGCAGGAACCTTAACGTTCGGCACAAGATAGCGAAAAAAGTCACTTTCATCAACGTGTTAAAGGTTAAGAAGAAGTTAAACCGTGAACATTAACGTCGCAGAATTGTTAAGCGGAAATGACGTTCTGTTATTATTTGTCGTTTTAGCACTCGGACTCTGCTTAGGTAAATTACGCCTCGGTTCGGTCCAACTCGGTAATTCCATTGGCGTGCTGGTTGTTTCGTTGATTTTAGGTCAACAGCACTTCGCCATTAATACTGACGCATTAAGTCTTGGCTTTATGTTGTTTATTTTTTGTGTCGGCGTGGAAGCCGGACCTAACTTTTTCTCGATATTTTTCCGCGACGGTAAAAATTACTTCTTCCTGGCGATTGTCATGGTGGTCAGTGCGCTGTTAATCGCGCTGACGCTTGGCAAGGTATTCGGCTGGGATATTGGTTTAACCGCGGGCATGTTAGCTGGTTCGATGACCTCGACGCCGGTGCTGGTGGGCGCTGGCGATACGCTGCGGCAAAGCATCAGCGATAGCCATCAGCTCACCTTGATGCAGGATAATCTCAGCCTCGGTTATGCACTCACCTATCTGGTGGGTTTAGTCAGCCTGATTTTTGGCGCGCGTTATCTGCCGCGCCTGCAACATCAGGATCTGCCAACCTGCGCGCAGCAAATCGCACGTGAGCGCGGCCTTGACGCCGACAGCCAGCGCAAAGTGTTTCTGCCGGTTATCCGCGCCTATCGCGTCGGCCCGGAACTGGTGGAGTGGAGCGGCGGCAAAAACCTTCGCGAGCTGGGCATTCATCGCCAGACCGGCTGCTACATTGAACGTCTGCGCCGCAACGGTATTCTCGCCAGCCCGGACGGTGACGCGATGCTGCAACTGGGCGACGATATCTCGCTGGTGGGTTATCCCGATGCGCATGCGCGCCTGGATCCTAGCTTCCGTAACGGCAAAGAGGTATTCGATCGCGATCTGCTGGATATGCGCATCGTCACCGAAGAGATCGTGGTGAAAAACCATAACGCGGTGAACAAGCGCCTGAGCCATCTCAAACTGACCGATCACGGCTGCTTCCTTAACCGCGTGATTCGCAGCCAGATCGAGATGCCAATCGATGACAGCATTATGCTCAACAAAGGTGATGTGCTGCAGGTAAGCGGTGAAGCACGTCGCGTGAAAAGCCTGGCCGATCGCATTGGCTTTATCGCCATTCACAGCCAAATCACCGATCTGCTCGCCTTCTGCGCCTTCTTTATCGTCGGCTTGATGATCGGCATGATCACCTTCCAGTTCAGCAACTTCAGCTTTGGCATCGGTAACGCCGCCGGTTTGTTGTTCGCGGGCATCATGCTCGGCTTTATGCGCGCCAACCATCCCACCTTTGGCTACATCCCGCAGGGTGCGCTGACGATGGTGAAAGAGTTTGGTTTGATGGTGTTTATGGCGGGCGTTGGCCTGAGCGCGGGCAGCGGTTTGCAACACGGTTTTGGCAGCGCCGGTGCGTTGATGCTGGTAAGTGGCCTACTGGTGAGTTTGCTGCCAGTGGTGATTTGCTATCTGTTCGGCGCTTATGTGCTGCGCATGAACCGCGCGCTACTGTTTGGTGCCATCATGGGCGCGCGCACCTGTGCGCCAGCGATGGAGATCATCAGCGATACCGCACGCAGCAGCATTCCGGCCCTTGGCTACGCAGGAACGTATGCGATCGCGAATGTTTTGCTGACGCTGGCCGGTACCCTGATCGTGATAATCTGGCCGCTTTTGCCTTTATAAAAATATTTTTGCGCTGTCCAGAACTTTCTTCTGGGGTCGCAGTCTGAATAAGTGCCACTGCTTTTCTTTGAAATCCCCAAATTGTGGAGCCCGCCGGTCACTGACTTGCGGGTTTTTTTATGGCTGCGATTTGTCGGGTTAATTACTTATCGGCGCTGTCGCTGCAACGAATCTCGTAGGTGCGAGAGTTCATTATCTGTTTTCAGACCCAGCTTGCGCATCCCCGCTTGTTTCTGACCGCTGATGGTCTTAATGCTGCGGGAAAATTTATCCGCGATTTCTGTCACAGTCATTCCTTCCAGCAAGCAGTGCATCACGTCCTGTACTTTTGGTGACAAAACTGAAAGCTGAGACGATAAAGGCAACGATTGTAATTTTTGGCCTGGTGCCCTATCCGCCTTCACTACGCGTTCATGAATTTGTGCCAGCTGCATTGCCATAAGCGGCTCAAGATAGATGTTACCGCTGCCGGCAACCTGCACCGCATTCAGCAACTCACCCTCTGAAGCCGTTTTACTGATAAATCCACTGGCACCGTAACGCAAAGCCTGCGCCACCGTCGCACTGTTGTAAAAGTTTGACGCCACCAGTATGCGCATACTTTGATTACGCAGATGCACTTCTCTGATGAGGTTTAGGCCGTTAGTATCTTGTGGCGCAAGAGCATGGTCCATAATCAACATATCTGCTTCTGTCGTGGCAAACGACGCCCACAAATCCCGACTGTGACTAAAAATGCCCATTACTTTTAGTGTGGGTTCCTGCGTTAACACCGCATTAAGTCCACGCAAAAAAATGGCATGATCGTCCAGCAGATAAATACGCAGTGGTTGTGTGCGGCTGAAAGTCATTTCTCTTTTCCTGTTAACTCTGGTCATTTGGGCGGCAAGCAAGATCGCCCACCATTAACGTGCTGTTTTCACGTTTCGCGTTCGCCGTATCCAGCATGACTTTGCATTGCTTGCCTTCACGCGAATGAATCGTCAATTCAGGCGTATGTTCATGCATATCGGTGACGAAGAATCCGTCACTCTCCGCAATGCCATGTCCCGCATGATTGACCAGTTTTGCGCCAGACATCGGCTCGCCTTTGTGGTCGATAACACGCCCAATCACCGTAACGGTTTTCATCACGCGTACTTTGCCAGACGCCACGCCGCCTTTATTTAAGTGATAAGGCAGCTCTGCAGGCCAGATTTTTAGCGCCGGACCATCATTACCGACAAAATCAATTTGCAGTTGCCCAGACTTCCACGCATTCACCGGCACAAAATTGCGTCCCGCGCGTAGCGTGCTGCTGGTGCCATTGCTATCCCAGGCTTTTAATCTGACGTTAGGATCGTCACTTTCGACATCAATAATCATGCCGGTGTGACTTGCCCAGCTCTCTGGGCTGTGGCTGACAGACACTTTTCCACCGCCAATCGCCAGCGTGTTGTTCATATTGATGCCGCCACTCAACGATTGTGATGCGCTGGATTGCTGGGCATACACCGAACCGCTGGCATAACGGTGCTTGAAGTCGCTATAAAGATTGCCGCCGAGACCATATTGATCGCCGGTTACCCCAGCGGAAAGGCGCTCGATTGGGCCATTTTCGAAAGATTGCACCACTCCTGCTGAAGCAAACATTTCACGTCCGCCGCGATTGTCATTACGGCTGCCTAAGGAAGCCGTCACGTTGCGTTTATTCTCGCCGAGTGAGAACGACAGATTGAGATGGGCTCCGCGGTTGCGTGATGCGCCATTCTGATTATAAGGACGATCAAATACGTTCAACGTGAGCGAGACCGGCGTATCTTTCACGGAAAGACGCGTGCGCCAGTTGGCATCAACGCCCACGCCATTATCACGGCTGTTGTGTGTTCCACGCAGTGACAGTGAATCACCGTTCCCCAGACGATGATTAACCGTCGCTCCGCTGTTGTGCTGTTTGTTGGTCTTACACGTACTCACCGAGCAGCGACTGCTCTCATCCTGATACCAGCTCTGACTGTGGTTCAGCAGCAAACTGGTCTGCGGTTGGACCTGCCAGCTGAACTGGCTATCAAAACGTGAACCCCATTGGTCACTGACACCCGCGCTACCGTACAAACGCGTGCTCTGGCTGGATTGGATATCAGTTGAAACACCCAACTGATTGCTGCCCGCATTACGTTGCGCTGCGCCGCCCACAATCACCTTTGGATGCAACAGATAATTGGTGCTGATACCGAAGGCCGCATCGCCATCCGCCTGGTTATAGCGGTTATTACCGAGTTGCTTCTCTACACCGCCATAAAGATTGTACTGCCAGCGACGATCGGGATTGCGCCAGCTGGTGGGTTTATAGATGGTCTCTTCCGTACGGCTGATTTCACGGCCATCTTCGACCAGCCGCACTTCAACGCCGTAAATGCCGCCGGGCAAAACAGTGGTATCCAGTTGCTGCATCCCCGTCTGCACGGGTTGGCTGTTAATCAGCACACCATCACGATAAATTTCGGCAATCGAATCGCGGTTAGCGGTGACATAAACGGGATAAAGACTGGCCTGCGCCTGACTTTCCAATAAGGTGTCGGAACTCCCTACCATCACACCTGCGACGGTATTCACACTGCTGCGGCCAGGCATCACCGGTTGTCGCAGGATCCCTTGAGAATCCGGCATAAATAACCCAGCACGTACCGCTGTGCCGGGCAGTTCACGCTGTAAAAAGAGTGAACTTACACGTGCATCGGTTTTACTGTTTTCAATGTCACTGCGACTGAGCTGGCTGCTGGCTTGCGCGGTCCATTTGCCAATGCTGCCTTCCAACTGCAACCCTTGATACCCCGACCAAGGCTGCTGTTCACCGCCAATCAGGTTAAGTTGGTTGCGTAATATCAATCCACTGCTGCCTTGTTCAGGCAAGGCAATATGCTTCACTTTGCCTTTTTCCTCTTTTGCCGCTGAGGAGCTGATATATAACGTGGTATTGGCCAAGCTGTAATGCAGGCTAATTAACCCTTCTGCACTCTCTTGTTCACATTTACCGAGAGGAAATGCATTTTTAAATATATTACTCCAGCGACTACGTGCGGCAGCGGGTAATTTACTTTCAGAAAATTCGGTGAATTTTACTAACTGAACGGTTTTGGCACGAGATAATAAAATCATGGCGTCACCTAAATATTCACCATCCAGCTCAACTTTCGTCAACAGCGGTGCATCAAAGAAGTGTGCACTGAAATCTTCCGGCAGATTATCTGCCTGAGTTACCAGATCTTCCATGGGCACCGCAGATACCGTCAGTGGCAGCATAAATAGCGCCACGGCGATAGCCAGAGTTTTTTTATTAAGTAACAACATGAGTTTATCCGCTAAAAAAAGGACGCAGAATGCGTCCTTTTTATCAGAAAGCAATTAAGGAATTTCGTGATCGAATACCATGGTAACTTCGCCAGTGTAGTTGCCGCCCTCATAAGTTGGAGTGCCAGTAGGACTCACCACTAATGGCAATGTTTTTTCATCAGCAGCATTGGCTGCTGTAAGTATCTCGGCAGCCATTGTTGGCCCAACACCAAGATCCGTAGAACCAACCCGGATAGTTAATGGAATATTATTCGCTGGAGTATCTTCATGTTCTAATACTGCAGCACTTAGAAGGTGCGCGCTAATTTTCCCTTCAGTATTGCGCGCCTGTAGATTAGTTGAGACATTATTCAGAATATAAGCATCTTCATCCCAAACCATTTCCTGCTTAGTTGAACCAAAACCAGGGTCAGAAAATTTAACGTATGAACGTTCTGATGGGATAGTGGCTTCTAATTCAAAAGTTAGCTCTTGTTGTTTGTCTACAGCAACGGCCAGTGAACTTACAGCGACCAGACTAGCAATTAAAGATTTATAATAAACTTTCATGGTGTTAACTCATTTTAAAGAGGGAATTATCCGAATTTCTTCGGTGTTTTTTTACTACCTTCCAGCAAAGTAAATTGCCAGTTTTTTTGACTTTCTTGCTTCAAATTATGTTGCTTACCTGGCATGAGAATAACTGAAGATGCATCACCACATTTACCCCCCTGACATAATTTAATGCCTTCAAGTTTGATACTGCTGTTACCTTTATTGGTGATAATGATTTTATTATCACGCTGCGCGATATCGGTATTAAATACGACATTTTCAGGTCGTACTATCACCATTGCACCGTAACCGGTTAATATGCTTACGCCTGCATTGAGTGATTTCTTATATTCATCATACTGTTTTTTTGACTGACCGAACTCATATTGGTCCTTCGGCATGACAGGAATATATCGAACGCGGTAATAACGCTCTTTATCTCTTTTTCCTACAACCACTAACCTTCCGGTTTGCATGCTATTTGCCGGGATTATCATGCGCGATGGCGTAAAGATTAATCCATCAACTTTTCCACTTGCCGCCGCTGTAGCATCGATTTTTTTCTCTGACTTTCCGCCGTTCGGCAGGTAAGTCACTTCACTCACATCAACTCGGACATAACCGGTGTCATCACCACTATTACGAATTCTTTTTAGCAATGTACTCTTATCGCTTTCAATAAAATCATACATCGAACCCACCGTAATTTTAGGGATAGCAGCAGCGTGCAAACTTGCTCCCGCCAGTGCTAAGACAAGAATAATTTTAAACATAGTAACCTCATTAGAATGAGCGCCACCGGTAAACTGTTGTCCTTGTTAGGCAGCACTTATTTGATGGGGGGTAATATGCCAAAACCTTTTTAGTTCACTCTATGAGAGCACTCTCAAAGCAAGACGATAAGACAAAACCTTCTCAACCTTCAAACCATGGATGAACATCTCGAATATAATGTGCATTAAATTCTGATATATATCTTACATTTTGAGAGTGCTCTCGTTTTCCCTCAAGGTCTTATTAAGATAAGATTGCCTGTAGAAAACGTCATTCATCATGATGATGGAGGTTGTTTAAACTTATCACCCCTTCATTTATCACTTACTTTGGAACTACCGGTGAAAATCAAATCCAGTAAAAACTTCCCGCACACCTTATTAAGGTCTGTTTTTTATGGGGCTATTTTGTTTTTGAGTTCTTTTTTATTTTTTTCAACATCAGTTCGCGCAGAAACATTAAATGTAACTGCTGAATTTCGCCCCTCAGCAGCCAATCCTCAAGTCGATAAGTTCGAAAATACCACACCGGTTGCGGGCTTTTGCCTGGATTATCAAAAATTTTGTGGTGAAGGTGTTTTTTCAATTGCCACCAATCTGAATGTCAATAATCGTTCCCTTATCGCTGGAAGTAACAATAATAATGAACGTGTTTTTCAGAAATTAGATGCGAACTGGAAAACTATATCATTAACTGATGATGAAACTGGCCAGTCAATTACCGTCCAATTTCGCTTAATGCTGATCGGTCAACGCTTCTCACGCTCCGGAGGCGGTTTTGTTACTGCTGATTTTAATTCAGCTGGCGGTAACCCTCAAGGTGGGTGCGGTGGCACGATAGGAGCAGGAATTGCAAACAGTTACTTTCGATTTGCATGGAACCATAGCTCCTTGCCTGCCTCTTGCTATAGAAACGTAGTTAATATGAATTATACAGATTTCAAGATTAGTGATATTTCTGTCGGTTATGAGATGAAAAGCAGTTCCCCGATGAATATGCCTAATGGAACATTTAAGGGATCCGTTAGTTACTCCGTAGGAAACGGACAGCAGATTGATTTAGGAGCGGGGGATTACTCCGATAATATACTGGAAATTAAAATTGAAGCTCAGATCGAACATGAATTAAAATTTGAAATGGTCGGTTCCGAAAAAGTACCTATGATTCCACCTGGTGGCTGGCAGGATTGGACTTCAGGCGGCGCAACACAATTTAGGCTTGAGGGTACGGGTTCTTTTAGAAGCACAGCTTCAGCGCCATTCAGCGTCTATCTCGAATGCCAGCATAAAGTGCTCAACAGTTGTGCTATGCAAAGGGACGGTGACGATACCCTCGTGCAAGTTGATACAACAATAACAATACCCTTTGTTATGGAACGTGATAGTGGTGAAGATATTACTAATTGGCCGATATATGTTCGTTCAATACATACTCCCGGTTATGTTTTTGAACCAAGATCATACATTAACGGCTATTTATCGACAGTAAAGTTTAGTGTCAATGAGGTCGAAAGTTTGCGCATGGGTAATTATCCCGGCAGCACTTGGCGCGGAAGCGCTACGCTGATATTTGATGCCGAGATTAACTCACCCTAGCCTTCACACTTTTAACCTTTTGAGGTGGGCGTCATTTTTTCGCCCGCTGCGCACCCGCAAATCTTTATGCAACTTTCATCAAACTTAAACACTCCAACAACCCGCGATAAGATTAAGAGCGTGACTATGTACGCATAGGCGCGCGGCTTTTAAGCTATCACGCTTATTTTGCAGACAATTTTGCGCTGCAGTTTTTTGGGTAAACAAGACGAGGACAAGGAATCGTGATGGAAGCATTGAACCACACGCTCTTTTTATGGATCAACGCCACAGAGGATTCACCGCAGTGGCTGATCACTCTGGCGACCTTTATCGCCAAAGATGTGATAGCCATCGTGCCGCTGCTGATTGTGGCGCTGTGGCTGTGGGGACCGCGCGATCAGGTGCAGTCTCAACGCGAGCTGGTGCTAAAAACCGGCATGGCGCTGTTGTATGCGCTGAGCATTTCGTGGTGCGTCGGGCAGTTGCTGCCGCATCCGCGTCCGTTCGCTATTGGTTTTGGCCATCAGTTACTGTCACACCGACCCGATGATTCCTATCCGAGCGATCACGGCACCACCATTTTCACCTTTGCGCTGGCATTCATCTTCTGGCATCGCCTTTGGTCAGGTGTGGTGTTGCTGGTGATAGGCAGCGCCATCGCCTGGTCACGCGTCTATCTTGGCGTGCACTGGCCGCTGGATATGCTGGGCGGATTCCTGGTCGGCTTGCTGGGTTGTCTGGCGTCGCACATGGCGTGGCAGCTGTATGGCGAACGCATGCTGGCGTTCACGCATCAGGTGTATCGCGCGCTGTTCGCCATGCCGATTAAGAAAGGGTGGATTCGTGAGTAAGCGATGGGGTCGCCATTAATGGCGAGCCTGTAAAAAACGGTGCGCATCAAGCGCACCGTTTTTGTCTCAACTAAACCACTTCCCGAACCAGCCGTGGAATTTCATCATGATGAAATCCCAAATGCGGCCAACAAAGCCACCTTCCGGCACCGCCTCCATCGTCACCAGCGGACGTTGCTCAATGGTTTTGCCATCCAGCTGGAAATCGATAGTGCCCACCACCTGATTCTTCTCCAGCGGCGCTTCCAGCTGCGGTGAATTCAGGGTAAAGCTGGCCTTGAGGTTTTTCATCTGCCCTTTTGGCACGGTGATCGCGGCGTCTTTTGCGACGCCAAGATTGACCTGGCTGCGATCGCCAAACCAAACGCGCTGCTGCGCAAACGGTTTATCGGCCTTAATCGGCGTCACGGTTTCATAGAAGCGGAAGCCCCACGTCAGCAGCTTCTCGCTTTCACGGAAACGCGTAGCATCCGTTGCCGCGCCGAGCACCACGGAAATCAGGCGCATATCACCTTCGGTTGCCGAGGCCACCAGATTGTTGCCCGCGCCAGACGTGTGACCGGTTTTAATACCATCCACCTTCAGATTAGTGCTCCACAGCAGACGGTTACGGTTCATCTGCTTAATCTTATTGAAGGTGAACTCTTTTTCGCTGTTGATCGCATACTCTTCCGGCACATCGCTGATCAGGCGCTGGCCGATAATCGCCATGTCGCGCGCGGTGCTGTATTGCCCTTCAGCGTCCAGGCCGTGTACCGTCATAAAGTGGGTGTTTTGCAGGCCAAAGGCTTTGACATAGTTGTTCATCAACCCGATAAACGAATCCTGACTGCCCGCAACATAATCAGCCAATGCGATACAAGCGTCGTTGCCAGATTGAATCACCACGCCTTTATTCAGTTCAGAGACCGGAATGCGATCGCCGGGTTTGAGGAACATCAGCGATGAACCGCGCAGTTTGGGATTGCCGGTTGCCCATGCATCCTGCCCGATAGTGACCATGTCATCGTTGGTAATCTTGCCCGATTTCAGCGCCTGGCCGACCACATAGCTGGTCATCATTTTGGTCAAACTGGCGGGGTCAAGGCGCTGATCGGCATTGGATTCCGCCAGCACTTTGCCGCTGTTGTAATCCATTAAGATCCAGGCTTTGGCGTCTATCTGCGGAGCGGCTGGAGCTTGTTCTGCCAGCGTTGAAATAGGAATGAAAAGTAATAATAGTGACGATGCAGCCAGAGGCCGCCATGCAGTAGCGAAGGTGTTTTTTCTCATGAGGATGACCAGATTGTCCTTGTTAAATCTTGGTTTTTTGCAGATAAGACATGTCTCATCCCACGCTAACGGTTCAGGCCAGCGAAAAAAACCGTCCAATCGTAAAGTTTTATAGAGTTTATTAGAGTAACCCTGGCACCAACCGCGCAGCGCCGCCACTTTTGCCCATCTGACTATTGAAAAATTTTGCGTGTAATTCCGATTTTTCGCAGAACGGTTAAGCCAGTCACAAATTTCCGCTAACCTGAATTCAGTCAGCCTGAGGAGAGCCGCGATGGACTTAGCCATTTTCGATTTGGACGAAACCCTGATTTGTGAAGACAGCACCAGCCTGTGGCTGCGCTGGTTGGTTTCACAGGGATTCGCCCCCGAAGAGATCATCCAGCAGGAGAAAATCCTGATGGAGAAATATCACACCGGTACGTTATCGATTGAAGAGTACATGAACACCACGCTGGCGCCACTCGCCGGTATGGCCACCATGACCGTTGAAGGCTGGGTACGCCGCTTTATCCATCGCGACATCATGCCGCGCGTTTTTCCCGCCGCCCGCGAGCGTATTGAGTGGCATCAGCAGCGCGGCGACACGGTGATGATCATTACCGCCAGCGGCGATCATCTTGCTGTTCCCATCGCCGAGCGCCTTGGTGTTCACGGCGCACTGGCGATTGGCGTTGAAGTGGTGGATGAACGCTACAGCGGGCAAACTTACGGCACCATGACCTATCGCGAAGGCAAAGTGACGCGCCTCAGCGACTGGAAAGCGTTACAGCAGGACCAACGCTTTGAACGCACCTGGGCTTACAGCGATTCAATGAATGATTTACCGCTGCTGGCGCATGCCGACCATGCATGGGTGGTGAATCCCAATTCGCTGCTGCTGCAGGAAGCACAGCAGCGCGGATGGGAAGTGTGTAACTGGGCACGCTAAGTTAACCGCGTGGGGCGCTGGCGGCGTCTAGCAGCCCCACTTTCAGCAGCTTGCCGTTGGATTCATCGGTTAGCACGTAGAGATAGCCATCCGGGCCTTGTCGTACATCACGAATACGCTCGCCACGATCCTCCAGTAAGCGCTGTTCCTCCACCACTTTCGCGCCATTCACCTGCAGGCGAATCAAACTCTTCTCCTTCAACGCGCCGATAAACAGTGAGTTTTTCCATTGCGGGAAGCGCGCGCTATTGTAGAACGCCATGCCGCTGATGGCGGGCGAGACTTTCCAGTAGTGCAGCGGTTGCTCGGTACCTTCGACTTCACTGCCTTTCGCTTCCGGCACTTTCTCTCCGCTGTAATCAATGCCGTACGTTGCCAGCGGCCAGCCGTAATTTTTGCCCTTCTGCGGAATGTTTACCTCATCGCCGCCGCGCGGGCCGTGTTCGCTTTCCCACATTTGCTGCGTCCACGGATTGAGCGCCAGCCCTTGCGAATTGCGCATGCCGTAAGACCAGATTTCAGCACGCGCGCCCTGGCGATTAACAAACGGGTTGTCCGGCGGGATTTCACCGTCTTTGGTCAGACGCACAATTTTGCCGGAGAGCTTATCCAGCTGCTGCGCGCTGCTGCTGGCGAAATTGTCACCGAAGGCGATATAGAGAAAACCCTGACGATCAAACGCCAGTCGCGTGCCGATATTGGCGCCACTCGACAACTTCGGCGTTTGCTCCAGCACCACTTTAAAGTCGCTCAGCTGGCGATTGTCATCGCCTAATCGGCCATAACCCACCACGCCGCCGGCGCGGCCGCTGGCATCGGCGGTGGTGTAGCTGAGCCACACGCGGCGGCTTTGGGCAAAGTCCGGCGCCAGCACCACATCCAGCAGGCCGCCCTGACGATTCGCCCACACCTTCGGCACGCCGCCGATCGGTTGCGACAGGCCTTTGCCCGGCTGCCAGCTGCGCAGCTGGCCGGATCGTTCAGTAATTAACAGCGTTTGATTGTCGGGCAGAAAAGCCACGGACCAAGGATGATCGAGCTTATCCTGCAGCACCTGAACCTGCACATCGGCAGCGAATAACGGTAAGGACGTGCTTAAAGCGCCAAACAGCAGCGCGGCGGGCAGTAAACGCATGGCATTCTCCTTTATCACGGTCTGCCGTTAAGGGTAGTCAGCGCGTGACAAAGGATGTGCAGGATTTACAAAACATTAAGCCCGGCACACGGCCGGGCACAGGTTCACGGCACGGAGAACGCCAACGTGTCGCGCACCATCTCGTCAATGCCTGGACGGAGATCGGTGAGGGTAATTGGCGTGTTGTTATTCGGTAGGGTTTTGCCGAAGGCTTTGCGTACCACTTTAATCATCGGCTTGCCAGTTTGTGCATCCATCGCTTCGATTTCGAGGAACAGCGAACTCTCTTGCGTGCGATGTCCGGTGGCCGCCATGGTGCTGGCAACAACGGCAGCAATCGGCACCACTTCGTAGAACTGCACGCCTTCATTTTCTGCCGATACCGCCGTAATCGCCGCTTTCACCAGCAACGTACGCGGGCCTTTGGTGGTTACCAACGGTTTGCGTTCAGAAATCGCCTTTTTCAGCTGGCTATCGGTATAACTGCGCACCTCATCCAGCGTTTGCTGGCTGATACGCGCGGTCGGATGCGCCGCCGGATAATAGACCACCGGCGTGTAAACCACGCCACGATAATCGGCATCGTGATAATCGGGCGAGATCCAGCGCAGCGTCGGTTTACCGCTTGGCGATTGGGTCGATTGCAGCTGACTATAATCGCCGAGGAAGCCGGAATATTGTTTTTTGTCGGCCACATGAGAGGTACAGCCCGCAGCCAGCAGCGCCAGCGTTAACACGGGAACACAAAGGGGAAATCGCATGAGAGAGCCCTTATCAGAGGTAATTGCTTCTCAAGTGTAGAAGTTGGTTTTCAGCGCGGGAGGAAATATTAGCGAAATGCGAGGAAAAACCACCTGCATTGCAGGTGGTTAGGCGGAATTACTCGAAGCAGGTTTCCGGGTTTTCCGACAGTGAAATAAAGGATTCACCACCTTTGGTCAGCGCAATGATGCCACCACTCTCAATATCATAAACCCACCCGTGCAGGCGCACTTTGCCTTTACGCAGCGCCACCGCCACAGAAGGGTGTGTTTTGATATTGTTCAGCTGTGCAATCACGTTCTCTTTCACCATTTCGTTGAGACGTTTCTCAACCGAATCGTAGTTGCGCTCTTCCACCACCGCTTTCGCCGCGTTGGCGTAGTGCAACCAGTGGTCAACCGCGGGCATGGTTTCCAGATCGGCATTGGAAGCAATCGCGTTCATGGCACCGCAGTTGGAGTGACCACAAATAATAATTTCGGTCACGCCCAAAGCCACAACCGCGTACTCAATGGTGGCGGATACGCCGCCAGGCTCTGGACCAAACGGCGGTACGATGTTACCGGCGTTTCGGATCACGAACAGCTGACCCGGCTCCGACTGCGTCACCAGCTCTGGCACCAGACGGCTGTCTGAGCAGGAGATAAACAGGGCTTTGGGATTTTGGTTGGATGCCAAACTTTTGAAAAGATCCTTCCTTTCAGGGAACACATTCTGTTGAAAATTCAGAAAACCTTTGACGATCTCTTGCATATGTCTGCTCTCACATTATCCACTTCTGCCCTGGCAGTGAGGATTCACTATCAGTGCGATTTGAAATTTTCAGTGAAGATAAGTACTTACCTTTACCGACCCAACATTTAAGCAAAACACGTCAGCTTACACAACTCGGATCACGTTCGCAGACGAGCAACGCAGGCGCGGCGCTTAATGAGAGCGCGCGTCGCTCACTGAGTTAAGCATATCTACAGCACATTGGTTGTCGATAAGGAGATTCTTACACAGCCTATACATTTTCCTCTGCAACCTCTGTACAATCGCCCCCCTATCCACACTAATTATGATGAATTTTTAACCTTATGAGCCAAGTCAAAAATCCACCGCGCGTGGGGTTCGTCTCCCTCGGCTGTCCGAAAAACCTCGTCGACTCTGAACGCATCCTGACGGAACTGCGTACCGAAGGCTATGACGTGGTGCCACGCTACGATGATGCGGAGATCGTCATCGTTAACACCTGTGGATTTATTGATAGCGCCGTACAGGAATCTCTGGAAGCAATTGGTGAAGCGCTGAACGAAAACGGCAAAGTGATCGTCACCGGCTGCCTCGGTGCCAAAGTGGATCAGATCCGCGAAGTGCATCCAAAGGTGCTGGAAATCACCGGCCCGCACAGCTACGAGCAGGTGCTTTCGCACGTGCACACCTATGTGCCTAAGCCGGAGCACAACCCGTTCCTCAGCCTGGTGCCAGAGCAAGGTGTCAAACTGACGCCGCGCCATTACGCCTACCTGAAAATTTCCGAAGGCTGCAACCATCGCTGCACCTTCTGCATCATTCCATCGATGCGTGGCGATCTGGATAGCCGTCCAATTGGTTCAGTGCTCGACGAAGCCAAACGTCTGGTAGAAGCCGGCGTGAAAGAGCTGCTGGTGATCTCACAAGACACCTCCGCTTACGGCGTGGATGTCAAACATCGCACCGGTTTCTGGAACGGATCGCCAGTGAAAACCAGCATGGTGAGCCTGTGCGAGCAGTTAGCCAAACTCGGCGTGTGGGTACGTCTGCACTACGTTTATCCGTATCCGCATGTGGATGACGTTATTCCGCTGATGGCTGAAGGCAAAATTCTGCCGTACCTCGACATTCCGCTGCAGCACGCCAGCCCGCGCATCCTCAAGCTGATGAAGCGTCCAGGCGCGGTAGAGCGTACGCTGGAGCGCATCAAGCGCTGGCGTGAAATCTGCCCAGAGCTGACGCTGCGTTCAACCTTTATCGTCGGCTTCCCCGGTGAAACCGAAGAAGATTTCCAGATGCTGCTCGACTTCCTGCAGGAAGCGCGCCTCGATCGCGTTGGCTGCTTCCAGTACAGCCCGGTAGATGGCGCAACCGCCAACCAGCTGCCGGATCAGGTACCGGACGACGTGAAGCAGGATCGTTTTGATCGCTTCATGCAGCTGCAGCAGAAGATCTCCAGCGAACGTCTGCAGGAAAAAATCGGCCGCGAAGTGCTGGTGCTAATTGATGAAGTGGATGAAGAAGGCGCGGTCGGCCGCAGCATGGCTGACGCCCCGGAAATCGATGGCGCGGTCTATCTGAACGGCGATCGTCAGGTGAAAGTCGGCGACGTGGTGCGCGTTAAAGTCGAACACGCCGATGAATACGATCTGTGGGGCACGCGCGTTTAACCATACTTCTGCTGGTGCGCACGTTTGCGCGCCAGATAGTCCGTATCCGCGCGCAGTTTATCCCAGCACGCTTTGAAAACGGCCGCCGCAGCGGCCTTTTCTTTTTCTGTGGTACGCGGCAATTCGTTGCCGGCCTCGTCATATTTTCGTCCGCCCTGATGATTGCTGTAGCGGCGCGCACGCGTATAACCCATCTGAATATATTTGCGCGCCATGTCCATGCCGACAAAATCGTCCTGCGCGCGATACGCTTCAAATAACTGCATAATCTGTTGTGAAGACTGCTTTGCCAGCTCGACGGTGCGAAAACGCCAGTGCGGCAGAATCTCACTTTTGTAAGGTTCGACCATCAACACGCCCTGCTCGCCGCGCCCCACCTGATAGAGCTCTGGCTGCTGGCGAAAATCGATGTGCTTGAAATCCTGCTCATAATTAAACGCTTTCATCTGCTTTTTCCCGCCTCTCATCATCCTGTGACGTAATTATTTCCCGCTGGCACTTAAGCGATTTGCTTTTATACCGATAACTTCACTATCAGCCTACTTCCTCAGAGACGCACCTATGTTTAAACGAATGAAAATTGTGACGGCCATCATGATGATATTGGTGGTTTTCACCGCGATGCAGGCGATTTCCGGCTCGCTGTTTTTATCATCACTGATTACCGGACAGCATAATTTCACCACCAGCAATCAGCTGTCGCACCAGCAACGGGAGCTGGCCGATGGCTGGCAAACGCTGGTGAAGACCCGCGTGATCATCAACCGCGTCGCCATTCGTATCCTGAAAAAACAGACGGATGAAGCGTCAGTCGCCGCCATCAACAAACTGCTGATCAGCGCAGGTGCGTCACTGGATGAAGCGAAGCAACATTTTGATCTTTATAAGAGCATGCCGCGTATCGCCGGACAAAGCGCGGATTCAGCCAGTGTAGTCGACGCTAAGTTTGCTGCCTTCGCTGAATTGCTGAAACAGTCGGCGGCGTTCCTGAAAGCCAATGATTACGCCGCCTATGGCAACCTTGATGCCCAGCAGGCGCAGGACGATCTGGAAGTGGCTTACAAACAGTGGCGTGAGCAGAACGTGCAACTGCTGGCCGAGCGCAATGCGGAATATGACAATAACTATCAGCACATGCTGGTGTTGGTCGCCGTAATGGCGGTGGTTGTGGTGCTGCTGCTGGTTGCCGTGTGGATTCTGGTGCGTCGCATTCTGCTGGCACCGATGAAGCTGGTACAACAGCAGATGGAACGCTTCGCCGATGGCGATCTCTCTGCCCGTTTGCAGGTGGAAGGCCGCAGCGAAATGGCGTCGATTGCCGCCAGCCTCAACCACATGCAGCAGTCGCTGCTCAGCACCATCAACAATGTGCGTGATAGCGCGGACGCGATTTTTGGCAGCGCCAGCGAGATTGCCACGGGAAATAACGATCTCTCCTCACGCACCGAACAACAGGCAGCGTCACTGGAAGAGACTGCGGCGAGCATGGAAGAGCTGACCGCCACGGTGAAACAGAACGCCGATAACGCGCGTCAGGCGACGCAGCTTGCGAAAACCGCCTCGGAAACCGCCGACAAAGGCGGCAACGTGGTGGATGGCGTGGTGAAAACCATGCGCGATATCGCCGACAGCTCGAAGAAAATCGCCGATATCACCAGCGTGATTGATGGCATCGCCTTCCAGACCAACATCCTTGCGCTCAACGCAGCAGTAGAAGCGGCACGCGCCGGTGAACAGGGTCGCGGTTTTGCCGTGGTGGCAGGCGAAGTGCGTAATCTGGCACAGCGCAGCGCCCAGGCGGCGAAAGAGATCAAACTGCTGATTGAGAATTCCGTGCAGCGCGTCAACACCGGTTCGCAACAGGTGAGCAGCGCCGGTGAAACCATGCAGGAGATCGTCAGCGCTGTTACCCGCGTCACCGATATCATGGGCGAGATTGCTTCGGCGTCCGATGAGCAGAGTCGCGGCATCGACCAGATTGGTCAGGCGGTGAACGAGATGGATCGCGTCACGCAGCAGAACGCCACGCTGGTGCAGGAATCCGCGAACGCCTCGGCGTCGCTGGAACAGCAGGCCAGCAGCCTCTCTTCTGCGGTGGCACGCTTCAAAACCGGCGCTCGCCAGGCCGCTGCGCCGGTGGCGAAAATGGTGAAACCGGTGATGACGCCAACCCGCGCCGCGCCGGCCGCCGCGCACAGTAATGACAATTGGGAAACGTTTTAAGGGCGGGATTGTGCGGTTGTCGAAAAGGTCGCCATAAATGGCGACCCTACGGGCGACCAAACCACCATCAGGTCTTCAATTTCGGATCCAGCGCATCACGCAAACCATCACCCAGCAGGTTAAATGCCAGCACGGTAAGGAAAATCGCCAGGCTTGGGAAGATGGCGACATGCGGCGCAATCACCATATCGGCGCGCGCTTCATTGAGCATTGCGCCCCACTCCGGCGTGGGCGGCTGCGCGCCGAGGCCGAGAAAAGACAAACTCGCCGCCGTGATGATCGAGGTACCAATACGCATAGTGAAATAGACCACAATCGACGACACCGTACCGGGCAGGATGTGACGCATGATAATGGTCCAGTCCGACGCACCAATGCTGCGTGCCGACTCAATATAGGTTTGATGCTTCAGCACTAACGTATTGCCGCGCACCAAACGGGCAAATGCCGGAATGCTGAAGATCGCCACCGCAACAATCACGTTGCTCATGCCGCTGCCCATAATTGCCACCACCGCAATCGCCAGCAAAATGCCGGGGAACGCGAACAATACATCGCAGATGCGCATGGTGATGCGATCCCACCAGCCTTCGTAATAGCCCGCCAGCAGACCTAACACGGTGCCGATCAGCGCGCCAATCGCCACCGAGAAGAAACCGGCAATCAGCGAAATGCGCGTGCCTACCAGCACGCGGCTGAAGATATCGCGCCCCAGCGAATCAACGCCAAACCAGTGCATCAGCGATGGCCCTTCGTTCAGCCGGTCGTAATCGAAATAGTTTTCCGCATCAAAAGGCGCAATCAGCGGCGCGATAAACGCCACCACAATCAGCAGCAGCACAAACAATCCGGCCAGCAGCGCCACATGCTGACGGCGAAAGCGCCGCCAGAATTCGCGCCACGGCGTGCGTACCCGGTTTTCCGTGATAGTCGGCATGGTTTTCAATGCCGCGGCTCGTCGCCAGTTCTTCAATTGCGACTCCTTACTTGTAGCGAATGGCCGGGTTGATTGCCGCGTACAGCACGTCAACAATCAGGTTAATCAGAATGAATTCCAGCGAGAACAGCAGCACTTCGGCCTGAATCACCGGGTAATCGCGCATCTCGACTGAATCCACCAGCAAGCGGCCTAAGCCTGGCCAGTTGAACACCACTTCCACCACAATCGAGCCGCCGAGCAGGAAACCAAACTGCAGGCCCATCATGGTAATCACGGGAATCATGGCGTTACGCAGGCCGTGTTTCACCACCACCAGCGATTCGCGTACCCCTTTGGCGCGCGCGGTGCGCATGTAATCTTCCTGCATCACCTCCACAAACGACGCGCGGGTGAAGCGCGCCATCACCGCCGCCACCGCTGCACCCAAGGTGATCGATGGCAAAATGTAGTGTTTCCAGCTATCCGCGCCGACGGTCGGCAACCAGCCAAGCTCGACGGAAAACACCTGCATCAGCAGCATGCCAAGCGCAAACGCCGGGAAAGAAATACCCGACACCGCCAGCGTCATGCCGATGCGATCGGGCCAGCGATTGCGCCACACCGCCGAGGTGATGCCAATCGCCATACCGAAAATCACCGCCCACACCATGCTGCTCAGTGTCAGCCACAGCGTCGGGAAAAAGCGCGCGGCAATTTCGTCAATCACCGGACGTTTCGAGACCAGCGAATGGCCGAAATCGCCCTGCACCGCATTGATCATAAAGTGCCAGAACTGCTTGATCAGCGGCTGATCAAGACCGAGATCCTGACGCACCAGCGCCACCACCGAAGCATCCGCTTCCGGGCCGGCAATCAGGCGCGCCGGATCTCCCGGCAGCAAATGGACGAACAGGAACACCAGCACCGCCACAATCAGCAGCGTGGGAATCAGTCCCAGTAATCGTTTGAGAAAATAGTTGAGCATGCGAAGTCCTGCGCAGCATCGGCCAGCCCGCTAAGGCTGGCCGCGTCTGTTACTTCAGATCGGCCTCATCAAAATTGAATGAGGTATCGGGCATGACATAAAAACCGCTGAGGTTTTTATTGTTGGCTGACAGCAGTTGTTCCACCACCAGCGGGATCCACGGATGGTCGTTCCAGATGCGATCCTGCGCGTCTTTGTACAGCTTAGCTTTCTGGTCGCGATCGGTGGTTTTAAGCGCATCGGCAAGGTCTTTATCCACCTGCGGATTGCTGTAGAAGGCGGTGTTGAAGATCGCTGGCGGCCATGAGGTAGTAGCGAACAGCGGCGTCAGCGCCCAGTCGGCTTCACCGGTCGATGCTGACCAGCCGGTGTAGAACATGCGCACACCGCTCTCTTTCTGCCCTTTACTCTCCACTTCAGCGGCACGTTGTCCGGCATCCATCGCTGTCACTTTCACCTTCACGCCCACCTGCGCCAGCTGCTGCTGGGTGAACTGCAGTACTTTCTGCGCGGTGCTGTGGTTATGCGACGACCACAAGGTGGTTTCGAAACCGTTCGGGAAGCCCGCTTCCTTTAGCAGTTCACGTGCTTTAGCCGGATCGTATTTGATTGCCGGATAGCTCTGCGCAAAGTCGATGCTCGGCGGCACGATGCCGGTGGCTGGCGTGGCGTAACCGGCAAAGGCGACTTTCGCCAGCGCCTGACGGTTAATCGCGTACTCTAGCGCTTCACGCACTTTCGGGTTATCAAACGGCTTTTGCGTCACATTGAGGCTGATGTAGCGCTGCATGATCGATGGCGTGGTGACCACATCGAGCTTGCTGTTACCTTCCAGCAGTTTGGCCTGCTCGAACGGCACCGGGAAAGCAAAGCTCGCTTCGCCGGTTTGCAGCATCGCCGCGCGGGTGTTGTTATCCACCACCGGACGCCAGGTAATGCTATCCAGCTTCGGATAGCCTTTTTTCCAGTAGCCATCCCACTTCTTCACTTTCACGAAGTCGGTCTGGTTCCAGGTATCAAAGGCAAACGGGCCGGTTCCCACCGGATGGAAGCCGATATCCTTGCCATATTTTTTCAGCGCGGTGGGCGAAATCATCACCGCCGCCGGATGCGCGAGGTTGTTGATAAAGGCCGAGAACGGCTGCTTCAGGGTGATTTTCACCGTGCTCGGATCGACCACTTCGGTGGTGGCGATATATTTGAACAGGTTATAGCGTTTGAGATGGTTATCCGGATTACTGGCGCGATCGAGGTTTACTTTTACCGCTTCGGCATTGAAGTCGGTACCATCCTGGAATTTCACGCCAGAACGCAGCTTGATGGTGTACGTCAGACCGTCACTGCTCGCCTGATAGCTTTCCGCCAGCACGTTGGTCAGCTTCATGTCTTTATCGAAGCCGAACAAGCCCTGATAGAAGGACTTCGCCACCGCCTGCGACAGCGTATCGTTCGCGTCATACGGATCGAGCGTGGTAAAGGTTGAGGCTACCGCAATCACCGCATCTTTCGCCGCCCACGCGGGCAGCGCCAGCGCCGAACTCAACAAACCGGCAGTGATAACCCCTTTTCGCATAATATGATGCATCGTTATCGTTCTCCTGTAATCCCTGTCATGCGCGACATCCAAAGATGTGCGGTTGTTTGCTGCTCAGGCGCCGCTAATTGCGTGCCGGGCGACAAAATGGCCCGGTGCCACTTCCAGTAAAGGCGCCACTTCCGGCTCATCGCCCAGCGGGCGAATCGGGCTGGGGATCTCATCCACCATCAGCGCCCGCTCACGATGCCGATGCGCCGGATCGGCCACCGGCACAGCGGCCATCAGTTTTTTAGTGTACGGATGGCGCGGCTGCTCAAATACCGCCTGGCGCGGCCCCATCTCCACAATCTGTCCGAGATACATCACCGCCACGCGATGGCTGATGCGTTCCACCACCGCCATATCGTGCGAGATAAATAAGAAGGCGATACCAAATTCACGCTGCAAATCGAGCATCAGGTTGATGATCTGCGCCTGAATCGACACGTCCAGCGCCGACACCGATTCATCGGCGATCACCACTTTGGGATTGAGCGCCAGCGCGCGCGCAATGCAGATACGCTGGCGCTGGCCGCCGGAAAATTCGTGCGGATAGCGCTGCGCATGTTCCGGTAGCAAACCGACGCGCTCCAGCAGCCAGGCAACGCGTTTCTCCGCCTGACGGCGATCCAGCGTTTTATGCACCAGCAGCGGTTCCATGATCGAGAAACCGACGGTCAAACGCGGGTCGAGCGAGGCGTAAGGATCCTGGAAAATAAACTGGATATCGCGGCGCAGTGACGCCAGCGCATTGCCCTGCAGCGCATCGATGCGTTGGCCGTCAAAGGTGATGGTGCCACCCTGGCTGGCCACCAGCCGCAGCAGCGAACGTCCGGTGGTGGATTTTCCGCAGCCGGATTCTCCCACCAGCGCCAGCGTTTCACCGGCATGGAGATCGAAACTGACTTTCTCCACCGCGTGCACGCGGCGCTTGACGCGATTGAGCAAGCCGCCGCGAATATCAAAGCGCGTGACTAAATCGCGCACCTGCAAAATCGGCGGTCGATCGTGGCGCACCGTGTCCTGCGGCACGGCCTGCTCTTCGCGGCCGTTGCTGTGCAGTAACGGAAATTTGGCCGGTAGCGGCTGGCCGTGCATCGCCCCCAGTTTGGGCACCGCCGCCAGTAACGCGCGGGTATAAGGCTGCTGCGGTTCAGCAAACAGCTGCTGCACCGGCGCGCGTTCCACCACATCACCGCGATACATCACCTGCACGCGATCGGCCATCTCCGCCACCACGCCCATATCGTGGGTGATAAAAATCACCCCCATCTGCATCTCTTTTTGCAGCACGCGGATTAGCTGCAGAATCTGCGCCTGAATGGTGACGTCGAGTGCGGTGGTGGGTTCATCGGCAATCAGCAGCGCCGGTTTGCACGACAGCGCCATGGCAATCATCACGCGCTGGCGCATGCCGCCGGAGAGTTGATGCGGATAACGTGATAACACGTTTTGCGCTTCGGGAATGCGCACCAGATCGAGCATACGCCGCGCTTCCGCCAGCGCCTGCTGATGACTTTTGCCCTGATGCAGACGGATGGATTCCGCAATCTGCTCGCCGACGGTGAACACCGGATTGAGTGAGGTCATCGGCTCCTGAAAGATCATCGCCATATCGGCGCCGCGCACTTTGCGCATCTGACCGTTCGACGCGCGCATCACATCCAGCACCTCGCCATTGCGACGACGCAGCTCGATTTCGCCGCTCACTTCACCACCGGCCTGCTGAATCAAGCGCATCAGCGCCAACGAGGTGACAGATTTTCCCGAGCCCGATTCGCCCACCAGCGCCAGGGTTTCACCGCGATGCAGGTCGAGCGACAGGTTGCGCACCGCTTCGGTAATGCGACCTTCATGCTCAAAGCGCACGTTAAGATCGCGCACCGCCAGAACCTGCTCCGGCACAAACTGCAGCTTTTGGTCCGTCATGCCTGCTCCTTAGCTGTCGCGGTAAATCGCTACCTCAACGTCACCATCCACATAGGCGAATCCGCGATACATGCCTTCGCTGTTAAACGGCAGCGCCACATTGCCTGCGGCGTCAATGGCAATCAGCCCGCCGCTGCCCTCCAGCTCCTGCACTTTGTCATGAATGACATTGGCGGTGGCCTGTTGCAGCGAGCGTCCGGCGTAATGCATCTGCGCCGCTACGTCATAGGCGGCGAGCGTACGGATAAACACTTCGCCGGTGCCGGTACAGGAGACCGCTACTGTGTCGTTGCTGGCGTAGCAGCCCGCGCCGACCAACGGCGAATCGCCCACGCGACCGGCCTGTTTGTTGGTCATGCCGCCGGTTGAGGTGGCGGCCGCCAGATTACCCTGAAGATCGAGCGCCACCGCACCGACGGTGCCGAATTTGCGATCCGGGTCCAGCGGATCGTCGCTGTGACTATTTGCTTCACCGTCGTGATCAAGCACCATCTGCTGGCTGTGCAGCGCGCGCTGCAGCTGTTCCCAGCGCTCCGGCGTGGAGAAGAAATCGGCCTCGACCGGCGCTAAACCCTGCTCTGCGGCAAAGGCTTCTGCGCCCGCACCGATGAACAGTACGTGCGGACTGTTTTCCAGCACTTTACGCGCTGCAAGAATCGGATTGCGGATGTGGCTGACGCCCGCGACCGCGCCGACGTCCAGCGTGCGGCCATCCATCATGCTGGCATCGAGTTCATGCGTGCCCTGATGGGTGAACACCGCGCCCTTGCCTGCGTTAAACAGCGGACACTCTTCCAGCAGGCGCACGGCTTCGGTAACGGCATCCAGCGCACTGCCGCCGGCGGCCAGAATTTGCTGGCCTGCGGTAACGATTGCGCTGAGTTGCTGACGATAGTGCTGCTCTTTTTCGGCGCTCATTGCCGCACGCGTAATCGCGCCCGCACCGCCGTGAATTGCGATAACTGCTTTAGCCATAACCGGTACCCTGTGAAGGAATCAGAACCAAAAACACTGATTTAGAATGGTTTTCATCTTTTTTTGGCAATTTTCGACTATAGAAAGGCCCCCTCATCTTGTAAAGCAGAAACTGCCTGCGCGGTCATAACCTTTTATTGTGGATTATGCTTTTTTGGTTGTGAGAGGTTTTCCTGATCACCCTAAATGGCGACCCTACAAATTCCCCTTCCTGACCACCAACTCTCGCTTAACGGCCACGCATTACCCATAATAGACCGCATCTGAAATTAACCAGGCAGAATTGGACATGGAACCTTTTACCGCAGGATTAACCTCCCTCGAAGACGCGCAGCAAAAGATGCTGCAACAGCTGACGCCGATCAGCGATTCGCTCAACGTCTCGCTGTTTGAAGCCGCCGGACGTATCACCGCGAAACCGATTCTTTCACCGCTTGATGTGCCCTCGTTTGATAACTCGGCGATGGACGGCTATGCGCTGCGTCTGGCCGATATCGCGCCCGATCGCGTGTTGCCGGTGGCCGGTAAAGCCTTTGCTGGTGCGCCGTTTAACGGCGAATGGCCAGCGGGCAGCGTGATCCGCATCATGACCGGCGCGCCGATTCCCGCCGGTTGTGATGCCGTGGTGATGCAGGAGCAAACGGAGCAGCGCGACGGCGGCATTGTGATTACCGCGCCGGTGCAGGCCGCGCAGAACATTCGTCGCATCGGCGAAGACATTCAGGCGGGCAAACAGGTGCTGGACGCCGGTGTGCGTCTCGGCGCGGCCGAACTGCCGCTGCTGGCGTCGCTGGGCATTGCTGAAGTGAGCGTGCTGCGCAAACTGCGCGTGGCAATTTTCTCCACCGGCGATGAGTTGCAAGCGGTCGGTCAGCCGCTGGCGGAAGGTCAGATTTACGACACCAACCGCTTTACCGTGGCGTTAATGCTCAACAAGCTGGGCTGCGAAGTGATCGATCTTGGCGTCATTGCCGACGATCAGGCGGCGCTGCGTACCGCCTTTACCGAAGCCGATCGTCAGGCCGATGTGGTGATCAGCACCGGCGGCGTGTCGGTTGGCGAAGCCGACTTCACCCGTGCGATGCTGGCAGAGCTCGGCGCCATCACCTTCTGGAAACTGGCGATCAAACCCGGCAAACCTTTTGCCTTTGGTCGTCTGGCAAACAGCTGGTTCTGCGGTTTACCGGGCAATCCGGTTTCTGCGGCTGTCACTTTCTATCAATTAGTTCAGCCGCTGCTGGCCACCTTAACCGGCCAAACCACGCCCATCATGCCGCTGCGCCAACGCGCACGCGCCACCCAGCGTTTGAAGAAATCGCCGGGTCGTCTCGACTTCCAGCGTGCAATTGTTAGCCGTGGCGATGACGGCGTGCTGGAAGTGCGCAGCACCGGTGCACAAGGTTCGCATGTGTTCAGTTCGTTTGCGCTGGCCAACTGCTTTGTGGTGCTTGAGCGCGATCGCGGCGATGTCGAACCCGGCGAATGGGTGGAGATCGAAGCCTTTAATACGCTGCTGGAGGGCTAATGAGCGTTGAGTTGAGCGATGAAGAGATGCTGCGCTATAACCGCCAGATCGTACTGCGCGGTTTTGATTTTGATGGCCAGGAGAAACTGAAGGCATCACGCGTGTTGGTGATCGGGCTCGGCGGTCTCGGCTGTGCGGCGGCGCCTTATCTGGCATCAGCGGGCGTGGGACATCTCACCTTGCTCGATTTCGATACCGTTAGCCTGAGCAATCTGCAGCGTCAGATCCTGCACAGCGATGCGAAGATTGGCATGGCAAAAGTCGCCTCTGCGCACCAGCAGTTAGCCGCAATTAATCCGCATTGTCAGCTGGAGCCAATTGATGCTCAGCTGGACGACGCGCAGCTCAGCGCGTTAATTGCGCGTCACGACGCGGTGGTGGATTGCACCGATAACGTCGATACCCGCGAGCAGATCAATCGCCTGTGTTTTCAGCACAAGGTGCCGCTGATCTCCGGCGCGGCGATCCGCATGGAAGGCCAGCTCTGCGTCTTCACCTGGCAGCCCGGCGAACCCTGTTATCGCTGCATCAGCCGTTTGTTTGGCGATCAGGTGTTAAGTTGCGTCGAAGCGGGCGTGATGGCACCGCTGGTTGGCGTGGTTGGCGCGATGCAGGCGATGGAAACCTTAAAAGTGCTGACGGCTTTCGGTCAACCCGCTAGCGCGCGCTTATTGATGTACGACGCGATGAGCGCAGAATTCCGCAGCATGAAGGTGGAGCAGGACGCGCACTGCGAAGTGTGTGGTGAATAACGCGCGCATCCCTGCGCGCCACGTAGGGTCGCCATTCATGGCGACCTTGTCAAAACGATGCCAAACCTTATTCCTGCGGGAAAATGGTGCCTTTATTCATAATCCCCTTCGGATCAAACGCGGTCTTCAGCGCCTGCAAAATCGGCCAGGCGCTGCCGTGCTCCTGTTTCGCCCACTGCACGCGATGCTTACCAATGCCGTGGTGATGCACCATCGAACCACCCAGCTTCAGCGTCTCTTCCACAATCATACCGTTAAGCGGTACATGGTATTTCGCCATCTCCTCTTCCGGGCGGCAATCCACCACGTTGTAGTCATAAACGAAATACATATTGGTGCCGTTGATGTAGCTGTGCGACGAGTGCCCGCCGAGCATGGTGATGTCCTGCGCATGCGGGAATTCGTTGCGAATGCGCTTCAGCACGTTTTCGTAGATGGCATTAATGGTGGACCAGTCGCCTGACACTTCAGTGGTGAACCCCATGTTGCCGGTGCGCATAATAAAGTCGCGTTCGGCCTGCACTTTCTCCGGTCCCCAATTAAGGTTTTCGAACCAGCTTTGGATCAGCTTGCTGTCAACCGGCTGACACTCACGATGCTGCGCCACAATTGCCTCGATACCGTTGCCGGTGGCTTCGCTGATCCCGCGCGTCCCTTCCGCCATGAAAATCAGTACGCATTTATCTTTCGAAAAGTGACTGAAGTGTTGATTAGCATCCTCAGGATCGTAGAGACGCGCAATCGACGGACGATAACCATCAACCATCACTTCACGCAGGATGGCGAAACCGGTTTTCATCGAATCAAGCAGATAGCCATAAAAACGGTTATTTTCTGGCTGATATTTAAACATTTTCACCGTGACTTCGGTGATGTAACAGAGCGCACCTTCGTTGCCAATAATCACATGACGGATATCGGGGCCAGCCGCACGGCGTGGTACGTTTTTGATGCGGGTGATGTCACCGTTCGGGAACACCGCTTCCAGGCCCACCACCATATCTTCGATGGCGCCATAAAGCGTGGAGAATTGCCCAATACTGCGCGTGGCGACCAAGCCGCCCATCTGCGCTAAAGGCTTCGACTGCGGTGAATGGCCGGTGGTGTACCCCTGCGCGCGCAGCTGATTTTCCAGCACTTCCAGCGTTACGCCACACTGCGCGGTAACCTGCATGTTCTCGATATCGATCTTAATGACCTTATTCATGCCGGATCCATCCAGCACCACTGAATTCGGCGCTGCGGTTTCCAGCCCGCCTTCGGTGGCCGATGCGCCGGTGCGCGGCACGCCGTTAATTTGGTGGCGATTCATAAAGGCCAGCACCTCGGAAACCTGCTGGGTGTGTTGTAATTTCACCACCGCTGCTGGGATAGGCATGGTGTACACGCCGTGAATATCGGCATATTTACGGAACCGATCGTGGCTGCTGCGTTTTAATTCTGCTTCATCGGTAATCACCTGCTGCGGACCGGCGATCTCTTTTAATTGTTCAACAATAGCTTCGCGTGAAAGTGTCATAATTTTTCCTCGACGAGTAATAAAGAGTTAACGGACAAGATATCCGCCATCGACGACCAACAAATGACCGTTAACGTAATCTGATGCGCGGCTGGCTAAATAGACCATCGCGCCCATTAAATCCTGCGTATTTCCCCAGCGATTAGCGGGAATATGATCCAGCACGCGTTGATTGGTTTCGGGATTACTGCGGGTATTTAACGTAATCGGCGTCGCGTAATAACCCGGCGCAATGCCGTTGACCTGAATATTGTGTTGGCCTAACTCGTCACAATACGCTTTGGTTAAACCGGCAATCGCATGTTTGGTGGCGGCATAGGCGGGCGATCCTTGTCCTCCTAGCCAGGAGAAGAGCGAGCAAATATTAATTATCTTGCCCGACTTCTGCGGCACCATTATTTTTGCCGCCTGATGACTCATTTCAAATGCTGCGGTGAGATTCACCTGAATCATCGGATCCCAATCCTGACGATCAAATTCCAGCACCGAATTTAACTTACAGATCCCGGCGTTATTCACCAGAATATCCAGCCGGCCAAAGCGTTCCAGACATTCGGCAATAATGCGTGCCGGTTCACCCGCCTGCGTGATATCGGCTTGCATGAACTCCGCCCGAACGCCAAAACTTTCAATCAGTTGGCGCGTTTCGGCATTGGCTGGCGCCAGATCCGGAATAAACACGTTGGCACCCGCTTTGGCTAACGCCACGGCAAAGGCCTGGCCGAGACCGCTGTTGCCGCCGGTGACAATGGCGCTTTTTCCATGCAACCCAAAGAAGTCGAGAGAAAAACTCTCCAGCGCTTCCGTCGTCATCATTTCACCTCCTGGCTAAATAACGGGCAATAAAAAAGGAGAAAAGCAAGCTCCTTCGCGGTGAAGCGAAGAAGTTACTTTTCTCCTAATCTCGAGTAACTGCCAATTACGCTAGCATGGCGATTTAAAAATAAAAAGCGATCGTAATCACAAAAGTTATTGCAACAAAAGTACGCGCTAATCACGCCTTATAATTTACTGCGCACAAAATACATAGGATAAAACCGAGAGCGCAGTGAAACTGGCTTTTGTGATTTTCTTCACAACGCAAACTCTTAGCTGCGTGTTAAAAATGGCGTCCGTTACTGTCTGAGACGAAGAGAAAAGTAACTTTCCGCAATTGCGGAGAGGACGCTTTTCTCTTTTTTTTGTTTCTAATTTTGGGGATTTGAGATGCACGCTAAAAATACCACGCGCTGGCTAACCCTGGCGGTAATAAGCATCAGCGGGGGCATTAGTTTCGATCTCGCCTATTTACGCTATATCTATCAAATTCCCATGGCGAAATTTATGGGTTTTTCCAATACCGAAATTGGCGTCATTATGAGCACCTTCGGTATTACAGCGATTCTGCTTTACGCGCCGGGCGGCATCATTTCTGACAAATTCTCGCACCGCAAAGTGATGTCCGGCGCGATGATCGCCACCGGCTTATTGGGCATGATTATGGCAACTTATCCGCCGCTGTGGGCGATGTTGCTGATTCAGGTTGCCTTTGCCATCACCACAATATTGCTGCTGTGGGCCGTGTCAATCAAAGCGGCATCGCTGCTCGGCACACGTGAGGAGCAAGGCAAAATCATGGGCTGGATGGAAGGCCTGCGCGGTGTCGGCGTGATGGGCCTCGCGCTGTTTACCGTGTGGGTGTTTTCACGCTTTCATCCGGACGATCCTAACAGTCTTAAAGCGGTGATCCTGATTTACAGCGGCACCTATATTGCCCTGGGGATCGCCTGCTGGTTTCTGGTCAGCGATGGCTTTGCCCAGAGCGGCGACGAGGCACAATCTGCCTTCAGCCTGCAACATGCGCTGCGCGTGCTGAAAATGCCCACCACGTGGTATTGCAGCATGATCATCTTCGGCGTCTATACGCTTTACGCTATTCTCAGCTACTCCACCAACTATCTCTCAGAGATTTACGGCATGTCGCTGGTCGCCGCCAGCTATATGGGCATCATCATCAACAAAGTGTTTCGCGCCATTTGTGGCCCAATGGGCGGTATGCTCACCAGCTACAGCCGCTGGCGCTCGCCAACGCGCGTGATACAGGTATTCGCATTCGTGAGTTTCACCACGCTGATTCTGCTGTGGCTGGTTACCCGGCAGCCGGTGAGTTTAGTGCTGGCGATTGGCCTGATTCTGTTGATGGCCTTTACCTGCTATGCCTCGCGCGGGCTCTACTTTGCCTGCATCGGCGAAGTGAACACGCCAAAACAAATTCTGGGCACCACCATCGGCATCTGTTCGGTGATTGGTTTTCTGCCGGATGTCTTCGTCTACCCGATCATTGGCCACTGGCAGGATACACTGCCGCCCGCTCTCGCCTATCGCAATATGTGGATGATGGGCGCCTCGGCCAGCGTGGTGGTGCTGGTGTTTACCGCATTATTAATGGGACAAATCAAGCGCGTCGCGGCTGCGACAGCGCTGGCAAAAGGAGTCTGATATGTCTGGCTATTTGATGGGCATCGATGTGGGCACGCAAAGTGCCAAAGTGGTGATCTTCCAAACGGATGGCAAGTTGCTGTGCAGTGCCCAACAACCACTGCGCGCGCTGGCTATTCCGCAGCCAAACCGTGCTGAACATCCTGAAGACGATCTCTGGACATCGGTGCAACAAGCCTGTCGCGCGGCAATGCTGCGTTTTCACCAGCTGGGCGGGCAACCGCATCAGCTGCTGGCCGCCGGGTTGTGCGTGATCCGCTGCTGCCGTGTGCTAATGCGCGCTGACGGTGAACTGGCCTGGCCGGTGATCAACTGGATGGATGTGCGTCTCAATCAGCCTTATCAGCACGAAACGGCTTATGGCGACGTGCGCTGGATCACCACCACATCCGGCTATATCACCCATCGTCTTACCGGCGAAACGCGCGATACCAGCGCCAATTATATCGGCTGCTGGCCGATGGATGATGTGCGCCAGGATTGGGATAACCTGCAGATGCCAGCCTGCAATCTGCGCCGCGAACAGCTGTTTCATGTGGTGCGGCCGGGCGACGTACTCGGTCAGGTAACGTCTGCCGGCGCCAAAGCCAGCGGCCTGCCGCAAGGCCTGCCGATTGTGGCAACCGCGCATGATAAAGCGGTGGAAGCCTTGGGCGCGGGTGCGTTAGCCGATAATGAAGCGCTGATCTCACTCGGCACGTATATCGGTGCGATGGTGCACGGCGATGAAACCCCGCGCAGTAGCGATCACTTCTGGCCGTTTCAGGCCGCGCTGCCACAACGTTTTCTCTACGAATGCATGGGCGTGCGGCGCGGCATGTGGACCATCAGCTGGTTCCGCGATCAGTTTGGCGCCGCCGCGGTCCAGGATGCGCAGGATCGCGGCATCGACATTGAGAGCTTGCTAAGTGCCGAAGCCAGCCGCGTGCCCGCAGGCAGCGACGGGTTGATCACACTACACGATTGGGCGGCACCGGCGCACGCACCGTGGCGCAAAGGGGCAATCATCGGATTCGATGGCCGCCATACGCGCGCGCATCTGTTCCGCTCGCTGCTGGAGGGCATCGTGTTCACGATGAAGAATCATCTGGATCCGATGATGCTGGCGCTGGAACGCCCGCTGGCGCAGCTGGTGATTTCGGGTGGCGGTGCCAATAGCGATCTGTTTATGCAACTGTTTGCCGACATCTTTGGCGTACCCGCACGACGTAATGCCATGCGCAGTTCAGCGGCGATCGGCTGTGCCATCAGCGCGGGCATGGCAGTTGGCGTGTGGCAACAGTACGCCGATGCGGTGACAGCGCTGGTGCAGCCAGGCGAGACCTTCATGCCCAACGCCGCACATCATGCGCACTATCAGCAACTGAACCAGCATGTTTATCAGCAGTTGCATGCTGCGCTGGATCCACTGCTACAGCGGTTAAGCAACCTCGGATAAAACCGGTGCGCATGAATGCGCACCCTACGAAATACCGGCAGCCAATGGCCACACGCTGGCATTGGTCGTGGACACCGCCAGCGCGCCAGCTGCCAGCGCCAGACGTGCATCCTCTTCATCGCACACCAGCCCGCCGGCAATGATCGGCTGGCTGATGCGTTCGGTGATCCAGCCCAGCACTTTCGGCATACAGCCAGGCAGGATTTCAACAATATCCGGCGCTGACTGCGCCACTTGCTTCTCAATGTTGTTGAAGGAGATGGAGTCGAGCACGAAGAGCCGGTGAATCGCCCAGAATCCGTGCTGGCGCGCGGCTTTCAGCATCGCCGGTTTAGTGCTGATGATGCCATCCGCCTGGGTGACGATTTTCAGAAACTGAATCACCACTTCCTGACGCGAGCTGCCTTCCAGCAGATCGACATGGACGAAGGCCATTTTTCCGGCTTGTTTGATCTGTCCAACGATACGCCCGATGTTGCAAATGTTGCCGTAGAGCACCGATACCACCTGACAAGGTGAATCCAGCGCCTGCTGCAGACTTTGCGCATCTTTCACCGCCGCCACCACCGGCGCGTTCTTTAACAACTCAACTAAATCCACTGCACACCCCCTTTTTCATTAAAGCGTCATCGTGGCAATCGGCGCGGCAGCGTTAAAACGCTGCATCTCCGTCAACAGCCAATCGCGAAATACGGTAACACGCGGCAGCGTCTGTTTGCCGCCCGGCACTTCCAGCCAATAACCGTTTGCGCTGGCGAGCATCTGTGGCGATACCTGCACCAGCACGCCGTTGTTCAGTTCATTACGCACCATCGCACGATCCAGCACCGCATAACCCGCGCCCGTTACGCAGGCGTTAATCACCTGATCCTGAGTACTGAAGGCCAGCCCGTTATCTTCCAGCACCGGGGCTTCACCGCAAGCCTGACACCAGCGCGCCCAGTTATCCAGCCGGCTGTCGCCATTGAGAATGTGCAACTGCGGCATCAAATTGATATCCGGCCAGGCCCCATCCAGCATCAGCAGCGGACTGGCCACCAGCACCAGGGTTTCATGACACAGCCATTCCCCTTCTCCACCCGCCACCTGCGCCTCTTCCTGCGATCCAAAGCGGATAGCGCAGTCAAAGTCGCTGTATTTCTGGCGCGCTTCACTGATCAGCATGATTTGCAGATGGCGATGCTGTTGACGCAGCGTGACCAGCCGTGGCGCTAACCAGCGCGTGGCAAAAGTAGGCGCAACCTGCAAACGCAGGTGCTGGCGCGGGTTGTGCTGCTGTACGCCGCGCACGCCCTCTTCCAGCAAATCCAGCGACTGCCGTACCACCGGCAGCAGCTGGATCGCTTCTGGTGTAAGCAGTAAACCGCTATGGCTACGCACGAACAGATCTTTGCCGAGGAAGGTTTCCAGCTGACGCATCTGTCGACTGGCGGCGCTCTGCGTCATGAACAGCGCATCGGCGGCTTTGCTAAAGCTCAGGGTGCGACAGGTCTCTTCGAACAGCCGCAACATATTGAGAGAAGGTAACTTTCTCATCTCTGCCTCCGGCAGACATGGGTGAAATGTTGCGCCAATGTAACCACAGCCCTTTCAGCCAGGGAGAATCAAACGCCAATTTTATGAGAGCAATCACAGGAAATTGCGGAATAGGGGTATGACTTTTTCGCACTCGCCTGCACCCCGTTCAAATGCCACAGTAATTTCGCATCCAGATAACAATAAAATAACAATCATCTCTCCAACCCAGAAGGAAGGAACATGAATCAAACAACGCTGATGGATGATGTACCCTTAAATCGCTTTCACCTCAAAATCACCGGTTTGACCTTCGGCGCGCACCTTACCGACGGCTATATCCTCGGTTCTGTTGGCTTCGCGCTGACGCAAATGACGCCGCAGATGAACCTGTCGCCGTTCTGGCAGGGCATGATCGGCAGCTCCGCCTTAATCGGCCTGTTTCTTGGCAGCTTGATTCTTGGCTGGATCGCCGATTCCGTTGGCCGCCAGAAGATCTTCTGCTTCAGCTTTATTCTCATCACCCTCGCCTCCGGCATGCAGTTCTTTGCGCAGTCGGCGGAGCAGTTGTTCCTGCTGCGCGTGCTGATTGGCTTCGGCCTTGGCGGCGACTTCGCGGTCGGTCACACCATTCTGGCGGAATTCGCGCCGCGTAAGCATCGCGGCGTGCTACTTGGCGCCTTCAGCGTGTTGTGGACGGTTGGTTATGTGGCGGCGAGTTTTGCCGGACATCTGGCGCTCAACGCGCATGCCGACGGCTGGCGCTGGCTGCTTGCCTCTTCGGCGTTACCGGCGCTGGCGATTCTGCTACTGCGCATCGGCACGCCGGAATCGCCCCGCTGGCTGCTGCGACGTGGGCGAAGGGAAGAAGCGCTGGCGATTGTCGCGCGTCTGTTTGGCCCGAATGTGACCTTGCCTGAAGAGCGCCAGCACGCGCCCGATGGTGGCCTGAGCGCGCTGTTCAGCCCGCGCTATCGCCGCCGCACCGCCTTTAACTGCTTGTTCTTTGTCTGTCTGGTGATCCCGTACTTCGCCATCTACACCTTCCTGCCGGCGATTCTGCGTCAGATGGGTTTGGATCAGGGCTTCGCTACCGATTTGCTGTTGAGCGGCCTGTTATTGGTCGGCGCGGTGTTGGGCATTGTGCTTACCGCCATGTGTTCACGTCGCGGCTTCCTGATTGGCTCGTTCATCTTCCTCGCCGCCTGCTTGTTGCTGCTGAGTCTGCTGCACAACAGCGCGGGCGTCTGGCTAATTGTGCTGTTCGCGGCTTTCACCCTGGTGATGTCGGCAGTGAGCAACCTGGTTGGCGTGTTCCCCGCCGAAAGTTTCCCAACCGATGTGCGCTCACGCGGCGTGGGTTTCGCCACCTCAATGAGCCGCCTTGGATCGGCGGTCGGCACGCTGTTGCTGCCGCCGGCGATCGTGAATTACGGCATCGGCGGCACCATGGCGTTACTGGCCGCGATTCTGGTGCTGGGCGCGTTGGTTTCCATCGCCTGGGCACCAGAAACCAAAGGATTGACGCTAACCGACGCGTCACAAGACACACCGCCGGCTGACAAGTCGCTCAGCCCGCACGCTTCAACTTCAACGCAACAGCTGTAACGGGAGGCAATGATGGAAATGTATATCGGTGAAGGTTTTGCAGGCGACGGCGTAAATGCCTCGCACATCAATATCATGATTGGACCGCGTGACGGCGTGGTGGGACAGGCGTTCTCCACCAGCCTGGCGACACCGTCGCAAGGGCACTGTCCATTTATGGTGGTGATTAAACCCAATGTGCCGGCCAAACCCATGACCTTGTATGTAAATAAAGCCGCAATTGATGGCGAACTGCACGGCAACGCCACCTGGGGCGCTTCGCAGGCGGCGATTGCCAAAGCGGTCACCGAGGCGCTGCTGAAAGGTACGCTGCCCGCCGAAGCCGAAGATGAGTGGTGCATCGTCACGGCCAACTGGGTGAATCCAGGCTGTACTGATTTGGATGAGGTGTTCGCCAATAACTATCGCGCCTGCACGGTGGCCATTGAGGCGGCAATGGAAAAATTACCGGGGCGCCAGCAGTTGCAGCAGGCGCTGCCGCAGTTGGGCAATCCGTTCTATACCCCGAAGTAACAGGAGTTGCAGCATGGAATACATCAATCTCGGCCACAGCGGTTTACGCGTATCCCGTCTTTGTCTCGGCACCATGAACATGGGCAGCAAGAGCTGGAAACCGTGGATTTTTGATGAAGCGCAGAGTGAGCCGATCATTCGTCACGCGCTGGAGAACGGCATTAACTTTATCGATCTGGCTGATTTCTACTCCAGCGGAGCCGGTGAAGAGGTGGTGGGCCGCGTGCTGAAGCGCGTGGCACAACGCGACGAACTGGTGCTGACCACCAAAGTCGGTTATCCGCTTGGCGGCGGGCACAATAATCAGGGCCATTCGCGTAAGCACATCCTCGACAGCATCGACGGCAGTTTGCGTCGCCTCGGCACCGATTATGTCGATATGTATATGCTGCACTATTTCGATGTGAATACGCCGATCGAAGAGACGTGGGAAACGATGAACAGCATCGTGCGCAGCGGCAAAGCGCGCTATGTCGGCGTTTCCACCATGTATTGCTGGCAGCTGGCGAAAATTTTGTGGTGCTGCGAGCGCAACGGTTTCGTTAAGCCTATCAACATGCAGTTGCAGCTTAACTGCGCCTATCGCGAAGAGGAGCGTGAAATGCTGCCGTTCTGCCGCGATCAGGGTTTGGGCGTCTCGGTGTTCAGTCCGTTAGCGCGCGGGTTGCTGAGCGGCGATGTGCAGTCGGTGCGTAACCAAACCGACTTCTTTACCCGCGAAATGTATGGCGATGAAGCCTCATTGCAGATCGCCGAATCGGTGGGTCGCGTGGCGGCGGCGCGTGGACTTTCCAGCGCGCAGATCGCGCAAGCCTGGGTGCTGTCCCATCCAGGCGTGGATGCGATGCTGGTCGGGGCCGACAGCGTAGCGCAGCTGGATAGTGCCATTGCCGCATTGGATACGCCGCTGGATAGCGAAGAGCGTTTCGAGCTGGAACGCAATTACACGCCCTGCGATGTGATTAACGACTATACCGCCGGCAAACGCATTACCCGCCATAGTCGCGCGGCACGCACGGTGTTCGCCGATCAGATTCAACCTGCGAGGAATATTGCATGACAACTTCACTGCTACGGACCGGCTGGTACTGCAATGGACAATGGCTGGAGAGCGAGCACACCTATGAGGTGAATAATCCAGCCGATGATAGCGTGGTGGCGCACGTTGCTCACGTGGGTGAAGCCGAAACCACCCGTGCGATTGATGCGGCTACTGCTGCGCTGCCCGCCTGGCGCGCCCTGACCGCCAAAGCACGCGCGGTGATTTTACAGCGCTGGTATCAATTGATCGTAGAAAACCAGGAAGCGTTGGCGCAACTGGTGGTGCAGGAACAGGGTAAAGTGCTGGCCGAAGCGCGTGGCGAAGTGCTGTACGCCGCCAGCTTTATTGAATGGTTCGCCGAAGAAGGCAAGCGCGCCAACGGCAAAACCATTCCGTCCACCAAAACGGGCAATCTGATACTGACCCTTAAACAGCCGGTGGGTGTGGTTGCCGCCATCACGCCGTGGAATTTTCCGCTGGCAATGTTGACGCGCAAACTGGGCCCCGCGCTGGCGGCAGGTTGTACCGCCATCGTCAAACCCGCCAATGAAACGCCGCTGTCGGCTTTTGCCTTGCTGGTGCTGGCGGAGCAAGCAGGTGTGCCGCCGGGCGTGTTGAATGCCGTCAGTGGCGCCACCGTGGAGATTGGTCATACGCTGACGCACGACGATCGCGTGCGCAAAATCTCCTTCACCGGTTCAACGGCGGTGGGGAAATTGTTGATGCGCGATGCCGCCAGCTCGGTGAAAAAGCTGTCGCTGGAATTAGGCGGCAACGCGCCCTTTATCGTGTTCGACGATGCGGATATTGATGCAGCAGTAGAAAGCGCAATGGCGGCAAAATACCGTAACAGCGGGCAAACCTGTATTTGCGTGAATCGCTTTTACGTGCAGGACGGCGTTTACGATCGTTTCGTCAATAAACTGGCCGATGCGGCGCGGGCATTGAAAGTGGCACCGGGTTTGACGCCAGGCGCGCAGCAAGGACCGCTGATCCATCGGCGCGCCATGGAGAAAGTTGAAACCCATGTTAAGGATGCGATGCAGCATGGTGCACGTTTGCTGTGCGGCGGTGAGCGTCATGCGCTGGGTGGCAGTTTCTATCAGCCCACGGTGCTCGCCGATGCCAATGAGCAGATGCTGCTGGCGCATGAGGAAACGTTCGGCCCGGTAGCCGCCTGCTTCCGCTTCACCACTGAAGATGAGGTGATCGCGCGCGCTAACGCCACGCCATATGGATTGGCGGCTTATCTGTGGACGCGTGATTTAGCCCGCGCGCTGCGCGTCACGCCACAGCTTGAAAGCGGCATGGTGGGCGTGAACGAAGGGATTATTTCCACCGAAGTGGCACCGTTTGGCGGCGTGAAGGCGTCAGGTTTGGGACGTGAAGGTGCGGATGTGGGGTTGGAGGAATATCTGGAAACGCAGTATGTCAATATTGGGCAGATTGGGGTATAGCAGAATTTTCTGCTTTCTCGGGCAAGGTTGAGGGAATGACGCCCGATCGCAAAGGATAACCGCATCCATGCTGATCGGCCTCGCCATCCATGGCTCGGACGCTTTGCTCTTCGGGCGTCACTCCCTCACCCATCAAGCAGAGGTGCGGCTGTTGAAATGCCGCACCTGACGGGCATAAAGGCGTGAATGCCGGGTCCGGAGTAAAGCGTCCGCCGCAGGGATGCGGCGGCCGAGGCTACAGGGATGTATTTACGCCGTCTTTACGCAGCGACCCGGTATTTTCGCCTGATCAGCACCGAAATCTCACCAGCCTTAAACAATCCCCTGGCTGCGCAGGTAATCTTCATAGTTTCCGGTGAAGTCGATAATACGATCGGCTTTCATCTCCATCACGCGGGTAGCCAGCGAGCTGACAAATTCACGGTCGTGCGAGACGAAAATCAGGGTGCCTTCGTACATCTCCAGCGCCATGTTGAGCGACTCGATCGATTCCATATCAAGGTGGTTAGTCGGTTCATCCATGATCAGGATGTTCGGCTTCTGCATCATCAGCTTGCCAAACAGCATGCGGCCCTTCTCACCACCCGACAGCACTTTGGCTGGCTTGTTGATCTCGTCGTGACCAAACAGCAGGCGGCCAAGAATACTGCGCACCGCTTGTTCGTCATCGCCTTCCTGCTTCCACTGGCTCATCCAGTCGAATACCGTTAGATCTTCAGCAAAGTCTTCCGCGTGATCCTGGCCGTAATAACCAATGCGCGCATTTTCGGACCATTTCACCGTGCCGCTATCCGGCGTATGTTCACCGATCAGCGTTTTCAGCAGCGTGGTTTTACCGATACCGTTGGCACCGAGGATCGCCAATTTCTCGCCGACTTCTAACATCAGGTTGAGTTTATTAAACAGCGGACCGTTATCAAAACCTTTGGTCAGCGCTTCAACTTCCAGCGCATTACGGAACAGTTTCTTATCCTGGTCAAAACGGATAAACGGGTTTTGACGGCTGGAGGCTTTAACTTCTTCCAGCTTAATTTTATCAATCTGCTTGGCACGCGAAGTCGCCTGACGTGATTTAGAGGCGTTGGCGCTAAAACGGCTGACGAACGATTGCAGATCGGCAATTTGCGCTTTCTTCTTGGCGTTATCCGATAATAAACGTTCGCGTGATTGAGTAGCCGCGGTCATATATTCGTCATAATTACCTGGATAAACGCGCAGTTCGCCGTAATCCAGATCCGCCATATGCGTACACACCATATTCAGGAAGTGACGGTCATGCGAAATGATGATCATGGTGCTGTTACGTTCGTTGAGCACTTGCTCCAACCAACGAATGGTATCGATATCCAGGTTGTTGGTCGGTTCATCGAGCAACAAAATATCCGGATTAGCAAATAATGCCTGCGCTAAAAGCACACGCAATTTCCAGCCCGGCGCAATTTCGCTCATCGGACCGTAGTGCTGCTCCACCGGAATGCCAACGCCCAGTAATAATTCACCGGCACGTGATTCCGAACTGTAACCGTCCATCTCGCCGTATTCGACTTCAAGGTCGGCGACTTTATAGCCTTCCTCTTCGCTCATTTCCGGTAAAGCATATATACGGTCACGCTCTTGCTTCACAGCCCACAATTCATTGTGGCCCATGATCACGGTGTCCAGCACACTATATTGCTCAAAGGCGAATTGGTCCTGACGTAACTTACCGATACGCTCATTGGGGTCGAGGGAAACATTTCCACCCGTCGGCACCAGGTCGCCGCCCAGTATTTTCATAAAGGTAGATTTACCGCTGCCGTTCGCACCGATTAAACCGTAACGATTACCGCCGCCAAATTTAACGGAGATATTTTCGAACAGCGGCTTACTGCCGAACTGCATGGTGATATTGCTGGAAACTAACACGGCATTGACCTTTGTTACGCAGTGGAGGAAAAAACAGCGGGCATTATGCCAGAAGCGGGCACCCGGACGCCACCTCTGCGCCAGAGGCAAACGTTGCTATGGGCTAAAGGTGTTGTTGCTCATACAGAAATAAAAATAACAAAAAAGCCGGGGGCATTTGCCCCCGGCTCCCACTTACAAGGATTGTGCGGATTATTTGATCAGGAAAGTATCGAGGCTTTTACCAGAATCCAGCGCTTTTTTAATCGCAGCTGGGGTACGGCCCTGACCGGTCCATGATTTTACTTCGCCGTTTTCATCGGTGTAAGAATATTTTGCTGGACGTGGTGCACGCTTAGCGCGCTTTTTACCAACTTCCAGAGCACCCAGTAATTCGTTCGGGTCAATACCGTCAGCCAGCAGCATTTCGCGATATTTAGACAGCTTCTCTTCTTTTTCGCGGTTCTGCGCTTCTTCAGCGTTTACTTCGTCACGACGTTCAGTCACAACAACAGTTAATTTCTCCAGAATTTCTTCCAGATCGGTCAATGGCAGTTCACGAGCCTGCGCACGTAATGTGCGAATGTTGTTCAGAACTTTAAATGCGTCACTCATCACAATGTCCTTGCTTAAGGGGTTTAAATAAACTGTAGTGGCAAGATTACCTAATTCAAATAAAAAAATAAATTAATTTTATTGCCCGGATTAATCTGAACTTGCTTACCTAATTCTTACATTGCGTTTTAAAACGGCAAGGGTTGCTTTAATTAACCCTGAATTAACAACCAGAGTTGTTCCTTATGGCGGAACTGGAATCGATTTCAGACCAATATTCTCAGGTAATAAACAATCATTTAGCGGCTATTGCGCGTTGCAGCATTAGTGAGCACAAAGGTAAGCAAGGATTAATGGTGTAACGAAAAACCTATTTTCAATGTGGCGTAATATATTGATGGGGGATGAGAGAAGTATCTCATTTTTTTCATATCGTACCGATAAAAAAGCCGGCGGTTAACCGGCTACTAAGTGAAATTAATGCACTTATGTCGCGGGACCAAACACAGAATAGTCCGGCAGGTTGACATTTTGATAAGCTTCCCAGCCACCACCCAGCGCTTTATATAACGCCACTAAATCGAGCGCACTTTGCATGCGCGCCTGCGTCGATTGTGCTTTGGCTTGTGCCAGTTGTCGCTGCGCATCTAATACATCGAGGAACGTAGAAATACCCTGACGATAACTGTCGCTGGCTAAATCAAATGCGCGTTGCAGTGCGCCGGTGGTTTCATCCAGTGCAATAACCTGCTGCTGATCGGCGCGATAACTCACCAGCGCATTCTCCACATCCTGCAGCGCGGTTAATACCGTTTGCCGATAATCAAGCGCCGCGCTGGCTTGCTGCGCGCGCGCCAGTTTCACGCTGGAAACTAAACGGCCACCTTGAAATATAGGAATCGATAGCGACGGCCCAACACTAAAGAAGTGGCTGCTCCAGTCATCCAGATAGCTGGCATCGGTATTTCGTACACCCAGTTGCCCGGTGAGCGACAAGCTGGGGAACAGGTCAGCAATCGATACGCCAATGTTCGCGGTTTCCGCATGCAGCGTGGCTTCAGCTTGACGAATATCCGGACGTCGCCGCGCCAGCGTGGACGGAATGCCCACCGGCACCAATTTCGGCAAATCGGGCAGCGGCTTGATGTTCATCAGTTCATTATCCAGCGCGCCCGGCGTTTTACCCAACAGCACCGCCAAACCGTTCATCGCCTGCTGCTGCTGCGCCTGATATTGCGGCATCTGCGCATTCAGTGAGGCCAACTGCGCGCGGGCGTTTTCCACATCGGTGGTGGGCGCTAGGCCATTTTGCTGCTGGCTTTTGGTCAGCTCCCAGGTTTGCTGCGCCACCTCAATCTGCTGTTGCAAGGTCGCCAGCACCGCCTGCGAACCGCGCAGTTGCAGATAGGCACGCGCGACTTCAGCTTCCAGCGACACCAACGCATCGTTGCGCTGCTCGATAGCCGCCTGCTGCTGCGCATCTGCGGCTTCCATTTGGCGGCGCACTTTGCCCCACAGATCCAGTTCCCAGCTGGCGTCAAAGCTGCCCTGATACAACGTAACGGAATGATCTAAGCCGTTAAGCTGGCTGGCGACATCGCTATCAACCTGGTCATAAACGCCGTTGGATTTCAGCAAACCCATTAAACCCAATTGCTGGCGTGTGACTTTTGCCGAGCCGTTAAGCGACGGGAATAAGCCACCGCGTGCCTGCGCCAGCTGCTCGCGCGCACCGGCAATACGCAGTACCGATTGTTGCAGCGTTAAGTTGCCGGCAATGGCGCGCTCAATCAGGCTATCAAGTTGGGGATCGTTAAAGCTTTTCCACCACAGCGGATTGGTCGCCGCCGCCAGCGGCTTAGATGCTTGCTGTGAAGGCAAATCGTGGTAACCGCCCGGCGTGTGCGCCTGCGGCGGCTGATAATCCGGTCCTACCGCGCATCCGGCCAGCAACAGTGATAGCGCCAGCAACGTCAGTGACGGCTGAGATCGTGAAATCATTTTCATTTTAATGTGCTCCTGCACCGCCTTCGCTCTTAATTGGCGAAAGCAACCAACAGAATGGAATCAATAGCAGCGCCACAATACTCAGGCCCATAAAGACGTCGATGTACGCCAGAATACGCGCCTGAGCGATCATCTCCTGATAGAGCTGCCCGCTCGCCAGCACCAGTGGATCGCCCACGGCGGTGGTGAAATTACGGATCGAATCAGCCCAGTGTTGGAGCGTGAGATTGTAAGGCTCATTGAGCGGCGACATGTTGTGCACCATGCTGGCCGAACGCGTCTGCATACGTTCGGTAATGCCCGCCGTCGACAGCGAAATGCCGATCGAGCCCGCGACGTTACGGAACATGGTGAACAATGCTGAGGCATCGGCGTTTAATCGCTGCGGCACGGTGATGAACGCAATGGTGGTCAGCGGCACAAACAGGAAACCAAGGCCGATCGACTGCGCGCTCCGCATCATCACCAGCGTGGTGAAATCGACGTTAGGCGTTAACGTGGTGGAATAAAAGAACGCGCTGGCAAGGCAGGTGAAGCCGAACGCAATGATGTAGCGCGTTTGCACGATCGGCATCAGCTTCAGCACGATGGGTATCGTCAGCACAATCAATATCGCGCCGGGCGACAGCACCAGCCCCGACCAGGTTGCGGTGTAACCGAGATCCTGCTGCGCCAGCTGGGGAAGCACCACTGAGCTGCCATAGAGAATCATCGCCATGCCCGCCATCAGCAAGCCCGCCACCCAGAAGTTGCGGTCTTTCATTACGGTGAGATCGACCACCGGTTTACGGGCATACAGCAGCCAATAAATGGCGCCGATAATGCCGATCACCGCCAGCATGGCGAACAGGCGAATAAAGTGCGAGGCAAACCAATCTTCATCTTCGCCACGATCGAGGAACACCTGCAAGCAGCCCAGCCCCAGCGTGATCAGGCTGATGCCGATGTAATCGATTTTCAGGCGGCCTTTATCCCACTTGCGTTCCCACGGTGGATCTTCCAGCAATTGATAAATCGCCATCACCGTCAAAATACCAACCGGGATATTAATGAAGAACACCCAGCGCCAGCTGTAGTTATCGGTGATCCAACCGCCGAGCGTGGGACCAATTACCGGTGCGACGATAATCGCAATCGACGACAGGCCAAAAGCTTTGCCACGATCTTCCGCTTTGAAGTAATCGAGCAGCACCGATTGTTGCACCGGCTGCAATCCGCCGCCAAAAAAGCCCTGCAGCACGCGGAACAGAATGATCTGCCACAGTTCCGTGGCGATACCGCACAGGAAGGAACAGATGGTGAACATCACGATGCAGATCAGGAAGAATTGCTTGCGGCCAAATAGGCGGCTGAAGAACGCCGAGATCGGCAATACGATGCCGTTGGCGACCAGATAAGAGGTTAAAACCCAGGTCGATTCGTCGTAACTGGAGGAGAGCGAACCGGCAATGTGCGGCAGCGCGACGTTGACGATGGTGGTGTCGAGGATCTCCATAAACACCGCCAGCGTCACCGTAATAGCGACCAGCCACGGATTGCTGGCCGGACGCCAGCTTTCGCTCGCACTCATTCCACTGTAACCTTCGGCTCAACCGACAAGCCCAGCGGCAGCGGATGATTGGGATCTAACCCTTTATCGATGACAATTTTCACCGGCACGCGCTGCACGATTTTCACGTAGTTGCCGGTGGCGTTTTCCGCCGGGAAGGTGGAGAAGCGTGAACCGGATCCCATCTGCACGCTATCCACGTGCCCTTCCAGCTCCATATCCGGCCAGGCATCAACGCTAATTTCCACTTTGTCGCCCGGCTTCATACGCGCCAGCTGCGACTCTTTGAAGTTGGCATTAATCCAGATTTCAGGCGAAACCAGCGAGAACAGCGCGCTGCCGGCCTGCACCAGCGTGCCGAGATGCACGTTACGCTTGGTGACAAAGCCATCGTATGGCGCGCGAACCTGGGTATAAGAGAGATTCAATTCGGCGGTGTTGAGCTGCGCCTGCGCCTGCTCAACCTGCTGCTCACGCGCTTCAACATTGGTTTCCTGCTGCCGGATTTGCAGCTTCACCTGAGAAGCCACTTCAACCTGCGCTTTAGCGCTTTGCAGTTGCGCTTCAGCCGAACGCAGCTGCGCGGCGGCAGTATCAATATTGCGCTGAGATGTGGCACGCGGATCAACACCGCGCTGGCGACGATAATCAGCCTGCGCATTAAGTAAATTTGCCTGCGCTTTAGCCTGATCGGCGAGTGCCTGATCGCGCTGCGCCGGATACTGCACGCGAGACAAAGCTAACTGCGCCTGCGCCTGATGCAGCTGCGCCTGTGCCAGACCAAGCTGGGCTTTGGCCTGATCGCGCTGCGCTTCACTGTCGCGTGCATCGATCTCCACCAGCAAATCGCCCTGCTTCACGCGCTGGTTATCGCGCACCAGCAGCTTGACCACGTAACCGGCCGCTTTCGGCGCGATAGTCACCGCGTTGCCTTCGGTAAAGGCATCATCCGTGCTTTCAATATTGCGTGTGGTGAGCCAGAACCATAATCCCACCACGATCATGATCACCACCACAATGGCGAGAAAAATCAGTGGCTTCTTTCCGGGACGTTTACGTTCTGGTTCATTGTTATCTTGATGGGTATTCGAGGTGTTTTGCGGATCCTGCTGATCGCGTTCAGACGGTTGATTCTTGTTTTCCATAATTTTTCATCGTAGGCGGTTGTCCCGATTGCCGGGCAAAAACGGTCAACATAACCTTAGATGGGAAATTGACAAATGCCAATGCAACTTTACACAAGCCGACATTGGCGTCGCGCTAACGGATCAGGTGTAACAGCAGCCATCCGCCCAACATCGACCAGGCTAACATCGGGATGGAAAACAAGTGGAAACGCCACCAAACGCGCGCATCCTGCGCCATACGCAAGGCGATCAGGTTGGCGAGCGATCCTGGCAATAAGCCAAATCCACCGATATTTACCGCCCACGCCAGCACGTCGGACGGTGGCACTTTCTGCAAAAGCAGAATGGTGGCGGGCACGTTACTGATGAATTGCGACAGGCCTATGGCCAGCAGATAAAGTCCGCCCTCACCGATTTGGCCAATAGCGGCAAAATGCGGCTGCAACCAGGACAAATGCATCAACAGGAAGACATCGATAAACATCGCCACGAACACCAGCAGCAAACTCCAGTCGATGCTGATTAACACGCTGCGCGCCATGATCAGGAAACAGGCCGCCACCAGCAGCAACGCCCAGCCGGTCATTTTCAGCTCGAGCGCCACGACAAACACGATGTACAGCAGCACGCTAATCGTGAACAGCGGCTTGTACCATGTTTGGCTTTCGGTTTGTTCATGTTTCTGGATTACGCGCGCCGGGAAACTCCACCACGTCAACGCCATCAGCGTGAGCATTAAAAATGCCGCCAGCGGCGCCATTTGCGCAATGAAACCGGGTACGCTGAGTGTGCCGTGACTCCACAATAGAATGTTTTGCGGGTTACCGACCGGCGTCAGTAAGGAACCTGCATTCACCGCCAGCGCTTCGAAAATGATCAGACGGGAAATCGGCAAGCGCGAGAATTTGCGCAACGTCAGCGTCAGTGGCACCAGAATAAACAGCGCAACATCGTTGGTGAGAAAAGTAGAGAGCAACGCGGCGGCGCAAACCATGAACAGCGCCAGCGTGCGTTCATGTTGAAAGCGTTGGATCAAGCGCGCGCCTAGCACATCAAAATAGCCGCTGTTTTCTAATCCTTTGGTCAACATCAATAGGCCGGTAAGCGTCATGATGGTGTGCCAGTCTACAGCGGCAGGCAGTTGCGACCAGCGGAATTTCGCCAGCGGCAACATAATCACACCTAAAAGCAACAACAAATGCAAAATACGATCGCGCATTAAGGAACGAAGCAGATTGGGCATGATGGTGGAAGGCCTTGTAGTTAGCGACTCTCGTAGAATTTCTGGAACACGGCCAGGGTTTCATCACTGACGTGATGCTCCAGGCCTTCTGAATCACGGCGCGCGGTTTCCGGGCTAACACCCAGCGCCAATAGGAAGGTTTCAACAATATGGTGGCGAACGCGGCTCGCTTCCGCCAGCTTCTCACCTTCAGCAGTGAGGAACACCCCGCGATACGGCACTTGCTCGACTAAACCGGTGGTACCCAAACGCTTCAGCATTTTCGCCACGGTTGGCTGGGAAACGCCCAAACGTGCGGCCATATCCACCTGACGCGCTTCGCCAAATTCACGAATCAAATCAGAGATTAATTCTACATAGTCATCGATCAGCTCACGACGATGCGCCTCACGCACCTGACGAAATCCTTCGACATGCTCCTCTATCTCTTTTAGCGGGCCCTGGGGCATGTTGGTGGCGATTTTTGCACGACGACTCATCTAACTTCCTCTTTATTATCTGCCGCACTTTACCTGCGGTGCGGGCTGGCTGCGCTCATTGTAAACCAGGCACAAATAAGCACAAATTTTTCCTAAATAGTGTTGGCTAAAGAGTATAGCCAGTGCTATCTTTGTCGATAATGTAAGCGAATAGCTTATAAAGGCTACAAAGATATTGTCGTCATTCACTCGGGAGGTGAACATGACTACCATGAAAAACTGCCTCGACTGTGGCAAATGTTTCCAGACTGAACAGAGCAAACCGGCTTTTGAGCTGAAATCGCTGCTTTGCCTGTTTACCCGCTCGCCGTTTGCGCTGCGTTTGATGCTGATTGAAAAGCTCACCGGCAAACAGCTGGTTGAACGTCCGTGCCCAAACCTGATCTGGCGCGGTTAACGTTCCCGACTTCCAATAAAACCCGCTCACGTAGCGGGTTTTGTGTTTCTGGTAGTCGGTAAACCGTATATTGCGCCCATAAAAAAACGGCCCCGAAGGACCGTTTATTGTGCAACTGGTCTAAGCAAGAACTTAGAAGCTGTAACCTACGCCAGCAATCCAGGTGCCAACATCGACGTTGCGGATACGGCTCTGCTCGTAACCTACGTCAACTGCGATGTTCTCGATTGGGTTGAACTGCATACCCGCACCGTAAGAGAAACCGTAGTCGCTTGAATCAGACTTAGAACGTACTGCGGTATCATTCTGCTGGAATTTGCCGTAGCCCACACCAACAACACCGTAGATGCTTGCCCAGTCGTTCAGACGGTAAGCCGGACCACCGGTGATGCCGTAGTACTGGCCTTTGTTATAAACGCCAGCATCAGTACGATCTTTCTCGGTATAGGTGAAAGAACCGATCCAACCCAGTGGGTTAGAACCGTCTTCGTAACGATATTTCAGGTTGAAGCCGTTTGCTTTATTAGCAACGCCTTGATAATCGCTCTGAGCGTAACCACCGGTAACGGTGCTTTGTGCCATGGCAGAACCTGCAGAAACTGCAAGTACACAAGCCAATGCTGAAAGACATGCAATTTTTTTCATAACCACCTCAAATGTGAATATACTTCTCTCCTGACAACGCTATAAATATAACAAAAAACAGCAAGAAACTCTGCCCGCATTTTGTTGTCTAACAGATTGTTTGGTGTAACAGAAAGTTAATGAAGTTTCCTATGTCATTCATTTTACTTATAAAAAGCATCATATTCCTGCAACATAAATTCCGATCACAAAAAATGCCTTTAAGTAAATTCCTAAACTAACCTGACGTTTCTTTACGGAAATGGCTCTAAATCTGGCCAATTTCTGACCTGTTAGCGCTTTTTAATTCCCCGATTCACGTCTCCTTATTTGCTGAAGATTCCTTTACACTGAGCGCTTGTTACCCTGCTGTTAATAAATAAAGGACTGGATTACAGGATGTCTGCGCCTCAAACGACCAAAAATATGGCCCCAGTGTTGTTCCCTGTTGCTGTGCTGCTGATTGCCATGCTCTCACTGCAAGGCGGCGCTTCTCTGGCAAAATCACTGTTTTCCACCGTTGGCGCGCCCGGCATTACCGCGCTGCGTCTTGGTCTTGGCACGCTGATTCTCTGCATCATCTTCAAACCCTGGCGTTTGCGCTTTACGCGCGAGCAGCGCAAGCCGCTGCTGATGTACGGTTTAGCGCTCGGCTGCATGAACTATCTCTTCTATTTAGCGATTCGCACCGTGCCGCTGGGCGTTGCCGTCGGATTGGAGTTTTTGGGTCCGCTGACTTTGGCGTTGATCGGCGCGCGTCGTCCACTTGATTTTCTTTGGGTGCTGCTGGCGGTAGTGGGTTTGTGGTTCCTGTTGCCAATCGGTGAAGGGATGAGTCACATCGATCCGCTCGGTGCGCTGTTGGCGGTAGGCGCGGGTGCCTGCTGGGCGGTCTATATTCTTGCAGGTCAGCGGGCGGGGGCGGAACATGGCCCGGCAACGGTGGCGATGGGTTCGCTGATTGCCTCGGTGATTTTTGTGCCGCTCGGCCTGGCATTCGCCGCGCCGGGCATCTGGCATTGGGAAGTGTTGCCGTTAGCGCTGCTGATCGCCCTGCTCTCCAGCGCCATTCCCTATTCTTTAGAGATGATGGCGCTGACGCGACTGCCGGCGCGCATTTTCGGCACCTTAATGAGTCTGGAACCGGCGATGGCGGCGCTTTCAGGCATGTTATTCCTCGGCGAACTGTTAACGCTGCAACAGTGGATGGCGCTGCTGGCGATCATTGTCGCTTCGGCAGGTTCAACGCTGACCATGAAACAAAAAAGCGCAAAAATAAGCGAAGTGGATATTACTCATACGCAATAAATATTCACTCGTTAGCCTGCTTCGCCGCAGGCTAAATATAGAAGCATTCTCATTTTCATTTTTAAAGTGGCGTTAGGATTTCTCCGTTATTATTTTGCAACACGATTAATAAATAATTAACACATTCCACAACCTTCTGTTTTACATCAACTAATACTTAAACTGTACAATCCCTGAGCAACATTAAGGTTTATCTATTCCTGTCATTGGTTTGATCAATCCTGCAGATTAAAAAACTGCTGCTATACTTATTTCCGTGCTTGATTAGGACAACCATCAATAAGAGGACATTAATGATGAGTACCGCAAAACTGGTTAAAACTAAATCGTCTGATCTGATTTACACCCGTAATGACGTCGCTGACAGCGATAAAAAAGCGACCATCGAGGTGCTCAACCGTCTGGTAGTGGAGTTTATTGACCTGTCGCTGATCACCAAGCAGGCGCACTGGAACATGCGTGGCGCCAACTTTATTGGCGTACATGAGATGCTGGATGGTTTCCGTACCGCCATTACCGATCACCAGGACACTATCGCTGAACGTGTAGTTCAGTTAGGCGGCGTGGCGCTGGGTACCACTCAGATCGTTAACGATAAAACACCACTTAAAAGCTATCCGTTGAACATTCATAGCGTGCAGGATCACCTGAAAGCGCTGGCCGATCGCTATGCGATTGTGGCGAATGACACGCGTAAAGCTATCACTGAAGTCAGCGATGAAGATACCGCTGATATCTTCACTGCGGCATCGCGCGATCTGGATAAATTCCTGTGGTTTATCGAATCGAATATTGAATAAATTTCAGTGTTATAACGAAGGCGGGTTATCCCGCCTTTTTTTACGTCTGTAACATTGTGGTGCTTTTTTTGACGTCGTTAACAATTCCTTAATCCCTTCTTTCGCTCTCCCCGCCCTTGGTGCACACTGTGTCTGCACCACAACAGCACCATGCACCAAAATGAAGCACCAATAAGGTGCAAAACTTTTCTTCTGCGCAAAATCGTGTCAGCAAGTGCTTAAAACTACTGATTTCGAGCAAATTGAAAAGTTGGCATAATTTTTTCATATGATAGGCCGTACATCGGGCCACCAGGCCTGAGGGGTAATAAGGAAAAAAATGATGAAGTCATTGATTAAAGTCTCCGTGGCCGCGTTAGCGCTGGCCTTCTCGCTTTCTTCCACCGCAGCAGACAAAAAACTGATCGTCGCGACCGACACCGCATTCGTTCCCTTCGAGTTCAAACAAGGCGATAAATACGTCGGTTTTGATATCGATCTGTGGGATGCCATCGCGAAAGAACTGAAACTCGATTACGCCTTCAAGCCAATGGATTTCAGCGGCATCATCCCTGCGCTGCAAACCAAAAACATTGACCTGGCGCTGGCGGGTATCACCATCACCGAAGAACGTAAAAAAGCCATTGAGTTCTCTGACGGCTACTACAAAAGCGGCCTGCTGGTGATGGTGCGCGAGAACGAAAAAGACGTGAAGAGCATCGACGATCTGAACGGCAAAGTGGTAGCGGTGAAGAGCGGTACCGGTTCGGTGGATTACGCGAAAGCGCACATCAAATCGAAAGATCTGCGTCAATTCCCGAACATCGATAACGCTTACATGGAGTTAGGCACTAATCGTGCTGACGCTGTGCTGCACGATACCCCGAACATCCTGTACTTCATCAACACCGCCGGTAAAGGCCGCTTCAAAGCGGTTGGCGAGTCGATTGAAGCACAGCAGTATGGCATCGCGTTCCCGAAAGGCAGCGACGATCTGCGTGAAAAAGTGAACGGCGCACTGAAAACCCTGCGCGACAACGGCACTTACAACACCATCTATAAAAAATGGTTCGGTACTGAACCAAAATAATTGCGGCTTAAGCCGATTTTTCCAGCAGGGAGCTTAACACTCCCTGCTTTTTACATTTCCACGCAACAGATTTTGGAGTCACACCATGGAGTTTGACTGGAGCGTCATTTGGCCTGCCCTGCCGATTTTAATCGACGGTGCCAAAATGACCCTGCTGATCTCGGTCCTCGGCCTGGTCGGCGGTTTAATTATCGGTTTAGTCGCCGGTTTTGCCCGCGCCTACGGCGGCTGGATCACCAACAACATCGCCTTAGTGTTTATCGAACTGATTCGCGGTACGCCAATCGTAGTTCAGGTGATGTTTATCTACTTCGCCCTGCCGATGGCTTTTCCGGATCTGCGTATCGATCCGTTTAGCGCGGCGGTGGTCACTATCATGATTAACTCCGGCGCCTACATCGCAGAAATCACGCGCGGTGCGGTGCTGTCGATCAACAAAGGCTTCCGTGAAGCGGGTCTGGCGCTGGGTCTGTCGCGCCGCGAAACCCTGCGTTACGTGATCATGCCGCTGGCATTGCGCCGTATGCTGCCACCGCTGGGTAACCAGTGGATTGTCAGCATCAAAGATACGTCGCTGTTTATCGTAATTGGCGTGGCCGAACTGACGCGTCAGGGTCAGGAGATCATTGCCGGTAACTTCCGCGCGCTGGAGATCTGGAGCGCCGTTGCCATTATCTATTTGGTTATTACGTTGGTGTTGAGCTTTGTGCTGCGCCGTATTGAGAAAAGGATGAAAATTCTGTGATTGAATTTAAAAACGTCTCGAAGAATTTCGGCCAGACTCAGGTTCTGCACGACATCAACCTGAAGATTAATCAAGGCGAAGTGGTGGTGATTATTGGGCCGTCTGGTTCCGGTAAATCCACGCTGCTGCGCTGCATCAACAAGCTGGAAGAGATCACCACCGGCGACCTGATTGTCGATGGCATGAAGGTTAATGATCCGAAAGTGGATGAGCGCCTGATTCGTCAGGAAGCGGGCATGGTGTTTCAGCAGTTCCATCTGTTCCCACAGATGAGCGCGCTGGATAACGTCGCCTTTGGCCCGATTCGCGTACGCGGTGCGAAGAAAGAGGAAGCGCATAAACTGGCGCGTGAGCTACTGGGTAAAGTTGGCCTCGCCGAGCGTGCACACCACTTCCCGTCTGAGCTTTCTGGCGGTCAGCAACAGCGCGTGGCGATTGCCCGTGCGCTGGCAGTGAAGCCGAAGATGATGTTGTTTGATGAGCCAACCTCAGCGCTGGATCCCGAGCTGCGTCACGAAGTATTGAAAGTGATGCAGGATCTGGCGGAAGAAGGCATGACGATGGTCATCGTGACGCACGAAGTCGGATTCGCTCAGAAAGTGGCTTCGCGTCTGATCTTTATCGATAAAGGCACCATTGCAGAAGATGGCAACCCGGACGATTTGATCACCAACCCGCCAAGCGATCGTCTGCGCGAATTCCTGCAGCACGTCTCCTAATCCGTAGGGTCGCCATTCATGGCGACCTTCTTCTTACCCGCACCCACGCAATTTTCCTTTCAGAATCCTAACCTTCCATCACTGACTATACTTCTCTCTTGTGCCGCTGCGCGAAGCTAAAGGAGGAAAGCGATGTCGTCTGCCAGCCCACCATGGCGTTTAGCCGTGTGGTTACTCTTCAGTTTGTTCACCCTGTTTCTCATTGCCCCGGCGCAGGCGGTTAACCTGCCGCAGGCAGTCGTTGCAGCTCAGCAGTCACAAACCCCGGCAACGAATAGCACAACCGAAAGCAAACCCAGCTTAGACGAGAAAAAAGCCGCTTACGCCGCGCTGGCAAATATTCTGGATAACAACGCTTCGCGCCAGGAGCTGATCGATCAGTTACGTCAGGCCGCAAACAGTCAATCCACCAGCGAACCGCCGGTGCTGGCACCGCCGCTGGCCAATGAAGAAGATCCCACGGTGCTGGAAAGCGTCACCAGCGTAATGCGTGAATATGGCGGTGCGGTAGCCGCGCAGTTTGTCCAACTGCATTACAACATCACCAATGCGCCGCACAAAGCCTTTAACCAACAAACCTTCCTCAACGCGCTGAAATACTTTGCCGCCCTCGCCGCCTCGGTGTTTGCGTTTTACTGGCTGACACGCCGTATGATGTGGCCGGTCTGGCGACGTATGGGACGCTGGGGACGCGATCAAAATCTTGAGGGCACTAAGTGGCTACACCTGCCCGCTGCCATCTTAATGGCCTTTGTACTCGATATTGTGCTGCTGGCGCTGACGCTGTTTGTCGGGCAGATCATCAGCGACAACTATCACAACAACAACCGCACCATCGCCTATCAGCAAGGTTTGTTCCTTAACGCCTTTGCGCTGATTGAATTCTTTAAAGCGGTGCTGCGGCTGATTTTCTGCCCGCGCTTCCCCACGCTGCGTTTCTTCCACTTAACCGATGCGCGCGCCAGATACTGGAACACGCGTTTGAGCTGGCTGAGCGGCATCATCGGTTACGGTTTACTGGTGGTGGTGCCGATTGTCTCCAATCAGGTCAACATTCAGGTAGCCGCGTTGGTCAATATGCTGATCATGGGGATCATGACCGGCTGGGCGCTGTGGCTGATTTTCCGCAACAAAAGCAACATTCATCAGGAGTTGTCGCGTCTCGCCGATCGCAGCATGAGCTTCTTTGCGCTGTTCATCCGCGCCTTCGGCATGGTGTGGCATTGGCTGGCCAGCGCCTACTTTATCGCGCTGTTCCTGTTCTCGATCTTCAATCCCGGCGACAGCCTGAAGTTTATGATGTCCGCCACGGTCCGCAGCCTGGCGATCGTGGTTATTGCCGCGCTGATTTCCGGCATGCTAACGCGCTGGATTGGCAAAACCGTCACGCTGTCGCCTGATATGCGCCGCAACTATCCCGAGCTGCAAAAGCGCGTCAACGATTGGGTAAAAGCGCTGCTGAAACTGGCGCGCGTGGTCACGGTATTTGCCACGCTGTTGCTGCTGCTCAACGCCTGGAATCTGTTTGATCTCTGGCACTGGCTCACTCTCGGTACCGGACAGAAAATGGTGGATATCCTGATTCGTATCGTGATGATTGTGCTGCTGTCGGCAATCGGCTGGACGCTGCTGGCGAGTTTAATCGAAAGCCGCCTCGCCTCTGATTCGCACGGCCGCCCAATGCCGAGCGCACGCACCCGCACGCTGCTGACACTGTTCCGTAACGCGCTGGCGGTGGTGATCAGCACCATCACCATTATGATTTTGCTGTCGGAAGTCGGTGTGAATATCGCGCCGCTGCTGGCCGGTGCCGGTGCGCTTGGTCTGGCGGTGTCGTTCGGTTCGCAAACGCTGGTGAAGGACATCATCACCGGCATCTTTATCCAGTTTGAGAACGGCATGAACACCGGTGATTTAGTCACCATTGGCCCAATCACCGGCACGGTGGAGCGTATGTCGATTCGTTCGGTGGGCGTGCGTCAGGATACCGGCGCGTATCACATTATTCCGTGGTCATCGATCACCACCTTCGCCAACTTTGTGCGCGGCATCGGCTCGTTCGTGGCGAACTACGACGTAGATCGCAGTGAAGATACCGAACGCGTCAACCAAACGCTGCAGGGCGCGGTGAAAGAGCTGCTGGAGAACCCGGAGATTCGCGGCATGGTGATTGGCGAGCCGAGTTTTGCCGGATTAGTGGGATTAACCAACCAATCCTTTACCGTGCGCGTGTCATTCACCACCCAGCCGCTGAAGCAGTGGACGGTACGTTTTGCGCTGGATGATAAGGTGAAGAAGCATTTTGATGCGGCCGGCATTAAAGCGCCACATCAAACGGTAGAAGTGATGCAAACCGGCAGCGATATTGCCTCCGCTGCCAGCTTACCGGCGTTGCCACCGGCGCAATAAGCTTAGCGTTTCAGCCGCTTGGCGCGTGTAGCTGGCGGCTGGAACGTCCAGGCGATAAAGCGGCTCTGCTTCTGCCCTTGCGCCATTTCGAGGATGCGCACTTCGTAGGCATCAAGATCGCGCAGCTGGTCGCGCAGCGCCGGTAAATTCTCTTTGCGCGAGACCAGCGAGGTGAACCAAATAATGTGGTCGGAGTGCGCCACGCTTTCAGCGATCATCTGGCCGACGAACTTGCGCTCGCCACCGTCACACCACAATTCATTATGATGACCACCAAAATTGAGCGGCGCGTTTTTGCCCAGGCCGAGGTTACGCGTTTTACGCTGACCCACGCTGGCCGCCTCTTCCGCAGAAGCGTGGAACGGCGGATTGCACAGCACCGCGTGATAACGCTCATTCTTATGCACCACGCCAGCGAAAATCGCCGAGGTATCCTTTTGCCGACGCAGACGCACGGCGCGCTGCAAGCCCGGATTACTCGCCACAATCTGTCCGGCAACGGTAATCGCTTCGGCAGTGATATCGGTGCCGGTGAAGCGCCAGCCATATTCGGCGTTGCCAATCAGCGGATAGATGCAGTTCGCGCCGCAGCCGATATCCATCACATCCAGATCGCGCGGCACCACGCCGCCGTTGTCGCTTGCCAGCAGATCGGCCAGCGCGTGCACATAATCTGCACGGCCCGGCACCGGCGGCGTCAGATAACCTGCGGGTAGCTGCCAGTTGAGGTTATAGAACAACTTCAGCAGCGCCTGATTGAGCAGCATCACCGCTTCAGGATCGGCGAAATCCACCGACAACTCGCCGTAGCCGTTGGGACGCACTTTCACCGCCAGCGGCGGATGGGCTGCGGTCAAAGCAGCAAAATCATAACGGCCTTGATGGCGGTTACGCGGATGGAAAGGTGACGTAGCGGCTGGCTTGTTCATAGTTTCTCCGGAAAATAGCGCGGGCGTAAGATACTCTGACTAGCGGCATCGCACAATGCGCTTAATCGAATTCACCGTATTAGATGAGATTAGTGCACCACACTCAGGTTCTCTTATAAGGATGGTTATGACTCGTCAGCGTTACTCTTATCAGCCCCGCGCGGGACACGGTTTGCCGCACGACCCTTTGAACGCGATCGTCGGTCCACGCCCCATTGGTTGGGTCAGCTCGCAAAGCGCCCGCGGCGTACGCAATTTAGCGCCCTATAGCTTCTTTAACTGCTTCAACTATCATCCGCCGATTATCGGTTTCGCCAGCAGTGGCTGGAAAGACAGCGTGCAGAATATCTCCGAGACCAAAGAGTTTGTCTGGAATCTGGCGACGCGTCCGCTAGCCGAGGCGATGAATGAGAGCTCCGCATCGGTGCCGTCTGAACAGGATGAGTTTGCGCTGGCAGGATTAACGCCGCTTGCCGCATCACACGTTAATGTCAGCATGGTGGCGGAAAGCCCGGTGAATTTTGAGTGTAAGTTGACGCAGCTGATTCAACTGCAGGATGCGCAAGGCAACCCAATTGATAGCTGGCTGGTGATGGGCGAAGCGGTCGCCATTCATATTGATGAATCACTGTTGGAAGAAGGGATCTATCAAACCGCCAAAGCGCAGCCAATCCTGCGTGCCGGTGGCCCGTCGGCCTATTACGGCATCAGCGAAGAACTGCGCTTTGATTTGGTGCGCCCGGACGCGCGCCGCTGATCGTCGGCCAGCTCGCCATGAATGGCGCCCTACGACCGGATTTTGTAGGGTCGCCATTCATGGCGACCGTGTTACAAACCGCTCTTCAACACCTGCACCGCGCGGGCAATCTCTGGCGCCAGCCAGCGATCTTGCTGCCAGTTGGCAACCACCACGCGCAGGCGACGTAATGCCTGCGCCGTCCCTTGCGCCAGCTGCTCTTCGCCGTGGAAATCCAGCGCCTGCGCCGCCAGCAGATACTCAATCGCCAGAATCTGCCATACGTTGCCCACCAGCTTCAGCAGCTTCAGCGCCGCGCCGGTACCGAGGCTGAGATGATCCTCCTGCAAACCCGACGTCACATAGTTATCCAGCACCGCCGGCTGCGCCAGCTGACGATTCTCCGCACACAGTGACGCCGCCACATACTGCGCAATCATCATGCCGGAGTTAACGCCCGGCTGCGCCACCAGAAACGCCGGTAAGCCGCTCACCAGCGGATTGACTAAACGATCAAGCCGCCGCTCGGCGATGCTGCCGACTTCCGCCATGGCAATTGCCAGCAGATCCGCCGCCATCGCCACCGATTCGCCGTGCGGGTTAGCCTGAGACACCACGCGCCAGTTATCCGGCGTGCCGAGCACCAGCGGATTATCGGTGCAGGCATTAAGTTCGGTTTCAATCTGGCGCGCCGCGTGATCGAACTGATCGCGGCTGGCGCCGTGCACCTGCGGCATGGAGCGCAGGCTGAGCGCATCCTGGGTACGAATACCAACGCTGGTCGCCAGCAGCGGGCTATCACTCAGCAGATCGCGTAAACGCTGACCGCTCACTTGCATGCCCGGACTGGCTTTCAGCGCGATCACCTCGGCATCAAAGGCCACCAGCTGTCCGCGCAGCGCCTCGAAACTCATCGCGCCGGTGACATCAGCCCAATCCAGCAAACGCGCCGCGTCATCCAGCGCCAGGCAGGATAAGCCGGTCATGCACGGCGTGCCGTTGACCAGGCTCAAGCCCTCTTTGGCACCCGGACGATAGGGCTGTAATCCCGCCAGCGTTAACGCCTGCGCAGCAGGCATAATCTGGTTCTGATACTCGACGTCGCCAACACCAATCAGCGCCAGCCCGATATGCGCCATATGGCTGAGATAGCCCACCGAACCCTGCGACGGCACCTGCGGCGTAATCTGCTGATTGAGCAGCGCCAGCAGATGCTGCACCAGCGCCACCGACACGCCCGATTTTCCGTGGCTGTAATTGGCGATGGCCGCGCACAGAATGGCGCGCGCCTGTTCACGCGTCAGCAGCGGGCCGACACCACAGGCGTGGCTCAACAATGTGTTGCGCGACAGCTGGCTAAGCTGATCTTCCGGCAGCGTGATATTGCACAGCGCGCCCAATCCGGTATTAATGCCGTAGGCAATCTGGCCGCTGGCGACAATCTCATCGACAATCGCGCGCCCTTGCGCAATACGCTGCCAGGCGCTGGCACTCAAACTGAGTTCCGCGTCGTGCCGCGCCACCTGCACCAACTCTTGCCAGGTTAATGGGCCATCGCCCCACACGATAGTCATGCTGGCTGCTCCGCGCCGTGATGGCTGGAGATAAACTGCTTGAAGCGCTGCGATCCCTCGGCACCAAACATCTCTTCCGGCGCGCCCTGACAATCAATGGTGCCCTGATGCATAAACACCACGCGGTTTGAGACGTTACGCGCAAAGCCCATTTCATGCGTCACCACCAGCATGGTGCGCCCCTCTTCGGCCAGGCTGCGCATCACTTTTAGCACTTCGCCCACCAGTTCCGGATCGAGCGCTGAGGTCGGTTCATCGAACAGCATCACTTCCGGATCCATCGCCAGCGCGCGGGCAATCGCCACACGCTGCTGCTGGCCGCCCGACAGCTGCGCCGGGTAAAAATCTTTGCGATTGAGTAAGCCGACGCGATCCAGCAGCTGCTCCGCCTGGGCGATGCAGCTTTTCTTGTCGCGCTTCAGCACATAGTGCGGCCCTTCGATGACGTTTTGCAGCACCGTCATGTGCGACCACAGATTAAAGCTCTGGAACACCATGCCGAGGCGTGAACGCAAACGCTCAATCTGCTTCGGATTGGCTGCCAGCTGATGGCCGCGCGCATGGCGTTTCATCTCAATGGTTTCACCGCCGACGCTCACTACACCGGCGTCCGGCGTTTCCAGCAGGTTGATGCAGCGCAGCAAAGTACTTTTTCCCGAGCCGCTGGCACCAAGAATCGAGATGACATCGCCTTTATGCGCCTGCAGCGAAATGCCTTTCAGAACTTCCATCGCGCCAAAAGATTTATGGATGTCGGTGGCGGATAAGGTAACGGGTGATGTGGAATGCATATTACTCTCCGGCAAGCGGTTTAACGGCGGGCAACGGCTTTTTTGCGACACGATGCGCCGGGGTCAGACGACGCTCTAACAGCGCGTACAGCTGGACGATAATAAAGTTGAGAATCAGGTAGATCGCCGCCGCACAAACAAACACTTCCATGGTGCGATAGGTACGCTGAATGATCTGCTGCGCCACGCCGGTCACGTCCCACACGGTGACGAGGCTGGCGAGCGCGGTGGATTTCACCAGCAGAATCGCTTCGGTGGAGTACGCAGGCAGGGCATAGCGCAGCATAATCGGCGCGATGATGCGGCGCAGCAGCAGCCAGCGCGACATACCGCAGGCGAGGCCCGCTTCCACTTGCCCGGCTGGCACCGCGAGCAGCGCACCGCGCAAGATCTCGGCGGTATAAGCCGCAGTACAAAGTGACAGCGCCAGCACCGCGCAGATAAAGGGTTCGCGCAGGAACGGCCAAACGAAGCTGTGGCGGATCACGCCAAACTGCCCAAGGCCGTAATAGATGAGAAAAAGCTGGATCATCAGCGGCGAGCCGCGAAACACCAGAATGTAGCCGCGCGCGAAACCGCTCAGCACGCGCCAGCGGCTCATGCGCAGGGACAAAATGCCAATCGCCAGAATGCCGCCGCAAATAAAGGCGCTGATAAACAGGCCCAGCGTCACCGGCAGCGCGGCGCTCAGCTTGAGAAAGGTATCAAAGAGAAAAGCGAAGTCGATCATGCTGCTGCTCCTTAATGCTGTGCCGCAGTGCGACTTTGCCACGCACGACCAAGACGCGATTCCGCCCGGCGAAACGCATGATTAGACACCAGCGTCAGCACCAGATAACAGGCGCCGCCGATCAGATAGAAAGTGAAGTAATCGCGCGTGGATCCGGCCGCAACCTGGCTGGCACGCATCAGCTCGACAATGCCGGTGACCGACACCAACGCCGAATCCTTCAGGCTCATCTGCCACACGTTCGACATACCCGGCAGCGCATAACGCACCACCTGCGGCAGCAGAATACGTTGGGCAATGCGCCAGCGCGGCATACCAATCGCCACCGCAGCTTCCACCTCGCCTTTCGACAGCGCCAGGCGCGCCGCGCGATACACTTCACCCTGATACGAACCAGAGATGAGCCCGATAGCCAGCGCACCAATCAGGAACGGCGGCGCTTCGATAAAGCCATCCGCGCCGAACATCTGCCCAACCAGCGTAATCAGGCCGGATCCCCCAAAATAGAACAGGTAGATCACCAGCAGTTCCGGGATGCCGCGAAACACCACTGAATAGCTTTCACCCAACCAGCGCAGCCAGCGCTGAGGCGATAATTTGGCGGCCGCCACGCCGGAACCGACCACCGCACCCATCATCAGCGCCACCAGCGATAGCAGCAGCGTGGTGCAGGCGGCACTCAGGATCAGGCGGCCCCAACCATCAGCACCAAAACTCAGCAGGCTCATCATCTTTCACCTCACTTACGGGGTTACGTCAGTTTTAAACCACTTCTCACTGAGCTTTTTCACCGTGCCGTCAGCCAGTGCGGCATGAATCGCCTCATCCAGCTTGGCCTTCAGGTCGTTGTCCGCCATGCGTACACCCATCGCTTCGCCCTCGCCCCAGATTGGGCCGCCGAGTTGTGGACCGCTGAAGATCAGATTGTTGTTCTCTTTGCGCGCCAACATTGATTGCGCAAAGGTCACGTCATCGAACACCGCATCGATACGGCCCGATTGCAGATCGAGCATCGCATCTGCCGACGAGGTGTATTCGCGTACGTCAGCATCGCCTTTGAAGTACTTATCGATAAATGGCGTGTAAACCGTGCCGGAGGCGATACCGATGGTTTTACCCTTCAGCGCCGCTTTCAGGGGGGCAATCGCCGCGTTGATCTCTTTCTCATCGTCATGCAGCTTGATGATGTTGTGATCGGCTGGCAGCAGCGGGCTATCTTTGGTGGTGATGAAAGTGGCCGGCGTTGAGGCGTATGGCGTGGTGAAGTTGACCACTTTTTTACGATCCGGCGTGATGACAATCGCATCCATGATCACGTCATATTTACCGGCGTTGAGGCCGGCGATCATGCCGTCCCAGTTCTGCACCACCAGCTTGCACTGAATGCCCATGCGCTTGCACAGGTCTTCCATCAGTTCCGGTTCAAAGCCGCCTAACTTGCCGCCCGGCAGCGTCAGGTTCCAGGGTTCATAGCTGCCTTCGGTAGCGATGGTGATCGATTTCCACTCTTTCGCCTGTACGGCAATGCCGCTCATCATCAGGCTGGCAAACAGGGTCGTGAGGCAAAAACGGCGAATCTGAACACGGTGCGTCATGCGGCTTCTCCTGGCTATTAATCGAGTTTGTCAGTCTCTGCTTGTGCAATATTTGCAGATGACCTTTCATGTATATACAAGTTAGCGTGCGGCAGATCATTGCCGGCATAAGCTTTTTGTGAGCCAGCCAGTATAAAAATTGATAATCGCTGCGTGGTCTTTACTTGTACATACAACCTAGCAAGCGCTATGCCAAATCGGCAAAGCCGCAAAATCAGGGGGATTGTCACGGGATGGACGTAATGTTGCACTGTGATGTAGCAGAGAATGCATTGCGATGGTGCAGTAGGGTCGCCATTCATGGCGACCATCTACATGTACGTACAGCGTTAATTGGTCGCCATGAATGGCGACCCTACGAAGGTGGTTTTTATTGAGGTTTACCCGCTGCAAGAAACGCCTGCATCAGCGGTTTCAGCACCTTCTGCAGCTGTGCAGCGCGATCCTGCTGCCAGGCAAACGGCGGAGTTTCATCCATATAATTGAGCTGCGCCAGCTCCAGCTGTACCGCCTGCACGCCCTGCTCCGGCTGCCCGTAGGCGCGGGTAATGTAGCCACCTTTAAAGCGCCCATTCGCGATCCAGCTGTATTCTTGCTGCTCGCTGCAAACTTGCTTAATCGCCTCAATCACCGCCGTTGAACAACTGGCACCATCGTTGGTCCCGATGTTGAGATCCGGCAAACGTCCCTCAAACAGGCGCGGAATCACCGAAGCGATCGAGTGTGCATCAAACAGCAGCGCATAACCGTACTGCGCTTTCAGCCGCGCCAGCTCCTGTTGCAGCTGCTGGTGATACGGCTGCCAGATGCTTTCCAGATAACCCTGACGCACCTCGGCGCTCGGCGTTTTACCTGCAGCAAAAGTTGGGCTGCCGTCGAACAAGGTTTCCGGATACAAGCCGGTGGTCGCCGTGGTGTAGAGCGGCTGATTATCTGCTGGGCGATTGAGATCGATAACAAAACGCGAATAGTGACCAATCAACACGCTGGCACCGAGATCGCGCACAAAGTCATACAGCAGCGGCAAGTGCCAGTCGGTATCCGGCAGGCCGCGCGCTGCGTCGCTCAAACCGGCATCCACTTCCGGCGTTAATTGCGTACCAGCGTGCGGAATGCTGACCAGCAGCGGAACATTACCGGCGGTGAAATGAAAAGGTGTCATTGCGCTTCTCCACGATAAATAACCTGGCACGGCAATTCGCCGCCCAGCCAGTAAACCAGCTCTGCCGGACGCGCCAGCGGCCAGTGAACAAAATTCGCCACCTTGCCCGCTTCCAGCGAACCGTGCGAGTGCTGTAAGCCCAGCGCTTTCGCGCCCCACAAGGTCACGCCCGCCAACGCCTCTTCCGGCGTTAAACCAAACAGCGTGCAGCCCATGTTCAGCATCAAACGCAGCGACAGCGCCGGTGAGGTGCCCGGATTGGCATCGCTGGCCAGCGCCATCGGCACGCCGTGTTCACGGAATAGCGCCACCGGCGGACGCTGGGTTTCGCGCAACAGATAAAACGCGCCCGGCAGCAACACCGCAACGGTGCCGTGTTGCGCCATCGCCTGCGCGTCGGCTTCGGTAGCATATTCCAGATGATCGGCGGAGAGCGCACCGTAACCCGCCGCCAGCGCCGCGCCGCCGAGCGCCGATAGCTGCTCGGCGTGCAGTTTCACCGGCATGCCCAATGCTTTGGCTGCATCAAAGACCGTGCGAACTTGCTCAGGAGAAAAGGCCAAATGCTCGCAAAACGCATCTACCGCATCCGCCAAACCTTCGGCTTTCACCTGCGGCAGCAGGCGCTGGCAGATGATATCGATCCAGCCTTGCGGATTGTCTTTAAACTCCGGCGGGAAGCCGTGCGCAGCCAGGCAAGTAGCTTGCACATCGGCGGGCACCGTTTCCGCCAGCTCACGAATGGCGCGCAGCATGGTCAGCTCGCTGGCTTCATCAAGACCGTAACCGGATTTGATCTCCACCGTGGTGACGCCTTCCGCCAGCAGGCGATCCAGCCGCCAGCGCGCACTTGCCACCAGCTCTTGCTGGGAAGCGGCGCGGGTGGCGCGCACCGTGGAGAGAATGCCGCCACCCTGCGCAGCGATGTCTGCATAGCTCACGCCATTGAGACGCTGCTCAAACTCCTGGCTGCGATCGCCGCCAAACACCAGATGCGTATGGCAATCCACCAAACCAGGCGTGATGATGCCGCCGGAAAATTGGTGCTGTTCACGCGCGGCAAAAGCCGGGCATTCTCTGCGCGGCCCCACCCAAATCAGTTTTCCCTGATCGACCGCCAGCGCGCCGTCGGCAATCAGATTGTAGTGTCCGTCACGCATCGTAACGATGTCGGCCCCCAGCCACAGGCTGTCGATCTGCTCTGTTTCTGCCATCCCACTCCCCTTCGCGTTCGGCGATTTACACCAGGCTTCAAAGTATGTATATGTATATACAACCTTTCGCCATGCAGGATCAACCATGACAACCTATTTTGCCCCACGCGCGCTGCTGGCCGACGGCTGGCATGAGCGCGTGCTGATGACCACCAACGCAGCTGGACAGATCACACAACTCGCGCCCAACAGCGAGCCCGGCGATGCCACGCGTCTTGCCGGACCGGTAATTCCAGCGATAGCGAATCTGCATTCACACGCCTTCCAGCGCGCGATGGCAGGACTGGCCGAAGTGGCAGGCGATCCGCAGGACAGCTTCTGGACATGGCGCGATTTGATGTACCGCATGGTGCAGCGCCTGTCGCCCGAGCAGGTTGGCGCTATCGCAACGCATCTCTACATCGACATGCTGAAAGGCGGCTACAGCCAGGTGGCGGAATTCCACTATTTGCACCACGATCCACAGGGTAAACCTTACGCCGATGATGCCATGCAGCTGGCACTGATGGCGGCGGCGGAGAACGCAGGCATCGGCCAAACCTTGCTGCCGGTGCTCTACAGCTACAGCGGTTTTGGTTCGCAACCGGCCAGCAACGGCCAGCGCCGTTTCATTCAGCAAACCGACGCCTACCTGCAACAGCAGCAGCGCGTGGCAAGCTGGAGCGCGGATAAGCCGCTGCTTAATCATGGCATCTGCTTCCATTCGCTGCGCGCGGTGAATGAAGCGCAGATGCATGAAGTCTTAGCCGCCTGCCCGCAGGATGTGCCGGTGCATATTCACGTCGCCGAGCAGGAGAAAGAGGTTAACGACAGCCTTGCGTGGAGTGACGAACGTCCGGTGGCCTGGCTGCTCAACCGCTTTAAGGTCGATCAACGTTGGTGTTTGATTCACGCTACCCATCTTGATGACGATGAAATTCAGCGCATGGCGGCGAGCGGCGCGGTGGCGGGCTTGTGTCCGACCACCGAAGCCAATCTCGGTGACGGCATTTTCCCGGCGGTGGAATACATCGCGCGCGGCGGCCGCTGGGGCATTGGCTCCGACAGCCATGTATCGCTTAGTGCATTGGAAGAGCTGCGCTGGCTGGAGTACGGTCAGCGACTGCGCGATCGTCGTCGCAACCGCATCACCTTGCCCAATCAACCTTCCGTCGGCGATCTGCTGTGGCAGCAAGCCGCACAGGGCGGCGCGCAGGCGTGTGGTTTGTCGGCGGGTGAACTGGCGATCGGCAAACGTGGCGATTGGCTGGTGCTGGCAGAAGACGCGTTTCTCAGCAGCGTCAGCAGCGCATCGCTGTTAAATCGCTGGCTGTTTGGCGGACAGCGCGAACAGATCCGCGATGTGTTTGTGGCGGGCAAACAGGTTATCAGCGAAGGCCATCATGCGGCAGAAGAGCACGCCGCGATCCACTTCGCCGAGGCGATGAGGGCGTTGCAATGAGAACCCGTTTTGCCTATGACCAGCTTCCGGTCAGCCGCTGGCGCAATGGCGGCGGTGAAACGCGGGAAATCGCCAGCTATCCGCCGGACGACGCACAGTTTGCCTGGCGCGCCAGCATCGCCACCATCTCCGCCGACGGGCCGTTTTCGCCCTTCCCCGGCATCGACCGCGTGATTACCTTGCTGCATGGCGACAGCGTTTTACTTGAGAGTGAACAGGCTCAGCAGCGCTTAACCCCGCTGCAGCCATGGGCGTTTCCCGGTGAATGGGCGATTGAAGCTAAAATTTCTGGCAGCTGTCAGGATTTCAATATCATGACGCGGCGCGACAGCTGGCGGTCTGCGGTGAGCATCGCGCAAAAAACGGTCAGCAGCGAAAACGGCGTGGCGTGGGTGGTGGCGGGCACATGGCAAACATCGGCCGGAGAAATGCTGGCGGTGGATCAGGGGATGTGGTGGCTGGATGAAACGCTACAGCTGGCACCACAAACGTCAGATGCCAGACTGTTATTTGTCACGCTTAACCGTGTCCTCTAAAGCGACCCAGCAACTTATAGCGCGATCCTGGATAAAGCAGGCGCGCGTAGGTCACAATCTTGTTGTCGCTCCACGTCTGACGACGAATCAACAGGCACGGCTCATGTTCATCCAGCGCCAGATGCTTACGCTGGCGCAGATCCGGCAGCACCGCTTCAACAATATGCTCACCGGCGGTCAGCGGGGCGACGCGCATCAAATAGGTGTACGGCGTCAGCTGATGATAATCCTGACTGAGATAATCCGGCGCCACCAGCGGATTGACCAAACGATCTTCCAGCTGCACCGGCAGATCGTTTTCGTAATGCACAATCAGCGAATGGAACAGCGTTTGCCCGGTAGATAATCCCAGCACCGCCGCCTGTTCGGGATCGGCCTTCATCTGCCCAATCGACAAAATCTTGCAGCTGTGACGATGTCCGCGCTGCGCAATCTCATCGGCGATGTTGTGCACTTCCAGCATCGCGGTGTAGCCCTTCATCTCAGCGACAAAAGTGCCTACGCCCTGCATGCGCACCAGAAAACCTTCGCTGGTGAGCTCACGCAGCGCGCGATTAATGGTCATGCGACTGACGCCCAGCTCGTTCACCAGTTCACTTTCAGACGGCACGCGCTGATTGGCTTTCCAGTGGCCTTCACGGATTTGGCTAACGATTGCCTGCTTCACCCGCTGGTAAATCGGCGCAGGCTCATCGCCCATCGCCGCAGCCAGCTGTGCTACTGCTGTTTGCTCCGCCATTTCCTGTTCCTTTGAAGAATAATGCCCAAAGTTTACTGTCTCAGCCGGTAAATGTATATACATCTAATTGTGCAATCCGCCCAGCATTGGTGCAGCTTTCGTGCCATTGCGGTGCAATCACGTTGCGGTTGCGCCTGTTTCACCGCTTTGCGCCGCATTTCACAGAACAAGAACAATCTGGCATAGTGCTTGCTACTTGTATAGACAAGATTAGACACTTATGCTTCACTCATCGCAATCCACGGCAAATCGGACCGCCCCATCGCAAAATATCGGCGTCCGATTCATGCCAGATCACTTGTATAGACAGGAGTAGACTATGTCAGGTTCGGTTCAGGAAATTCGCCTCGTTCCCGGTGAAGTGGACCTCGCGACCTTGCGCAGTATTTATCAAAGCAAGGTAACGCTCACGTTGGCCGATGACGCGCGCGCAGCGATTGCGCGTGCCCATGAAACCGTCGATGCCATCGTCGCATCCGGCAACGTGGTGTACGGCATCAACACCGGTTTCGGCAAGCTGGCGCAGACGCAAATCCCTTCGGCGCGGCTGGCAGAACTGCAGCGCAATCTGGTGCTGTCGCACAGCGTTGGCCTCGGCGATTTGCTGCCGGATAATGTGACGCGGCTGGTGGTCGCCACCAAAATTATCAGCCTGGCGCGCGGCCACTCTGGCGTGCGCATCGAACTGATTGAAGCGTTGCTGGCGCTGTTCAACGCGGGCGTGATGCCATGCATCCCGGAGAAAGGTTCGGTGGGCGCGTCAGGCGATCTGGCGCCGCTGGCACATCTTTCCTTGATGCTGCTGGGCGAAGGTCAGGTGCGCGTCGAGGGCGAATTAATTCCTGCTACTGAAGGCTTAGCGCGCGTTGGCCTGCAGCCGATTGTGTTGGGCCCTAAAGAAGGTCTGGCGCTGCTCAACGGCACGCAGGTCTCGAATGCGCTGGCGCTGCGCGGTCTATTCGAAGCGGAAAACCTTTTCGCGGCGGGCCTGATGGCCGGCGCGCTGTCGCTGGAAGCGATTAAAGGCTCGGTAAAACCTTACGATGCGCGTATTCACGAAGCGCGGGGTCAGGTTGGACAGATCAACGTTGCCGCCGCCGTCTCCTCTTTATTATCCGGCAGTGAAATCCTCAGCTCGCACACCAACTGTGGTCGCGTGCAGGATCCCTACTCGATTCGCTGCGTGCCACAGGTGATGGGCGCCTGCCTGGATAACCTGACGCATGCCGCGCGCATATTACAGATTGAAGCCAACGCCGCCTCGGATAATCCGCTGGTGTTCAGCGACAGCGGCGATGTGATTTCCGGCGGTAACTTCCACGCCGAGCCGGTGGCCTTCGCCGCCGATATTCTGGCACTGGCGATTGCCGAAATCGGCGCGATCTCCGAGCGTCGTCTGGCGCTGCTGCTGGATACCGGCCTCTCCGGTTTGCCGCCGTTCCTCGTCAATGATGGCGGCGTTAACTCCGGCTTTATGATCGCCCAGGTCACTGCGGCGGCGCTGGCGTCTGAGAACAAATCGCTGGCGCATCCTGGCAGCGTTGACAGCCTGCCGACCTCCGCTAACCAGGAAGATCACGTCTCGATGGCGACCTACGCAGCCCGCCGCCTCGGCAGCATGTGCTTCAACACCGCCGCCGTAGTGGGTATTGAAGCGATGGCCGCTGCACAAGGCATTGATTTCCATCGTCCGCTGCAGAGCTCGCCGACGCTGGAACAGGAGATGAGCCGCATCCGCGAGAACGTGGCCTTCCTCGATCACGACCGTTTACTGGCGCCGGATATCGAATCCATGCGTCTGTGGGCCAGCGCATCCGCATGGCCTGAATCCCTTACCGCGCTGCTGCCAAGCCAGCGTAAGACTGTTAATTAAGGAATCGATGATGAGCGAAACTTTGACTCAGGCTGTAGCCCGTGAAATCCGTGCGCCGCGCGGTAATGAATTGCACTGCGCCAACTGGTTGATTGAAGCGGCTTACCGCATGATCCAGAACAACCTCGATCCTGACGTGGCAGAGCGCCCGGAAGATCTGGTGGTGTACGGCGGCATCGGTAAAGCCGCGCGAAACTGGGAGTGCTTCGAGCAGATTCTGCGTTCGCTGCGTGCGCTGCAGCCGGAAGAGACATTGCTGATCCAGTCCGGCAAACCGGTGGGCATATTCCGCACGCATGCTGATGCACCGCGCGTGCTGCTGGCTAACTCGAATCTGGTGCCACATTGGGCCAACTGGGATCACTTCCACGAGCTGGATCAAAAAGGCCTGATGATGTACGGCCAGATGACTGCCGGTTCATGGATCTACATCGGTGCGCAGGGCATCGTGCAAGGTACCTTTGAAACCTTCGCCGAAGCCGGTCGCCAGCATTACGACAGCAATCTCAGCGGCCGCTGGATCCTCACCGCCGGTTTGGGTGGCATGGGCGGCGCACAACCGCTGGCGGGCGTGTTGGCCGGTGCCAGCGTGCTGGCGATTGAGTGCCAGGAATCACGCATCGATTTCCGTATCCGTACTCGCTACGTCGATCACAAAGCCTATACGCTGGACGAAGCACTGGCGCTGATTGATCAGGCGAATAAAGAGAAGCGCGCCATTTCTGTTGGCCTGCTGGGCAACGCCGCTGAAATCGTGCCGGAGCTGGTGAAACGTGCCAAAGCGGGCGGCATGAAGCCGGATATCGTCACCGATCAAACTTCGGCGCACGATCCGATTAACGGTTATCTGCCGGTCGGTTGGGATGTGGCGCGCTGGGAAGCCGAGCGTGTCAGCAACCCGAAAGCGGTGGAGAAAGCCGCACGCGCCTCAATGGCGGTGCATGTACAGGCGATGCTGGACTTCCATCACATGGGCGTCCCGACCGTGGATTACGGCAACAACATCCGTCAGGTAGCGCTGGATGAAGGCGTGAAAAATGCCTTTGATTTTCCAGGCTTTGTGCCGGCCTATATTCGTCCGCTGTTCTGCGAAGGCAAAGGTCCGTTCCGCTGGGTGGCGCTGTCAGGCGATCCGGAAGATATCTACAAAACCGATGCCAAGCTGAAAGAGCTGTTCCCGGATCACCAGAATCTGCACCGCTGGCTCGACATGGCGCAGGAGCGCATCGCCTTCCAGGGCTTACCAGCGCGTATCTGCTGGCTGGGTCTGGGCGAGCGTCACAAAGCGGCGCTGGCGTTCAACGAAATGGTGCGCAACGGCGAGCTAAAAGCGCCGATCGTCATTGGTCGCGATCATCTGGATTGCGGTTCCGTGGCGTCACCGAACCGTGAAACCGAAGCGATGAAGGATGGCTCGGATGCCGTATCGGATTGGCCGCTGCTGAATGCCCTGCTGAACACCGCAGGCGGCGCGACCTGGGTCAGCCTGCACCATGGCGGCGGCGTTGGTATGGGCTTCTCGCAGCACTCCGGCGTAGTGATCGTGTGTGACGGCACTAAAGAAGCCGATGCGCGCTTAGGCCGCGTGTTGTGGAACGATCCAGCCACTGGCGTAATGCGTCACGCGGATGCCGGTTATCAATTAGCGCAAAGCTGCGCGCAGGAACACGGTCTGAACCTGCCGATGCAGAAATAAACCAGGTGCGCGAAAACCGCGCACTATCGTTGTAGGGTCGCCATTCATGGCGACCTGTTTTTATTTAAATCTGCATATTCCATTCCGCTATACCCTATAGCCAAATCATTCCGTTCCACGATAGACGCCGCTATGCGCTTGCCACTACAGTAAATACATTATTTTGCAGCTCACGCTGCTAATGGAGAGCCTTACCTTATGAGCCTGCCTGCTGCACTGCTGGAAAACGCCCTCAACTGGCGTCGTCAGTTACACCAACATCCTGAACTGGGTTACCAGGAGCAGCAGACCAGCGAGCTCGTCGCGAAGGTACTCACCGAGGCCGGATTACAGGTGTTTCGTGGCTTAGCCGGCACCGGCGTCATCGGCACCTTAGAGAACGGCCCCGGACCGGTTATTGGCCTGCGTGCCGATATGGATGCGCTGCCGATCACCGAAAAAGGTGCACCGCAGTGGAAGTCGCAGAAAGCTGGCGTCATGCATGCCTGCGGTCACGATGGTCACACTTCGATTCTGCTGGCAGCGGCCTGTCAGCTGGCGGCCACGCGTAACTTCAGCGGCACCCTTCATTTCATCTTCCAGCCCGCCGAAGAGAATCTCGGTGGCGCGCGCAAGATGGTGGAAGAAGGTCTGTTCCAGCGCTTCCCGATGGATGCGGTTTACGCCATGCATAACTGGCCGGGCATGCCGGTGGGCACGCTGGCGGTGAACCCGGATGCGATGATGGCGTCACTCGACTCGTTTGAAATTACGCTGCACGGTAAAAGTTGCCATGCGGCGATGCCGGAAAGTGGTGCAGATCCAATGGTGGTCGCCGCAGAACTGATTCTGGCGCTGCAAACCATTCCGTCGCGTCGTCTGTCGCCGCTGGCTTCGGCGGTGGTGAGCGTGACGCAGATTCACGGCGGTGAAGCGATTAACGTCATTCCTGAGCAGATTGTGTTGCGCGGAACGGTGCGATGTTTGCAGACCGACGTGCGCAATCGCGTGCGCGGTCTGATTGAAGATTTTGTCACTACGTTGCCGCGTCCGTTTGGCGTCAGCGGCGAGATTCACTGGTATCCCGGTTATCCGGTCACCGCCAACCATGCAGAGCAAGCCGAACAGGTGCGTGCGGTGGCGGTTGATGTGCTCGGCGAGTCGCAGGTGCATTGGCAGGTGAACCCTTCAATGGCTTCGGAAGATTTTGCCTGCATGATGGAAGCCTGTCCCGGCGCCTATTTCTGGCTCGGTGCCGATGGCACGACGCCGTCCGCCCCGCTGCATAACGCGAATTACGATTTTAATGATGAACTGCTGCCGATCGGTATTACCTTCTGGCAGCGGTTGGTGGAGAGCGTATTAGCGAAGGCGTGATGGCGGTCGCCATGAATGGCGACCCTACGGAAACCTTGCGATGCGCCTGGCAGGCCTCAGATCCCCGCTCGCTGTAAGCGCCCTTCCGCATCTGCCATGCTGGCCGATTGCCCGGTCGCCACCAAACAACACGCCAGTTGCAAACGCAGCGCCTGCGGTACAGCGCGTTCCCCGGCTAAAACCTGATTGATCCACACAGCGGTATCCTGCGCACTTTTGCTTTCCGGCAGTTCCACACTCACTTCCGGCTGGCGCTCAACCCACACTTCCGCTTCTGCACCCGCGCCGCGAATGTAGTTAATCGCCGGGCAGCGCTGCGGATTGGCGTACACCTCGCCTTCGGTGCCGTTGAGCAGAATCGCCGGTGCATCGATATCCTGGAAAAATTTCCCGACGCGCGGCACATATTCCGGATGCGAGACGCTGGCCAGACGCAGCGCGGCGCGTTCGGCAAACGGCGTCGCCAGTTTCGCCAGCGTATGCGCGCTGTTACGCACGCCCATACGCCAGCGCAGCGACAGCTGTTGCGCCATCGGCGCACATAGATGGTCAATGGTGATAAACGCCAACTCTCCGTTATCCAGCTTCGCCTGCGCCTGTGCGGCGGAGGTCACAGGCGCGATGTCCAGCGCCGCCAGCACCGCTTCGGTGGTGATGCGCGTGGGATCGTCGCTAACGCCATGCAACAGCACCGGGAAGCCGATTTTCACCAGCAGCAGCGCCAGCAGCGGCGTCAAATTGCCCTGACGACGCGCACCGTTGTAGCTGGGAATAACAATCGGCATCGGACGATGAGCCGGTGCCTGCAACTGCATCATCTGCTGCTGCATCGCGTGGTAAAAACCGCGCATCTCCTCTTCGCCTTCGCCCTTGATGCGCAGCGCAATCAGCACGCCACCCAGCTCCAGCTCCGGCACTTCACCGGCCAGCATCGCGCTGTACAGCGCCTGCGCGGTGTCGAAATCGATATCGCGCGCGTGATTTTTCCCGCGCCCAATCTCTTTAATGATTTTATTCAGTTCCATCAGGCATTCCCGCTTCCAGGGCGCGCCGCCATGCGGCTGCCAAAGTTAGATTTTCTTACTGCGACTTTTTTTCGGCTTGTCACTGCTAGCTTCCGGCATCGGCGGTTGCTCAATCGGGAACACCGGTAACGCGGCCAGCAGTCGGCTGCCATAAGCTTTGTTGAGCAGGCGGCGATCGTAAATCACGATTTCGCCAAAGCAGCTGTGGCTGCGAATCAAACGTCCTACCTGTTGAATCAAGGTAAAGGAGGCGCTCGGCAAGCTCTGCACCTCGAACGGATAACGTTTCAGGCTCTTCAGCCATTCGCCCTCGGTCAAAATTACCGGACTGTCCACCGGCGGAAAAGCGATTTTATGGATATGCACCTGCGACAGCAGATCGCCTTTCAAATCCAGCCCTTCAGCGAACGATTGCAGCCCCACTAAAATGCTGGTTTTACCGGCTTCGACGCGTTCCCGGTGCAGCGCCACCAGGCGCGAGCGCGGCTGGTCACCTTGCACCAGCATTGATAAACGCAGCTCCGGAATGTGCGCGACAAACTGCTGCATCGCGCGGCCGCTGGCAAACAGCACCAGCACGCCTTTGTGCTTCTCTTCGGCAATCTGCTGACGGAAGAAACGCGCCATCTCGGCGATGTGTTCCGCTTCCTGCGCCATCTGCGGCTCAAACTGCATCTGCGGAATCACCAGTTTGCCCTGATCGATATGGTTAAACGGTGAATCCAGCGCCACGAAGCGGTCGCCGGCTTTCTCGCTCAGGCCAGACATCTCCTGCAAACGGTTGAAGCTGTTGAGCGAGCGCAACGTGGCGGAGGTCACCACCACATGCGGGATTTTGCGCCACAGGATTTTTTCCAGCTGATCGCTCACGCGAATGCCCGCGCAGTGGAACAGCAGATGCGCCTGGCCTTCGCGGATCTCACGCGTAATCCACTTCGACACCGGCGCATTCGAGGCTTTCTCCATCGCCGCCAGCCGCCACAGCTTGCTGATTGATTCGAACCAGCCGAAGTGGCGATTGAGCTGAATAATCGCTTTATGCAGCCGCATGATATCGGCTTTACCGGTTTGATCGCCCAACTCGTTGAGCAGGCCTTCGCTTAAGCCACGCAGCGCATCGCTCAGTTTGAACAGCCGCGCGCACAAGCTCAGCAGCTCTTCCGGCAATTCACCCAGCACAAAGCGGAACTCGCCCGGCTGATTATGGCCAGGCAGCAGCGGGTTGAGGGCATCGCAGAGAATCTGCAGCAGCTCGCGCATTTCATCGCAGTGGCCTTTCAGGCGTTCCGGATTGGTGAGCGGCGGCGGCGATTTTGGGCGAAACTGCGCCATGATGGTTTCCACCAGCCGCACAAACAGATCGAGCTGTAAACCGCTCCAGCCTGGCGTGATCTCCGCGCTCATCTCCAGCGCATCGCGCGCCACTTCCGGCAGATGATGGCCTTCGTCCAGCACCAGCATCAGGTTTTTCGCCGGCGGCAGCACCGATTCATTCTCCATCGCCGCCATCACCAGCGCATGGTTGGCGACCACCACATCCGCCTGCTCAATCTCGCGACGCGCGACAAAGAATGGGCATTCGCGATACCAGCGGCAGTGATGGCCGAGGCAGTTGGCTTTGTCGGTGGAGAGGCGTTGCCACAAGCTGTCGTCAATGTTGACATCGGTGTGATCGCGCAAGCCATCCCAGCGGTAGCTGCTGAGCTGCTTCTCCAGTTTGGCGCAGAATTTCTGCTCCTCTTTCGAGCCGGTGACCGCCTCTTCATCAAGATAGAGCAGCAAATCGCCCTGCTGATCTTCGGTCGCTGCCAGCGCCGCAAGGTTGCGCGGACAAACATAGCGTCCACGGCCAAAGGCAGCGGTAAAGGTGAGATCAGGGATGATTTTCTTCAGCAGCGGCAGATCCTTGGTGAAGATCTGATCCTGCAACGCCACGTTGGCGGTGCTGATCACCAGCCGCTTCTCCTCAGCGCGGCTTACGGCAATACCGGGAATCAAATAAGAGAGGGTTTTGCCGACGCCGGTGGGCGCTTCAATCGCCAGATGACGCCCTTCGTCACCGGCCAGACTTTTCGCCACTTCGGCAATCATCTGGCGCTGCGGCGCGCGCGGGATAAAGTCAGGAACCTGCTGCTGCAGCGCCTTATACCATTGCGCAATCTGGCTTTTTATCGCTGCTGTCAGGGCCATTTTCGTTACTGTTTGCTGAATTGGCCTGTATTTTTACACAGTATTGGCGCAGCGTCAGCTTTCGCTGCTATTTTTTCGCGCTGGATTCAGAATTTCACGCATCGCACGAATCAAGGTTTCCCGCGCGCGCCCACGGCGGAACGCAAAAGAGAAAGGCGCGCGGAAGTGGAAATGGTGCGGCAGCAGACGGCGCAGCGTGCCCTGCTGTTCCCCGCTGCGCGCATAGTGTTCGGGTAAATAGCCGATAAAGCGGCCGGAGAGAATCAGCGTCAGCTGCGCTTCGATGCTCTCCACCGATGCGTTGCTCTGGCGGAAGCCGCGCTTGTGGAGCTCCTGCTGATTCCAGTAACGCCGCGTCACCATGCCGGTTTGCTGCACGGTGCGCACATCCGGATGACCTTCAGCTAGCGGATGTTCCGGGCTGCAATAGAGCCAATGCTGCTCTTCATACAGCGGAATGGTCACCAGATTGCTGGCGCGCAGCGGGAAGTGACCAATCGCCAAATCGAGCCGATCCTCCAGCAACTGCTGCTGTAACTCATTGGGATCGCGCACGCTCAGATTAAAAAACACCGCCGGAAAGCGCTGATTAAAGCGGGCGATGGCAGCGGGCAGATCCAGCGTGCTGTCGGTGACGGTGGCGTCCACCACGCCAAGCGAGAAGGTGCCGCCCTGCGCGCTTTTCAAGGTTTCCACCTGCTCCTGCCAACCCGCCAGCGTCGCCAGCATCTCCTGACTGTAACGATAGAACTGCTCGCCTTTGCTGGTCAGGGTAAAGCCGCCGCGCCCGCGCTGACAGAGGATAAAACCGAGCTGCGTTTCCAGCTCGCTCATGTAGGCGCTGATGGCGGGCGTGGTCATGTTCAGCGCCTGCTGCGCGCGCGAGTAACCCTGATTTTCCACCACGCTGGCGAACACCTGCAGCAGTTTAAGATTGGGAAGCGTCTGCACCGATTTTCCTTCAGTGATTGCTAACTAAAGTTAAGTAATCTCTGAAGTGATTATCTGCTGTCAAGGATTTTTCCGGCACGCGGGCTGGGTAATGATGGGTTTCACCTGACTGAAGGAGTGCGTGATGACCGATTTCCCCCAGCCGCAAGGCGGCAACGAGATGCCCCGTTTTGCCGGACGCGGCACCATGATGCGTTTGCCCGCCGCTGACTCCCCGGCCAATTTGGATGTGGCGTTCGTCGGCATTCCGCTGGATATCGGCACCTCGCAGCGCAGCGGTACGCGCTATGGCCCGCGCGCCATTCGCGCCGATTCCGTGATGATCCGCCCGTACAACATGGCCACCGGCGCCGCGCCCTTTGATTCGCTGCGCGTCGGCGATCTCGGCGATGTGCCGATCAACACCTACAGCCTGCTGAAATCGGTTGATATCATCGAAAACTATTATACCGAGCTGAATACCTGGCCGATTATCCCGTTAACGCTGGGCGGCGATCACACGCTAACGCTGCCGATTTTGCGCGCGCTGGCGAAGAAGCATGGCCCGATGGGGCTGATTCACGTTGATGCGCACACCGATACCAACGACGAGATGTTTGGCGAGAAGATTGCGCACGGCACCACGTTCCGCCGTGCGGTGGAAGAAGGCCTGCTCGACTGTCAGCGCGTGGTGCAGATTGGACAACGTGCGCAAGGCTACGCCGCCGATGATTTTCAGTGGGGCGTCGATCAGGGTTTCCATCTGGTGCCCGCCGAGCAGTGCTGGTATCGCTCCATGACGCCGCTGATGGCCGAGGTGCGCGCGCGTATCGGCAACGGCCCGGTGTATCTCTCTTACGATATCGACAGCTTTGATCCGGCGTGGGCGCCCGGCACCGGTACGCCGGAAGTGGGCGGTTTGACTTCGATGCAAGGGCTGGAGATCGTGCGCGGCTGCCGTGGACTCAATCTGGTGGGCGGCGATCTGGTGGAAGTCTCGCCGCCGTATGACATCAGCGGCATGACCTCGCAGCTGGCGGCCAATATCCTTTATGAGATGCTGTGCGTGTTGCCCGGCGTCCGTTACACAGAGAACAAGTGATGACACAACAGAATCTGGTGTTCCCGGCGCGCGTGCTGCGCGGTGCTGGCGTGATCAATCAATTAGGCGCGATCTGCGCCGGGCTGGGCCAGCGTGCGCTGCTGATTGGCGGCCATCAGGCGTTGCAGGCGGTAGAAGCGCAGGTTCGCGCGCAGCTGCTGGCGGCCAACGTTACGCTGCTGGCGCAAGAGTGGTTTGGCGGCGAAACCTCGATCAATCACATCAACCGTTTAGCGGCGCTGGCGACTGAACTGCAGGCCGAGGTGCTGATTGGCGTCGGCGGCGGTAAATCGCTGGATACGGTGAAAGCGGTGGGCGCACAGCTCGGCTTGCCGGTAGTAACGCTGCCAACCATCGCCGCCACCTGTTCCGCGGTGACGCCGTTGAGTATTCGCTATGACGATAACGGCAATTTCTTCGACATCTTCCCGCTGCCGCAGGCACCGGCGGCAGTGATTATCGACAGCGAGCTGCTGGCAAAAGCGCCCGCGCGCTGGCTCGCCGCCGGGCTGGGCGATACGCTGGCGAAGTGGTACGAGTTCCGCGCGGTCAGCGCACGCCATCCGGCATGCGACGGCAATGCGCTGTCGTCACTGGCGCACAGCCAGATCTGTTATGACGTGATTGCCGAACACGGCCCGGCGGCCTATGCCGCAGTGCTGCGTGGTGAGAGCAGCGCGTCGCTTGATCAGGTGCTGGATGCGATTTTCACCTGGGCAGGATTAACCTCGCTGATGAGCAATGGCGCACACGCAGCGGCTTCGCATGCGATTTATGAAGGTTTTACCTTCTGCGATAAAACCCGCGAGTTTGGTCATGGCCTGCTGGTCGGCTTCGGCAATCTTTGTTTGCTGGCGCTGGAGAATCGCGCCGATGAGGAGGTGCTGGATGAGATGCGCCTGGCACGCGACTGCGGCGTGCCGCTGACGCTGAGCGAGATTGCCGAGCTGGATGAGCATGAGCTGGCGCGGATTGTGCGCGAATCGGTGCATGCGCCGGATATGGAGAACATGGCCGAAGCGGTGACCGAAGCGCGCTTGCTGGCGGCGATGGTGCGGATTGAGGGGTTGGCGGGCAGGGTTTAATCTATGCTGGCTGTGGTTTGAATGTGCTCGCTGTGGTTTGAATGTGCTCGCTGTGGTTTGAATGTGCTCGCTGTCCCCCATCCCGGCCTTCCCCCGCAAGCGGGGGAAGGAGACGCTGCCGCATGCAGCTTCATCACTGACATGTGGCAGCATCTTCCTCCCCCATTTATGGGGGAGGACCGAGGAGGGGGACAGCGTGCACCGACCGGGATGGGAAACAGCGAGCACAATAAAAATCACCTTATCGCCAACAATCCCACCACTTCCCTTACATCCGCCACCTCATCCAACTCCAGACACACCGCCTCGAGCCGTTCGACCTGATCCAGCGGCAATACGCGTGCGGCCAAACTGCGGTACTTCGCCAGCAGCGCATCCAGCGTGAGCGGATTGGTTGGCGCGCCTGACGACACCGGCACATGCTGCTGCCACTGTACGCCCTGCTCGGTTTCCAGCCGCACCCACGGTTCGTCGTCGCGGCTCTGCTGCGCATCGATCACCAGCTCGATACGCGCCAGCAACGCTTCCACATCAGGGTGCAGACGTTTGGCGTCTTCATAACTTGCCAGCTCCGCCGAGTCGTAAAGCGCACGCGCCGCCAGCGCATACGGCAAGCTCATTTGCGCCGCCGCCAGACTGTGTAACTCACGACCGCCGCACATCTCCAGCAGGAACGGATTCACGCCCACCACAATGCGCGCGATCTGCTCTACGCGTACATCATGCTGGTGTAGCAGGATCCCCAGCGCATCAATCGCCGCGTGGGTACCACGGCACGAGGCGTAAGGTTTGATCGAGCAGCGCGCCAGTTTCCATACCTCACCGAGATCCGCCGTCAAGGCCTGTGGCTGCTGAGTATCTGCCGCTAAGGTTTGCAGGAAGCCGCCCCAGCGCGGTTCAAACACCGCCGAAGGCCCACTGATGCCGCGTTGTGCCAGCAGCGCGGCCTGCACGCCGCCTTCTGCGGCACGCGCGGCATGCAGTTTTTTGGTGTGCGATCCGTCGTGAATAAAGCCCCACAAACCGCCACTGAAGCTGGCGGCAATGCCCAGTGCAGACGCACACTGCGCGCGATCCAGCTGCAGTAGCGAACACACCGCCGCCGCCGCACCAAACACGCCGCAGCTGGCGGTAGAGTGCCAGCCTGCGCCGTTGTGCGCCGAGTAACCGCCGCAGGCTTCTAGCACCCGGCGGCCGACGTCATAACCAATCACCATCGCCACCAGCAGCGCTGGCCCGTCCACCGGCTGCGTCGCCAGTGGCAAGGCCGCCAGCAGTGCCGGAATGACTACCGCGCCGGAGTGATCGCAGCCGCCAGTGTCGTCGAGTTCATACATGTGAGCCGCCACGCCGTTCAGCCATGCCGCCTGACGCGGATTGGCCTGTTGCGCGCTGCCCCAAATCTGCGCCTGCTCGCGTCCACCTTCGGCCTGCACCAGAGCCAGACATTCGCGCCAAATCGGGCTGTCGCAGCCCGCCAGCGAAGCACCGAGCGTATCCAGTAGATGGCGTTTCGCCTGCTCCACCAGCGGCGCAGGCAGTTGTGCATAACGCGTCTCGGCGATAAAGGCCGCCAGTTGATCAAGCGTGCTCGTCATGCGCACCTCCGATGATGCGGGTAAACACTTCCGCCGGATGGGAGACATCGTTATCCGGCTGCGTCTGCCAGTGCGCCGCCACCTGCTCGGCAGTGGCGATCCACACGTTGTGCTGTTGCAGCGTGTCAAGCAGCGCCCGCAGCAGGCCAATACGTCCGGCGGTGCCGATAATTTCCGGATGCAGGCGCAGCAGGTAGCACAGCCCAAAGCGGTGGAAGCCGTGGAAATCCTGCGTCATATTCGCCAGCGTTTCCGCACAAGGTGCGATACGCGATTGCCCTGGCGGAATAGCCGGGCTGAGGTTGAAGGCGAAATAAGGCTCATCTTCCAGCGTGTAGTGCATCGGCAGTTCCACCAGGCGCGTACCGGGATGGAAGTACGGTAAATCGTCGCCGCGCCAACTCGATGACCAGCGAATACCGCGTTCTATCAGCGCCTCGGCCAATCCCGGTTTCCACTGCCCGGCGGGCGTGCGGAAGCCGACGATTGGGCTACCGGTAATGTGCGCCAGTTTGTCGCAGCCGCGCGTCACGCTGGCAATTTGTTGCTCCAGCGTGAGTAACGAGAAATCTTCATGCATATCGCCGCTGCAGGCAATTTCATGGCCGTCGGCCACCATGCGCAGCACCAGTTCCGGCTGCTCTTCGGCAACAATCGCGGGCATACACCATGTGGCTTTAAGCTGTTTTTCCGCCAGCAGCGCCAGCAAGCGATCAACGCCGCGCAGCGTGCCGTAGCGCCACACCGACAGCGTTTTATCGCGCCCTGCTACCGCCGGCGCCTGGGTGAGAATGCCGTGAATGTCGTTGAAGTCGAGGGTGAGGATCGCTGCCGACTGGAAGCCCAGCGGCCAGCGTGAAGGTTCAGTCATGCTGTTGCTCCTGCAAATACCACTGCGCCACCGCATCGCAACGCGCGAACCACACGTCTTCGCGCGCCGTCATATGTTCAAACAGCTGTTCGAGCAGCAAAATGCGTCCCGGCTGGCCGGAGATTTTCGGGTGAAACAGCGTGGTGAGGCACAAGCCTTCATCCATCGCGCCATCGAACTCGCGCTGCCAGTTATCGCGCGTGTGCGCATAGCTGGCGATGCGGTCGCCGCCTTTGGGGAAATCAGGCTGGCGCGTGTAGGCCAGCGAGGCGTAATCATCCATCTCCCATTTACCGGGGATCTCCACCAGCGGAGTATGGCCGGCCACCGGAATGCTGTATGGACGATCGTCGCCGCGCATGCTGCTGGAGTAGATCACGCCCGCATCGCGCAGGATTTGTGGCGTTTCGGCATGCCAGTCGCCCGACGGCGTACGAAAACCGCAGGCGGTGATACCGAGAATGTTGTGGAAAATTTCAGCGGATTTCGCCATTACCGCACGCTGTTCATCCGGTGAAATCGCCCAGAAGGATTCGTGGCGATAGCCGTGATAGGCCACTTCGTGGCCCTGTTCGATAATCGCCTGACACTGCTGCGGCCACTGCTCCACCACCCACGCCGGCACAAAAAAGGTGGCGGGCAGCTCGAAGGCGCGCAGCAGGTCAAGCAGACGCCCGAGCGCACGGTACGGCCCGTAGGCCCCAAAGGTAAAATACTCTGGCGTTGACCACAGGCTGCCATTCAGCATGGCATCGCCGGTGGGACCGTCGAGGTCAAACGCCAGCGCCATACAGCCGCGTTTACCCTGCGGCCAGCGCACTGCGCCCGGTTGTTGCATCTGCGCGCTCCTTAGCCCTGGTTAACGGTCGCCTTCGCCACGCCGTTGTCTGCCAGACCCCATTTGCCGAGGATTTTCTGGTAAGAGCCATCGGCAATCATCGCGTCGATCGCCGCCTGAATCGCCGTGGTCAGCTCGCCCGCATCTTTACCAATCGCCATGCCGGTGTACTGGAAGGAGAAGGCTTTATCCAGCGCCTTATATTTGCCCTTTTCCAGATCCATGATGTACGGCAGCGTTTCACTGCCCTGTACCACGCCATCCAGACGGTTCTGACGCAGCTGAGTACGCGCATCGGCGGTGCCTTCGGCGCCTACCACGATGATCGCCGGCTTACCGGCCGCTTCACAGTGCGCTTTTGACCAGTTGGCAATCTCTAGCGGGAAGGTGGTGCGACGGCTGGTGCCGACTTTCTTGCCGCACAGATCCATTGCGCTGTTGATATCGCTGCGCGCGGATTGGGTATAGAACTGCGGGCCGGTTTTGAAGTAGTCGATAAAGTTAACCACCTGCTGACGCTCTTTGGTGTCCGTCATGCCGGACATCACCAGATCAACGCGCTTGGTCACCACCGCGTTCACCATCTGCTCGAAGGCGATCTCCTGCCAGTTGATCTTCACGCCGAGCTTTTCACCAATCGCCTGGCCGAGATCGTAATCCACGCCGGTCAGCTGGTTAGTGGCCGGATCTTTAAAATCCATCGGCGGGTAGTTCGGCATGATCGCCACGGTCAGCCCTTTCTCTTTGATCGCAGCAGGAACCGCGATATCTGCCCAGGCAGAGGATTGCAGCAATACGGCGGCACTGATGGCACTCAATAACAGCTTTTTCATATTCACCCCGGTAATGTTAAAGAAGAATCGCGTTAATAAAGTTTTTCATCCGTGGATTTTGCGGGTTCAGCAGAATGTCTTCCGGTGCGCCCTGCTCGATAATGCGTCCCTCGTCCATAAACACCACCTGATTGGCCACCTCACGGGCAAAGCCCATTTCGTGGGTGACCACCAGCATGGTGGTGCCCTCTTTTGCCAGCTGACGCATCACCGCCAGCACTTCGCCCACCATCTCCGGATCCAGCGCCGAGGTGGGTTCGTCAAACAGCATCAGTTTGGGTTTCATTGCTAACGCGCGGGCAATCGCCACGCGCTGCTGCTGGCCGCCGGAGAGCGACTGCGGATAGTCGTGCGCTTTGTGCGCCAGACCGACGCGATCGAGCAGCGCCATGGCTTCTTCGCTGGCTTCACGTCTTGGACGCAGCAGCACGCGACACGGCCCTTCGATGATGTTCTCCAGCGCGGTTTTGTGTGGGAACAGGTTAAAGCGCTGGAACACCATGCCGGTTTGCAGGCGCTGACGCGCAATCTGCTTGTCGCTCAGCGCATGCAGTTTGTTCCCGGCGATGCGATAGCCCGCCAGCTCGTTGTCGACCCAAATCCCGCCTTTATCAACCTTCTCAAGCTGGTTGATGCAGCGCAAAAAGGTGCTTTTGCCGGAACCGGAGGGACCGAGGATGCACATCACCTCGCCGTAGTTCACTTCGAGGCTGACATCCTTCAGGGCGTGGAACTGGTCGAAATATTTGTTCACCTTGACGGCGCGCACGATGTTTCTCATGTTGGGCTCCTGATTACTGACGCTGACGATGGCCGCGTGAGAAATAACGTTCCAGTCGGCTCTGTCCAAACGACAACACCGTGACCACAATCAGGTACCAAATGCCTGCCACGAACAGCAGTTCCATGACGCGCGCGTTGGCGAAGTAGATGGTTTGCGTGTTGTAGAGCAGTTCGGAGTACTGAATCATGCTGGCGAGACTGGTGGTTTTGATCATGCTGATAAATTCGTTGCCGACCGGCGGCAGAATCACGCGCATCGCCTGCGGCAGAATGATGCGATGCAGCGCCTGCAGACGCGGCATGCCGATGGCTTTCGCCGCTTCGTATTGCCCGGTATCCACCGACAGCAAGCCCGCACGCACCACTTCCGAGGTGTACGCGCCCTGATTGATGCTCAAACCGAGCAGCGCGGCGAGGAACGGCGTCATGATGGTGACGGTTTGCACGCTGAACACACCGGGAATGCTGATGGTGGGAAACACCAGCGCGAGGTTGAACCACAGCAGCAGCTGCAAAATCAGCGGCGTGCCGCGAAAAATCCACGCGTAGCCCACGGCGATGTAGTGCAGCACCGGATTCGGCGACATGTACATGATGGCGGTGATAACGCCAAACAGCACGCCAAGCCCCATCGCCAGCACCGACATGATCAGCGTGTTGACCACGCCATTGAGAATCGCCTGGGCGGTAAAGAACTGGCCAACAAACGACCATTCGATATTGCCGTGGGCAAAGGCGTTCACCAGCAGCGCCAGCAGCACCAGAATCACCGCCGACGCGGTAATGCGGCCGTAATAACGGCGCGGCACCACCTGATAACGATCGAGATCGTAATGCGTCTGCTCGCGGCTGTTGTTCAAACTCGGCTCAATCGGCGTTGATTGCGACATAAAGCTCTCCTCAGGCGCGTGGGCCAGCGTAATCTTCGGTCCAGCGCTGCTGGTCCTGCATCAGGGTTTGCAGACGTGCCAACTGCTCACGCACGCGTGCCGGTGCGGTACCGCCGTAGCCGCTGCGGGCCGCCAGCGCGGCTTCCAGCGTCAGGGCGCTGCGCACCTCCGGCGTTAAGCGGGCATCCACCGCGTGCAGCTGCGCATCGCTGAGATCGGACAGACCGCAGTTTTCGCGCTCGCACAGCTGCACCAGCTGGCCGGTGATCTCATGCGCTTCGCGGAACGGCACACCGCGCATCGCCAACCAGTCGGCCACTTCGGTCGCCAGCGTGAAGCCGTCCGGCGCCTGCTCACGCATCACGTCGGTGTTGAATTTCAGCGTCGACATCATGCCCGCCATCGCTGGCAGCACCAGCAGCAACGTATCCACTGCATCGATCACGTTGCGTTTGTCGTCGCTGAGATCGCGGTTGTAGGAGAGCGGCATCGCTTTCATGGTGGTGAGCAGCGCCATCAGGTTGCCGACCAGGCGGCCAGAGCGGCCACGCGTCAGTTCGGCGATGTCCGGGTTTTTCTTCTGCGGCATGATGGAACTGCCGGTGGCGTAGCTGTCGTGCAGCTCAACCCAGCGGAACTGGCGGGATGCCCACATGCACACCTCTTCGCACAGGCGTGACAGGTTGATGCCGATCATGCTGGTGACAAACAGGAATTCAGCGGCGTAGTCGCGGCTGGCCACGGCATCGATGGAGTTTTCGCACGGCGCGAGATAGGAAAGATCGGCGGCGGCGTGCTCCGGCTGGCGCGCAATGGCGGAACCGGCCATGGCCGCGGCACCGAGCGGACAGCGCGCGCTGCGGCGATCCCAATCCTGCATACGTTCAATATCGCGGGCAAAGGATTGCGCGTGAGCCAAAAGTTGATGACCAAAAACAATCGGCTGCGCCTGCTGCAAATGTGTGAAACCGGGCGCGACGCTTTCGGTGTGCTGCGCCGCCTGCTCGACCAGCGCCTGCTGCAGGGCCAGCAAGGCGCTGACCACCTTGCGGCCGTTGTCGCGCAGATAGAGACGCAGGTCGTTAACGGTTTGATCGTTGCGCGAACGGCCGGCGCGCAGCTTGCCGCCCAGCGCACCTAAACGCTCGGTCAGCGCGCGTTCGATAAAGGTGTGCACATCTTCGTCGGCGGCAATCGGATGCAGCTGACCGGCGCGATAATCGGCATCTAACGCGTCAATGGCCGCCAGCATGGTGCTGAGCTCTTCGGCACTCAGCAGCTCGCCGCGCGCCAGTTCTCGGGCATGCGCCCGGCAGCCCGCCAAATCGTAAGGTGCCAATGCAAAGTAATAATCCGGGCTACGAGACAGCGCGGTTAAACTCGCCGCCGGTGCCGCTTTAAAACGCGCGCCCCATAACAGTTCGGCATTATCAGACATGCTATTTCCCCTTACAGATAATCATCAGCGATATGAAAAAGATATGGATGAGCCAGTTGAGATAATGAAAGCTTATTTTATGGCTACACTGGTAAACAGGGCCTATTTCAGGTTCACTGTACTTTCACCGCAATTATTCCGGAGTTGAATAGCAAAAATGGAAAGTAAAGTTTCCCAGTCCGGAAACAATGCAAATAATCGCAGCGATAATGCGGTTCTGGCACTGAGTAATATCGATTTAAAATTACTGCGGGTATTTAAATGCGTAGTAGAAGCCGGCGGATTAACCGCTGCCAGTCACGAATTGAATATTGGTCTGGCGGCGATCAGTAAACAGGTTTCCGATCTGGAAATTCGTCTCGGCATGACATTATGCAGCCGCGGACGCGAAGGTTTTGAGCTGACGCAATACGGCATCAACGTGTATCAGGCCACGCTGGAGCTGTTCGTCTCGCTGAATCTGTTTCGCGAGCGCTTACACAACAGCCGCAATGAACTGCTGGGCGACATTGCGATTTGCGTGGTGGATAACACCATTTCCGATCCGCAATCGCCGGTCACCGCGGCGGTGCAACAGCTGCACCAGAAAGCGCCAAAGGTACAAATTCGACTGCAAACCTCACAGTTAGATGATATTGAGCGCGGCATCAGTGAAGGCCGTTTTCATTGTGGTATTGCACCAGTTTATGAAATGAAAAGTGATTTTGATTACTTCCCGCTTTATAAGGAATATTCAAAATTATATTGCTCCATGTCACATCCTTTATATTCTGGATCGTGCGATAAAAATATATCGACGGACATATTACGTGAGCAGAAAATTATTAATCATTTATATGTGACGCCGCGCGACGATCGTCGCATCATTCCGTTGCAGGACAGCGGCGTGCAGGCGGTTCAGGTTGAATCTGTCGCCATGCTGATTTTAACCGGCCATTTTATTGGTTATTTACCGGAACATTATGCCGCCGCGTTTATTGCGCGTGGTCAGCTGTGTGAGTTGGGCGATGATTCGATTCGCCGTGAAAACCCGTTTTGTTTGATGATGAAGAAAGGCCGCAAAATAAACCCGATTATCCGGCTTTTTATGCATGCGCTGGGCGTGGCAGAGGCGGAGGCGGCGCACTGATTTGGTGCGTTTTAAGATTGTGCTCGCTGTCCCCCATCCCGGCCTTCCCCCGCAAGCGGGGGAAGGAGACGCTGCCACATGCAGCTTCAACACTGACATGTGGCAGCATCTTCCTCCCCCATTTATGGGGGAGGACCGAGGAGGGGGACAGCAGGCACAATCATAATCACCCCAAAACCTTAAACATCACCGTGGTCGCATCCAGCACACCTTCTGTTGACTCGGCATACATGGGAATCGACCCCGCAATCTGCCAATCCATCGACAAATATAAATCCGTCGCCACGTCGCCGCTGCGCGTGTCCAGCACCAGCAAAGTTTTGCCCTGCGCTGCCGCCAGTTGTTCGGCCTGCTGCATCAGGCGGCGCGCAATGCCCTGCCGTCTGGCGCGCGGATGCACCAGCAGCTTGCTGATCTCCGCCCGATGGCGACCATTCGGCATCGCGCTGAAACCGACCATCACCGTCGCCACAATCACGCCCTGCTGATACGCCACCAGCAGCTGGTTGTCGCCGCTCGCCAGGCTGTAAATTTTGTCCTGCCAGAAGCGCGCAATGGCCGCGCGATCGTCGGCATCAATAAAGCCCACGCTGGCGCCGTCGGCGACGCAGCCCTGCAGCACATCGCACAAAGCCGCCAGCAGCGGTTGCGCCTGGGTGGCGCTGAGACGTTCGATGTCAATCATGGTTTGCATACCACCAAAATGTAGCGCGCGCCGGCTTCGGCATGAGCGGCAAACGCGGATTTGCCGGTAAGATGGAAGCGCAGACAGTCGCCCGCCTGCAGCGTCCAGTGTTGATCGTCCATGCTGATGGTCAGCTCGCCCGATTGCAGCCAGATATGTTGCTCCAGCCCCTGAATCGGCGGCGCGTCGTAATCAATGCGCGCGCCGGGACGCAGTACGCCTTCCACCACTTCCGCTTTAAAGTGGCTGCCGGGCGGCGATACGTTGCGGCGCAGGAACCCGCTGGCGTCGTCGCGCCACACCGGCTGTTGCTCCGCTTTCAGCAGCAGCGCGGCTTCCTCTTCCACCTCGCTGAGCAGGCGCGACATGGTCAATCCGTAGGCCACGCAAAGGCGGTTAAGCAAAGCGGCTGTTGGGCTCGTTTCAGCGCGTTCAATGCGCGACAATGACGCCCGACTGATGCCGGTCACCATCGCCAAATCATCTAATGACCAACCGCGTTGTACGCGTAATTCGGCCAGTCGTGCCGCCAGTCGATCGTCGGTATCCGAAGCAGACATCCTTACCTCTCATTTATGGGAAATAAATCTCACATATGAGATAACACTACGAATCCTCAACACGGTCAAGTTGTACAACTAAAAAATCGTTGTACAACCCAAGCCTGAGGGTTAAGGTGTTGTTATGCAGGTCAGTATTTTTGAGGACTTTATGGCCTTATACAGTATCGGGGATGTGGCCGAACGCTGTGGAATCAACCCGGTAACGCTTCGCGCCTGGCAGCGACGTTACGGTCTGTTAAAACCCCAGCGTACCGAAGGTGGTCATCGGCAGTTTGATGATGAAGATGTTCAGCGTATCGAAGAGATAAAACGCTGGATAGAGAGTGGCGTGCCCGTTGGCAAAGTGAAAGCGTTGCTGGAAGGCGCCACCGTCAATGTGGATGACGGTTGGTCGGCGCTGCAGGAAGAGTTGATGAGCGTACTGCGCCACGTTCGGCCGGCGAAATTGCGCGTTAAAATTGCCACTATTGGCCGGGAACATCCGGTGGATGCGTTAATCGATCACGTATTTGTGCCGGTTCGCCAGCGTCTCGGTTTAGATCAGAACACCGCGCGTACCATGTGCAGTCTGCTTGATGGCGCGCTGATTGATTATGTGGCGTTTTGTCTGGCCTGTGGACGTAAAAAAGCCGGTAAAGATGCCTTGATGCTGGGTTGGGCGGTGGAAGATCGTACCCGCATCTGGCTGGAAGCCTGGCGTTTGTCGCAGCAAGGCTGGCGCATGGATGTGTTGGCGGAGCCGCTGGACATGCCGCGCCCTGAGTTATTCCCCGGACAAAATCTGTTTATCTGGACCGGCAAAAAGCCAACGCGTCGCCAGGTCGAGCAGTTTGAACACTGGCAGGCACAAGGTTTTGCCATTCACCTGCACGATCCCGCATAAGTAAAAATCGCACACACGGCCTTTGCCTGGCGTGGTGTGCGCGTTATCATGCCGCCCTAAATTTCTTTTCTCAGGTCTCCTCATGAACTGGAATAAACTCCTTATCGGTTCCCTGTTTGCCATTATGGCGCTTGGCGGCATGGGCGGTATGATGCTGGTCGGCTACAGCCTCATTGTGCATACCCACTAAGTTTACGCTGCACGCGCTCTAACAGGCGATCGCAGATCAACGCCAACAGCGCCACCAGCAGCGCGCCCTGAATCACATAGGCGGTGTTAAAGCCGCTCAAACCGATAATCACCGGCGATCCCAGACTCTCCGCGCCCACCGTGGAAGCAATGGTTGCCGTGCCGATATTGATCATCACCGAGGTTCGCACGCCCGCCATAATCACCGGTGCTGCCAGCGCCAGTTCAATCTGCCACAAGCGTTTCCACGGCCCCATGCCGAGGCCGACCGCGATTTCGCGATTGCTGGCTGGTACGCTATCTAAGCCCGCCAGCGTGCCCTGCAAAATCGGCAGCAAGCCGTAGAGAAACAGTGCCATCACCGCGGGCGTCGCGCCAAATCCCATCACCGGCACCGCAATTGCTAACACCGCAACCGGCGGAAAGGTTTGCCCGGCCGCCGCCACGGTTTCCAGCAGCGGACGAAAGGCGCGCCCGGCGTGACGCGTAGCAAACACCGCACAGCCGACGCCGACCAGCAACGCCAGCAGGCTGCCGCTGACCACCAACGCCAGATGCGCCAGCGCCAGCCGCCAGAAACTCTCCTGCAGATAGAGCGGGCGCTCCAGCTGCGGAAACCAATGGGCAAACAGCGGACCGCTGTGCGGCAAACCCCACAGCAGCAACAGAAAGGCCGCCAGCAGCCAGTAAAGCGGATCGCGCAGCAGCCGCATCAGCTCGCCTCCCGCTGGCGCAGCAGATCGCTGAAGTGCAGCACGCCGAGCGGTTGCTGATGCTGATCGATCACCGGCAATTTGTCGGTGCGGCGCGCAATAAACTGCGACAGCGCTTCACGCAGCGTCAGCGATGCGGCAATCGGTTCGGCATCGAGCCATTCACCGCGTCGCGCCGCGCTGCCCGCACGCCCCAGCGCCAGCAAACGCACGCCGAGTTCACTGCGGCCAAAGAACTCGCGGGCAAAATCATTCACCGGCTGCGTCAGCAGATCGATCGGCCTGCCCTGCTGCACGATTTCGCCGCCGTCCATCAGCACCAGTTGATCGGCCAGCGTCAGCGCTTCGTCGATGTCATGCGTCACCAGCACCACGGTGCGACCCGACATTTTCTGAATGCGCAACATTTCGTGTTGCAGCGCCAGACGGTTGACCGGATCAAGCGCGCCAAAAGGTTCATCCATCAGCAGCAATTCAGGATCCGCCGCCAGCGCACGCGCCACGCCGACGCGCTGCTGCTGTCCGCCCGACAGCTGATGCGGCATGCGCGTCGCCAGATGGCTATCAAGATTGAGCAGCGCCAGCAGCTCTTCAACGCGTTGGTTGATTTTTGCCTGCGGCCAGCCGAGCAGCGACGGCACGGTGCTGATGTTCTTCGCCACGTTCCAGTGTGGAAACAGACCAATCGACTGAATGGCGTAACCGATGCGGCGACGCAGCGCGCGCGCATCCATGTTTTCGATGGCTTCTCCGGCGAAGCGAATTTCGCCGCTGTCGTGCTCGACCAGCCGATTGATCATCTTCAGCGTGGTCGATTTGCCGGAACCCGACGTGCCGATCAGCACGGTAAAACTGCCCTTCTCAATCTTCAGCGACAGGTTACGTATCGCCTCTTTCCCGGCGAACACTTTGCTCACCTGGTGAAATTCAATCATGACGTCTCTCCAGCAGTGCCGACAGTAAACGCAGCAGTGCATCAAAAATCACCGCCAGCGCCACCACCGGAATCACACCCAGCAGCACCAGATCCAGCGCGCTGCTCAGCAATCCCTGAAAAACAATGGCGCCGAATCCGCCTGCCCCAATCAGCGCTGCGACCACCGCCAGGCCAACGGTTTGCACCACCACCACACGCAGCCCGGAGAGCCACACCGGCAGCGCCAGCGGCAACTCGGCGTGCCAGAACTGTTGCCACGCGCTCATGCCCATGCCGCGCGCGGTTTCACGCACTTCCTGCGGCACCTGCTGCAAACCGGCCACCACGCTGCGCACCAGCGGCAGCAGCGCGTAGAGCACCAGCGCAATCAAAGCCGGTGCGATGCCGATGCCGCTGATGCCCCAACGCGCCAGCAGCGGAAAATGCGCCACCAATCCCGCCAGCGGCGCAATCAGCAAGCCGAACAGCGCCACCGACGGCACGGTTTGGATCAGATTGAGCAGGCTAAACGCAGCATTTTGCCAGCGCGGACGGCGCGCAATCGCCAGGCCGAGCGGCAAACCGATGATTACCGTCGGCAGGAGCGTGCCGCCCAGCAGCCACAAATGCTGCGTGAAGGCCACATCAAACACCGTCGTGCGGTTGGCGTACTCTTTCATAAGCGAGAGACGATCGAGATGACCGCTGAGTAACAGCGCCAGCGGCAACAGCCAGATTTGCAGATTGAGCACAATGCGCCACGGCGTACTGCGCGTGATTTGCCGAACCGCTTCCGCCGCCAGCAGCAGCGCCAGCGCCGCCGCGCACCACAAGCCGCTACCAAACGCGGTGCGTGCCAGCGGGCTGCCGCTGTTCGCCAGTTCGCTGGCTTGCTGTCCGGCGAGCCAGATGAGCAAGGCCAGCAGCAACTCCGCCGCCAGCAGCACCGTTATCGCGTGAATGCGGCGCGGCGACCACCACAAGCTCTGCCAAAGCCACAGCAGCGGAATCAACAGCAGTGCGCTGTTGGTCACCTGCCAGAAGGTCAGCGGTTGGCCAGAGACCAGCCGATTGGCGGCATAGCTCAGTAGCGGCAAGGCAAACAGCGCCAGCGTGATAAGCGTGATTAACACCAGCAGCACCGGCTGCTGGCGCGGTCTGAGTAACAACGATGACACTGCTTACAGCAACTTATTGGTCTGTAACCACTGTTTCGCGACCTGGCTGGCATCCTGACCATCCACCGCAATCTGTGCATTCAGCTGCTGCAGGGTTTTCTCATCCAGCTTGCTGAAGACCGGCTGCAGCCAGTTGCCGATGTCCGGATATTGCTTGAGCACGCTTTCGCGGATCACCGGCGCAGGGGCGTAAATCGGCTGCACGCCTTTCGGATCGCTCAGCGTTTGCAGGCCCAGCGCCGCCACCGGACCGTCGGTGCCGTACGCCATTGCCGCGTTCACGCCAGAGGTTTGCTGCGCCGCCGCTTTGATGGTCACGGCGGTGTCGCCACCGGCCAGCGACAGCAGCTGCGCCTGCTCGAGTTTGAAGTTGTAGGCTTTTTCAAACGCCGGTAAGGCATCGCTGCGTTCGATGAATTCCGCCGAGGCAGCCAGCTTGAAGGTGCCACCTTTTTTCAGGTAGGCGCTGAGATCGTCCAGCGAGTTGAGGTTGTTCTTCTGCGCTACGTCACCGCGCACCGCAATCGTCCAGGTGTTGTTAGCTGGCGCGGGTGTCAGCCACACCAGATGATTTTTCTCGGCGTCGAGTTTTTTCACTTTCTCGTAGCCCTGCTGGGCGTTTTTCCATGCCGTGTCTTTCTCATCGTTGAAGAAGAAGGCGCCGTTGCCGGTATATTCCGGGTAGATATCCAGCTCGCCGGCGGTGATCGCACCGCGCACCACTTGCGTGGTACCGAGCTGGATTTTGTTGACGGTCTTTACCCCGTGTTTGTCCAGCACCTGCAGAATAATGTTGCCGAGAAGCGAGCCTTCGGTATCAATCTTGGAACCGACTTTGACCGGATCCGCCGCATGCGCTGCACCCACGCTCATTGCCAATGCAATCATTCCCAATAAACCCTGCTTTATCATCTCGCTTCCCTCATTTGTTTTCATTGTGTGACTATCAAGCGTAGCCTGGCGAATCGGGATGGGCGCGGTCAAGCGGCTTACTTCGTGCTTTTTTTGCTATCAATATCGTATTGGCTATAACCAAAACGCAGCTCATATAGCCAAAAGGAATGTAAAAAATTTCACTGTGAAATGAGGAGTGTCAAAGAGTGTAATAAAAACTTTTTATGCCTTGCAGCATTTATTGCAAAGAAATTTTCAAATTGGTAGAAAGAAAGGGATTGAATTAAATGCTTGCGATTTGTATCGTTGAGCCAAAATTATGGAAGATTAAAAAATATGCTGATGTATTTCCTGTCTCACTTCGTAAAATATGTTGAGGTTCCCGTAGCCCGAAATCTTATCAACAGCAGAAATTTATCCCGTAAACGACACAATCGCCTTTTGGCCAAATCTGGGGTAAAAATTGGGGATGAAAGCATCGTTACAACGCCTTTCTTTTATGAATTTGGCAATATAGCGATTGGCTGCCACGTATACATTAATGCCGGCTGCGTTTTTCTCGATAATTCGGCAATAACGATTGGGGATAATTCATTGATAGGGCCGAACGTGACGCTATCGACAGCAAGCCATCCATGTGGCCCAGCTCAAAGAAGCTATCAATTGATTACAGCCCCGATAACTCTCGGAAAAAATGTGTGGTTAGGGGCCGGCGTCGTGGTCTTACCCGGCGTAACAATCGGAGATAATAGCGTTATCGCAGCAAATAGCGTTGTTACAGCGAATGTGCCAGAGAACGCCCTCTTCGCCGGCGCACCGGCTATCTTTAAACGGAACTTATGAACGTCGCCCCCACAAAGCAATGTCCATGCTTCTATGCCGTCAGGCGAAACTCACCAAGCGTATGAGGGATGCGCGGGAAGGTGTGCAAAAACCACGGCGTGAACTGCGCCGGATTCTCCTGCATTTCCTGCTGAATTTGTGCAATCGAGCGATAGCACCACGCATCGGCCTCTTCCGGGTTGAGGACCGGCTGCTCATCGCTGATGGCGAAGAACACGTGACCATACTCATGCTCGGTTAAGCCGTTACTCAGCGGCAGGTTGTAGCTCAGCTCAAACACCGGCGTTAACGCCAGATTCATGCCCATCTCTTCACGCAAACGGCGCTCAGCGGCGTCGCGCGTCGATTCCTGCGGATAGGGATGACTGCAGCAGGTGTTACTCCACAATCCACCACAGTGATATTTCGTGCTGGCACGGCGTTGTAACAGCACTTCATGGCGCGAATTGAACACGTAAACCGTCACCGCGCGATGCAGCAATCCTTTTTCATGCACTTCCAGCTTTTCCATTTTGCCGATAGGGCGATCGAGGTGGTCAACGAGAATAACTTCAATGGCGGGCATGACAACTCCTTCGGAAAATTCGCAGCTATTGTACACAACCTCCAACGTGTTGATGGAGGAAATAGCGCACATTCCGTGCGTTAACGTGGGCACACTAAAGCGTAGCAGCCTGCGGACAATTCAGCATAAAAAGGTGGGGAATGGCGTTAACGGAGGAGATGTGTGCGGAGGATGAAAAGGTCGCCATAAATGGCGACCTTACGGGAGAGTTGTGCCGGCCGCAATTTTTCAACGGCCGGGAGATTTTGTAGGGTCGCCATTTATGGCGACCGATTTCACAAAACTTACAACTTAAAGCTCTGCACCACCTGCTCCAGTTGCACGCTTTGCTGCTGCATCGACTGCGCGGCGGCGGAAACCTGCTCGACCAGCGCGGCGTTCTGCTGCGTACTGCCATCCAGCTGAGTAATCGCCACGTTCACCTGATCGATGCCCATGCTCTGCTCGCGGCTGGCCGACATGATTTCGCTCATCAGCGTGGTCACGCTGCTCACGCCCTGCATCAGCTCATCCATGGTTTGCCCGGCCTGCTCCACCAGCTGGCTGCCGGTATCGATATTCGCCACCGACTCCTCAATCAGCTTTTTGATTTCACGCGCCGAGTTAGCCGAGCGCTGTGCCAGGTTACGCACTTCCGATGCTACCACGGCAAAACCGCGACCCTGTTCACCGGCGCGCGCCGCTTCGACCGCGGCGTTCAGCGCCAGGATGTTGGTCTGGAAGGCAATGCTATCAATGACGCTGATGATATCGACCACTTTACGCGATGAGTGATTGATCGCGCCCATGGTGGTGACAACCTGACGCACCACTTCGGTGCCGCGTGCAGCAACCTGCGACGCGCCGTCCGCCAGCTGGTTCGCATGCGTGGCGTTGTCGGCGTTCTGCCGCACCGTGCCGGTCAGCTCTTCCATCGACGCCGCCGTTTCAACAATCGAACTGGCTTGCGATTCGGTACGTGCCGAGAGATCGGCGTTGCCGCTGGCGATTTCTCGCGAAGCCGCCGTGATCGCCAGCGCGCTGTCGCCCACCTGACGCATCAGGCCTTGCAGATAGGCGATGAACTGGTTGAAGCTCTGCGCCACGGCGTTGAATTCCGGGCTGTTGCTGGCAGGCAGACGCTGCGTCAAATCGGCGCCGCCGGTCGATAAGGCTTCGATATTGCTGTTCAGCACGGCGAGACGTTTCATCATGGCTCGCACGAAGCCCAGCAGCACCAGCAGCAGGATCACCGCCAGCGGAATCTGCACCAGACCAAGACGCGTCAACATGCTGTGGGTTTGTGCATCCAGCAAGCTCGACGGCACATCGCTGGCCAGATACCACGGGCTGCCAGCAATCGCCTGTACGAACAGCGTGTGTTCGCCATCTTCACCTGCAAAGGTGGTTTGCGCGGGCTGACTGCCCGCCTGCGCCAACAGACCTTTCAGCGCGGACGCCATCGGCAGCTGGGTATCCGCGAGGTTTTCCAGCTTCGGCGCGCCATCCACCAGCGCGGCGTTACCCACCACTTTGCCATCAGCTTCAACGATCAGTACGCGGCCCTGAATCGCCTCACCCATCTGTTTTGCCAGCTGGTTGAAGAAGCCGAGCGTCACGTCAATGGTTGCCACGCCCCACGCGGTGCCATCGCGATAGATTGCCATTGCGCAATTGGTACGCGGCTGCGGGCTGGCGGCATCCTGATAGGCTTTCGCCCAGGCGCACTGGCCTTTGGGCGCGGCTAAACCATCTTTATACCAGGATTGCTCCCAGTATTTGTCGGCGGCGTCCGAGTTCCAGTAGGTGTTGACCTGCAGCTGGTTGCTGGTGTTGCGCGCAAAGAATGAGCTGTTTTTCTCTTTGGCGGGATCGCGACGGTTTGGTAACGGCCAGATGCCGCCGCCGAACACATTGCTGTCCTGATATTGGTTAACCAAGGCAGGCAGTAAGGTATCGATGGCTGCGCTGTCCATCACGCCTGCGGCTTCGGTAATGGCGCGCTGTTGCGCCTGTACGCGGTTCATCTGCTCGACAATGCGTCCGGCCAGGCCGTCCACTTCGTAACGCACCAGACGACTTTCATTTTCGGAGAGTTGCGGCGCGATGAACTGATTGATTACCAATACGGTAACCAGCATCAGAGCGGCAAAAAAGGCGACAAGCGTCGCGGTGAAACGGGATTGTGTTGTTTTGAACATTATGTGTGCCCTTACCCTGGTTGGCGAGTTGCCTGATCGAGGTTAACGGCGTGTTAATGGGGAACTTGAGGTGAGCGCGATCACAAAGCAATGAAATAGTTGATTTGGGTGATAATTTAAAATCGTAGGGTCGGCATTGGTGCCGACCTGATTTACGGTGCGGGGGTTTCCACCACTTCCTGCCGTGGCCGAAACACATGATTATTACCGTCCGCCAGCAAACGTTGCAGCAGCTGCTGTCCACCACGATCGTCAGCCTGGGCGAACTGGCGTTCGGCCTCGGTAATCGGCGTGGACCACAGCAGATTTACGCGATCACCATCGCGTTTCGGCAGGCGGAACTGCGCCGCTTCCGGCGCTAAATCATTCGCCAGCAGGAAGCTTTCAAAGCCCACCGGTGCCACTTCCGACGCCAGCGTATGCCCTTCGCCAATCCAGGTCAGACGCGCCCACGGCAGATGGGCAAACTCCGCCAGCGCGCTCGCCATCTGCACCGCATTGGCTTCAGTCATCACTTCACCGTCTACCGCCATCGCCAGCTCGACGCGGCGATACTGCGGGGCCAGCTCGTCAAACAGATGATCCACCTGCGGCATCGGGCGGATTCCCATGCCCAGGGTGAGGAAGTACCAAACGCCGTTATGCAAGTGCTGCGAAATCGCCATCGGCGGCCAGTTGCCCTGATCGATGGAGTAATATTTTACCGACTCGCCAAACTGCGCCTGATAACACTGCATCAGCTCGCGCTGCACCACATCCCACAAATGGCCGTCGTGCCAGTCGCGCCAAAAGTGACGCTGCTGTTCAGCGCGCGCGTAGTATTCGTTGGTGGAGGCCGATCCCAGCGGCGCGGTCAGGCGATTCTCTTTGATGCAGGCAGCAGAAAAACTCACCTGCTTATCCTGATACAGGCTCCAGCCGGGGATCACCGCCAGCAATTGGCCGTAATACCACAGCGCGGCGCCGTCGTCGCTGGGCTCCCACAGCACCTGTAATCCCGCCGGATCGAGCATCGGCTCGGCCTCCAGCGTGCGGCAATATTCGGCACTCAGCAGCGGCGCGATGCCCTGCTCCATCGCTTCACGATCTTCCTGCGCGGGGGCAGGCAGCAGGTTACGCAGCCAGCAGCCGCGCACCGCGTATCGGCTGCGAAACAGGTCATTCGGCCAGATATAAAAATAGGCCGTACGCGCATCCTGCTCGACGATCGCGGTTAGTGTGTGTTGCTGATTCGGCACCTCAGCAATCAGAGGTTGGTGGGTCATAACGCCTCGATATTACCTGGAGGAATCCATTTTCCCCGAGAATAGAGCAGGATCGGCACTCGTGCCATGTGACACAAGGGTAAAACTCTCAAAGTGCGGTGGGAAATAGATGAGAGCGGCTTATAAATCGCCGCTTAACTGGCTGACAAGCTTCAGATTAATTTGCGATTCATTTACCATTTCGCGTGATATTGTTTGCACATTCGCCTCTTTGGAGCTGCCATCATGGTGCTGCAAAACCTCGATCTGAACCTGCGGGATGTGGTTATTTTCGTGATGTTGGTGTGGCTGTTTATCCGCTATACATGGGTGATGTCGTCGCTGACCTTGTTATTAAGTGGCGTGGCATTGCTGGTGTTATTACCGATTGATATCTATTACAGCCTGCTGCCGCTGGCGCTGATTGGCCTCGGGCTCGGCATGTTGCTGCACCATTATCAGCAACGTCAGCTGGCGCTAAAACGTCAAGCGCGCACGCCGCGCACCTACACGAACAAGCAGGATGAGCTGCATCTGTAACCTTCAGCGGCCCATGCGCTGCATCGCACGGCTATAAGCGCCGCGCTGAATCGACCAGCGCAGCAGTGCGGCGATCACCGCCATTTCCCGATCCACGCGCCACTGCGTCAGCGGCGCAACCGGCTGCTGGATCTGCTGTTGTGCCCAGTCCGGCAACAATCCCATCCCTGCTTTCAGCATCACGCGCATGGCCGGTTTTGCCTGCCAGCTGGGCGCGGGCGCGTTAATCAATAACTGCATCACCTCCAGCGTGCGCGCATCGCAGATCAACTCAGGCCGCATCATCTGAAGATACGCCTCAACCGCCTGCACGCTTTTCGGCACCCGCTGCGCACCTAGCGCTTCGGCAACGAATGCCGCTTCCTGATAATAGCGATCCTGATCGGCGAGGCTGAGCTGCGGATTCTTATAGCGCAGATGCGCCGCCAGAAAACGGCTGGTTTCCGCGACGTGCACCCAGGTGAGCAGATGCGGATCGCTGGCGGCATACGGCTTGCCCGCGTTATCAACACCGGTGACACGCAGGTGAATACGTTTGACGCGGTCGATCAGGATATGGGCATCGGCGGTATTACCGAAGGTGGTGACGGCAATAAACTGGCTGGTGCGGCGCAGGCGGCCCATCATGTCCTGACGGAAATTGGAGTGATCCCATACGCCCGCCAGCGCCGCCGGATGCAGCATTTGCAGCATCAAGGCGCTGATGCCGCCGCACAGCATGGAGGTGAAGTCGCCGTGGACGCGCCAGATAACGTGGTCCGGGCCAAATAAGCCGGGATCGCCAGGCGGTTGCGAGATGTCGAATTCGTTGAGTGACAGGCCGTTAAGGCGGAAGACTTGCTGTTGGATGCGTTCGCGGATGTTCATGGGTTTGTGCTTGTGCGGTTAATGCCCTCACCCCGGCCCTCTCCCGCAAGCGGGAGAGGGAGAGGATCGCGACGGGATTGAATTCCGCACCCATCGGTTCCCTCTCCCGCGTGCGGGAGAGGGTTAGGGTGAGGGGCATCAGCGATTACAGATAATCAAACTGCGCATCCTGAGTGCGCACCGAATCCAGTCCAATCATTACGTTGATTTTGCCCGGCTCGGCGATGTGCTGCATCTTCTGGTTCCAGAATTTCAGCGCATCAACGTCGATTTTAAACTTCACAGTCTGTGATTCACCGGCTTTCAGCATGATGCGCTGGAAGCCGCGCAGCTCCTGCACCGGACGGCTAATGCTGGCCACCGGATCGTTAAGATAGAGCTGCACCACGGTCGCGCCATCGCGTTTACCGCTGTTGGTGACGGTCACTGACGCCTCCACCGAACCGTTACGCGGCATGGTGCGTGACGACATCTTCACCGGCGATACGCTGAAGGTGGTGTAGCTCAGACCGTAACCAAACGGATAAAGCGGACCGTTCACCGCATCGTAGTAATGCGAAGTGTACTTGTTCGGCTTAGCAAAGTTGTACGGACGACCGGTTGGCAGATGGTTGTAGTAAATCGGAATCTGGCCCACGGAACGCGGGAAGGAGACCGGCAATTTGCCTGACGGGTTGTAATCGCCAAACAGCACATCAGCGATCGCGTTGCCGCCTTCGGTGCCGCTGAACCAGGTTTCCAGCATCGCATCGGCTTGCTTATCTTCATTCACCACCGTCAGCGGACGGCCATTCATCAGCACGATCACCAGCGGTTTACCGGTGGCTTTCAGCGCCGCCAGCAGCTTCTGTTGGCCAGGTGGAATAACGAGATCGCTGCGGCTAGAGGCTTCGTGCGCCATGCCTTGCGCTTCACCGACGGCGGCCACCACCACATCGGCTTTTTTCGCCTGTGCTACCGCTTCATCAATCAGCTCCTGCGGCGAGCGCTTATCCACGCTTACCGCTTGCTCATACAGATTGAGGAAGTCCTGAATGCCTTTATTGTCGCTGATGTTAGCGCCTTTGGCGTACAGCACCGTGCCTTTGCCCGCCATCGCATTGCGCATGCCTTGCAGCAGCGGGATCGATTGTTTCGCCACGCCAGCGGCCGACCAGCTGCCCATGATATCGCGCTGGCTATCCGCTAACGGTCCCACCAACGCAATGGTGGCGTCTTTTTTCAGCGGCAGCGTTTCACGCCAGTTTTTCAACAACACAATGCTTTTGCGCGCTACATCACGCGCTTCGGCGCGGTGCAAACGGCTTTCGGCATTGGTGTCCTGCGGATCGCTCTCCTTCGGTCCTAAATGGCTGTAAGGATCGTTAAACAGGCCCATGTCATATTTGACGTTCAGCACATGGCGCGCGGCATCATCCACTTCCGCCATGCTCACCGCGCCGCTCTTCACCAGGCCCGGCAGGTATTTGCTGTAATATTCGTCGCTCATGCTCATGTCGATGCCTGATTTCATCGCAATGCGCACCGCATCCTGCGGATCGCTGGCCACACCGTGTTTAATCAGTTCTTTAATCGCACCGTGATCGCTAATGGTGATGCCTTTGAACTTCCAGTCGCCGCGCAGGATATCTTTCAGCAGCCAACTGTCTGCCGTGGCTGGCGTGCCATTCAGCGAGTTGAGCGCCACCATTACGCCACCGCTGCCGGCATCCAGTGATGCTTTGTACGGCGGCAGATAATCCTGGAACAGGCGCTGCGGGCTCATGTCGACGGTGTTGTAATCTCGTCCGCCTTCCACTGCGCCGTAGGCCGCGAAGTGCTTCACGCTGGTCATGATCGAGAAGCGATCCGCCGCGCTTTTGCCCTGCATGGCTTTCACCATGCTGCTGCCCATTTGCGCGCTGAGGAAGGTGTCTTCGCCGAAGCCTTCTGAGCCGCGCCCCCAACGGGGTTCGCGTGACACATCAACCATCGGAGCCCACGTCATATTCAGGCCATCATCTGCGGCTTCATAAGCAGAGACGCGTCCCACCTCGGCGATGGCATCCAGATCCCAGCTCGCCGCCAGGCCGAGTGGAATCGGGAAGATGGTGCGCTGACCGTGCACCACATCATAGGCGAAGAACAGCGGAATTTTCAGGCGGCTGAGCTGCATCACCTGATCCTGCATGGCGCGAATATCCTGACGCGTCACGGTGTTAAAAATTGCCCCGACCTGACCATGCTGAATCATGTCGCGAACCGCCGATTTTGGCGTATCCGGTCCTACGCTGATCAAACGCATCTGCCCGATTTTTTCATCAAGGGTCATTTTGCTGAGCAGCTGATTCACAAAGGCGTCGCGCGCCTGTTCAGTCATCGGATGTGGGCCAAACAAGTCGTCCGCGAAAGCGGGCTGAATGGCTAAGGAGACAGCGAGGCTAACAGAGTAAATCCATTTCATCAGGTCGGGTTCTCTTAAGTGACTGCGCAATATCGAAATAACCGGGGCAGTTTGCCACAAGATGAGGATAGCAGGTAGCCGCCATGTCACACCGCGACCCTGTCGCTGACGCGTGCTACAGTAAATGCGCCATGTTAAAGACAAGGATAGGCCAATGAATAACAACACTTCGCACCCTACTCTGCTCGCCGAACTGCGTCGTCTGGTCGGATCGTCGAACCTGTTAACCGACGCGGAACGAACTGCGCGCTACCGCAAAGGTTTTCGCTCAGGCGAAGGCGAGGCGCTGGCGGTGATTTTTCCCGGTTCGCTGCTTGAGCTGTGGCGTGCGTTGCAGGCGCTGGTGAGCGCCGATGCGATCATCTTGATGCAAGCCGCCAACACCGGCCTGACCGAAGGTTCCACGCCAAACGGCAACGATTACGATCGTCCGGTAGTGATCATCAGCACCCTGCGTCTGGATAAATTGCAGCTGATCGACAGCGGCAAACAGATCCTCGCCTTCCCCGGCAGCACGCTGTATCAGCTGGAAAAGGCGCTGAAGCCGCTTGGACGCGAACCGCATTCGGTAATCGGTTCCTCCTGCATTGGCGCCTCGGTGATGGGCGGCATTTGCAATAACTCGGGCGGATCGCTGATCAAACGCGGTCCGGCCTACAGCGAAATGGCGCTGTTTGCGCAGATCGATGCCAGCGGCAAACTCAAGCTGGTGAACCATCTCGGCATCGATCTTGGCCATTCGCCGGAAGAGATGTTGGGGCGGCTGGATGACGATCGCTGGCAGCAGAGTGATGTGCGCTGGGATGAACGTCACGCCTCGGATCACGACTACGCCGAGCGCGTGCGCGATATTAATGCGCAGACGCCAGCGCGCTTCAACGCCGATGAGCGCCGCCTGTTTGAAGCCTCCGGCTGCGCCGGGAAGCTGGCGGTGTTTGCCGTGCGTCTGGATACCTTCCCCACTGAACCGCAGCAGCAGGTGTTCTATATCGGCACCAACAATCCAGCGGAGCTGGGCGATATTCGTCGCCATATTCTGGCGGAGTTTACCCATCTGCCGGTAGCGGGCGAATATATGCACCGCGACATTTTCGACATCGCCGAGGTGTACGGCAAAGATACTTTCGTGATGATCGATAAACTCGGCACCGATAAAATGCCGCTGTTTTTCACCCTCAAAGGCCGCGTCGATGCCTGGCTTAGCAAGCTGAGCTGGGTGAAACCGCATCTCAGCGATCGTTTATTACAGCGCGTCAGCGGCTGGCTACCGGCGCATCTGCCTAAGCGCCTTAAACAGTATCGCGATAAATATGAGCATCACCTGATGCTGAAGATGTCTGGCGACGGCGTGGCCGAAGCGCAGGCCTATCTGACCGAATATTTCCGCGAAGGCGGCGGCGCGTTTTTCGCCTGCGACGCCAAAGAGGGCGCGCACGCGTTCCTGCATCGCTTTGCTGCCGCTGGTGCTGCGGTGCGTTATCACGCGGTGCATGCCGATGAAGTGGAAGACATTCTGGCGCTGGATATCGCGCTGCGTCGTAATGATGAAGAGTGGTTTGAGCGTCTGCCAGCCGAGTTCGATAAGGATGTAAGTCATCGTCTCTATTACGGCCACTTCTTCTGCCACGTGTTCCATCAGGATTACATCGTGAAAAAAGGCGTGGATGCGCACGCGCTGAAAGAGAAGATGCTGGCGATATTAGCCGCGCGCGGTGCAGAATACCCGGCCGAACATAACGTCGGCCATCTGTATCAGGCGAAACCGCAGCTGAAGGCGTTTTATCAGCAGCTGGATCCTACCAACAGTTTTAATCCGGGGATTGGTAAAACCAGTAAGCAGAAGGGTTGGGCGGTGAAGGTTTGAGACCGAGAGGTTATGGTAAAGGTGGCCATGAATGGCCACCCTACGGATTTATGGCAACGGATCGCTTTGCTGATCTTGTGCCGCAGCCATGGCGCGGCGCTCGATAATCATGGTTTGCGGCGTTGACAGCATAATGCCCTCTTTGCGCAGACGCGTCAGAATATCGAACAGCAAATCACTCTTGGCGCCGGAAATCTGGCGCTGACCCGCCACGTTGCCAGTGACGCTTAACACGATGCCCGCCGGCGTCAAATCTTTGAACGACACGGACGGCTCCGGCGTCTCCAGAATGCGTTCATTCTCCTGATACACTTCCAGCAGAATTTCACGCACGCGCACCGGATCAATATCCAGCGGGAAGGTCAGCAAGATGGTGACCACGCCTTGCGCATTGCCCATGGTGGCGTTACGCACGTTCTGCGAGATAAACTGCGAGTTCGGCACAATCACCGTTGATTTGTCGCCCAGCTGAATTTCGGTGGCGCGCACGTTGATGCGACGGATATCCCCTTCAATGCCGCTGATGCTCACCAAATCGCCGACTTTCACCGGACGTTCGGTCAACAGAATCAGGCCGGAGATAAAGTTCTTCACAATCTCCTGCAAACCAAAACCGATACCAACCGACAAGGCGCTGACGATCCACGCCAGCTTGTTCCACTGCAGGCCCATGATCGACAGCGTCAGCAGGATAATCAGCACGTAACCGATGTTGCTGAACAGCGTCACCAGCGACACGCGCATGCCAACGTCCATGGTGGTTTTGGGCAGGAAATCTTTATCCAGCCAGCGACGCACCGAACGCAGCACGTAAATCCCCACCACCAGACAAAGAATCGCATTGACCATGTGCGCCGGCACAATGTTCAGCGACTCCAGCCCTTTACCGCCCCAGAATTCAATCACCTTCTGGATCAGCTCAATCGGCGTTGATGAGGCAAACGTGCCGTTTAGCAGCGCCAGCGCCAGAATCGCAATCAGCAAGGTTTTACCCAGCGCGCTGAGCAGCGTCGCCGCCTGTTGCAGGTAGCGCTCATCGATATTCAGCGTGGTTTGCAGGCGCTTGCCGGTAGCATTGCTGATGGAGAACAGGCTTTCGCAGCCGTCATTCACCAGATGGCTGAGGAAGTAGAACGAACCAAACAAGATGCCGCACCAAATCACCTCATAACTCAGGAAGCGCGCCAGCGTGACGTAACCGATAATCAGCGATATCAGAATGCCCAGCGCCGTCAGCATTAACGCCAGCTGTACCAATCCCACCAGCGTTGAGCGCGCTTCAGGCTGATGACCTTCCTGCACCATGCGGCGGCGTACGCGGTTGATGCGCATGCCGATCGCCAGTCCGGTGCTGCCAATCAGCAGCGCGGTCAAGCCGTTAGCAAAAATAGTGGTGTTCAGACTGGTGCCGACGCTGTAGTTGAAGGCTTCCACCGTCTGGAAAACAAACACCAGCGCGGCGGTGAATGGCGGGAACGGCTTCAGTGCCAGCGCTACTTCGTTGGAGATGGCCGGCAGACGCCAGCTTGGGCGACGCGTTGAGAGGAACGCGCGGCCTAAACCGGCAATCAAGCCGCAATAGACGCTGAGCTGCACCAGACGCTCGACAAAATCCTGCACATCGCCAGAGACTTCGTCGCGGCGCGTAAAGGCCAGCGCGATGAAGTTGAAGGTGAGTACCACCGCCGCCAGCGTGGTGAGCGCGGTGGTAGCGGCGAGGAAGCTGCGACGTAAGCGCCCTTCCGGCATTTTATGAATGCTGACCCAGGCAAAGAACTCTTCGCTGTAGCGGCGTCCCAGCGTCATCACCAGCATCGCCGCAAACAGCCAGGCGATGGTGCCAAAACGCCAGCCCGATTCCCACGACAGCGCGGCGGTGTCCTGCAATTCGGCGATAAAATCGCTGATCTTCTCGCCATCCAGATCCTGACTGCTCATCACCGGCGCCCAGAAACGCGGGCCGAGGATACTGCCGGAGTTCAGCGCCAGCTGGCTTTTCAGCTGGTCACGACGCAGGTTGACGATCTGTGATGACAGCACCAGTGCACCATTTTTGATGCCATCGGCTTGTTTGATCTGATCGTCCAGCTTGGCTTTCTGGCTCTCCAGCGCCGCACGTTTGCGCGTCACTTCGGGCGTCTCTTTTACGCCGCTGTCGGCTTTCGGTGCCGGGCCGAGCACCGCTAACTGGGCATCCAGCTGCTGCCCCTGCGGGATCAACGCCTGGCCGAGGGTTTCGGCATTACCGGAAAGCTCGAGCGCCATCTCATTAAGCTGGTTGAGCTGACTTTCATTGGTATCGCCTGAGACCTGACCTTTAATTTTGTCGAGAATTTTCTGCATCTTAGGCAGCTCGACCGAGGCATTAACCTTCGGTGCGGCGTCTTCTGCCTGATCGTTGGGCGGCGTGTCGGCGGCCACGCTCAGCGTGGGGGCTAACAGCACGAATAGCAGTAAAAACGGGGTAAACAGATGACGAAACTTGAACATATGAATGAGATTCCAGCGCAATAACAGCCGATAAACGCAAGTGCGATCGTGAATGGCGGCTAGTTTAAGACGTTGCCGACACTGAAACTATAGGAATGAAGGTGTAAAACTTTGGCGCTTACGATAAGCGTTTTTGCAGGTGCCCGGAAGCACCTGCGGGAGAATTATTCGTTATTGGCCGTCAAACCGGACTTCTGCTTTTTATACGCCAGCGCTGCGGCCGGAACCGGTGCGGCTTTGCCGGTTTCCAGCCAGTCGCGCAGGCGATTAGCATCGGCGAAATGGGTGTATTTGCCAAAGGCATCCAGCACCACCAGCGCTACCGGACGGTTGTTGATCACCGTGCGCATCACCAGGCAGTGCCCGGCTTCGTCGGTGTAACCGGTTTTGGTCAGCTGAATACGCCAGTCGTTTTTGTACACCAGATGATTGGTGTTACGGAACGGCAGCGCGTAGTTCGGATGTTTAAATACCGCAGTATCTTCTTTGGTGGTGCTCAGTTCGCCAATCAGCGGGTACTGACGCGTGGCTTTCACCAGCTTAACCAAATCTTCCGCGCTGGAAACGTTCTGAATCGACAGGCCCGTCGGCTCCACATAGCGCGTGTGCGTCATGCCAAGTGCACGCGCTTTGGCGTTCATGGCGCGGATAAACGCATCGTAACCGCCCGGATAGTGATGCGCCAGGCTGGCGGCAGCACGGTTTTCCGAGGACATCAGCGCCAGCAGCAGCATGTTGCGGCGGCTAATTTCGCTGTTCAGTTTGACGCGGGAGAACACACCGCGCATCTCAGCGGTATGGCTGATATCCACCGACAGCATTTCATCCATCGGCAGTTTGGCATCCAATACCACCATCGCCGTCATTACTTTGGTAAGTGAAGCGATTGGACGTACGCGGTTAGGATGGCTGGAAAACAGCACTTTGCCGTTTTCCAAATCAACAATCATGGCACTGCCGGAGGCGATTTGCGGTTGAGCAATCGGCGCCAGGTTCGAGAGTGCCGCCGGCGCAGCGTACGCGGGCGTTACAGCGGCTGGCGCGGCGACAAACAGCGCCAGCGACAGCAAGGAAATACGCATTTTTGCAGACATCGTGTCAAAAAAATCCGGTAAGGAGTTTGCGCTGTGTTGAGACACAGGCCGCCCGCAACAATCCAGACAGGATGCGGGCTGGCAGCAGTATCATACGCACTTACCTGAGAAATTTCTTATAGAGATTGTTTCCGGGCGTTAAAAAGGTCGCCATGAATGACGACCTTGCGGGTTAACTGCATTTTTTTGTAGGGCCGCCATTTATGGCGACCTGGCTAACCTCAGAACAACCGTGGCCCGTAACCCCACAGAACCACCGTCAGCGCCAGCAGCACTTCAAACACCAGCACACCAATCGCCAACGTTGAACCGGAGAAACGCAGGCTCTCTTCACGGTCGATGCTCAGGAACACCGGAATGCCGACATAAAGCAAATAACCGGTATAAACCAGCGCCACCGCGCCCGCCAGCACGCAAAGCCATACTAATGGATAGAGCGCCACCAGCCCGCTAAGGAACAGCGGCGTTGCCACATAGCCGGCAAACACCGTGCAGCGCTGCAGGCTAGGACGCTGCGGGTAGTTACGTGCCATCCAGTGGATCACCCGCCCCATTACCGCCACGCCGCCGAGAATAATCAGATAGAACAGAATGCCGAGACCGATACCGGTCAGTAGATTGAGTTGTACGAATTGCCCTTCGCCCAGATTCCAGCCCAGTTGCGTGGTCCCGATAAAGGCGCAGATCACCGGGATCGCCGCCATTAACAGAACATGATGGGTGTAATGGTGCGAAACGCTCTCATTTTCCTGTTTAATATCGCGCATTTCCTGACCTGGATGCGCCAGTAAACCCCAGACATGATTCATACATCTACTCCTTTGCTGCGATGGGCTGCCCTTACAGCTAACGGCCTGATCAACGGAGGCAGCGTTAACTCAAGTATAATCGTCAGCGCCGTTTTTGCGGGTCGCCACACAAATTAAGCCGCTGGTATACACTAATAACGATTTCACACTTTGCAGGGAGGATAATTTGCATCTCGATATCAATGGATTAATCACCCAATACGGTTATCTGGCGCTGCTGATTGGCTGTATCGCTGAAGGGGAAACGTTCACGCTGTTGGGCGGGGTGGCGGCGCATGAAGGCTTATTGCACTTCAGCGGCGTGGTGCTGGCGGCAATGGCGGGCGGCATCATTGGCGATCAACTGCTGTTCTGGCTAGGACGTCGTTATGGCACGCGTATATTGCGTCGTTTCAGTAAACATCAGGAAACTATCGGCAAAGCTAATCGGCTGATTCGCAAACATCCCAGCCTGTTCGTGATTGGCGTGCGCTTTATGTATGGCTTCCGTATTGTCGGGCCGATCATCATCGGTACCAGCCATCTCAAGCCGCTGCGCTTCTTTATTTTGAATGTGATTGGCGCGGCGCTGTGGTCACTGATCTTTGTCTCGCTGGGCTACTTCGCCGGACAGATCGTTGCGCCCTGGCTGCACAAGATCGATCAGCACCTCAAGCCGGTATTGTGGCTGGCGGCAGCGGTGATTTTCGGCATTGTCCTGCGCTTTATCATTCGCCACTGGAACCGCCGCCGCGCCGGTTAATTATTGATGGTAACCCTTAAACTGCGGATTGGCCAACATAAAACCACCGTCGACAATAAACGATTGTCCGGTGGTATAGGTTGCCCACTCCGAACAGAGCCAGGCCACTAAACTCGCCACTTCGCGCGTATCGCCGGGACGCCCAATCGGGATTTCCGGCATACGTCGCCCTTGCTGATCATCTTTCATATCGTTCATTGCGGTGGCAATCGCGCCCGGCGCGACCGCGTTCACCAGAATATGGTGCGGCAACAGACTCAATGCCATCGACTTGGTCAGGCCACCAAGCGCATGTTTCGCGGCGGTATAGGCGGTGGCATCCGGCAGCGGCGTGTGTTCATGCACCGAGGTGATGTTGATGATGCGTCCGCCGTCGCCCTGATCCACCATATGGCGCGCGGCAATCTGCCCGCACAGAAACGCGCCATCGACATCCACATTGAACACCTTGCGCCAATCCTCAAAGGTGACGTCGAGAAAGTCGGCTTTGGTCATCACGCCCGCATTGCTCACCAGTACATCGATACGTCCCAGCGAGTTGATCAGTTGCGCCAGTTGCTGTGCGCCAGCTTGCGGATCGGCGAGATCAACCTGCCGCACCTGCGCCTGCTGTCCACGGCTCTCCACCATGCGTGCGGTTTCCTGGGCGCCCTCTTCATCCGAACTCCAGGTGATGCCAAGCGTATAGCCCGCTTCGGCCAGCATCACCGCACAGCTGCGACCAATGCCAGAACTGGATCCGGTGACCACAGCGACTTTCTGTTTTCCTGAACTCATAACATTCTCCTGATTGAGGGTGTCTTAACAGTATAGAAGTTATCCTTCTGTGCCTCAGCGCCGCCGAATCTGCCGTTTCGTCTATAGTTAACAATTACATACGGATTAGGGGGCACGATGAGCGAGATAAAACGAAGAATAGACGACCACGGTGTGATCGGTGATTTACGCACCTGCGCCCTGATCGCGAATGACGGCACCATCGATTATTTATGCTGGCCGGAGCTCGATAGCCCGTCGGTTTTCGCCGCCTTGCTCGACAGCGATGAGGCAGGCCTTTTCTCCCTCGCGCCGGACTGGAAACATGCCCGCCAGCAGCAGCTTTACCTGCCGGATACCAATATTCTGCAAACCCGCTGGCTGGATGACGCGGGCGTGGCAGAGATCACCGATTACATGCCGATTTGCGATGAACACAGCAAAGTGCCGCGTATCGTGCGTCGCGTGAAGATGGTACGCGGTACGGCAAAATTTCATCTGCTGTGCGCCCCGCGCCATGACTATGCCCGCGCCGAAACCACCACCGAACTGCGCCCCGGCGGCATTGCGTTTCTGGCACCCGGACAACCCACGTTGCGCCTGAGCGCTACGGTGGTGATGACGCGCGAAAATCACAGCGCGGTAGCGGAATTCACCCTGAAAGCCGGTGAAACCGCCGAATTTGTCTTTGGCAACGATGACGATGCCAACGTGGCCAGGATCGCTACCGAGCAGTGTTTCCATGACACGCTCCAGTACTGGCGGCGCTGGAGCAGCCACAGTTCCTATCGCGGCCGCTGGCAGGAGATGGTGACGCGTTCGGCGCTGGCGCTGAAGCTGCTGACCTCGCATCAGCACGGTTCAATCGCCGCGGCCGCCACCTTTGGTTTACCGGAAGAGTTGGGTGGCGAGCGAAACTGGGATTATCGCGCCTCATGGATCCGCGATGCCTCATTTAGCATGTACGCGCTGATGCGCCTCGGCTACACCGAAGAAGCGCGTGACTTCACCAAGTGGGTCGGCCGCTGCGTCGAGCACAGCCACGACGACACGCCGCACTTACAGGTGATGTATCGCCTCGACAGCGGCACCGAGCTGCATGAAACCGAGCTGCTTAATCTTTCCGGCTACGCCAATTCGCGTCCAGTACGCATCGGCAATGATGCCTGGCGTCAGACGCAGCTCGATATTTACGGTGAGTTGATGGATGCCATCTATCTCGCCAACAAATATGGCGAAGCGATTTCGCATCGCGGCTGGAAGTACGTCTCCGATATGATCGATTACGTCTGCGCAAACTGGAATCAGCCCGATGCTGGAATCTGGGAGATGCGCGGTGAACCAGAGCATTTCCTGCACTCACGCCTGATGTGTTGGGTCGCGCTCGATCGTGCGCTGCGATTAGGCATGAAGCGTTCATTGCCGATGCCATACGAACGCTGGGATCGGGTGCGCAGCGAGATCCGCGATGATATCTGGCAGAACTTCTGGAACCCGGAACTGGGCCATTTCACCGCCACGCGCGGCGGAACATTTCTTGATGCGTCGATGCTGTTGATGCCGCTGGTGCGCTTTGTTAGCTCCACCGATCCCGACTGGATTTCGACGCTGGACGCGATTAAAACGCATCTGGTGAGCGACGGTTTAGTTCGACGCTATAACATTCACGAGACGCCTGCCGATGCTTTAAAAGGTGGAGAAGGCTCTTTTGCCGCCTGCTCATTCTGGTATGTGGAGTGTCTGGCGCGTGCGGGTCGCGTACATGAGGCGCATTTTGAGTTTGAAAAGCTGCTGAGTTACGCCAACCCGCTTGGTCTGTATGCCGAAGAGTTCACTTCGCACGGTGAAGCGTTGGGTAACATGCCACAGGCATTGACGCATCTGGCCTTAATCAGTGCCGCTTTTTTCCTCAATCGTAAACTGAGTAATGAAGTGACGCTGTGGCAGCCGTGAAAATTCACTTTTTGGGCTGCGGATCCAAGAGAATTGTCTGGTAAAGACAAGGAATTGCGTAAAGTATCTGCAGCCAGTAAAAATCCTGATTTCCATCAATGCGTCAATGCACATATAATGCGCAGCGGGTCATACTGACCACGATGGATTCGACACACTGACAAGCCTGAAACATGGCCATAACGACTTGAAAAACATGAAAATGAGCATTCGCGCGTTCGCTTCACTCGCCCTCGCACTGGCGGCGTTCAGCCAGTCGGCATTTGCAGTAGTCTATCCGCTGCCGCCGGCTAACAGCCGTCTGATCGGCGAAAACATTGAAATCACTGTCCCTGATGACAGCAAACTTCCGCTGGAAGCCTTTGCTGCACAGTATCAGATGGGCCTCAGCAATATGCTGGAAGCCAATCCGGGCGTTGACGTTTATCTGCCAAAAGCTGGCACTAAAATGATCATCCCACAGCAGCTGATTCTGCCTGACGCGCCGCGTGAAGGCATCGTGATCAACAGCGCTGAGATGCGTCTTTACTACTACCCGAAAGGCACCAAGACCGTGGTCGTGCTGCCAATCGGTATCGGCGAGCTGGGTAAAGATACGCCGGTCAACTGGACAACGGCGGTTGAGCGTAAGAAAGATGGCCCAACCTGGACGCCAACCAAAGCGATGCACGCAGAATATGCGGCACGCGGCGAGAGCATTCCTGCGGTGTTCCCGGCTGGCCCGGATAACCCGATGGGTCTGCACGCGCTGTATATTGGCCGCCTGTATGCGATTCACGGTACTAACGCCAACTTCGGTATCGGCCTGCGCGTGAGCCACGGCTGCGTGCGTCTGCGTGCTGACGACATTAAATGGCTGTTCGACAACGTGCCGGTTGGCACGCGCGTTCAGTTCATCGATCAGCCGGTGAAAGCCACCGTTGAGCCAGATGGTTCGCGTTATGTGGAAGTGCACAATCCGCTGTCGACCACCGAAGAGCAGTTCAACTCACGCGAAGTGGTGCCGATTAACCTGACTTCCGCGGTGACCAAAGTGATTGCCGATGCCAGCACCAACCAGGATGCGGTCAACAACGCTATCCAGGCGCGTAACGGTATGCCGATCAAGATTAACGGTCCAGCAGGCGAGGTTCAGCCAGCACCGGTTCCGGTTCAGGAGTCTTCTGACGCATTGCCGAAAGAAGAGCCAATGACACCGCAAGGTATCAACGGTGCAGCGCCAGCGGCGCAGCCGACCTCCAGCCTGTAATCACGGTTGAAGATGTGAAGAGCCAGCCTGCGGGCTGGTTTTTTTGTGCGCGCATTAACAAGGTCGCCATGAATGGCGACCCTACGGAAACGGCAAGATCGCCATTTATGGCGAAAGCGTCCGTTCCGGGTTTTGTAGGGTCGCCATTTATGGCGACCTGGCCAAATCAATCACGCGGTCGTCGAAACGCCAGCCACCCCGCCACCAGCGTAAACGCCAGCACCACCAACACCAGCAGCAAAAAACCGTGCGGATTATTCGCCAGCGGAATCCCGCCCACATTCATACCAAAAAATCCCGCCACGATATTGATCGGCAGCGCCAGTACGGTAATCACCGTCAGCAAAAACAGCGTGCGGTTGCTCTGCTCCATCAAACGCGCGGCGATCTCTTCCTGCAACAAACGAATCCGCTCCATCAAACTCGCCAAATCATTCAATGCTACGCTGAACTCTTCAGTAAAAATCCGCAGCTCGCCTAACGGTTCGCGCTTCAGCCATTTGGGCGGACGATTCAACAGGCGGAACAGCGCCGCCGGTTCCGGTGCCAGCAAACGCTGCACGCGCAGCAGCATACGGCGCAGTTGCCCCAGCTCGCGGCGATTAGTTTTGATCGCCGCACTCAGCAACCGCTCTTCAATCGCATCCACCGCCTGACTGGATCGCCGTACCACTTGCTCCAGCTGCGCTTCCTGCTCGCCGAGCAGCCACAGCAACATAGCATCCGGCTCCGCGAACTTCAGGCGATCCATCTGCTGATGCATGCGCTCAATCATGCCAACCGGACGAAAACGCGCGGTGACCACCACTCGCGGGCAGCACCACATCCACAGCGTGGCGTTCTGCGTGCTGCGCTCCTCCTTACTGAAAGTCACGTCATTGAGCACCGCCAGCAGCGCATCGTTTTGATGGGCTAAACGGGTGCGCGGCGAAGCCGAATGTATCTCATCGAAAAAGTCGTGGTCTACGCCAAAGTGGTCCTGAACCCAACGCTCTGCTCGCGCGTGATTCAGGTTGATGTGCAGCCAGATAAAGTACGACTCCGGCAGCTGCTGCTGCGCCAGCTGGGCCGCTTCGCGCGCATTGAGGCGCTGGGGCGGCGACGCGGGGGTAAACAGATAACCGTGAATCAATCCGGCGACTTCATTGTTGAAGTCCGGCAGCGAGGCGAGTGGTAGTACGGGCTGGAGCATTAGCAGGTCATTCCGCAGCGGTCAGATCCATAGCGTGCGACAGCTTTGTTGCAGCACGATGACACAGCGTGATCGCCATCATCATTCTGTCATACAAACCACGTATCACACTGCCAGTAACGGATGCCGTTCGAGCATCGTGATTTAACACTGAGGTGTTTTATGGCTGAAAACAGTTTACCTGCATCGACCTCCTCGTCCCACAGCGGACGCCCGAACCTTAACCGCGGCAACGGTCCAGCCTCACGCCTGATCTTTGTACTGTTGCTGATTGCTGGGCTGATGTATGCCGGCATTAACCTGTTTAACGACGTGGAAGAGACCGGCGCGCCGGTCACCAGTTATACGCCGTTCGTACTGCTTGGCGTGGCGCTGATCATCGCGCTCGGCTTTGAATTTGTGAACGGTTTCCACGATACCGCCAACGCCGTTGCTACGGTGATCTACACCCATTCGCTGTCGCCGGGCGTGGCGGTGATGTGGTCCGGTTTCTGTAACTTTTTGGGCGTGCTGCTCTCCAGCGGCGTGGTGGCGTTCGGCATCATCTCGCTGTTGCCGGTAGAGTTGATTCTGCAAGCGGGCAGCGGCCACGGCTTTGCCATGGTGTATGCGCTGCTGTTCTCGGCGATTATCTGGAACCTCGGCACCTGGTATTTTGGTTTGCCGGCCTCCTCTTCGCATACGTTGATCGGTTCGATCATCGGCGTTGGCGTGGCGAACGCCTTGCTGCATGGCCGCAGCGGCACCAGCGGCGTGGATTGGGATCAGGCGATTAAAGTCGGTTACGCGCTGCTGCTGTCGCCGATTGTTGGCTTCGTCTGCGCCGCGCTGCTGCTGCTGGCGATGAAAGCCTTTATCCGCAATCGCCAGCTGTATGAAGCGCCGAAGGGCAATCAGCCGCCGCCGGTATGGATTCGCGGCTTGCTGATCCTCACCTGCACCGGCGTCTCTTTCGCGCATGGCTCGAATGACGGCCAAAAAGGCATGGGCTTAATCATGTTGATTCTGGTCGGCACCATGCCGATTGCCTATGCGCTGAACCGCTCGCTGCCGCCGGAACAGATTCCGCGCGTCGCCGCCTTAACTCAGGTGACGGAACAGCAGCTGTTGATGCTGCAACCAGCGCCCGCCGCCATGCTCGCACCGCGTGAAGTGCTGACCGAATTCGTGCGTACCAACCAAAATCGCCCGCAAGTGATACCGGCGCTCGGCATGATGCTCGGCGATATTGGCGATCAGATTCGCCGCTACGGCGCGGTGGAGAATATTCCGGCGCAGGCGGTGACTAACACGCGAAACGACATGTATCTGGCATCGGAAACCATCAAGCATCTGCAAAATGCCAAAGTGACGCTGCCGGAAGAGACCGCACGCAACCTGGCGGCGGTGAAGAAAGAGCTGGATGCCGCGACGCGCTTTATCCCGATGTGGGTGAAAGTGGTGGTGGCGATAGCGCTGGGCCTCGGCACCATGGTTGGCTGGCGTCGCATTGTGGTCACGGTGGGCGAACGCATCGGTAAAACCCATCTCACCTACGCGCAAGGGGCCAGCGCCGAACTGGTGGCAATGGCGACCATTGGCGCGGCGGATGTGTTTGGCCTGCCGGTTTCCACCACGCATGTGCTCTCTTCGGGCGTCGCCGGATCGATGGCTGCCAACCGTTCAGGTTTGCAACTTTCCACCATCCGCAATCTGGCGATGGCGTGGGTGCTGACGCTGCCGGTTTCTGTTTTACTTTCGGGGCTCCTTTACGCCCTGTTTATCCACCTGTAACGGGAGAAAATGATGGCGACCCACGACAATAGCTTCCACAGCGAGACCTTTAATCAGCGTCTGCTGCAGGAGTTTTACGACAGCTACGACGAAGAGCTGGAGATGGAGCTGGATGACCTGCGTTTTAATGACAGCGGCGAGCCGCAGGCGGATGACGATAAAGCCTTTCGTCGCCGCTATTTCCGCGAACTGCTGCATCTGCAAGGCGAGCTGGTGAAACTGCAGGATTGGGTGATGCGTACCGGACATCGCGTGGTAATCCTGTTTGAAGGGCGCGATGCGGCGGGGAAAGGCGGCGTCATCAAACGTATCACTCAGCGTCTCAATCCGCGCACCTGTCGCGTAGCCGCCCTGCCCGCGCCCAACGATCGCGAGAAAACGCAGTGGTATTTCCAGCGCTATATCGCCCATCTGCCGGCAGCCGGTGAGATTGTGATGTTTGACCGCAGCTGGTACAACCGCGCGGGCGTTGAGCGCGTGATGGGTTTCTGTAACGAAGATGAAGTGGAAGAGTTTTATCGCAGCGTGCCGGAGTTTGAAAAAATGCTGACGCGCAGCGGCATCCAGATCATCAAATACTGGTTCTCGATCACCGATGAGGAGCAGGAGCTGCGCTTCCTCAGCCGTATTCACGATCCGCTTAAACAGTGGAAGCTGAGCCCGATGGATCTCGAAAGCCGTCGTCGCTGGGAAGATTACACCGAGGCGAAAGAGGAGATGCTGGAGCGCACCAACATCCCCGAAGCACCGTGGTGGGTGGTGCAAGGCGTGGACAAGAAACGCGCGCGCCTTAACTGCATCAGCCATTTGCTGCAGCAGATGCCGTACGAAGAGAGCGAAGCCAAACCGATTATGTTACCGCCGCGCGAACGTTCTGAAGACTATCGCCGCGCGCCGGTACCCGAGCACATGGTGGTGCCTGAGAAATACTAAAGCGCTTGCGCGGCCGTCTGGCTGCGGTGCTGCTGGTGCAGGCGCAGCGTAATCATAAACGCGCCCAACACCATCAGCGCTGCCGCCAGATAGACCGATTGCATGCCCCAATGACCGATCAGCAAGCCCGCTACCGGCCCAGTTAATCCCAGCCCTAAATCAAGAAACGCCGAATAGGTGCCGAGCGCCGAACCCTGATCCTGCTGCTGGACGCGCTTCACTGCTTCCACGCCCAGCGCCGGGAACACCAGCGAGAAACCGCCGCCGGTAAGGAACGCGCCCAAATCCACCAGCCAGATACTGTCGGCCTGCCAAATCAGCAGCAATCCAGCACACTCCAGCACAAACGACACCAGCGCCACTTTCAGGCCACCTAAACGCGTGATGTAGCGGCCAAAACCGAGGCGTACAATCACAAAGCCGAGGCTGAACAGTGTCAGCGCGAACGCGGCACCGCTCCAGTCGCGGCTGGCGAAATAGAGGGTGATAAAGGTGGAGATCACGCCAAAGCCGATGGTGCCAAAGCCGAGCGCCAGGCCAAACATCCACACGCGACTGACCACGCGATGAAACGGAATGCGCACGCCGGCGGTAACGCTGACGCCCGCTTTGCGGCTCGCCATCCAGAATCCGGCAACGCCCATGATCGCCACCAAACCGGCAAAGCCGCTGATGCCAAACCACTGATTAAGCAGCACGCCAAGCGGCGCACCAATCGCCATGGCGAAATAGGTCGCCACGCCGTTCCACGAGATCACGCGCGCGGTTTGCAGCGGGCCGACAATGTTCATGCCCCACAGCGTCGATCCGGTGCTGCTGAAGCTTTCACCGACGCCGAGGAACAAGCGCCCCGCCGCCAGCAGCGCCAGGCTTAGCAGCGGCATATCGCTGCACAGCGCGGCGATAATCGATAACACGCCGCTCATGCCGCAGAACACCAATCCCATCATCACCACGCGTTTTGGACCGTAGCGATCCGCCAGACGACCGGAGTGCGGGCGACTTAACAGCGTGGCGAAGTACTGCAGGCTGATGATCAATCCGGCGATGAATGAGCTGAATCCAAGCTGGTTATGCACGAATCCCGGCAGCACTGCCAGCGGCAAACCCACCGAAAGGTAGCAAAAGAAGGTGAAGACAATGACGGAGAGAATACGTTTATTTAACTGAGCGTTACTCAGTACAGCGGCGTCAGACATGGAAGGTGGCGTCGGGCATGATGATGAAATTGAACGACAACTATAACCTTAGCGTGCTAAGAGATCGCGGATTTTTTAGTTATAAAGTTTTAATCGTTTTTTTAGGAGAGGTCACCATGAATGGCGTAATGCTTGTCAGTTAAGCCAACGATGAGTGCGCAGGCCGGGGCCACTTTTGGTCCTGCGGTCCTCGCGCCGCTATCGCGGTACCTTCACTTTGCTCGTCTGCCTGACGGACCGGCGGAGACGGGACCTCCATGTCCCGGCTCCGCCTTTCGCCCGCGTCCTGCGGGCTCTCCTGGCTTCCTCGCTTCGTTCAGCGCTGCGGATTGCCTGCCCAAAAGCGACCCCGGCCTGCTTCTTAGCTTCCGTGCGTGTTGTTGAAAACGGCTCAATTTTGAGAGGCGCTGGCGCGTCTGCTGCGGCAAAAGGGCCATTCGCAGCGCTGCGGCTTTTACGTTGGGCCAGGAGCCTCGCGCATGGATGCGTGAGGCAGTTCGGGGCCGGCCAGGACGGCCGATCCGCGAACGGTCCGTTGGCACGACGTGAAAGCCGAAGGCACCGCGCTAGCGGCGCGAGGACGGCCCGTGACGCAGCAGATGTGTCAGAGCCCGCACCAGTTTAAAGCAACATGCTTTCTTAACTGACGAGTATTACGCCATGAATGGCGACCCTACGAGGATTTGATTAATGCTGCGGCATGGCGCTCGATTGCGGTGGCGATGTCGGCGGAGACTTTGAGGGTGCGGACTTCGCTGAATAAGCCGTCGGCTTGGTGATACGCCTTGCGCAGGTAGCCAAGCCACTGCTTGATGCGCGCCACGTGATACATGCCGGTATCGCCCTGCTTTTCCAGCTGGGTATACTTCAGTAACAATGCGACCACATCAGGCCACGGCATCGGTGCTTCGTTGTACTTCACCACGCGCGCCAGATTCGGCACGTTGAGCGCACCGCGCCCAATCATCACCGCATCACAGCCGGTAATACGCATGCAATCCTGCGCATCCTGCCAGTTCCAGATTTCACCGTTGGCGATCACCGGAATGCGTAAACGCTGGCGGATTTCGCCAATCGCCTGCCAGTTAATGCTTTCGGCGCGATAGCCATCTTCTTTGGTACGGCCGTGCACCACCAATTCGCTGGCACCGGCTTGCTGCACCGCATCGGCGATCTCAAAGCGACGATCGCCGGAATCCCAGCCAAGGCGCACTTTCACCGTCACCGGCAGATGATCCGGCACCGCTTCACGCATCGCTTTCGCGCCGCGATAGATCAGTTCGGGATCTTTCAGCAAGGTGGCGCCGCCGCCGCTGCCGTTTACCAGCTTCGACGGACAGCCGCAGTTGAGATCGACGCCCCAGGAACCGAGTTCCACCGCGCGCGCGGCGTTCTCTGCTAGCCACTCGGGATATTGCCCGAGCAGCTGCATGCGAACGCGCGTGCCTGACGGCGTGCGGCTGTGGTTATGCAGCTCAGGACACAAACGATAGAAGGATTTTACCGGCAGCAGCTGATCGACCACGCGCAAAAACTCGGTCACGCATAAGTCATAATCATTAACCCCGGAGAGCAGCTCACGCACCAGCGAATCAAGCACGCCCTCCATCGGCGCCAGCAAAACCCTCATGACGTTAGGCGTTCCCGGTTTTCTTTGGTGCCGGGCGACGACGACCGCTGTTGGCGGCTGGCGCGGCCTGGCTTGCGCCCTGCGCTGGACGACGCGCTGGACGCGCTTCACCCTGCGGACGTGGTGCATTGCCGCTGTGTGGACGAGAGACGTTGCCGCCCTGTCCGCGACCCTGGCCTTGACCACGTCCACCTTGGCCGCGACCGCCGCCCTGCTGCTGACGACCGTTCTGGATGGGCTCGGCTTTGATGCTTGGATCGACTTCGAAACCAGGCAGCTCGATGCGCGGGATTTCACGCTTCAGCAGACGCTCAATGTCACGCAGCAGTTTGTGTTCATCCACACACACCAGCGACAGTGCCGCGCCGGTAGCAGCTGCACGGCCGGTACGACCGATACGGTGCACGTAATCTTCCGCCACGTTTGGCAGCTCGTAGTTCACCACGTGTGGCAGCTCTTCGATATCCAGACCACGCGCCGCGATGTCGGTGGCGACCAACACGCGAATGCCGCCAGATTTGAAGTCAGCCAATGCACGGGTACGCGCGCCCTGGCTCTTGTTGCCGTGGATCGCGGCGGCAGTGATGCCGTCTTTGTTCAGCTGTTCAGCCAGGTGGTTGGCGCCGTGTTTGGTACGGGTGAACACCAGCACTTGCTGCCAGTTATCACGACCAATCATCAGCGACAGCAGTTCCCGCTTGCGCTTCTTATCCACGAAGTGCACTTGCTGAGAAACCTGCTCAGATGCGGTGTTACGACGCGCCACTTCAACCTGTTCTGGGTTGGTGAGCAGTTTTTCCGCCAGCGTTTTGATCTCGTCAGAGAAGGTGGCCGAGAACAGCAGGTTCTGACGCTTAGCAGGCAGACGCGCCAGCACGCGACGGATGTCGTGGATGAAGCCCATGTCGAGCATGCGATCCGCTTCATCCAGCACGAGGATTTCAACCTGTGACAGATCAACCGCGTTCTGGTGTGCCAGATCGAGCAGACGGCCCGGTGTTGCCACCAATACGTCAACGCCGCCGCGCAGTTTCATCATCTGCGGGTTGATGCTCACGCCGCCGAAGACCACCAGCGAACGGATATCCAGATATTGGCTGTACTCACGCACGTTCTCGCCAACCTGAGCCGCCAGTTCGCGGGTTGGGGTAAGGATCAGCGCACGCACCGGACGACGGCCACGCGCCGTGGACGGTTTTGCAGTCAGACGCTGCAGCAATGGCAGCGTAAAGCCGGCGGTTTTACCGGTGCCGGTTTGGGCGCTCGCCAGCAGGTCACGACCAGCCAGCACCACAGGAATTGCCTGACGCTGAATCGGCGTCGGCTCTTGGTAGCCTTGTTCTGCTACCGCACGCAAAATATCGGCACTTAAGCCGAGAGAGTCAAATGACATGCAGGTGTATTACTCCGAACCGTCCTGATCGCCGTGGGCGATGTAGTTTTCAGGAGGGATATGACGCAAGCGCGAGGCTCACGTGTGAAAAGGGCACAAACTACCATGCGTAAGGGCGCGAGTTTAGCAGCTTTCCGCGCGTACAGCATCCATAAAAAAAGGAGCCGCATTCGGCTCCTTTTTGTCAGGTCCGCAGGGTTGCGGTCCCTAATCAATCAACTGCGCTTCTTCTCGATGCGCTGGACCGGCTCTTTCGCCAGCAGTGATACCAGCGCCGGTCCCACCAACATCACCACGCCGAGAATACCAATCAGCAGGTTGTTGTGGATAAAGCGGGAGATAAGGAACAGCGTTAACATCGCTGCGCCAAAGTAGTACGTGGTGGTCACCTCTTCAAGGGAATCACCCATTCTACGTAAACGGGCACTACGCTGCATGACCAGCATGGTAATAAATACCACCGCATAAGCTGCCACCAGGGTACTGCTCACTTCAACCAGCGCCCTATGTTTCCAGCCCCAAACCAGCGCGGCAATCACCAGCAGGTGCATTGCAATGTGCAAACAGGTTTGTCCGGTAACAATCTGAACACGATTAGACCATTTCATTCTCTTCTCCTGGCAGACCCAACAGGTCGCCCAAGTGTATCTGGCTGGAGGCCAGACGAACGTCCTCAATGTAAAGCAAATTTCGGATTACGCCCTAATTTTCTGCCCTTAACACCATCCATTTGTGACAAAGACTACACTTTGTGCTGTTGATGATGAAAAGGAGCGCGTCGAAGTATGCCACAAAATACGCAAGGATTTTCATTTAAAGTCCTGACGATCAATACCCACAAGGGGTTCACCAGCTTTAATCGCCGCTTTATCCTGCCGGAATTGCGCGACGCAGTCCGCGCCACATCGGCGGATATCGTCTTCCTGCAAGAGGTGATGGGCACCCACGCCATCCATTCACTGAACATCGAAAACTGGCCGGAAACCTCACATTACGAGTTTCTGGCCGATACCATGTGGAACGATTTCGCCTATGGCCGCAACGCCGTTTATCCCGAGGGACATCACGGGAACGCGATATTGTCACGATTTCCCATCGTTGAATATGAAAACCGCGATATTTCCGTCGCTGGAAGTGAAAAGCGCGGCATGTTGCACTGCCAAATTCGCCTGCCGGATCGTGCTGAGCCGCTGCATGTGTTCTGCGTACATCTCGGTCTGAAGGAGAAGCATCGTCAGGCGCAGATGAAGATGATGTGCGACTTCATTGATACGCTGCCGCCCAATGCGCCCTTGGTGGTGGCCGGTGATTTTAATGACTGGCAGGTCAGCGCCAATCGCTTTCTCAAGCGCGCGGTGGGCTTAGAGGAAGTGTTCAGTATCAAAACTGGCCGCCCTGCCCGCACTTTTCCGGCACGTTTTCCGTTGTTACGGCTTGATCGTATCTACATCCGCAACGCCACGGTCAGTAAGCCGTGGGCGCTGCCGGTTAAACCCTGGTCACACCTGTCCGATCATGCGCCATTAGCGGTGGAGATTTTCCTATGAGTTTCAATTGGCGCGACGGTAATCAGCTCCGTTTGCTTGAGAACGGTGACGAATTTTTCCCGCGCGTGTGGGGCGCGATTCAGCGTGCCGAACGCACGCTGCTGCTGGAAACCTTTATCCTGTTTGAGGATGAAGTGGGCAACGACCTGCACGAAGCTCTGCTGCACGCAGCGCAGCGCGGGGTGAAAGTTGAAGTGATGGTCGATGGCTACGGCTCGCCGGATCTATCCGATCGCTTTGTCGATAGCCTGACCGCCGCTGGCGTGCGTTTTATCTATTACGATCCGCGTCCGCTGGTGCTCGGTATGCGCACTAACGTGTTTCGTCGCCTGCACCGCAAAATTGTGGTGATTGATGAAGCGATCGCCTTTGTCGGCGGCATCAACTTCTCCGCTGAACACAACATCGATTTCGGTGCAGAAGCCAAGCAGGATTATGCGGTGGAGGTGAAAGGTCCGGTGGTGCTGGATATTGCCCAATACGTGCAGCAACAGATGGGCAGCGAACAGCACACGCGGCGCTGGTGGGGTGCGCGTTCCCACCGCCCAGCGGTTAACGCCATGCCCGGTGAAGCGCAGGTGCTGTTTGTCTATCGCGATAACGACGAACACCGCGACGACATTGAGCAGCACTATCTCGCCATGCTGCGCAAGGCACAGAAGGATGTGATCATCGCCAACGCTTACTTCTTTCCCGGCTATCGTCTGCTGCGCGAGATGCGCAGCGCGGCACAGCGCGGCGTGCGCGTCAGGCTGATTGTGCAGGGCGAACCCGATATGCCGATCGTTAAAGTTGGGGCCGAGTTGCTGTACAACTATTTGGTCGATGGTGGCGTAGAAGTGTATGAATACTGCCGCCGCCCGCTGCACGGCAAAATTGCGGTGCAGGATCAGCAGTGGTCCACGGTCGGTTCCAGCAACCTTGATCCGCTGAGTTTATCCCTCAATCTCGAAGCCAATTTGATGGTGCACGATCGCGCCTTCAATCAGACGCTGCGCGACAATCTGGAGCTGCTGATTCAGCAGGACTGTGTGCGCGTGGAAGATGACAAGCTGCCGCCGCGCAACTGGTGGCAGCTGACCAAAGGCGTGATTGTGTTTCACTTTTTACGCCACTTCCCGGCCATCGCCGGTTGGTTGCCTGCGCATACCCCGCGCTTGTCGCAGGTTGCGCCGCCGGTGCAGCCTGAAATGGAAACCCAGGATCGGGTTGAAGCCGATAATTCAGGAGCGAAACCCTAATGTCGAAAAAGAATCCGCGCTGGCAACTGGCGAAGAAAATCCTCACCTGGCTGTTTTTTATCGCGGTGATTGTGCTGCTGGTGGTGTATGCGCGCAAGGTGAACTGGGAAGACGTTTATACAGTGATCGTCGGCTACAACCGCTATGTAGTGCTGAGCGCCGCCGCGCTGGTGGTGGTGAGTTATCTGACTTACGGCCTTTACGACCTGATTGGACGCGCCTACTGCGGCCATAAGCTGGCGAAACGTCAGGTGATGCTGGTGTCGTTTATCTGCTATGCCTTCAACCTGACGCTCAGCACCTGGGTTGGCGGCGTGGCGATGCGTTATCGGCTCTACTCGCGTCTCGGTTTGCCGGGCAACACCATTACACGCATCTTCTCGCTGAGCATCGCCACCAACTGGCTTGGCTACATTCTGCTGGCCGGCGTGGTGTTTGCGGCGGGCATGGTGCCAATTCCTTCTGGTTGGTTCATTGGCGAAACCACCCTGCGCATTATTGGCGCGGTGCTGCTGGTGATGGTGGCCGTCTATTTGTGGGCGTGCGCCTTCGCGAAGAAGCGCCGCTGGACGGTAAAAGGCCAGCATCTGCAGCTGCCTTCGCTGCGCATGGCGCTGTTCCAGTTTGCCGTCTCTTGCGCCAACTGGATGGTGATGGGCATGATTATCTGGCTGCTGCTGGCACGTCAGGTGGATTATCCGATTGTGTTAGGCGTGCTGTTGATCAGCAGTATCGCGGGCGTGATTATTCATATTCCCGCGGGGATTGGCGTGCTGGAGGCGGTATTTTTGGCGCTGCTGAGTGGGCAACATGCCTCGCACGGCAGCATTATCGCGGCGTTGCTGGCTTATCGCGTGCTCTACTTTATCCTGCCGCTGTTGGTGGCATTGGTGCTCTATTTGTGGCTGGAGAGCCGCGCGAAGCATTTGCGGCAGAAGAATGAGCAGAAGATGGAGAAATCGGTTTCGCGCTAGTTTTGTGCGGGATTCCCCTCACCCTGGCCCTCTCCCGCAGGCGGGAGAGGGGACGGATTGGTGCAGACCGCACGCGGGAGAGGGAACAGTTTGGTGCGTGGTTTAGCGGCGGTTGCCGAAGATGCGCAGCAGCATCAGGAACAGGTTGATAAAGTCGAGATACAGCGTTAACGCGCCCATGATTGAGGCGCGACGCAGGTTCTCTTTGTCATTGACGTTGATGTTCTCGCCAATCGCCTTCAGCCTCTGCGTGTCATAGGCGGTTAAGCCAACAAACACCACCACGCCGATATAGGTAATCGCCCACATCAGCGCCGGGCTTTTCAGCCAGAAGTTCACCAGCGACGCCAGCAAAATACCGATCAGCGCCATAAACAGCAGACTGCCAAAACGGCTCAGGTCGCGCTTGGTGGTGTAACCGTAGAAGCTCATGGCACCGAACATCCCGGCCGTCACAAAGAAGGTGCTGGCAATCGATGAGTAGGTGTAGACGAGGAAAATACTCGCCATTGTCAGACCGGTTAGCGCCGAATAGAGCATAAACAGCGCGGTAGCCACTGCGCCGCTCATGCGTTGCACCATGCCAGACAGCAAAAACACCAGCGCCAGTTGCGCGATGATCAGACCAAAGAAAGTGATACGGTTAGCAAACACCAATTCCATTACTGCAGGTGTACGGGCAGCAAACCACGAAACAAACGCGGTGAGCAGCAAGCCACAGGTCATCCAGCCATACACCTGCGCCATGTAGGTCTGCAGCGAAGTGGATGCCTGCTGCACGATTGAATCATTACGTGGATATCGATCCATGAAGCGCCTCATTAAATGTTAGACAAACTCTGTAAGTGTGGAGTGTACACCCGTTTGCGTCAACGGCGCGTCAAGCACTGTTGATAGCGGCCATTAACGCGCTGGGCAAACCACGCGGTGGTGAGATTGCGGGTGATTTTCGGGCTCTCCAGCTTGATGCCCGGCAGCATTTCGCGCGGCAGACGTTTTCCGGCCATCTTATCGGCAAGAATAAAGGTCTGCTTCCACAGCGTGCTTTTGGCAAAATCTTCAGTGTCGCCCTTCTCCAAATCGCGGCGGATTTCACGATTGCTCATATCCAGCTGCTTGCTCAGGCTGCGCACCGCCAATTCGGTGGAGCTGGCCTGCTCGCTGCCATACATAATCAAATCGCCATCAAGTTCCAGCTTGATGCCGCTGGCGCGCGCAATCGCCGCCTGGAATGCCGCGTTGCGGCTGGCGTACCAACCGGCGTTGAAGTCGGCAAAGCGATAGAGCGGCTGGCTATAATCGGCCGGATAGCCAAGCAGATGCAGCGTGCCGAAATAGATACCACCGCGACGCGTGAAGACTTCTCGACGAATCGAGCCGTCAACCGCATACGGATAGCCTTTGGCGTGCGCTTCCGCAAACTCAATGCTGACCTGCATCGGCCCGCCAGTATGAATCGGGTTAAGATTGCCAAACAGCTTCTGCCCCATCGGCACCATATCGATAAAATCATCAAAGATGGCGCTCAGCTCTTTCTCGCTGCGCACTTTATCCAGACGCGCGGCATAGCTTTCACCGTTCGGCGATTTGATTAACAGTGCGGTGCGCACCAGAAATGCCGGAACGTGCACTTTGGCGGCGCGGCGATCGATTTCGCCCCAGGCGATTTTCGGCAAGCCCGGCACTTCCGCATCAGCACTGAAGTTGGATTCCTGATCGGTGACGGCAATGACCGCGCAGATGTTGCTGACGCTGGCATCGATTTGCTGCACGCGGAACGCGGTATAGATGTCGTCGGCCCAAGCGGATTTTTGCTTCACGTCGCTGGGCAACAACTGCTGGATTTGGCTTTTCACATCGGCGGGCTGACGCGCTGGCACCTGCGGCTCTTTTTTAGTGCTACAACCAACCAGTACCAGCGCAGCCAGCAATGCTGCGCCTTTCATCATCTTGCTCGTGTTCATCCTGCTCCCTGACGCCAACAAAAACCGTACCTTAACGTTTTCAGTGGCCTGCCGCTATCGGAGCCGGAGGATTTTGCGCGCTAGCTCCAGCGCTCAGCAGCCTGATGATCGCTGTCGCGGGCATCGACCCAGCGATCGCCTGCAGCGGTGGCTTCACGCTTCCAGAACGGTGCGCGGGTTTTCAGGTAATCCATGATGAACTCAGTGGCAGCGAAGGCGCTGCCCCGATGCGCGCTGCTGACGCCCACAAACACAATTTCATCGCCGGGGAAAAGTTCGCCAACGCGATGAATCACCGTGACCTGCTGCAGCGCCCAGCGTTGACGCGCATCTTCAACGATATCGGCCAGCGCTTTTTCCGTCATGCCGGGATAGTGCTCCAGCGTCAAGGCCGCCACGCTGGTACCGAGATTGTGATTGCGCACTTTGCCGGTAAAGGTGACGACCGCGCCATCGCTGTCATGGGCGGCGAGTTTTCCGTACTCCTCGCCGACGTTGAAAGGTTCTGATCCGACACGAATCCGCGTTTCCATCATCAGCCTCCGGTCACCGGCGGGAAAAAGGCCACTTCATCACCGGCACGTAGCGGATGCGTCATTGGCACCAGCGTTTGGTTAACCGCCGCCAGCAGCTTGCCGGATTCCAGCGCCAGCGCCCAGCGTTCGCCCTTCTCCGCTAATGCCGCGCGCAATGTCGCGACGTCATCATATTCTGGAGCCAAATCCAGTGAGCTGGTGCCGGTCAACTCACGCACCTGAGCAAAAAACAGCACCTTAATCATGGCTCACCGCCTTGAAATCGCCAGACTTGCCGCCGCTTTTAGTCAGCAAACGCAGCTGGTCGATGACAATGTCTTTTTGCACCGCTTTGCACATGTCATAGATGGTCAGCGCCGCGACGGAGGCCGCCGTCAACGCTTCCATCTCGACGCCAGTTTTGCCGGTCAGACGACACAGCGAAGTAACGCGCACGCGATTGTGCTCGGGTTCAGCAATCAAACTGACTTCCACTTTGCTCAGCATCAGCGGATGACAGAGCGGAATCAGTTCCCAGGTGCGTTTTGCCGCCTGAATACCGGCGATGCGCGCGGTGGCGAAGACGTCACCTTTGTGATGGCTGCCGTCAATAATCATCTGCAGTGTTTCGGCGCTCATCAGCACCAGCGCTTCGGCCTGCGCTTCGCGCACCGTTTCGGTTTTGCCAGAGACATCCACCATGTGGGCTTCGCCAGCGGCATTGATATGAGTTAACGATGACATGCTTACAACTTCTTCAAATGTGAAACGAAATTACACGGACGCGTACGTGCATCCAGCTGATCTTCAATAATGCGTTCCCAGGCGCTGCGGCAGGCGTTGGTCGATCCCGGCACGGCAAAAATCAGCGTCTGATTGGCTAATCCGGCCACCGCGCGCGACTGTAGCGTTGAGCTGCCGATCTCTTCATAGGAGATCATGCGGAACAGCTCGCCAAAGCCTTCGATTTCGCGGTCCAGCAGCGGCAGCAACGCTTCTGGCGTGCTGTTTTGGCTGTTGAAACCGGTGCCGCCGTTCACGATCACCACTTGCACATCGTCGCTGGCGATCCAGCGCGACACCGTGGCGCGAATGCGATAGCGGTTATCCGGCACCAGCGCGCGATCGACCACCTGATGCCCGGCTTCCGCCAGCGCTTCACGCAGATAATCGCCCGATGTGTCATTGCTGGCATCGCGGCTATCCGAGACGGTCATCACCGCCACATTTAAGGCGACAAATTCGCCGGAAGGTTTACCCATGGCCGTAACTCCTGTGTTTAGCCACCAATAAAGGAGAGATTTTGCGTGATGCCGGTGTTGCCCTGATGCAGAAAATGCGTCTGCTTTTTCTGTCCAAGGCTGTGCGCAATGCGCGCCTGCAACTCGTCTTGCTGATCGTCAGAGGCCAGCAGATCGCGCAGCGACACGCCGCCGTCACCGAACAGGCACAGATGCAGATTGCCCAGCGCCGAGACGCGCAGGCGGTTGCAGCTGGCACAGAAATCTTTCTCGTACGGCATGATCAGGCCGACTTCGCCCTGATAATCGGGATGACGGAACACCTGCGCCGGGCCGTCGCTGCGACCGCGCGGCTGGCGTTGCCAGCCTTGCATCACCAGCTGATCGCGAATTACTTCACCGGAGATGTGATGACGGCGGAACAGATCGCTGCCTTCGCCGGTTTCCATCAGTTCGATAAAGCGCAGTTGAATCGGTCGCAGGCGCAGCCACTCAAGAAAGGTGCTGAGACTGTGGCTGTTCACATCGCGCATCAGCACGCTGTTCACTTTCACTTTCTCGAAACCGGCATCGAAGGCGGCGTCGATTCCCGCCATCACCTCTGCAAATTTGTCCTGGCCGGTAATGGCGTGAAACTGGCGTGCGTCGAGGCTATCGACGCTGACGTTGATATGGGTGAGACCGGCAGCGCGCCAGGCACCTACGTCACGCGCCAGGCGATAACCGTTGGTGGTCATCGCGATTTGGCGAATGGCGGCGTTTTCACGCACTGCAGCGATGATGTCGGTGAAATCACGCCGCATGGAGGGTTCGCCGCCCGTCAGGCGCACTTTTTCCGTGCCCGCCGCCGCAAAGGCACGCGTCACGCGACGAATCTCATCCAGCGAGAGAAAACTTTTATTGTGCGTACCGTTTGGCTTGTAGCCATTCGGCAAGCAGTAGGTACAACGGAAGTTACACACATCCGTGACCGACAGGCGCAGATAGTAAAAGCTGCGCGCGTAGGCATCTGTAAATTGTGGCACCTGAACACCTTTCCAAAGTCGGGAGATGCAGTCATTTCTTTCTGCACCCTGGCAGCTCAAGGCTGCGGCCTGCCTTCCATATCGTTAACGACTTAGGAAACCAGGCTTGGGAGTTTGTTGTCATTATGGACAACACGGTTAAAACGAATGGTAGCGCGATTAACGATTCGCATCCATCAGTGAATTTCGCTATATATCTTGATGTATAACGTATTTTTCACCGCATTTTCGCGACAGGATACGGTAAAATGCATCACAGATATTGATGCACATCAGTTCAACTACGCCTCAACGCGAGGACGTCAGTGACAAAGGAGAAACATGAATCGAACCCTGGCAGATTTGGACCGCGTAGTGGCATTAGGTGGCGGACACGGTTTGGGCCGCGTGATGTCGGCGCTGGCACCGTTAGGCTCGCGCTTAACCGGCATTGTCACCACCACCGATAACGGTGGATCCACCGGCCGCATTCGCCGCTCGGAAGGCGGCATTGCGTGGGGCGATATGCGCAACTGCATCAATCAGCTGATCACCGAGCCGAGCGTCGCCACCGCGATGTTTGAGTATCGCTTCACCGGCAATGGCGAGCTGGCCGGCCACAACCTGGGCAACCTGATGCTGAAGGCGCTCGATCACCTAAGCGTACGTCCGCTGGAAGCCATCAATATCATTCGCAATCTGCTTAAGGTTGATGCGTTTCTGATTCCGATGTCGGAACAGCCGGTTGATCTGGTGGCGCAGGATGGCGAAGGCAACATGGTGTACGGCGAAACCGCGATTGATGAGATGAAGCAGCCGCCCGAAGAGTTGATGTTGCATCCCAACGTGTTGCCGACCCGCGAAGCGATTGAGGCGATAGGCGAAGCGGATTTGATTCTGATTGGTCCCGGCAGTTTTTACACCAGCCTGATGCCGATTCTGCTGATGGAAGATATGGCGCGCGCGCTGCGCCGTACACCTGCCACCATGGTGTTTATTGGTAATCTGGGCCGCGAACTGAGCCCGGCGGCAGCCAGCCTGAATGTGGCCGATAAATTGGCGATCATGGAGAAAGCGATTGGCAAGCGGGTGATTGATGCGGTGGTAGTCAGTCCAGCCGCCGATATTCGCGGCGTGGAAGAGCGCTTAATCATTCGCGAACCGCTGGAAGCCGCCGACATCAAATATCGCCACGACCGCCAGCTGCTGCGCATCGCGCTGGAACACGCCATTCAGGCCGTGTAGGGTCGCCATTTATGGCGACCTGGTTACTACCATCACGAAGCCGCAATAAACAGCTCACGCAGTTGATGTAACTGATCGCGCACGCTGGCGGCTTCTTCGAACTCCAGATTTTGCGCGTGTTGCTGCATCTGCCCTTCCAGCTCGTGAATTTTCTTCTGCATCGCCTGCGGCGTAAGCGCCATATAGTTGGCTTCCGCTTCTGCCGCAGTGCGTGACGCGGTTTTGCCTTTGCCGCGCGTTTTCACCACGTTTTTGCCGAGCTCAAGAATATCGGTGATCTTCTTGTTGAGCCCTTGCGGCACGATACCGTTCTCTTCGTTGTATTTTTGCTGCTTCTCGCGACGGCGCTCGGTTTCGCCCATCGCGCGCTCCATCGACGGCGTGATTTTGTCAGCGTAAAGAATCGCCCGGCCGTTGATATTACGCGCGGCGCGGCCAATGGTCTGAATCAGCGAACGCTCGGAACGCAGGAAGCCCTCTTTATCGGCATCGAGAATCGCCACCAGCGATACTTCTGGCATATCCAGACCTTCTCGCAGCAAGTTGATGCCGACCAGCACATCAAATTCGCCGAGGCGTAAATCGCGGATGATCTCCATACGTTCTACGGTATCAATATCCGAGTGCAGATAGCGCACCTTCTCGCCGTGCTCCACAAGGTATTCGGTGAGATCTTCCGCCATACGCTTGGTCAGTACCGTCACCAGCACGCGCTCGTTGATTTCGACACGCTTGCGGATTTCCGACAGCAAATCGTCAACCTGCGTCGCCACCGGACGCACTTCCAGCACCGGATCCAGCAGGCCAGTTGGGCGCACCAGCTGATCAATCACTTCGCTGCCCGATTTTTCCAGCTCGTAATTGCCCGGCGTGGCCGACACATAAATGGTTTGCGGCGCGGCCGCTTCAAACTCTTCAAACTTCATCGGGCGGTTATCCAGCGCCGACGGCAGGCGGAAGCCGTATTCCACTAGCGTCTCTTTACGCGCGCGGTCACCACGATACATGCCGCCAATCTGCGGAATAGTAACGTGCGATTCGTCGACCACCAGCAAACCATCCGCCGGTAAATAGTCAAACAAAGTCGGCGGCGGCTCGCCCGGTCCGCGCCCGGAGAGATAGCGTGAGTAGTTTTCGATGCCGGAGCAGTAACCCAACTCGTTCATCATTTCGAGATCGAACTGCGTACGCTGAGAAATACGCTGCTCTTCAAGCAGCTTGTTGTTCTCCAGCAGCACTTTGCGGCGGATCACCAGCTCATCTTTGATCTCTTCCATCGCCTTAAGAATGCGCTCACGCGGCGTCACGTAGTGCGTTTTTGGATAGACGGTAAAGCGCGGAATCACCGAATCAATTTGCCCGGTGAGCGGATCAAACAGCGACAGCCGCTCAACTTCTTCATCAAACAGTTCAATACGCAGCGCAATGTCGTCCGATTCGGCCGGGAATACATCGATCACTTCGCCGCGCACGCGGAAGGTGCCGCGCTGGAAGGCTTGATCGTTGCGGGTATATTGCAGTTCCGCCAGGCGACGCAGAATGCTGCGCTGATCGATAATCATGCCGCGCGTCAGGTGCAGCATCATTTTCAGGTAGAGATCGGGATCGCCCAGACCGTAGATCGCCGAAACAGATGCCACCACAATCACATCACGACGCTCCAGCAGCGCTTTGGTCGCCGACAGACGCATCTGCTCAATGTGCTCATTCACCGAGGCATCTTTCTCGATAAAGGTATCAGAACTCGGCACATAGGCTTCAGGCTGGTAGTAATCGTAATAAGAGACGAAAAACTCCACTGCGTTATCCGGGAAAAACTCTTTCATCTCGCCGTAGAGCTGCGCCGCCAGGGTTTTGTTCGGTGCCAGCACCATGGTCGGGCGGTTAAGGTCGGCAATCACGTTCGCCACGGTAAACGTTTTACCAGAGCCCGTCACGCCCAACAGCGTTTGATGCGCGAGTCCATCTTCCAGCCCCTCTTCGAGACGGCGAATCGCCTCAGGTTGATCGCCTGAAGGCTTGAAAGCGGAGTTGAGTTTAAAGACTTTGCTCATGTTTTAGCGGTTCCAGCAGATGAAGTCGGCGGGCAGGCTGCTAATTCTACTCTGCTATGGCGAATTTGCCAGAAAAAAATACTGGACATAATTACAGTAACCTTGCACGATAATGGAATCTAAAGCGGATTTTCTTCAGTGCAATTTAAGCGGCAGCCAGCAAGCGCTTGTTGCGCAATGTTATCCCCAAGCGGAGGACGCTTTTAACATTTGTCAATAGAGTGTCATTAAATTGCAGTCCGATGACAAGCCAGATAATTCGCATGCTTGATTTTAACTAACCTACTGTTTTTACTGACATTGACTCAAAAGCCCAGTTTCTCATCATAATGTATGAAGGCCGCGAATTTACTCGCTTGCACACGGTTTTCAGTCGCTAATGCACAAGGTTATCCACAGTAATGGTGGATAAGTGAATCCAGCCCCGAGCCCATCGGCTGTGTATAATTTTCTCCCGCCCATTCTTAAGCGCGAAAAAAAATTTTTTCGCATTTATTTTTCTCCTCCTGCGTGTCGCATTAACCCTTCTTTTTCCCGGTTTACCTCTCCTTACCTGGAGAAAAGCCAGCCTTTAGTCCATTTATTTCCCCGGTTATTGCCTTACGAACGATCAAATGCACCAGAAACGTTAAGCCGTTAGCACCGTCAAAGTGCAGCTCATTTATCACCGCCGGCAATTGTTAAGTATTTCTCAACTTTTAGCGGTTGATTTGTCAGGTTTGCGACGCAGAACGGCCTGAATTCCTAACCTGGCCTGGGAATTGCAGTGTTTACTATATGGAGTGACGAGTCCATATCGGCGCTTGCCGACGACAGCGGTGTCCATCAATCGTGCACGACTGTATGCCAGACGACACAGAGCGGGAGCATTCAGGCTAATAATCTGGAAGGAGGATGTCAGATGCTGAGTTTACGTTCGGTGAATCAGTTTTACGGTCAAAATCACATTCTGTGGGATGTGGATCTCGATCTGCCGCCGGGCACCTGCACCGGTGTGCTGGGCAGCCCCGGCATGGGCAAAACCACGTTGGTGAACTGCATTATGGGCCGCCTGCCGATTAACAGCGGCTCAATGACCTGGCAGGAAGATGGCGCGCCGCCGGAAGATTTGCTGCTGCAACCGGCCGAGCTGCGCGCGCGCACCGGCATTGGTTACGTGCCGCAAGGACGGCATATTTTCTCGCAGATGAGCGTGGAGGATAACCTGCTGATCGCCCTGATGGCGGCGCAGGACGGTCGTAGCCGCGCCATTCCGGAAATGGTGTTTGACCTGTTTCCAGCGCTCTATTCATTGCGCCATCAGCGCAGCGGCGAGTTGCCAATGGAGCAACAGCAACATTTGGCCCTGGCGCGCGCGCTGGTGCTGCAGCCCAAGCTGGTGATTCTGGATGAGCCAACGGAAGGGATGTCGCCGTGGCTGGAAGAGGAGATGGGCAATCTGATTCGTCGGCTAAACCGTGAGTATGGTTTAACCATTCTGCTGCTGGAGCAGCACGTGTCGTTTGTGCGCCGCGTCGCCGATTATTTCCTGCTGCTGCATCGTGGACGTAACGTGGCGCATGGCAAAGTGGCGCAGCTGGATGATTTGACGGTGAATAAGTGGCTGACCGCGACGTGACGATGTAGCCAGGTCGCCATGAATGGCGACCTGGGTTATTTATTGCGGCAACCTCAAATAACGCCCACATTTGGCCTGCTCGGCCTCATCGCTAAGGTGCGGAATCTCACCAAGGAACGGCGCATCAATGCGCTGACGCAGCGTGGCCATATACTCCTGATGGCGTTTGCCGGGCGGTTGAATATCATTGGCAATCCAGCCCGCAAGGCGCAATCCGCGCGCTTTAACCGCTTCGGCGGTGAGCATCGCATGGTTGATGCAGCCCAGTTTCACGCCCACCACCAGAATTACCGGCAACTGCTCGGCTTCCACCCAATCGGCGTACGTTTGCGTTTCCGACAGCGGCGTAAACCATCCGCCTGCGCCTTCAACTAGCACCCATTCCGCCTGCTGCTCCAGCGCGCGCAAACCCGCTGACAGCGTGGCAAACGTGATCGGTCTGCCCTCTTCCGCGCTAATGATATGCGGCGAGGTCGGCTCAACAAACGCCAGCGGGTTCACCTGCTCATAGCTTAACGGCAAGCTGCTGTAGCGCTGTAACGCCAGCGCGTCGCTGTTGCGGATGCCTTGCGGCGTGATCTCGCAGCCGGAAGCCACCGGCTTGTAGCCTGCGGTGCGTAAACCGGCGGCGCTCGCCGCCTGCAGCAGCGCGCCGCTGGCCACTGTTTTGCCCACTTCGGTATCGGTTCCGGTAATAAACCAGCGTGTCATTTGCTTAAAACTCCATACATCAGGTGATAACTCAGGCGATAACCCGCCTCGTCCTGCGGCCAGTGCTGCTCAAGTTGTGCCAGCTGAGCGCGCGTCAGTACGCTGGAGCCGCGTCCGTCGTGCAAATGCGTGGCACCAATGCCTTTCAGCGAGCGCATGGCGCTGAGCGCACTGGGAAAATGCAGCGTGATAACCTGCTGCTGCTTAGCGATCGGCAGCGTCGCGGTGGCCGTGTCAAACTGCGCGGCGCTAAGGAAACGATTGGCGTGCTGACGACCATCCAGTTTTGCCCACGCGAGATGCACTTCGTGCAGCGATCCGTCGAGCAGCGTGGAAAACAGCACCGTGCCGCCTGGCCGCGTGACGCGTAAAAACTGCAGCAGCGCGGTGTGCAAGTCGCTGCTCCACTGCACCGCCAGATTGCTCCACACGCCGTCAACGCTGGCATCTGGTAGCGGCACCGCATCAATATCGCCCAGCAGATAGTGCTGCGCCGATTGCTGATCGCGCGCGGTTTGCAACATGTTGGGCGACAGATCAAGCGCCGTCAGCGTGCGCCCGCGATCGCGCCAATAGCGGCTATACCAGCCGGTGCCGCAACCAGCATCCAGCAGGTGCGGGCCAAAACCGGCGGGCGCCAGCGCCAGCAGCGCATCACCGCTCAGCCGCTGTAACTGCGCGTGCTGCTCGTAATGCGCAGCCGCACGACCAAAGGCGTTTGCCACGGCCTGCTTGTTAACCTGCAACGTCATACAGCGCCTCCAGCAGACGATCAATATCATCGGTATGATGCGCAGCGGTGAGCGTGATGCGTAGCCGCGCGGTGCCCGGCGGCACGGTCGGTGGACGAATGGCGCTGACCCAGCAGCCGGCCTGCGCCAGCCGCTGCGACAACGCCAGCGCCGCGCTGTTTTCACCGACGATCAGCGGTTGGATGGCGCTTGCAGAGGCACCTAATTGCCATGGCAAATCGGCGGCGCCCGCACGGAAACGCGCGATGTGGCTGTGCAGTTTTTCACGCAGCGCATCGCCTTGTTGAATCTGCCGCAGTGCCGCCAGCAACGCGTAGCACTGCGCCGGTGGCATCGCGGTGGAGTAGATCAGATGGCGTGAAAACTGCTCGACGTAATCGGCAGTGGCGTCATCGCACAGCAGCGCCGCGCCGCTGACGCCAAACCCTTTGCCGAAGGTGACAATCAGCAGTTCCGGTTTGACCTGCTGCTGCCAGCAGCTGCCGCGCCCTTGCGCACCAGTGACGCCAATGCCGTGCGCATCATCCACCAGCAGCCAGCCGTTGCCGCGCCGCGTCTGTTCAGCAATCTCGGCCAGCGGTGCGCTGTCGCCATCCATGCTGAACACGCCTTCGGTCACCACCAGCGTGCCGCCATCCGACGGCGTTGCCAGCAGCTTCGCCAGACTTTCCGGCTGATTGTGGGCAAAACGACGCAGGCTGGCGGGGCTGTGGCTAGCGGCATCCAGCAGTGAAGCATGCGCTAGCTTATCGGCGAAGATGCGATCCTGCTTTTCCGCCAGCAGATGGATCACCGCCTGATTGGCGGCAAATCCCGAAATGAACAGCAGCGCGCGCGAATAGCCCAGCCAGTCCGCCAGCTCCGCTTCGAGCTGCGCATGATGGCGGCTGTAGCCGGTGACATGACCGGATGCGCCCGCACCCGCGCCCGTCTCGGCCGCGCCCTGCTGCCAGGCAGCGATCACCGCCGGATGCTGACTCAAGCCGAGATAGTCATTGCTGGAGAAGTGGCGATAACGCTGCCCTTCGAGCGTAATTTCCCGCACGCTGTTGTTCTCAACGGGACGCCGCAGCCGCCAGCCATCCGCGGCGCGCCGCGCCGCCAGCGCCTCATCAATACGTTGTGACCAGCCCATTTACACAGCCGCGTTATAGAACTGCTCGGTATCCGCGTGCAGCAGCTGCTCGCTGAGCTGATACTGCTGCTCGTTGTCACCGGCGGTTGTCGCGGTATGCTCCGGATTCAGGCCCAGTTTGCGGAACAGAATCAGATCTTTATCCTCTTCCGGGTTTGGCGTGGTGAGCAGCTTGCAGCCGTAGAAGATTGAGTTTGCACCGGCCATAAAGCACATTGCCTGCGTTTGCTCGCTCATCTGCTCGCGACCGGCTGAAAGGCGCACGTGCGAGGATGGCATCATGATGCGCGCCACCGCGATGGTGCGGATGAAGTCGAACGGTTCCACGTCGTCGTTATCGGCCAGCGGCGTGCCCTTGACCTTCACCAGCATGTTGATCGGTACGCTCTCGGGTGGCGTTGGCAGATTCGCCAGTTGCACCAGCAAGCCCGCGCGATCCTTCACCGTTTCACCCAGACCCACGATGCCGCCGGAACATACTTTGATGCCCGCGCCGCGCACTTTATCCAGCGTATCCAGACGTTCCTGGTAGCTGCGCGTGGTAATGATGTTGCCGTAAAACTCTGGCGAGGTGTCGAGGTTGTGGTTGTAGAAATCAAGCCCGGCTTCGGCGAGACGTTGTGCCTGGCTGCCATCTAGCGTGCCGAGCGTCATGCAGGTTTCCATGCCCATCGCTTTCACGCCCTGCACCATTTGCTGCAAGTACGGCATGTCGCGCTCGTGCGGATTTTTCCAAGCCGCGCCCATGCAGAAGCGGCTCGATCCCGCCGCTTTGGCTTTGCGCGCCGATTCCAGCACCGCATCCACTTCCATCAGACGTTCTGATTCCAGACCGGTTTTGTAGCGTGCGCTCTGCGGACAGTATTTACAGTCTTCCGGACAGGCGCCGGTTTTGATCGATAGCAGCGTGCTGACCTGCACCTGGCGTGGATCGAAATGTTGACGATGCACTTGCTGCGCTTCAAACATCAACTCAAGGAAAGGTTTATCGAACAGTGCCTGAGCTTGTGTCAGTGTCCAGCGGTTTGCCATTGCTTACTCCAGAAAAAGGGGGTTCATCCCGACGATTAACGTGGTTATACTTGTAAACTAAATCTTTTTAAAATGGTTTACAACTCGCATGTTCACTCAGGACGACCTCAACTTTGACCGCCAGCATATCTGGCATCCTTACACGTCGATGCGCGATCCCCTGCCCTGTTATCCGGTTGTCGCGGCGCACGGCTGCCAGCTGCAGCTGGCCGATGGACGTGAACTGGTGGACGGCATGTCGTCGTGGTGGGCGGCGATCCACGGCTATAACCACCCGCGCCTCAATCAGGCGCTGCAGCAGCAAATGACGCAGATGTCGCATGTGATGTTTGGCGGCATTACCCATCCGGCGGCGGTGGAGCTGAGTCGCCAGCTGGTTGCCATGACACCTGACGCGCTGGAGTGCGTGTTCCTCGCCGATTCAGGTTCGATCGCCGTAGAAGTGTCGATGAAAATGGCGTTGCAATACTGGCTGGGACGCAACCAAACGCGACAGAAATTCCTCACGCTGAAGCGCGGTTATCACGGCGATACCTTTGCCGCGATGTCGGTATGCGACCCGGAAAATTCGATGCACAGCCTGTGGCGCGGTTATTTGCCGGAACATCTGTTCGCCCACGCGCCGCAGTGCGCTTTCGATGATGCGTGGAATGAGGCGGATTTCGCCGATTTCGCGCAACTGGCCGAGATCCACCATCGCGAGATTGCGGCGGTGATTCTTGAGCCGATTGTGCAAGGCGCGGGCGGCATGCGTTTCTACCATCCGCGCTATCTGCAGCAGGTACGCGAGCTGTGCGATCGCTACGGTTTGCTGCTGATTGCCGATGAGATCGCCACCGGATTTGGCCGCAGCGGCAAACTTTTTGCCTGTGACCATGCGGGCATCACGCCAGACATTCTCTGCCTCGGCAAAGCGCTGACCGGCGGCACCATGACGCTCTCCGCCACGCTGACCACGCGCGAAGTCGCGGATACCATCAGCCGCAGCGCAGCGGGCTGCTTTATGCACGGCCCCACCTTTATGGGCAATCCGCTGGCCTGCGCGGTAGCGGTGGAAAGTCTGAAAATGGTGAATGAAGGGCATTGGCAGTGGCAAGTGGCACAGATTGAACAGCAGCTGCGTGCCGAGCTGCTGCCGCTGCGCGGTCATCACGCGGTGGCCGACGCGCGCGTGCTGGGCGCGATTGGCGTGATCGAAACCCATCAGCCAGTGAACATGGCGGCATTGCAGCACTTCTTCGTGGAGCGCGGCGTGTGGATTCGTCCGTTTGGGCGATTGATCTACCTGATGCCACCTTATCTGATTTCTGCCGCCGAACTGACGAAACTGACGCAAGCGGTCGGTGCGGCACTGGATGTTGCGGCGCATTTCCACCATGATTGAGGGCACTGCACAACCAATAAGGAGCGATCATGCGCGTAGTTAGCCAGGATTTTAACGACGGCGATAAAATGCCAGAGCGACACGTTTTCAACGGCATGGGTTACCAGGGCGACAATTTGTCACCGCATCTGGCGTGGGATGATGTGCCGGCGGGCACCAAAAGCTTTGTGGTCACCTGCTACGATCCCGACGCACCAACCGGTTCCGGCTGGTGGCATTGGGTGGTAGCGAACATTCCGGCAGAAGTCACCGAGTTGCCGCAAGGTGCCGGTTCCGGCGTGGCAGAACTGCCGGAGAGCGCCATTCAGACGCGCACCGATTTTGGCCAAACCGGCTATGGCGGCGCAGCGCCACCGCAGGGCGAATCCCATCGCTACATCTTTACGGTGCATGCGCTGGATACGGATAAGATTGAGGTAGACGAAGGCGCGAGCGGTGCAATGGTAGGCTTTAACGTGCATTTCCATGCGCTGGCCAGTGCGTCGATTACGGTGAAGTACGCGTAATAAAAAAGGTCGCCATGAATGGCGTAATGCTCGTCAGTTAAGACTTAATCATGCCGGAACGCATAGCGTTTCGGCTTCTTTTTCACCGCTCGCGGATAATGTCTCGTCCGCCGGGTTGGCAGCACGAAGCTTCCCGCCATCGCCAT